>DASVVE010000011.1:0-32708 GCA_036386675.1 Chloroflexia bacterium | reverse complement strand
AATCCCTCAGCGTCTAACAGGTACCATTCGCGCTGGGCCGCGTCCTCGGCGGTGGGCGTCCATGTCTTTGTGCTCACGTTATCCTCCAGTCTTGCAGTTTTGAGCTTCGAGTTCGCCTCTCGGCTCAACCCTCAAAACTCTATTTAGTAGCTCACCCACAAGAGGCAGAGCCCCTGCGGCTTGGCCGTCGGACCTGCTTGTCGCCGGTCCCGGCTCTCTATAATATGCTTCATATCTTCTACAGTACGCTTGCCTTCTCCCACTTCAAGCAGCGTGCCCACAATCGTGCGGATCATCTGCGGCAGGAAGGCGTTGGCTACCTGGTCCAGGGCCAGGAGCCGCGAGCCAGTGGAAACATCCTCCACCCTGCCACTCCCCGGCGCTTCCCACGCCCAGAAGTTGGCGTTCGGCTCAACCGTCATCATCCGGGCTACGTCCACAGTGCGGACAGTGCTTGGCCTATCCTCACCATCTGCCTCCTGTGGCACTCCCATCCCCTGCCCCGCGAACGAAGCCAGGTCGTGCGTGCCCACCAGAAGCCCTGCGGCTGCCGACATCGCCTCCGCATCGAGCGGCCTGCGAACGTGCAAGCTGTAGCGCCTGATGAGAGGCAGCGGCTCCTGCGCGTTCCAGATGAGGTAGCGGTAGCACCGCCTGGTGGCACTGAAGCGGGCGTGGAACCGAGCGTCCACTTCCTCCACCTCAAGCACCACCAGGTCGGCAGGCAAAATGCCGTTGAGCGCCCGCTTGACTGTCTCCGGTGCGTCCAGCCTGGGCCGAGCCGGGAAGGCGAGGCTGGCAACCTGTCCCCAGGCATGCACCCCCGCGTCCGTCCGCCCCGCCAGGTTAGCCCTCAGAGGCTCGCCCGCCAACCGGGACAGAGCCCCCTCTAGCTCCCCCTGCACTGTCCTTCCCCTACCCTCGCTTTGCAACTGAGAGCCGGAGAACTCCGTGCCGTCGTACTGTATTCGTAACTTAAGGTACACTGCGCTCGAATTCTTAATTCTTAATTTTGAATTCTTAATTGGAGTTGGCTCAAAGCCGCTTCCGGAATCTCAATTAAGAATTAAGAATTCAAAATTAAGAATTATTCCTCAACCAGTTCAAGCTGGCAGACCAGCGTGCCGTCGCCGGGGCGGTGGTGCAGCTTGTAGAGGCGGGTGTAGCCGCCGTGCCGGTCGGTGTAGCGAGGGCCGATGTCCTCAAAGAGCTTGCGCACCATGAGGGAATTGACCAGCATCGAGTGGGCCACCCGGCGGTTGTGCTCGTTGTCCTCGCGGCCCAGCGCGACCACCTTCTCGGCCATCGGCTGAAGCTCGCGGGCCTTGGCTTCGGTCGTGCGGATGCGCTCGTGCATCAGCAGGCTCACAAGCTGGTTCCTGAATAGAGACCGGCGCTCGCCGCTGTTGCGGTGCAGCCCGCGTCCCTTCATTTTGTGTCGCATCGTTCTTTCTCCTAGTTGTTAGTTGTTAGTGGTTAGTGCTAGACCTGCTAACAACTAACAACTAACAACTCATCCTAACTGTTTGACCCGTTGTCGCCTTCCGATACAAGCTCGCCCGGCGCGCCGACCGGCCTGCCGCCCTCCGCTGTGGACGCATCGGGGCTAAGGTCGATGGGGCCTGCGGTGGGCACGTCGTCGATGTAGATGCCAGCGGCGGCTTTTATGCTGCCTTCGCTCACACCGGCACCCTCTACCACTTCATAACCGGGGCCGTCGAACAGGCCACCCACTCCGGGCGGCTCCATGTAGGCCGTCTCGTCCGTGGTGGCGTCCAGAGTGTCGGGATAAGCCACGTCCACATCGTCCAGGCTATCCTCGCCATCCAAGCCGCCGTCTTCGCCTTCATCCATCTCCTGGGCCTGGGCGACAGACACGGCCAGGGGTGTACCCTCCGGCAGCAGTTCGCGGGACTCCAGGGACTGGTACAGCTCATCGAACGACTTCTCACCGAAGTTGCGCAGGCTGAGCAGTTCCTTGCGGTCCATGCGCAGCACCTGACCCACCTTGGTGATGCCGCTGCGCTTGAGGCAGTTGAAGGTACGCATCGACAGGTTGAGGTCTTCCACCGACATCTCGAACAACTGCGGCGGGATTGCCACAATCGAGCTATCGCGCTCCACCTGGGCGGGCGCTTGCCGGTTGAAGTTGGAGATGATGGAGGAATGCTGCGCCAGGTACTGGGCAGCCAGGCTCAACGCCTCACCGGCGTCGATGGTGCCATCCGTCCAGATTTCCACGACCACCTGCTCCTGGCCCGCTACCTGTTCGGGTGTGAGGGTGGAGACTTCGTCGCTGTCCTCCGCAATCGTGGATAGCACCTCGAAGCTGGCAGGCTCAACGATGTAGTTCACCTTCGGGATGGGCGAGAATATCGCGTCCACCGGGATAACGCCGATAGCGAGACCCTCTCGCGCCTCGAACGACACGTAGCCCCGGCCGCGCTCCACGGTCAGCTCCATCTCGAACGCGCCCTCGTCGCTGTCCACAGTGGCGATCATCTGCTCAGGATTGACTAGCTCGACGTTGGCGGGCAGCTCGATATCGCTGGCGCGCACCTCGCCCTGGCCGTGCTTGCTGAGTTGTAGACGCACCGGCCTATCGCTGTACGAGCGCAGGCGCATCTGCTTGACGTTCAGCACGATCTCGGTCACGTCCTCACGAACGAAAGGGATGCACGAGAACTCGTGGTATACATTCTGGATTCGCACGCTGGTGACCGCTGTGCCGGGCAGTGACGAGAGCAATATCCGGCGCAAAGCGTTGCCCAGCGGTGTGCCGATGCCGGTCTCTACAGGCCCTATCGCGAAGCGGCCATAGTTGGCGGCGGTTGCCACTGCTACTACATTGGGCAGACGGTCCATTGTTCCGATGCTCAATTTTCTCTCCTTTAGAACGTGACGAATGACGAGCGACACGTGAGGGTACTCACGGCGTCACTCGTCACTTGTCTCGCCACTGACTACCGGCTGTAGAACTCTACGATCAACTGCTCGTTGATATCGAGGCCAAGCTCGTCGCGGTCCGGCAGGCGCATGATGCGGCCCACCATCGTGTTGGTGTTCAACTCCATCCACGGGGCAATCTGCTTGCGGGAGAGCTGCGGCTGCATCGTCAAGAAATATTCGTTACTCTTCGAGCCTTCGCGCACGCGAATCTCGTCGCCCACCTTGGCTGCGTACGAGGGGATATCGACCTTATGGCCGTTCACCTCGATGTGGCCGTGGCGCAGCACCTGTCGAGCCTGTGGCCGAGAGTCGGCCAGGCCGAGCCGGTACACCACGTTGTCGAGGCGCATTTCGAGTACCTGCAACAGGTTCTCACCCGTAACGCCGGGACGGCGCTCGGCGGCCGCGAAGTGGCGGCGGAACTGGCGCTCCAGCACACCGTACAGGCGGCGGGCCTTCTGCTTTTCGCGAAGCTGCAAGCCGAAGTCGGAGACCTTGCGGCCTCGGCGCTGGGCGTGCGGGCCTGGAGGGGCCGGTCGCCGTTCGAGGGTGCACTTGGTGAAGCACTTCTCACCCTTCAAGAAGAGCTTCATGCCTTCGCGGCGGCAAAGCTTGCAAACTGGTCCGGTATATCTTGCCATGTTCTCCTCTTATATATTTGCGTGAACTATAGCTTCTCTTCAGGCAGCGCATGTGGACAAAGTTGCCGCGGTGTCCATAGCCACTCCTGCTCGTATAAAGCTTCGCGGGGTCGAGGAAGGAGGCTAATCTCCAACCCTGCGGGTTGATTTCGAATTTGGAATTTCGAATTGCGAATTTGTTGGAGTTCTTCTAAATTCGCAATTCGAAATTCCAAACTCGCATTACACACGACGTCGCTTCGGTGCCCTGCAGCCGTTGTGGGGTATCGGGGTCACGTCGCTGATGGAGATGACCTGGATACCGTTGGCCTGGAGGGAGCGGATGGCTGCCTCGCGGCCCGAGCCGGGGCCTTTTACGAATACCTCTACCTGGCGCAGGCCGTGCTCGGTGGCGCGGCGGGCTGCTACTTCGGAAGTTACCTGGGCTGCGTACGGGGTGCTCTTGCGAGAACCCTTGAAGCCCTGGCCCCCGGCGCTGCCCCACGAAAGCACGTTGCCCTGTGGGTCGGTGAGGGTCACGATAGTATTGTTGAAGGTGGACTGTACGAAGGCCATGCCTCTCGGCACGTTCTTGCGCTCTCGTCTACGTGCGCGTGCCGCGCGAGCCTTCTTTGCCGTTACCTGCTTTTCCTTCTCAGCCATGATTCCTCCATTTGGAAATTCGAATTTCGAATTGCGAATTTGATTGCTATCCTAGTAAATTCGCAATTCGAAATTCCAAATTCGAAATCCGTCTACTACTTCTTGCGGCGCACGCCTACCGTCTTGCGGGTACCACGGCGGGTGCGGGCGTTGGTGCGAGTGCGCTGGCCGTGTACCGGGAGGCCGCGTTGGTGCCGGATACCCCTGTAGCACTTGATTTCGACCAGGCGCTTGATGTTCATCGACACCTGGCGGCGCAGGTCGCCTTCTACTGTGTGCTCCGTATCGATAACGCTGCGCAGGCGGTTGACCTCTTCTTCGGTCAGGTTGCGCACGCGAGTATCGGGGCTGATGCCCGTCTTCTCCAGGATGTGCTTGGCGGTCGTCGGACCGATACCGAAAATATACCTGAGTGATATCTCCACACGCTTATCGCGGGGAATGTCTACGCCGGCGATTCTAGCCATGTTTCCTCCATTTGGAAGTTCGAATTTCGAATTGCGAATTTAGTAGGTATCGATCAAATTCGCAATTCGAAATTCCAATTTCGAAATCCGTCCTATCCCTGTCGCTGCTTGTGCTTCGGGTCGGTGCAGATAACCATTACGACACCGGCGCGCCTGATGACTCGGCACTTGGCGCAACGCGGCTTTACAGATGCTCTTACCTTCATGTCTATTCGTCTCCGTGTTCTGAAACGTGAAACGTGAAACGTGATGTCTCTTGTGAAACTGAGTCGCTATTTATGCTACCCTGATGCTTTACCGCATCACGTTTCACGTTTCACGTTTCACGTTTAAGTCATTTCATCTGCCTGATACGCTCGACTATTCTTCCCCTGGTCAGGTCGTACGGCGAAAGCTCGATTGCCACCCGGTCGCCCGGTATGATGCGTACCGGCAGCATCCTTAGCTTGTCACTCAGTCGGGCAGTGACCATGTGGCCGCTGTCCAGCTTCACTATCCAGGTGTCGTTGGGGGCGGGTTCATCCACTCTCCCTTCGACCCTGATCGCCTCGTTTTTCTCTGCCAAAGTGCTTATAAACCTTCTAAAGCGTCCCCATTTCGGAGCGTATTTACTCCGCTGATGTCCTGGGGCACCAAACACTTATTATATCATAAGCCTAAGGCAAAGTCAAAATATCCGGGCCATTTGAGGTAATCGCCACCGTGTGCTCGAAATGGCATGACGGCTTGCGGTCGCGAGTGACCACCGTCCAGAAGTCCGGCAGCGTCTCGGTCTCGTGCGTGCCCATGTTGATCATCGGCTCTATAGCTATGACCATGCCCTCTGCCAGCTTCACTCCCTTGCCGGGCTGCCCGTAGTTGGGCACCGAAGGCTCCTCCCAGAGGCTCTTGCCGATGCCGTGCCCGCCGTACTCGCGCACGATGCCATAATTGGGGTCGCCCTGCTTGATCCGCTTCTCCACCGCGCTCGATATGTCACCGATGCGGTTGCCCGCCTTGGCCTGCGCGACACCGAGCATGAGCGACTCGCGCCCTGTCGCCAGCAGCCTCTCGATCTCAGGGCTTACATTGCCGACCTGCACCGTCATAGCCGAGTCGCCATGCCAGCCCCGGTAGATGGCCCCACAGTCAATCGAGATTATGTCACCTTCCTCCAGCACCCGGTCGCCCGGTATGCCGTGCACGATCTGCTCGTTCACCGAGGTGCACAGTGTGCCGGGGAACGCCGGGATGGAGGGATAAGGGTGGTAGCCCTTGAAGGTAGGGATAGCGCCCTGGCTCCTTATAAAGTTGTAGGCCACCTCGTCAAGCTCCCGCGTCGTAACGCCCGGCTTGACCTGCTCCTTCACGAGGTGCAGCGTCTGGGCAACGATGCGCCCCGCTTGCCGCATAAGCTCGATCTGTTGTGGTGTTTTTGTGTAGATAGCCATCTGTTTGAGTGGTTAGTGGTTAGTGGTTAGTGGTTAGTGGTTAGAAGTTCTAGCACTAACCACTAACCACTAACCACTTATCTAAGGCAGTTCAGTAGCTCCCAGGTGACTGTCTCTCTGTACTGGTGGCCGTTTACCTCGCAGAGGATGCCCTTGTCCCGGTAGTAGCCGATGATGGGGCGCGTCTGGTCGAAGTAGACTTCCAGGCGCTTCTGCGCGGTCTCCGGCGTGTCGTCCGGGCGCTGGTAAAGCTCGCTGCCGTCGTAATCGCAGATACCTTCTACCTGCGGCTTGTGAAACTTCAGGTTGAAAACGTGGCCCTTGGCACGGCACGTCAGCCTGCTCGAAAGCCTGTCGATGAGGACGCCGTCTTCCACATTTATGTAAAGTGCAGCGTTGACCCGTTTGTGCATCAGGTCGAGTGCGTCATCGAGGGCGGCGGCCTGCGGAAGCGTGCGCGGGAAGCCGTCGAGCAGCACCCCATGCTCCGCGTCCGGCTCGGCCAGCCTGTCAGCGATCATATCGATCATCAGCTTGTCGGGCACCAGTTCGCCCTTGGTAATGTAGTCGTCGGCGGTCTTACCCAGGGCAGTGCCCCGCCGGATGTTGTCGCGCAGCAGGTCGCCGCTCGATATATGCACCAGGTTTAGCTCGTCCTGGAGCACCTTCGATTGGGTGCCCTTGCCGGCTCCTGGCGCGCCTAACATAACAATTATCATAGTGACTCCGTGTGACTCCATTGTCACGAGGGCCGAATGGTGAAACGTGAAACGTGAAACGTGATGCGGCTCGTGCTCCTGTTCCCAAGAGACGTGCCCGTTACTCTCACCTCCATCACATTTCACGTTTCACGTTTCAGAACCACGTGCGTGTGTGGAGGTATTTACCTGTTAATGAAGCCTTCGTAGCGGCGCATGAGCAACTGAGACTCCAGTTGCTTCATCGTGTCTATAGCGACACCCACCACGATCAGCAGGGCCGTAGAGCTGAAGTTGAGCAACTGCACGCCCGTGACGAGAGAGACGATCCAGGGAGCGATTGCCACCGTGCCCAGGAACACCGCGCCCGCCACTGTGATGCGGGTGAGCACCGTGTTAAGGAACCTGTCGGTGTTCTGCCCCGGACGTATGCCCGGTATCGAGCCGCCCGACTTCTGGAGGTTCTCCGCGATGCGCTGCTGGTTGAACACCACGCTCGTGTAGAAGAAGGTGAACAGCACGACCATCAGGAAGTATATGATGTTGTACTGGGCCGTGGTCGGCTGGAAGAAGCTGTAGAAGAAGCCCGCTACGTTGCGCACATCCACTGAAGATGCTCCCAGGAAGAAGCCCGACACGATGGCCGGGAAGGCCATGATGGACAGGGCGAAGATGAGCGGGATCATGCCCGACGAGTTCACACGCAGCGGTATGAACGACGTGCCTGCCTGCCTCATCATGCGGCCACCTCGCATAATCGAGCGCGAGTAGTGCACCGGGATGCGGCGCTGGCCTTCGTTCACCATGATGATGCCGACCACCGTTATCAGGCCGAGGGCTAGGAACAGGAAGAGGCTGAAGATGCCCGCGCCCGCCTCGCCGGTCGCCAGAAGCTGGAAGATCGTCGCCGGGATGCTGGATACGATGCCGCCGAAGATGATGATCGAGATGCCCTGGCCGATGCCGTTCTCGGTGATAAGCTCACCTACCCACACCAGGAACATCGTACCGCACACCAGGCTCAGGATCACGACCATGCTGTAGAAGAAGTTGCTCGTAATGTTGAAGCCGGGTAGCGCGCCGAACTGGGTCTGCAAAAGCTGGGCCTGGCCGAAAGCCTGCAAGGTCGCCAGCGGGAGCGTGAGCCAGTGAGTGTACTTGTTAATCTGGTTGCGGCCCGCCTCACCCTCTTTGCTCAACTCGGTAAGGCGCGGGATAACGCCGGTGAGTAGCTGGATGATGATGGAGGCGGTGATGTACGGGTAAACGCCCATTGCCGCCACCGAGAAGTTCTGCAACGCGCCGCCGGAGAAGATCGCCAGCACGTTGAACAGGCCGCTTAGGGCGTTGCTCTGGTCGAAAGCGTTTTGGAGCGCGTTGAAATCCACGCCCGGCACGGGGACGTGCGCCACGATCCTGAACACCACCAGCATAGCCAGGGTGAAGAAGATCTTGCGGCGCAGGTCGCCTATCTTGAAAGCGTTAATAACAGCCTGAAGCATGGCCGCTTATCCTTCCGTCGTGTTATTGGCGTTACCGCGCGCTGCCAGCCTGGCCTGGTGAGCGCGTACCGGGGCCTCGGAGCGTCCCTTCGAGCGGCGCGGCTGGGCCTCGACCTCGATTATGCTGACGGTGCCACCGGCGGCCTCTATCTTCTGGCGGGCGCTCTCGCTGACCTTGTGGGCCGACACGTGCAGCGCCTGGGTCAACTCGCCGTCGCCCAGTATCTTCAGGTGCTTGCTGGTGTCGCGCACCAACCCGGCCTCGGTCAGGAGTTCCGGGGTCACCTGGGTGTCCGCGTCCAACTCGGAAAGCTGGTCCAGGTTCACGATGTTGTAGCGCACCGACCAGATGTTGGTGAAGCCGCGCTTGTACGGAAGTTGCTGCTGGATAGGGGTCTGCCCACCCTGGAAGCCGGGGCGAGTGTTGCCGCCGGTGCGGGCCTTCTGGCCCTTGGTACCCTTGCCCGCCGTCTTCACGTAGCCGGAGCCGTGACCGCGACCGACGCGCTTGCGGTCCTTGTTCGAGCCCTTAGGAGGCCTGATATCACCGAGTTTCACTGTACAAATCCTTTCGTCGACGCACAAAGCGCCTCGCGTTATCGGCACAAAGCCGTCACACTGTACGAATTTGGAAATTGGAATTTCGAATTGCGAATTTGTTGGAATTCTACATAAATTCGCAATTCGAAATTCCAATTTCCAAATTAGTCCTCCACCTTCAGCATGTGCTTGACCTTGAAAATCTGGCCGCGTAGCTGAGGGGAGTCCGGTAGCTCTAGCGTCTGGTTGAGGCGCTTGAAGCCGATGGCCTTTATTGTGGCCTTCTGGTCCTTGGGGTAGCCGATGTCGCTGCGGACCCAGGTCAGGCGCACCGTCTTGCTGGTGTTAGCCGCGTCCACGTCCGCCTCCTTGACCACCGGCACCGCCCGGTCCGCCAGCACCACCGCCGCCACGACCGCCGCGTGGGTTGCGGGCACCCTGGTTGCGGTCAGTACCACCACCTGCGGGACCCCTATCGCCAGGGCCGCCCTTGTACTTGCGCTCCGACTCCGCGGTGCGGAACCCGGCGGGCGAAGCGTTCAAGGCAGCAGGCTCGCGGGGTGTAGCAACGGGGGCATGACCTGCCGCCTGGGCCTTCAGCACCGCGAAGTCCTTGCGGTAGAGGCGGCGCTCCATCTCATCCTGCGGGATGCCACGGCGTAGCGCCTCGCTCTCCACCGAGTGAAGCCGCGAGAGGGCCAGCAGGGTGGCGCGCACCAGGTTGACCGGGTTGTTGTTGCCGAGCGACTTGCTCAGCACGTCCTTCACGCCTGCCGCTTCCAGCACGGGGCGCACGCCGCCACCGGCAATCACGCCGGTACCGGGGGCCGCAGGCTTCAGGAGCACGGTGCTCGCGCCGTAGGACACGCGCACCTCGTGGGGGATGGTCGAGCCGACCAGGGGCACCCGGATCATGTGCTTGCGCGCATCATCGGTGGCCTTGCGGATCGAGTCGGGCACCTCGGAGGCTTTGCCCGTGCCCGCGCCGACCGTGCCGTGCCCGTCACCGACCACCACGACCGCGCTGAAGTTGAACCGCCGTCCACCCTTTACCACCTTGGATACGCGGTTCACCTGCACCAGCTTCTCTTCGAAGTCGGCGACTGTATTTCTATCCATTCGTGCCATAATTCCTCCAATTAGGAATTTGGAAATTGGAATTTCGAATTGCGAATTTGCTTCTATATCTACTAAATTCGAATTTCGAAATTCTAAATTCCAAATCTAGAAGTCCAGTCCTCCGTCACGGGCACCATCGGCAAGGGCCTTGATGCGTCCGTGGTACAGGTAGCCGCCGCGATCAAATACGACCTTTGTGATGCCCGCCGCCTTGGCCCTCTCGGCTACAAGCTGGCCCACGGCCTTGGCCTGCTCCGTCTTGGGGGCCTCTGATACGCCCTGGTCCTGGGTAGATGCGGCGGCCAGGGTGTGGCCCTGGGTGTCGTCTATAACCTGTGCGTAGATGTGGTTCAGGCTACGGAACACGTTCAAACGCGGCCGTTCCGGTGTACCCGTCACCCTAGCCCTGACCCGGTTGTGCCGCTTCTGGCGCGGCGACATCTCATGTGGTTTCTGTCTCATTGTTCCTTTACCTCTTCTCTGGTTGCCTGGTCAATACAGGCTGGGTAGTTGTTAGTTGTTAGTTGTTAGAAGTTCTTCACTAACAACTAACAACTAACAACTAACAACTCGCACTACTTCTTACCGCCGACCTTACCGGCCTTGCCTGCCTTGCGGCGGATGCGCTCGCCCTGGAAGATGATGCCCTTGCCCTTGTACGGCTCGGGGGGCTTGAGCTTGCGGATCTGGGCCGCCTGCTCGCCTACCAACTGCTTGTCGATGCCTGCCACGCTTACGCGGGTGGGCGTCTCCACGTTGAAGGTGATGCCGGAGGGCGGTTCGACGCGCACTGGGTGCGAGAAGCCGAGCGACAGCACCAGGGAGTTGCCATCCTTGGCGGCGCGATAACCCACACCGGAGATTTCCAGCGTGCGGGTATAACCATCGGTCACGCCGACTACCATGTTGTTGATGAGCGTGCGGGTCAGGCCCTGGAGGGCGCGCACGGTCTTGGTTTCCTGCGGGCGGGCCACGATAATTTGGCCGTCCTGCTGCTCTATGCTCACGTCGGGGCGGAACGACTGCTCCAGGTTGCCCCTTGGACCCTTCACGCGCACCGTCTGCCCGTCAATCTCTACGGTCACACCCTTCGGCACCGGAACAGGTCTATTGCCAATTCGAGACATTGCTATTCCTCCATTTGGAATTTCGAATTGCGAATTTCGAATTTAGAATGTGTCAGAGAAAATTCGCAATTCGAAATTCCAATTTCCAAATCCCGTCTACCAGACTTGACAAAGTACCTCGCCCCCGAGGTTCTTCTGCCAGGCTTCGCGACCGCTCATCACGCCCTGGGGGGTGGAAACGATTGTGAGGCCGAGGCCGTTGAGCACCATCGGGATGTCGTTGCGCTTGCTATAAATGCGCAGGCCGGGCTTGCTGACGCGCTTGAGGCCGGTTACTACGGGACGCTTGTCCGCGCCGTACTTGAGCCACACGCGGAACATGCGGCCGCCCATCTCGGCGGGGATGTCGTAATCTCTAATAAATCCCTCGTCCTTGAGGATGCGGGCGATGTTCATCTTGATGCCGGAGGCCGGTATCAGCACGCTCTGGTGCCGCGCCATGCTACCATTGCGGATGCGGGTCAGCATATCGGCGATAGGGTCTGTCATGTTCATAAGCCGTTGAATTCTCCTTGCGGCGACGGCCATTCGACCGTCCTAAGCAGTGTTACTCCGATTTGGAAATGCGAATTTCGAATTGCGAATTTAGAGGAACTCCAAACAAATTCGAAATTCGCATTTCCAATTTCGCAATTCCTTCTTACCAGCTTGACTTTACGACGCCGGGCAGGCGGCCTGCCGATGCGTTCTCGCGGAAGCAGATGCGGCACAGGCCGAACTTCCGTATGAAGGCGCGGGGCCTGCCGCACACCTTGCAGCGGTTGTGCTGGCGCACCGGGAACTTCGGGTCGCGGTTGGACTTTACGATCAGTGACTTCTTAGCCATGTTTCCTCCATTTGGAATTTCGGAATGCGAATTGCGAATTTGATGGGTACCTACTAAATTCGCAATTCGAAATTCCAAATTCGAAATTGTCGCTTATTTCCTGAACGGCATGCCCATCAGTTCGAGCAGGCGGCGGCCTTCTTCGTCGGTGTTGGCGGAGGTGACGATTACCACCTCCATGCCTCGTATCTTGTCGATCCGGTCGTAGTCGATTTCCGGGAAGATAAGCTGCTCGCGCAGGCCCAGGGTGAAGTTGCCGTGCCCGTCGAACGAGCTAGGCGACACACCGTTGAAGTCGCGCACGCGAGCCAGTGATATGTTTACCAGCTTGTCAAAGAACTCCCACATGCGAGGGCCGCGCAACGTCACCATCACGCCGATTGGCATGCCGGCGCGCAGCTTGAACTGGGCGATAGACTTCTTGGCTTTGGTGATCACGGGCCTCTGGCCTGTAATCTGCGTAATGTCGCCTGCCGCGTTGTCGAGCGCCTTGGCGTTCTCGCGGGCCTCGGAGCCCATACCAATATTGATTACGATCTTCTTTAAGCGGGGCACCTGCATCGTGTTGGAGTACCCGAAGTCGCGCATGAGCGCCGGGACCACATCCTCCGCGTACCGCGCCTTCATGCGAGGCACGTACCCATCGGGCACAGTCGTAACAGCAGCGGCACCGTCGCCCCGCCCGTTGGTGGAGGCAGCAGCCTGAGCGCCATCGCGGTTCCCCTGGTTACCCTTGTTGCCTTGCTGGTCTTTGTTATCGTTCTTAGCCACTCTTCTACTCCTATCTACTCGGCTGGTCTCTACAGCCAATCCACTTCGTGGGATTCTTAATTCTTAATGTTTAATTCTTAATTGGGTGGGCTTCGCCAACTGCCCTGATTAAGAATTAAGAATTAAGAATTCGCGCTAGCGCCGTCCGCCCCACTTCTCCTGGTTGGAGTCGCTGTCGAAGGTCTCGCCGCAGTTGCGGCAGACGCGGACGCGCTTGCCATCGGCTAGCTCGGTGTGGCCTACGCGCACAGGCTTGTTGCAGTTGGGGCAGACAAGCATTACCTTGTTGGCCCACAACGGCGCTTCCTGCTCGACGACACCCGCCTGGCGAGCGCCTGCCCGGCCTTTCGTGTGCTTCTTGACGATGTTTATGCCTTCGACTATGACCTTGTTGTCGGCGGGGCGCACTTCACGCACCTTGGCGCGCTTGCCCCTGTCCTTACCGGCTATCACCTGTACGGTATCGTCACGCTTGATGTTCATGGTGTTCTCCATTTGGAATTTGGAAATGCGAATTTCGAATTTGCTTCGATATCATCTCAATTCGCAATTCGAAATTCCAATTTCCAAATCTACAAAACCTCTGGTGCCAGCGAAATAATCTTCATGAACTGCCTCTCGCGCAACTCGCGGGCCACGGGGCCGAAGATGCGGGTGCCGCGCGGGGCATTCTGGGCGTTGATTATAACCGCTGCGTTGTCGTCGAACCTGATGTGCGAGCCGTCCGGGCGCTTGTACTCCTTGGCGGTGCGTACAATCACAGCACGTACCACTTCGCCCTTCTTCACGGTCCCACCGGGAGTGGCGCTCTTCACGGCGGCGACGATCACGTCGCCCACGCCCGCGTACTTCCTCCGATGCCCACCCATCACATGGATGCAGAGGATCTCTTTAGCCCCCGTATTGTCCGCCACACGCAGCCTTGACTCTTGCTGTATCATCTCAAACCCCTTTGGGAATTCTTAATTTTTAATTCTTAATTCTTAATTGGGTGGTCCCTAGCAGCCCGTCTTCAATTAAGAATTCAAAATTAAAAATTAAGCATTCGATTTAGACTTGTTCCGCACGCTGTACGATCTCGATAACCTGCCAACGCTTGTGACGGCTCATGGGACGGATTTCCATGATGCGAACGGTGTCGCCGGGGTGGGCACCAATCTCGTCGTGGGCCATGAACCTCACGGAGCGGCGCATCACCTTCTTGTAGATCGGGTGCTGGATGCGGCGCTCGACCGACACCACAACCGTCTTCGTCATCTTGTCCGACACCACGCGGCCCTGCTCGACCTGGCGGCTCTGCAAATACTCGGGAAGCTGACCGTCAATCATCGGCGTGGTCTTGGCGTTAGGGTCTACTACCTGCTCCACCACCACCGCCTGCGGCTGCTCTTTCTTAGATTTCCTTGGCATTCCTCACCTCGTTACGAATTACTAATTACGAATTACTAATTACGAATTATCAACCGGTAATTACGAAGCTCCGGGCACGATGCCCGTAATTCGTAATTAGTAATTCGTAATTACTTCTTGCGTCCCAGGCCGAATAGGCCCCGGCGGCGCGGCTGCTCCGGTGTGGAGACAGCGATGGCAGTCTCATCACCCTCGTCAAACTCCTCACCAGTGTACTCAGCTATAAGCTGGCGCTCGCGGAGGGCGGTTTCCAGGCGAGCGATGTCCCGCCGGGTGTTGCGTATGCCACTGGTGTTCTTCGTCTTGCGCGTCTCCACCTGGAAGCGGAGGTTGAAAAGCTCCTGGCGAGCATCCTCGATGCGCTGGCGAAGTTGGTGGTTGGACAGGTCGCGAATCTCTTCAGTCTTCATCCTATTCCTCCTCGTCCTCCGGCTCCGGCTCAGGCTCGGGAACGGCGCTGCCCTCGGCTATTCGCTTCACGAAGCGCGTGGGGATCGGGAGCTTGTGCCCCGCCTTGCGCATCGCCTCGGCAGCTACGTCCTCGCGCACGCCGCTCAACTCGAACAGTATGCGGCCCGGCTTGACCACCGACACCCAGTGGTCGGGAGCACCCTTACCGGAACCCATACGGGTCTCGGCGGGCTTGGCGGTCACACTCTTGTCGGGGAAGATGCGAATCCACACCTTACCACCGCGCTTGATGTGGTTCGTGATGGCGCGCCGGGCCGACTCTATCTGGCGGCTGTCAATCCAGGCAGCGCCGAGGGCCTGCAAACCAAACTCGCCAAAAGCCACACTGCTACCACGCTGGGCCTCACCGCCGCGCTTGCCACGGTGCTGCTTGCGGTGCTTTACTCTTTTCGGCATCAACATAATAAGTTACTCCGCTCCACCTTCATTAGTGGTTGTTTCGGGTGCCTGGACCGGGGCCTCCTGTGCGGGGGCATCGTTCCTGGGGGCTTGCGGTCGCTCGGGGCGGGGGCCGCGTGCGTCAGGGTTGCGGGCCGCACCGCCGAACTGCGGCGTGTTGCCACCGCGGAAGCTAGGGCCATCGTTACGGCCACCACGTCCGCCACGGTCTCCACCGCCACCGCCGCCACGAGGGCCGCGATCACCACGGTCGTTGCGTCCGGGGCCACCATCGCCATCGCGCCGAGGCGGGCGGTCGCGGCGGTCGGGCCTGTCAGGGCGGTCGGTACGAGGCTGGGCCGTCGCCATCGGGCGGTCCTGCTGCAACAGGGCGTCGCCACCCTTGCGCTCGATTATGTCACCCTTGTAGATCCAGACCTTCACGCCGATGCGGCCGTAGGTCGTGTGAGCGTGCACCTGCCCGTAGTCTATGTCAGCGCGGATCGTGTGCAAAGGCACGCGGCCTTCGCGCTCCCACACCGAGCGGGCCATTTCAGCACCGCCCAGGCGGCCGCTGATACGTACCCGGACGCCCTTGGCACCCGACCGTTGCGCACGCAGTACAGACTGCTTCATAGCGCGGCGGTAGGATACGCGGCGGCTGATCTGCTCGGCGATGCTCTCGGCTACAAGGTATGCATCCAACTCCGGCTGCTTCACTTCCTCGATGTTGATCTTGACCTTCTTGCCGGTCATCGTCTCGAGGTCCTTGCGCAGCAGGTCAACCGCCGTGCCGCCCTTGCCGATGACCACGCCGGGCTTAGCCGTGTGTAGGGTTACCTCGATCTGATTGGCCGAGCGCTGAATCTCGATCTTCGAGAGAGCCGCACCGGTGAGACGCTGGCCCACCGTCTTGCGAATTCGTATGTCTTCCAGCAGCAGGTCCGAGTAGTTCCTGTCAGCGAACCACCTGGACTGCCAATCTTTAATTATACCAAGTCTGAAACTTGTCGGGTGGACTTTGCGTCCCATGTATACCCCCTTCTGGGGAATTCTTAATTCTTAATTCTTAATTCTTAATTGGCTTGGTGCCCCATCGGCCTTCTTCAATTAAGAATTAAGAATTAAGAATTAAGAATTCGCTAGCTTTCTTTCTCTTCGACTACCACCGTGAGGTGGCTGGTGCGCTTGAGGATGGGCGAGGCCATACCACGCGAGCGAGCGCGGAACCGCTTGAACACAGGCCCTTCATCGGCGTAGATGCGCTTGACGAACAGGTCTTCGCGCAGCATCTGGAAATTGTTCTCGGCGTTGGCGGCCGCGCTCTTGACGACGTTCGCTACTTCCTTGGCCCCGCCGTGGGGCAGGAACCGCAGAATAGCGATAGCCTCGTCAACCTGCTTACCGCGCACCGCGTCTACCACCAGGCGGATCTTGCGAGGCGAGCGGTGTATGTACTTGGCGGTTGCTTTTACTTCCATCTCTATCTCCTGTATCTGAAACGTGAAACGTGAAACGTGATGCGGTTTGTGTTACGTGGTGCTGTGTGAGTCGCGATGTTGCTGTTAGTACCATCGCGTTTCGCGTTTCACGTTTCAGAACCCTACTTCAGTCTCGTGCTTCTCTCGGCCTTGTTGCCGTGGCCCTTGTAGAAGCGGGTGGGGGCGAACTCACCGAGCTTATGGCCCACCATGTTCTCGGTGACGTACACCGGGATGTGGCGGCGGCCGTCGTGCACGCCAATCGTGTGCCCCACCATGTCGGGGGTAATCGTGCTGGCACGCGCCCAACTCTTGATCAAGCGCCGGTCGTTCCTGGAATTCATGCTCAGAATCTTCTCTTCCAGGTTCGCGTCTACGTATGGTCCCTTTTTAGCCGAACGTGTCATGATGCCTCCATTTGGAAATTGGAATTTCGAATTGCGAATTTAGTAGGTATCCGTCAAATTCGAAATTCACAATTCGAAATTCCAAATTATCTTTGTCCTTTGCCAGCGGCCTGGGGGCCACGGCGGCGACCACGAATGATAAACTTGTCGGTGCGCTTGTTGTTGCGGGTGCGGTAGCCCTGGGCTGGCTTGCCCCACTTGGTCTGGGGCTGGCCGCCGCGAGGGGCGCGACCTTCACCGCCACCGTGCGGGTGGTCCACAGGGTTCATGGCGGCGCCACGGACGGTGGGCCTCCTGCCGAGCCAGCGGGAGCGGCCCGCCTTGCCGATGCGCACGTTCTCGTGGTCCACGTTGCCCACCTGGCCGATAGTAGCCATGCAGTTGACGTGCACCATGCGTACCTCACCGGAGGGGAGGCGCACCTGCGCGTATGTCTCGTCGCGGGCCATCAACTGGGCCGAGGCACCGGCGCTGCGCACCATCTGGCCGCCCCTGCCGATGTTCAGCTCGATGTTGTGAATCTGCGTACCGAGAGGGATGCGGCGCAGGGGTAGAGAGTTGCCAATGCGGATCTCCGCCTGTTCGCCCGACATCAGGGTATCGCCCACGCGCAGGTTGAGCGGGGAGAGTATGTAGCGCTTCTCGCCGTCGGCGTAGTGCAACAGGGCGATACGGGCTGAACGATTGGGATCGTACTCGATGGCCGCTACCTTGGCGGGTATGCCGTGCTTGTTGCGCTTGAAGTCTATGATGCGATAGTGCTGCTTGTGACCACCACCGCGATGGCGTGTGGTGATGCGGCCCGTGTTGTTGCGGCCACCGGAGCTTTTCTGAGGCTCTAGCAGCGACTTCTCCGGCCTTTTCTTGGTTATCTCCTCGAACGTGGAGACGCTCATAAAGCGGCGTCCCGACGATGTAGGTTTGTAAACTTTTACAGGCATTGTCGCTTACACTCCCTCAAATATCTCTATCCGGTCGCCAGGGGCCAGCGTCACGATGGCCTTCTTGAAACCGGGCTTGTAGCCACGGAAGCGGGTGCGCTCGCGGGTGCGCTTGCGGTGCACGTTCAGGGTGTTCACCGCGAGCACGGTCACGTCGAACGTGCGCTCCACTGCTTCCTTAATCTGTATCTTGTTGGCGTCGGGCGCTACCTCGAAGGTGTAGCGGCCTTCTTCCATCAGGTAGGTGTTGCGCTCCGTCATCATCGGGCGGCGCAGTACTTGATAAATGTGCGGCATCCTATGCTTCCTCCTCGGTGTCGCCTGCCTCGGCAGCCGTAGCGGTTACATCCACATCGGCCAGGCTGCTGGTCTCGTCGCTGCTCTCGGCCTCAACACCTGTGTCTGCGGTCGCTTCGTCCGTAGTGTCAGTCGTGGCGTCTGCGGTGTTGTCGGCGGTGTCGGCGGTGTCAGCCGTGTTAGCAGCAGCAATAGTCGCTGCCTCTGCCTGCACCTCGGCGGTCGTGGTGTAGTTCAGGGTGGGAGCGCCCGCGCGAGGGGTCTCGCGAGGAGTCTCTTCTTCCTCAAAACCGTCGCCGTCGCCGTTTAGCTCGTGCTTGTTGCGGCCGCCCTGGTTACCCAGGATCGAGGTCACCACTTCCAGCGAGGGGATCGGCAGGACCACATAGTCGTACTTGAGCATGTCCACCACGCTGAGGAGGTGAGCGCTCAACGTCTTCACCTTGCCCAGGTTGGAGGCAGCCTGCAACAGGTTGGTCTCTCCGGTGGTGAAGATAAGGGCGCTGCTCTTGTCGGTGATGTTCAGGTTCTTCAGGGTGTCGGACATCACGCGGGTGCGCGGCTCGATATCCTGGAAGCTCTCCACCAGCACCAGCTGGCCGTCACGTGCCTTGCCCGACAGCACCGAGCGGATTGCCAGGCGGCGCATCTTGCGGGGCATAGGCTGCTCGTAGGAGCGGGTGTGCGGGCCGAAGACCACACCACCATGCGTCCACTGGGGCGAGCGAGTAGAACCCTGGCGAGCGCGGCCGGTGCCCTTCTGGCGCCACGGCTTGCGACCGCCGCCGCGTACGTTCGCGCGGGTCCTCGTGTTAGCGGTACCCTGGCGGGCGTTGGCCTGCTGCCGGACGACCGCCTGGTGCACCACAGCCATGTTAGGCTCGATGCCGAAAATCGCGTCGTCCAGTTCGATGCTCCGGACCACCTCGCCCGCCAGATTGTAAACGTTAGCTTGCACTGTCTGTCTCTCCTTTGGAGAGAATTCTTAATTCTTAATTCTTAATTCTTAATTGGGTTGGTGGCTTATGGGCCTTCTTCAATTAAGAATTAAGAATTAAGAATTAAGAATTCTATTTCTTCTTCGCCTTTACAGCCTTGCGGACAAATACCATGCCGTTGGTGGGTCCGGGCACGGCACCCTTCACCATGATGAGGTTGCGCTCCGTGTCTATGGAGACGATGCGCAGGTTCTGCACGGTAACGCGGTCGTTGCCCATGCGGCCCGCCATGCGGGTGCCCTTGAAGACACGGCCGGGGGTAGAGCCGGGGCCGATGGAGCCGGGGTGACGCTGGCGGTCGGACTGGCCGTGGGTGCGCTTGCCGCCGCGGAAGTTGTGTCGCTTCATCACACCGGCGAAACCCTTGCCCTTGCTGGTGCCGATTATGTCAATAATCTCGCCTGCCGCGAACATCGTCACGTCGACGCGGTCACCCGGCTTGGGGTCGTCGCCCGCCTCGTCTACGGGTACTTCGCGAAGGTGGCGGACCAGGGGCAGCTTCTTCTTGCGAAGATGGCCGCGCTCCGGCTGGGTGAGCCTGTCCTCTTCAACGGTCTCCCAGCCAAGTTGCACGCCATGGTAGCCGTCGTTCTCAACCGACTTCACCTGCGTCACGATGCAGGGACCGGCCTCAATCACCGTAACTCCGGTGGCGATGCCCCCCGCCTCGAACACCTGGGTCATGCCCAGCTTTCTACCTATAAGTGCCTTTATCATATTCGGTACTTGCTCCCTTCCTTGGAGTTTCGCTTGCCCAACCTGTGCTGCGCGCAATTCTTAATTTTGAATTCTTAATTCTTAATTTAGAAGTCGTCTTCCGCCAATTAAGAATTAAACATTAAGAATTAAGAATTACCCCGCCGGGTTCTCGCGGCGTCGAGATGCCGAGGCAAGATTCCCGCTAAATGTTGATTACTTCCCCACAGGCTTTGCAGGACCAGTTTTCGCCTATTCCCGCCTGTGGGGCCTTCTCGCTGGACGAACCTAGAGCTATCATGTCGCTGCCACAGGTGGGGCAGGCCGGCACGTAAAGCTCAAGGTGGTAGGGCACCAGTTGGTACTCAGCGTTGTAGATGAACGTAGCACCGCACGCCCTACAGGTCCATACTAAGTTGTTAAGTGCCGCCTCGCTCCGGTACGCGACCATCATGTTGGCCCCACAGCCCGGACAAGGCGGAAGTTGTAGATCCAAGACCCTTAGCGGATCTCTACGTCCACACCCGCCGGGAGGTTGAGCCTCATCAGGGCGTTGATCGTCTTCTGGTTAGGCTCCACGATGTCGATCAGCCGCTTGTGAGTGCGAAGCTCGAACTGCTCCTGCGAGTCCTTGTCGATGAAGGGCGAGCGTATCACGGAGAACTTCTCGATCTTCGTGGGCAGCGGCACCGGGCCTGCCACTCGCGCTCCCGTGCGCTCGGCGGTCTCGACGATCTGCGCGGCAGACTGGTCGAGTATCCTGTGGTCGAACGCCTTGAGCCTGATCCGTATTTTGGTCTTTTCGGCCATGTGAATTACTGCTCCTGAGTTTGACTCGTAACACGTAACGCGTAACTGGTAACCGTTCTTGCCTCGCTGCCCTGCTACGCCTTGCGTCTTACGAGTTACGTGTTACGCTTTACGTACATGGGCATACAGAGGGAGCGAACTGGTTGAGGGTTCGCCCCCTGATTGTTGCTTATGCTTTTGCCTTGGCGATAAGCTCTGTCGCCACCGCCTGAGGTACTTCCTGGTAGTGATCGAACTCGAACGAGGAAGAAGCGCGGCCCTGGGTCATCGAGCGGAGGTCGGTGGTGTAGCCGAACAGGTTAGCCAGGGGCACGAACCCGCGAATAACCACGCCGCCCGCTTTCTGCTCGGTACCCTCGATGTGGCCGCGGCGGCTGTTGAGGTCACCGATGATGTCACCCATGAACTGCTCGGGGCCGGTGATCTCGATCTTCATGACAGGCTCGAGGATGGAGGACTTGCCCCGCTCTATGGCCTCCTGCAAGGCCAGCGAACCGGCGATCTCGAACGCCATTTCGCTCGAGTCTACCTCATGGAACGAGCCGTCCACCAGGGTAGCTTTGAGGTCCACGATGGGATAGCCCGCACGTCCACCGGCTTCCATCTTGCCACGGATGCCCTTGTCAACGGGGGAGATGTACTCCTTCGGAATAGCACCACCCACGATCTTGTTGACGAACTCGTAGCCACCGCCACGGGTCTGCGGCTCGAACTCCACTGTTACGTCGCCGTACTGGCCGCGACCGCCTGTCTGGCGCTTGTGGGTGCCACGCACGCGGATCGGCTGGGCCAGCGTCTCCTTGTAAGCCACCTGCGGGCGGCCACGGTTGGCCTCGACCTTGTACTCGCGGAACATGCGGTCGAGCAGCACTTCAAGGTGCAACTCACCCATACCCGCGATGAGCACCTGGCCCGAGTCGGGGTCGGTCCTCACCTTGAAGGTGGGGTCTTCCTCGGCGAGGCGGATGAGGGCGTTGTCCATCTTGTCCTGGTCCGACTTGGTCTTAGGCTCCACAGCGATGGAGATGACCGGCTCGGGGAACTTGATGCTCTCCAGGATGACCTGGCTGCCCGGTTCGCACAGCGTATCGGCGGTGAAGGTCTCTTTCAGGCCCACGATAGCCGCGATGTCACCGGCGTATACTTCCTGGATGTCCTCGCGGTGGTTGGCGTGCATCTGGAGCAGGCGGCCAACGCGCTCCTTCTTGCCCTTGGTGCTGTTCAGCACGTAGGAGCCGGAAGAGAGCCTACCGGAGTAGACGCGGAAGTAAGCGAGGCGGCCCACAAACGGGTCGGCCACGATCTTGAAGACGAGGGCGGAGAACGGGGCGTTCTCGTCGGTCGGGATCTCCATCCACTCATCGGAGCCGGGAAGTTGCGCCTTTACGGGCGGCACGTCCAGCGGCGAGGGCAGGTATTCGATCACGGCGTCGAGAAGGAGCTGCACGCCCTTGTTCTTCAGCGACGAACCGGCGAGCACCGGCACGAGGCGGGTAGTCAGGGTAGCGCGGCGCAGGGCGGCCTTTAGCTCCTCGGGGGTGATCTCCTCACCCTCCAGGTAGCGCAGGGTCAACTCGTCGTCGCTCTCCACGATCGACTCAATCATCTTCTCGCGCTGAATGGCGACTTCGTCCCGCATGTCAGCTGGGATGTCGCTCGACTCCATCACGGTGCCGAGATCGTCTGTATATATGTAAGCCTTGTTCTCAATCAAGTCGATGAGGCCCTTGAATGCCTGCTCGACGCCGATGGGAAGCTGGATGGGCACCGGGGTAGCGCCCAGGCGGTCTTTGATCATCTCAATCGTGCGCCAGAAGTTGGCACCGGTGCGGTCCATCTTGTTCACGTAGCAGATGCGGGGCACACCGTAGCGGTCGGCCTGTCGCCACACCGTCTCGGACTGCGGCTCGACACCGGCCACGGCATCGAAGCAGACCACGCCACCGTCGAGAACGCGCAGGGAGCGCTCCACCTCGACCGTGAAGTCCACGTGACCGGGAGTATCTATGATATTGACGCGGTGGTCCTTCCACTCGGCGGTGGTAGCAGCGGCGGTGATAGTGATGCCACGCTCGCGCTCCTGGTCCATCCAGTCCATCGTCGCGGAGCCATCATGTACTTCACCGATCTTGTAGATGCGGCCGGTATAGTAAAGGATGCGCTCGGTGGTGGTCGTCTTACCGGCGTCTATATGCGCTATGATTCCTATGTTTCTGGTCTTTTCCAGAGAAAAGGCTCTGGGCACTTTATTCCTCCATTTGGAAATTGGAATTTCGAATTGCGAATTTAGTAGGAGTCCGTCAAATTCGCAATTCGAAATTCCAAATTCGCAATAGTTAGTATCTGTAGTGTGCGAACGCCCTATTGGCCTCGGCCATCCTGTGGGTGTCTTCGCGGCGCTTGATGGTCACGCCGGTGTTGTTGGCGGCGTCCATCAGCTCATTAGCCAGCTTGTCGGTCATCGTCTTGCCGTTGCGCTTGCGGGCGGCACCGATGAGCCAGCGGATAGCCAGCGACTGGCGGCGGTCGCCCTTGATCTCAACGGGCACCTGGTAGGTAGCGCCACCGACGCGACGGGGCTTCACTTCGATCACGGGCGTGGCGTTGCGCAGGGCCTGCTCGAACACTTCGAGACCGGGGCGCTTGGCGCGGCGCTCAAGCTCGTCAATCGTGTTGTAGATGATCGTCTCTGCGGTGCTCTTCTTGCCGCGCACCATGAGCTTGTTCACAAAGCGGGCTACCAGCACGTTGTTGTACTTGGCATCGGGCAGCGTCGGGTGCTTCTCGTATCTACCTCGTCGTGGCATTTACCATTTCCTCCATTTTCAATTTGGAAATTGGAATTTCGAATTGCGAATTTCTTTTGGCGGCGCAAAAAACGGGAACCGCCTTGCGCCAACTAGATGCTTGTTCGCATCGCACACGGCGCACGGGACGGTTCCCATGCTTTGCAGCTACCTGATTAGGGTAACCACACGCCCGTGGGCGTGCGTTATACACTCTCTTTGTGACGTGTAACCCGTAACTCGTAACGCGTAATACTTGCTAATCTTTACAGCACACTTCGTGCCTAGCGACTATTCCTTTACGTGTTACGAGTTACTCGTTACGTGTTACATGCTACTTCTTCTTCGCCTTCGCCGGGTTCTTGGTCCCGTACTTGGAGCGGCCACGCTTGCGGTCCTTCACACCCTGCGAGTCGAGGGTACCGCGGATGATGTGGTAGCGGCAGCCCGGCAGGTCCTTCACGCGGCCGCCGCGGATAAGCACTACCGAGTGCTCCTGGAGGTTGTGACCCTCGCCCGGAATATAGGCGGTCACTTCCATGCCGTTAGACAGACGCACACGAGCGATCTTGCGCAGGGCCGAGTTCGGCTTCTTGGGCGTCTGAGTACGTACCTGGGTGCATACGCCGCGCTTCTGGGGCGAACCCTTGCCTCGACGCACCAGGCTGGTACCGGGCTTCATATTAAATCGCAGAGCCGGTGCCTTCGTCTTCTTCGAGACGGACGTCCTGCCCCTGCGTACTAGCTGATTAATTGTGGGCATTATTTCTCCTCATTTTCTACACGCGGCGCAATTACGCACAGTAAATGATTATATCACACGGCATCCGGCAGTGTCAAGCAATGTCACGCACGATTCACGCATCATCCGGCTGCCGTTTCCAGCTATCAAGCAGCAAAAAGCCTCACCACGACCGGGTGAGGGCAGAGTCGAGATGGCGATTGCTCGCACGAACGGCCTCTTGCGAAATAGTGGCAAGGTTTTGCAGCCGCTCTACACCCCGCGAAAGTTTATTATACGGCGGTCGGACGTGTGAGTCAAGGTTAGAATCGAGAGTAGTAAGAGTGCGGACATTCTCGCCAGAAGAAGTACAGGCTCAAAGGAAAACCCAGGAACGTTGGAGTTGCATAGGGGACGCCCGTCGACTGAAGTCGAGGGCTACACTTTGCAAAGTCTGCCGCAGGGCAGACTGGTTCGTTTAATAAGACCTCATTAGACCTGACCAGAGTGCTTCAGTCCCGCAGGGACTTTGCCTTGTGTAGCCCTCGACTTCAGTCGACGGGCGTCTCTTGTCGAAAAGGATGGAACCCTTGGGAGTATTAGAGAACAACAGGAGGCAAGGGCGCTTCTACAAGTGCCCTCAACTCTTGCCTTACATATATGAAATGCCAGTTTGGTTGGCTAATGACCTGTCTCCACTGGACCTACATGTTACTTCCTGGCGGGTGTCTCGCAGTTAGGGAAGAAGGCGTAGACACTCCACCAGCGGCCGTGGATTGACGCACTCTGCTATACTGAAATGTACTATCATCTGCCATGTGGGTTGAACAACGCCACTCTGGTTGTTCAGCAGACAACCGCCTGACCTGATCCAATCACATAGCCATTGCGATGGTGCCGAGCTATTGAGCCTCGTTATTTTCCCCTGTTCCAGAGGAGGGACCTGCGTGTTCAAACGTAAACGTTTTACCAATCTTAGCCTGGTCTTGCTGCTGGCGTTCTTGCTCGTCGCCTGCGGTGGAGACACCAATCCGACGCCAGGAGCACCAACCGCCACCACTGCGGCCACCAGCGCCGAGACAGCCGTAGCCACCGAGGCAGTGGCCGACACTGAACCGACCGAGGAGGTCGAGCCGAGCGAGGGCGAACCAACCGCCCAAGGCGAAACGGACCCGGAAGCCGAGGCGACTACACCGGCCGAGGAACCCAGAGGGGCAGACATAGGCGCTTCGGGCGAGGGCAGCTTTGACACGAGTGGCATCTACGTTGCCGACCTCGGATTCCGCCCCGACAACGACGGATTTCGCTTCGAAAACTACGGCGGCGACATCCCGGTGACCAACCTGACTGCCGCCGACCTGCGGCGAATGTTTGGCGACGAGGCCTGCGCGAGCATCCAGGGCGAAGACTGCACGCTGACACCGGCTGGCACGCAGTGGATGGAGCAGGTCAACCAGAGCATGAGCGGCGGGCACTGCGAAGGCATGGCCGTGCTCAGCAACCTCCTCTACACCAAGAAGGTCAACATAGCCGATTTCGGTGGCACGAGCGTTCCCGAATTGCAACTCGACGGCAACGAGCGGCTACAGCGCGAGATCGCCTACTGGTTCACCACCCAGGCAACCCAGCCTGCCCGCCAGGGCATCGTACAGCAGACCCCCAGCGGCGTCCTCAATACCCTGATGACGGCGTTCGAGGCCGGGCCGGAGGGCAGCGAGACCTATGCTGTCGGCTTCTACAAGCGCGACATGACCGGCGGGCACGCGGTGACGCCCTATGCCGTGGAAGACCGTGGCAACGGCATCTACTGGATCATGATCTACGATAACAACTACCCCCAGGCCGCCCGCGCTATCGAGGTAGATACCAACGCCGACACGTGGCGCTACTCAGGCTCGACCAACCCCTCAGAACCGGCCGACGAGTACGAGGGAGATGCCGAGAGCTTTACGCTGGAGCTTGCCGCCATCGAGCCGCGGCTCACCACGCAGTTCTGCCCATTCTGTGAGGCTCCCGCCGGGGGCCGGACGCTGGGCCTGGGCGCTCAGGGCACAGCCTACAACGAGGTGTGGCTTGACGGTGACGCCAACCTGCTTATCACCGACATGGAAGGCAACAGCATCGGGTTCAAGGACGGCCAGTTCGTCAATGAAATCCCCGGCGCTCAGTCGAACGCCAACAAGTTCGGGGTGGACGTGTGGGATGTCAAGGCCGAGCCGGTCTACTACGTTCCGACCAACATCGATTTTACTATCAGCATCGACGGCAGCGACCTAACCGAGCCTAGCGAGTCGACGGTGACCTTTATCGGCCCCGGCTACGTGCTGGAGGTCAGCGACATCATGCTTGACCCCGGCCAGGTGGACATCCTGGACATCGCCCCCGACGGCAGCCTGCTTTCGTACCGCACCACCAGCAACGAGTCGCCGGTGATGCTGGTGGGCATCGAGACTGACGAGGCCGACTACCTGTTCGCGGTGCAGGGCTACGAGATGGACTCGGGTGAGGCGATCAATCTCTCGCTCAACACCGAGGAAGGCTGGCTGAGCCTCGATAGCATCGACAACACCAACAGCGCGCTGTACAGCCTGCTGGTAGCCAGGTACGACGACCAGGGAGAGCAGGTCTTCGGTGCCGACGACGTTGGGCTGGACCCCGACGACGTTGTCTATGTGGACTACCTGAAATGGGCGGGCAACGGCCAGCCGATGGAGCTTGACGTGGACCGCGGCGGCGACGGCACGGTCGATGAATCGCTACAGGTAGGGGACATCACCGACGAGATGCCGGAAGAGGACGAGGGAGAGTAAGTACGTTAGTACGATAGCGTCTTCGTAGTATGTAGTACATCCAGGTGGCTGCATTGAGTACCTTTGCCTTATTTGCACAAGCAGGCATCTGCCGTAAGCTAGAGGCAGAAGAAGTGTAAAGAGTTGCTAAATCCTCCTCCTCCTGTTCAAGGCCCCGAAAGGGGCCTTTTCTCTTCCCCCTCCGCCACGCCGAGCAGGATTGGCTGCTGAGTTACTGCGAGTGACATAAAGAACCTAACGTGGCACGAATATAGCTTGTACTACAGGGGGTACAAGCGGCGGTAGATTGTTTAGACTCGTGGGGGCCGGTTTCACATGGAGCAAGTTATACCTGGCAAACGACCGATACTGGTGGTCGATGACGACGAGACCATCCTGAGCACCGTGTGCGACATACTTCAGTTCGAGGGCTATTCAACCGAGTGCGCGGCTAACGGGGAAGAGGGCTTGCGCGTGCTGGAGACCGTGAAGCCGAAGCTGGTGCTTCTCGACATGCGCATGCCTGTGCTCGACGGATGGCAATTTGCTCAGATACTCAAGGAGCGGGGTATCAGGATACCGATTGTTGTGATGACCGCCGCCCAGGACGCGAAAGAATGGGCTAGAGAGATTGAAGCGAACGGCTACCTTCCCAAGCCGTTTGACTACCTCGACCTCCTGGCCGCTGTGGAAGCGCACATGGCGCGCAACGGCAACGGTAATGGGAATGGCAACCACAAGATTATTCACTAGTATTAGTGCGGGGTTTGCTGGGTAAACCAGCCTCCGCCGGGTAGCAAGCTATCAAACCACGACGCGCTCCCATAAAGCCTGAATCGTCTCCTGGTATGGGGTAAGACGCGTTCAATCAGCGGCCGATGCCCATTCCCATTGCTCTTGCACGGCGTCCATTAAGGCTTGTAGGCGGGCGCGGAAGTCGGTATCACCCACCTGGACCTGGAACACTCCATACTGGCAGGCAAAGCGTCTACCTTTCAGGTGGCCGCTATTTGTCTTGGGAATGGCTTTGATGGAGTCGGGGCCGAAGCCCAGGCAGGACGCCCAGAACTGCTTTAGCTCGTCGGGGTCCTGGTCGGCGTGGTATTGGAAGCTATAGTAGAAGTGAGGATTTGAGGAGAGCCTGCGCATGCACAGGTGCGCGAAGCGAATTATGGCAGGATTGGAATTGCTAACGCCTACAGAGTTCCGGGCCTTGCGGTTACCCTCGGCCAGGTAAAGGATAACGAAATCACGGATTTGCTGGTCACTCAACAATTCGCCGGCACGCGCAAAGGCCGTATTGTAGGCTTCCAACCGGCGCGCCGCATATTTTGCGCTCATTGCTGCCGTGCCAGCTTTTGGCCGGCATGCTGTTTCTCCGTGCGAGCAATGGGGATATCTTTGATCCAGGAGTAGACCGTGGTGCGCGGAACATTCAGCCTGGCAGTAATGTCATCTAGTGACATGTTATGCCGGGTGCGCAATTCTATAGCCTTTTCTCTTAGGTGTGCTAGCTTAGGTGTGCTAGGCTGCGCATTGGTGGAAGGGGAAATAGTCGGGGTGACGTGACTCGAACACGTGACCTCCTGCTCCCAAAGCAGGCGCGCTACCGGGCTGCGCCACACCCCGCTATCACGCCATTATACTCTAGCCCCACTTTACGCGTCAACCGCAAAGCAAAGATGGTGCTGGCTTGGACCCCACTAGAGCAAGTCTACCTTGACGCACCCTCCCCGCTGGCGTAGACTGTCATCGCCCTACCGGCAAGCTATTCGGCATACCCTTTGCGACGATCCCTTCAAGCCATAGAGGAAGGAGGCACTCATGAAGCTAGCCAGCCGCCTTTTCGCCGTCACCGCCATAGTCATGCTCCCGGCCCTGGTTGCTACACTCTTGCCCATATCAGCAAGTACGCGGGCGAACGCCCAATCGCAGACGGAGACCAGGACCTTCCCCGAAACGGGCTTCACGGTGCGCGGCCTCTTCCTGCGGTACTGGCTGGAGCATGGAGGCTTGCCGCAACAGGGCTTCCCCATCAGCAACGAGTTCGCCGAGGTGTCGGACCTCGACGGCAAGGCGTACAGGGTGCAGTACTTCGAGCGCGCAGTCTTTGAGTACCACCCGGAGAAGCAGCCTCCGCACAACGTGCTGCTCTCACAGTTGGGCACGTTCCGCTACAGGACCAAGTACGGCGAGGCGGGAGCGCCGGGCCAGCAGCCGAACAGGCAGAACGGCCAGCTATTCCCCGAGACGGGCTTCTATGTGGGCGGGCTGTTCCTGGATTACTGGAAGACGCATGGAGGCTTGCCGCAACAGGGCTATCCTATCAGCAACGAGTTCAGCGAAGTATCCGACCTCGACGGCAAGCCCTACGTGGTGCAGTATTTCGAGCGGGCGGTGTTCGAGTACCATCCCGAGAACCCGCCGCCTCACAACGTGCTCCTCAGCCAGCTAGGTACGTACAGGCTCCGTGAGAAATATCCCCAGGGTCCACCGCCAGACACAGGCGACCCACCTCCGCCCGTGGACCCGGTGGCACCCACCAAAGCGCCTATCGCTCCACAGCCGACGACCCCACCGCAGCGCACACCGGGCACCAACTGCGAACCAGTCGCTGAAGACAGGAAGAGCGCGATTGCCTCGACGGGCGACGTTGATATAGCGAGCGTGCAGGAATCGGGAGTGGAACGCGTCACCCTCCGCAACAAAGGCCAGGCAACGGCCAACATAGGCGGCTGGACCTTGCGCGACAAGAACGACCCCTCTCAAAGCTACACCTTCCCGGTTGGCAACCAAATAGCGGCGGGCGGTACGGTGGAGGTCTACACGGAGCCGGGCCACCCATACAGCTTCAACAGCCGTAGCTCCATCTGGAACAACTGCGGCGATGCGCTGGAATTGCTCAACTCTGGTGGTACGGTGGTGGCGACGTATGCGTATGGGACGCACTTGCGTTGAAACGTGAAACGTGAAACGTGATGCGACTTGTGTTGTTGGGGATGTGAATGCGACCTTTTTGGTTGTGCAGGACCATCCCCCCCTTTGTCATTCTGAGCGTAGCGAAGAATCTCGTCCCTCAGCACCCAAGTAGCTCCTTACTATGGGCTACATTCTCACTGGGAAAGGTAAAACATCCGGGTGGAGGACGAGATTCTTCGCTACGCTCAGAATGACAAAGAGGCAGTGGTGTCATGATAGGCAGGCATAGTCATATTCACGAACCAGAAAGCACCAGCCGCATCACGTTTTACGTTTTACGTTTTACGTTTCAGCACTAATCTGACCGCTTCGCCAATTTCCTGCGAGCGGAGCAGGAGGGCCGTGCCTACGTAGATGGGACTGCCTACGCCTATGCCCAGGATGGTGAGTAGGATCGCTGACAGCTTGCTCTCTATTGGGCTGCCGAGGACCTGCCACATGAGAGGCATGAGGATAGCAAGCGCTACTCCCATGACGAGCGAGGCGAGTGCGCTCTTCGCAATGGATGATAACAAGTCATCGTTCGACAGCCGCCAGCCCGGCAGCTTGCGACCCAGGAACACCCACAGCAGCGCCATTTCCACCGTGGTGCTCGCGGCCAGGCTAAGGGCTAGGGCAGTGTGGTCCCACCCCATGCCGAAGACGAGTAGGGCGCTGAGGCCCAGGTTGAGGGCTACGGTCGCGATTGCTATGGCAACAGGCGTGGCGGTGTCGTGCAGCGCGTAGAAGGCCCTGGTGACCACCTCCACCACGGCGTAGGCGACCAGCCCGAGCGCGAAATAGCCTAGCGCCCCGGCCACCATCTCGGTGGACTGCGCGTCGAAGGTGCCCGACTGGAATAGCGCCGATACAAGCTCCGTTCGGAGGACGTACATGCCTGCGGCTGAAGGCAGCGTCAGAAAGAGCAATATCCTCACGGCCCTGGAGAGAGTTGTGCGCACGCCCTCCGGGTTGCCCTCAGCGAAGAGCGCGGCCATGGTCGGGAATGTCACGGTGGCTAGCGACATCGCGAACACACCGTGCGGCAGGATCATCAGCAGGTACGCATAGTTGAAGGCCGCCACGCTACCCGCCGCTATGCTCGTGGCGATGGCACGGGCACCGATTACGTTCGCCTGGAACGCCGCCTGCCCCACGATGCGCGGTCCAAGTAGCTTCGCCACCTCTCCCACGCCGCTGTCACGCAGGTTCAGGCGCAGCGAGTACCGCATCCCCACGCGCACCAGGCCGGGCACCTGCACGCCGAAGTGGAGCGCCGCGCCCAGCACCACGCCCCAGGCCACGCCGTAGATGCCGAAGTAGGGGGTGAGCGCCACCGCACCGAAGATGATGGAGAGATTGTAGGCGACCGGGGCGAGGGCGGGCAGGGTGAAGTGCTGCCGGGCGTTGAGGATGCCCTGCGCCCACCCACCCAGGCCCATGAGCAGTGGCGACAGCAGCAGGACGCGCGTGAGGTCAACCACCAGTTGCTGGTCTACCTCCCCGCCTGGGGCGACCAAATATGCAACGAAGGCGGGCGCGGCAAAGCTCATAATAATGCCACCGAGACTCAGCAGAACCACCGAGGCGTTGATGAGCGTGGAAGTAAGCTGCCAGGCTTTGACCTCCTCGCGGCCCGATACCAGCCTGGTGAACACCGGGATGAAGGCCGAGCCAACCGCCCCGCCGATGATGAGCAGGAAGAGGGTGTCGGGTATGCCGAAAGCGGCGTCGTAGGCGCTCTTCTGGCCCGTAACTCCGAACTGGTCGGCTATCACGATCTCGCGGAGCAGGCCGAGCACCCGGCTTAGTACGAACGCTCCGCCCACGATGAGGGTGCTGAGGGCCAATCTGCGCCCCATAGATTGCCCGCCGGGGGGAGATGCTGTGGCTACTGGCTGCCCATCAACCTGCCCTACCGCTGTCTGCCCGGCCTGCTGTATCTCCTCCAGGGGTAGCGCGCGAGTAGCCTCTACCGAGAGGCTTTCTTGTTGGTTGAGACGACGAGTGTCTCGACTTTGCGACTCAACATCCATTGATGTCATTCAATTCGGTAGCACGAGGAGTATCTACTAGTCAAGGTGCGAGAGTATGTGGGTGAGTTGCTCAAGCCATATTGATAAATAAGATTGGTCTGCTTCAATGACAAAAGCAAGGCTGTCCTCCAAGGTCGGTCCGTCATGTATCTCGACATTGAGGGTAAGCCCTCCTGACCTCAGCATGGAAAACTCTATGCGCAACGCAGACTCAAGACTGCTGAATTCCGCCCTTGCGTCTTTGCCGAGACTCCGGTCGAGGTCTACAAGCATATTCTTGAGGGTCGCAAGTTCATAGACCCATATTGTGGTGGAGACACGGCCGCAAAAACTCCCGGTTTCTGCTAATATGACGCAACCAAGCGTAGCATCTTCCCAAGCATCTGCGGAGTGAGGGGCAGGACGTCCCTGAATCTGGAGAGCAAGGGAGCGACCATTGGCTGAAAAGGCGATCACAAGGTCTTCACTCATTTCTGCTGGCATCCATCAGGTATGGCGTATTCATCAGTAGTGCTCACGGGATGTGCATTGAAGGACGCACGGGAACCATTGACACCCCCCGGCACAGCATCTATACTAACACATCAATTCGCTACCAGAAAGCTGCGAACAGTACGAGTAAGTCCGAGAGCGGGGTTGCGAGTGTGCTACCGCAGTATAACCCCGTTCCTACATGGAACGCGGGTTGTTATTTTTAAGTGGTTAGTGGTTGGTGGTTAGTGGTTGGTACAGAGATCACCAACCACTAACCACTAACCACTAACCACCAACCACTAACCACTAACCACTAACCACTAACCACTAACCACTAACCACT
>DASVVE010000010.1:0-50343 GCA_036386675.1 Chloroflexia bacterium | reverse complement strand
CAGTGGCTCCTCCGGTGGTGGAAGCGGCTCCGGTTCCTCTGGCGGTTATTCCGGCGGCTCAGGCTCCTCCGGTGGAGGCGGCGGCTCAGGCTCCTCTGGCGGCGGTGGCTCCTCCGGTGGCGGAGGGGGCAGCGGCTCCGGCGGCGGTGGCTCCTCTGGCGGCGGTGGCTCCTCCGGTGGTGGAAGCGGCTCCGGTTCCTCTGGCGGTTATTCCGGCGGCTCAGGCTCCTCCGGTGGAGGCGGCGGCTCAGGCTCCTCTGGCGGCGGTGGCTCCTCCGGTGGCGGTGGGGGCTGAAACCAGACCCACAGCACCGGCACATAGCAGTTGTCGCGTTAGCTGCACGTATGCAGCATAGGACACTGGCCCCTCCACATCTTCCAGGCCCCAGTACGCGCCAATGCTAATCTAGTAGCTGTTTAATACAAAAGGGACGTACCCGAAGTTGGTACGTCCCTTTTGTATTGGGCCTGCTGAACCCGGCTAGGCATCGTTGGTGCAAGCCTTTGTTCCTTTTGGTTATACTTATCAAGTATTCGGTTGTGTGCGCTCTTGTTTGGGCCGAGGTATTTTCGTGCTGGGAGAGCTACTTGGAGTTTGATAGCAGAGGTGTTAGGGGTAAGCGATTGGTAACGGCTGCGGCACTATGTGTGCTCGTCGGTTTGCTTGTGCTGCTTGGCAAAGCGCAGTCGGTAGGGCAGGTGGCGCAGCCGGGTCTCCTACCCAACCTGCCGCTAGGTCCGCAGTCAGGGCAAGCAGCCCAGGTGGGACAGCCGGGACAACCGGGCGCTAGCTCCACCCAGCAAGACGCCACAAGCCCCGGCAGGTTTGTTGAGAGGCGCGCCGTCAAGCACGATACCTCGCCACCCCTTCGCGACATGAAACCGGTCGCTCCCACTCCTGAAGCCGCGCAACGCGAGAACAACGAGGCCGAGCTGCCGTTCGATCCCGGCTCCACGAAGCTGGTGAAAGACCTTGTCACACAGCGTTTCTTCGGGCCGCTGGCTATGCCGGACGTTATCACCCAGTTCGCGGGCATCTCGGCGTCCAATTCCTTCTGCAACTGTACCCCGCCCGACACTGTGGGCGATGTAGGCCCCAACCACTACGTGCAGGCGGTCAACACAGCGGTGCAGGTCTTCAATAAGAGCGGCATCTCCCTGTACGGGCCGGTTAGCATACAGACCCTGTTCCAGGGCCACGCCAGCCCGTGTGGCACCACCAACAATGGCGACCCTATCGTGCTGTACGACGAGTTGGCCGACCGGTGGCTCGTCAGCCAGTTCGTGAGCGCTTCCCCGCGCGGCCAGTGCATCGCTATCTCGACCTCGCCCGACCCCACCGGCTCGTACCACCGTTATTATTACCAGTTTGCCGATACCAGCACCCTGTACGACTACCCCAAGTTCGGCGTGTGGCCCGACGGCTACTATATGACCGCCAATCGCTTCCTGGGCAACGCCTACCAGGGACCCGCCGTGATGGTGTTCGAGCGCGACAAGATGCTGGTGGGCCAGACCGCCCGCAGCCTTGAGTACAACCCCGGCAACTACTTCGTGTCGCTGCTGCCCGCTGACCTCGACGGGGATATCCTGCCGCCAGCGGGCGCGCCCAACTACCTGGCCTCCACCTCTTCGAGCCAGAACACGCTACGCCTGTGGAAGTTCCACACCGACTGGCAGAACACCTCAAACACCGCGCTGACGGGGCCTACGAACCTGCAAGTGGTCCTGTTCGACCCCAATTTGTGCAACGGCTCCAGCAACTGCATCCCTCAGCCTGGCACCTCTGTAAGGATCGACCCGCTCGGTAACCGGCTCATGTTCAGGCTGGCCTACCGCAACTTCGGTACTCACGAGTCGCTGGTCAGCGCGCAGACGGTGGACGAAAACGGGGCGGACCATGCAGGCATTCGCTGGTACGAGGTGCGCGACCCCGGCGGCAGCCCCTACGTCCACCAGCAGGGCACCTACGCACCCGACGAGCACCACCGCTTCATGCCCAGCATGGCGATGGACCGCGACGGCAACATGGCGGTAGGCTACAGCGTATCAAGCTCAAGCCTCTTCCCCTCTATCCGGTACGCGGGGCGCATGGCCTCAGACCCACTCGGCGTGCTCGGCCTGGGGGAGGCCACCCTGTACGCGGGTGGCGGCTCGCAGACGGGTAGCAGCAGGTGGGGCGACTACTCCGCTATGTCGGTGGACCCGGTGGATGGGTGCACCTTCTGGTACACCAACCAGTATTATTCGAGCAATTCCTCCACCAGTTGGAAGACGCGCATAGGCAGTTTCAAGCTGCCCGGCTGCGGGGAGACAACACCCACAGCCAGCCCGACGGGCACCCCTCCTACCGCCACAGCCACGAGGACACCCAGCGCGACCCCTACGCAGGTGCCAGCCTCGTGCGCTAACTATGCCGTGCAGACCTCCACCGGAGGCGTAATCGACACGACCGACAAGGCCCTCATACCCGGCAGCCAGTGCGACGATTGCGCAACATATATCACCCTGCCTTTCGCGGTAAAGTTGTACCATGAGACCTACACCAACGCTTTCGTAAGCTCCAACGGCGTGCTGCAATTCGCCAGCAGCGACTTTTCATATGGAAACGATTGTTTCCCCGCGCTGGTATTCGACCATGCCATTGCCGCGTACTGGGACGACCTGTACACGGACGGTGGGAACCAGGGGGTCTTCTGGAAGGTGAGCGGGCAGGCACCCAACCGCAAGTACCACCTCGAATGGAGGGCCGGGACGTATAGCGGCCCCGACCAGATCAACTTTGAGGTCCGTTTGCGCGAAGGCAGCAGCAACTTTGAGATCGCCTATTCACAGGTATACTCGAACGGGGCAAACGCCAGCGTGGGCGTGCAGAGCAGCTATATGGGCGCGGGCACGGCCTTTACACAGGTGTCGTGCAACACCGCTAGCCTAGCGCCCGGCACTTTGCTGAGCTTTACTTTGTCCTCCTGCCCGACTGTGACACCTACGGGCACGCCTACTTCCTGCCTGGTGCAGTTCCAGGACGTAGCCGAGGACAATACCTTCTACCCATTCGTGCGCTGCCTGGCCTGCAAGGCCATACTGGGCGGGTATCCTTGCGGTAGTGTGGGCGAGCCTTGCAACGGCAGCGACGACCCCTATTTCAGGCCGGGCAACAAGGTCACGCGCGGGCAATTGTCGAAGATAGTCTCGGAGAGCGCCGGGTTCGAGGAGAGCGTGCCTGCGTCGAAGCAGACGTTCGAGGACGTGCCGCCGGACAGTCTCTTCTGGCCCTGGATAGAGCGGCTCACCGGCAGGGGCGTGATGAGCGGCTACCCGTGCGGAGCGCCTGGGGAACCCTGTGTCACACAGAACAGCCTCTACTTCCGGGCGTCGGGCAACGCCACGCGCGGCCAACTGACCAAGATAGTGGCGAACACCGCCGGGTTCGACAACACCCCGCCCCAGGGCCAGTACACCTTCGCGGACGTGCTTCCGAACAGCCCGTTCTATATCTACACGGAGCGCTTGCTGTCCAACAGGCCGAACGTCATGGGCGGCTACCCGTGCGGCGGGAGCAACGAGCCTTGTGACGCTCAAAGCAGGCCCTACTTCCGCCCCAACGACACCCTCACCAGGGGCCAGACGGCCAAGATCGTCTCCAACACCTTCTATCCAGGCTGCCAGGTACCTTAGGGAAAGGGACGCTAAGCGCCAAGACGCGGAGACGCCAAGGACCACGCCAAGATTAGGGTTTAGAGAGTACAAAGAAGGACCAAGGTACATGATCTCGTACCCTGGTCCTTCTTTGCTAAGAACATAACAATCCTAATCTTGGCGTGGTCCTTGGCGTCTCCGCGTCTTGGCGTTTAGCGTCTCTTCTCCCCTACTTACTGACCCTGCCTGTAGGTCATGAAGTAGAAGTTCATGCGCTGGGCCTGGCCTGGGGTGAACTCGGTCATGCAAGGGTCATCGCTGTAGTCCATGAAGTTGTGCACCGGGTCGAGGCCGGGAGCAGGGCAGGTGTCTATGCCGACCGGGCAGCCGCTGGCTGGGTAGCGCTCCGAGGGGGTGTCGTCCACGTAGTCACCTACGTTGGAGCAGCCGTTCTGGAAGGTGTGGTAGAGGCCGGTCCAATGTCCGACTTCGTGGGTGGCTGTGTCGCCCTCGTTGAAGCCCGTTATATCACCACCGGGCAGGGAGCCGTGGTGCACCACCACACCGTCTAAGTTGGGGTTGCTCTTGTACTTGTGCGCCCACGTGGCCCAACCGAGATAACCGCCACCGCTCGTCGTGTAGACATTGAGGTCGTCGCCGCTACCCTTGCGCAGGGCTGTCTTGGCGCGGCGCTCGGCGGCGGAGTTGTAGCCCATGTTGTACCACTCGTCGTTGGCGGTGCGGTCCACCCCGGCCAGCACGAACGAGAAGCCGGTGCCCGCGAAGCCGTCGTTGAGCACCCGCATCTGCCGGGCTATACGAGCATCGGATACGTTGCCCTCGCCTTTTGAGTTGGTAATCACGTGGAAGTAGACGCTGACCACGTAGGTGGCGGTGGCTTTCTGGGCACCAGGGGTCTTGTAGCCGGTCCTCTGCTTGACCTCTTGCTCGATTGCCGCCGCCTCGGTGCTGCTCACATCCCCGGTAGCGCACTTCTGGACCGGAGCGGCTGCGACCGCGGCAGTGGGTGCGGCGTCTGCGTTACGAGCGCCTGTCGTGTAAAAGGCCATACCGAGGAACAGACTGACCCCAAGCGCGAATGAGGCGCAACGTGCGGCCGTCTGCTGCCACGACGGTAAAGTGTAACCTGCCATTATTTCCTCCCTCTCAAAACCGGACGGATTATCGTCTATGTGGAACCGGACCATGAGTATACACAACTCACGACGCCCTTTAGAACGTGCATACTCCCCACAGTCACAGATGCCAAGATGTGCTGTGGTTGTAAGCGCGTGCCCGTACCACCACGTGTAGATGTCAAGTATAGCGGAGCGCCGTCACCAAGTCAACAGGTATTTGCTGTTCTAAAGATGTGGTTGCGCTCGCAAGGACGACGCCCGTCGATTGAAATCGAGGGCTACATTCTGCAAAGTCCGCCCTGGGGCAGACTGATTCATCTTTGGGTATCTAAAGAGACCTTGTAAGATGTATCAGTCCCGCAGGGACTTCGCAAGGTGTAGCCCTCGATTTCAATCGACGGGCGTCTCCCTATGCGACCTGTAGCATTTCTAATACCTCTAGATGCCTCCTGGCGAGCATGCCCACTCCATGCAGTGCAGTTATGAAGGCACCACGTCACCTGCCAGTACCCGCCGCTCCACCCCGCCGTCTGTGAGCACCACCAGCGCACCGTCGGCATCCACCCGCAACGCCTTGCCCTGCATCGGACCGCCTACCCCGTTGCTTCCCGGCTCCACGATTGACACCCGCTTGCCAATCGTCTCCAGCGCCGCCACCCACTCAGCGTGTACGGTGCTGAATTGTCCACCCTGCAACAGCAGGTAGAGACTCTCGAATTCGCTGAGCACCCTGGCGAGTACCTCCACCCTGTCAACTTCACGCCCAAGTTCGGCGGAGAGGGAGGTAGCGGTATCGCGCAAGTGGCCGAACTGCTCCGGTAACAGGTTGACGTTGATGCCGAAGCCAAGCACCGAGAAGGCCCACTCGCCGGCTGTGAATTCGCTCTCGCTCAGTATGCCCGCCACTTTCCGGCCATCGAGCAGCACGTCATTAGACCACTTGATGGCCGGGTCCAGCGCGCCCCCGCCCACTGCCCTCAGGGCGCGGTGGATGGCTACGGCGGCGGCTATGGTCACATAGAAGGCTTGTTGGGGAGAGAAACGCGGGCGCAGCAGCACGGAGCAAAGCACGCAGCACCCTGGGGGCGCTACCCACGTGCGGCCCAGCCTGCCCCTGCCCGCCACCTGCTCCTCCGCCAGCACGACCAGCCCTTCCGCTTCGCCCAGCCGCGCCGCCTGCTTGACCAGGTCGTTGGTCGAGCCTACCTGCTGGTGTAGCTCGATACGGCGACCTAGGATGTGGGTGGTGAAGTGTGACTTGATGGCGGCGGGGGTGTAGTCTTGCATGGTTGCTGTTTACTCTAGAGTGATCCACCCCATCGCGAAGTCCAGGGTCAAACGAGTACCTTGTAAGAAACCGAGGCCAAGCACTCCATCAACCGTAGTACTCTCGGGTAACGTATAACTTAGAATGGAGAACTGTTCGCGCTTATGATTCATCACGTTAATTCGCGTCAGCCAGACTCGTGCGGCCAGTTCTGTACCACTCGCCGTGGTGACGCGAACATCCCTGGCGACTTCATCCACGTTGTAGCCCAAACTGATTAGCATGTAGCGCGACAAAGTAGAGGTCGTGGAGCCTGTATCTATCGCCAGCCGAGCAATGATCTCGCCTGTAGGGCCGGAAATACGTGCAGGTACCACGATAAGCCCGGCTTTAGGATCGAACGGCAACATCACAAGAGAAAAACAGCGTCCCTGGCTGGCTGGCCGACAAATAGGACCGCCGAGGACTTGGGCCGCAATTCAAGGAGCTTTCTGCCTATCTCCTCTCTACTCTTGCTATGCCAAAGCAGCTTGCCACCTAGCACCTGCACGTTCTCCTTAGCCTCAGGGTCCTCAAGTAAGACCCACTCACCCTGGTAAAGGTCTTCTATCTGCTCCCAGGTTATAATCTCTCCTAACATAGCTGTTCTCCATTCTTTCAGTTTCAACTTATCCCAACATTCTATTCAGTGCCAACTGAGCGCCGTACTTTGCCTTGTTCAAGGCGGTGTACCGGAGGCGTTCGCTCAACGGTAGGCGGCCAAGTCTGCCCTTCAGAATGCCCCTTATGTGCCTATCAAGACCTATAAACCTGAAGTCCTCGTATATCCACAGACCGCACTCCTGGTTGGTGCCCCTTTCTCCCATCAGATAGGCAGACAGAGGCTCATAGCGGATGCAGGCTTGGGCGGTTCTTCGTGGAGCAGCGATGGCGTCGAGGTCGCGCAGCAGCAGCTTGAGCACAGGCTCCCAGCACACTACTAACACGGCCTGGCAGGTGAGGTATATCTGCCCGTGCTGGCTGCCTTGCAGTACGACAAAGTTGTCTCTCGATAGCCGGGCTTCATCCAGGGTACGTGCCGCTGTTGTCACGCTGACCGCACCATTGCCATCATTGCGCATGACTACCGTGCCCTCAACCCTGCTCATCGGGGAAGCGGAAGCCCTTCGGTAGTAGCTCCTCTACCGTCATCTCCCACTTGCCCTCGCCCAACTCCGGCGCGGCGACCATGATTACCCTCAGGCCGGGGGCAAGCTCGAACAGCACCTGGCGGCAGACACCGCAAGGGCTGGTCGGCTCGGCGTTGTCGGCTGCCACGGCTATGGTAGTAAAGCTGCCCGCCTTGCCGGGTGACTCGCCCGCCGCGATGGCAGCGCCGATTGCCACCCGCTCAGCGCAGATGGTGGGAGAATACGCTCCATTTTCTATGTTGCAGCCGGTGTATACCTTGCCATTGGCGGCCAGCAAAGCCGCCCCCACCCTGAAATGCGAGTAGGGGACGTAGGCGCGGGTGCGGGCGTTAAGGGCCAGTTGGATAAGCTCTTCGTCAGTCATGGGTTTCTGAAACGTGAAACGTGATGCGGTTTGCTAAACAGGGTTCGTGAATGCCAGACATTTACTTTGGCGGGACCACACTCCCCCTGTCATCCTGAGCGTAGCGAAGGATCTCAGATGCTGGTCTTATCCTCGTGCTGAAATCTCACAACCCTGGTGCGTTACATTCAACATCATCCCTACTCACCTTTTTGAGATCCTTCACTGCGTTCAGGATGACAGGGGGAGGATGGTCCTGCACCACCGAATGCGGCTAACTCACGAACCCTGTTTAGCAAACCGCATCACGTTTCACGTTTCACGTTTCAGCCTCACTCCTCCTCTTCGGGTTCCGCCTGGTCTTCAGCCTCGTCGGGGCCGTGGCGGATGATGGCAAGCTGCTTGATGCGTGTGCCCTCGGTGCTGAGTACGGTGATGGTGTGGTTGCTAACTTGTAGGGTGTCGCCGGGGTCGGGTACGCGGCCCAATTGCTCGTAGACGAAGCCGCCTATCGTGTCGGAGTCCTCGGCTTCCCACTGGACGTGGAATAGCTCGTTTATGTCGTCCAGGGGCACGCGAGCATCGACGTGGGCCTCTGTGTCGCTTATCACGTTTATCATCTGCGGTTCGACGTCGTACTCGTCCCGGATCTCGCCCACTATCTCTTCTAGCAAGTCCTCGATGGTCACCAGGCCCGCCGTGCCGCCGTATTCGTCGATTACTATGGCGAGGTGCATGCGCGTCCTCTGTAGCTCCCGCAGCAACTCGTCTACCTTCTTGGTTTCAGGCACGTAATGCACGGGGCGCATAACGGTGGTCACCGGCTGGTCAATCTGGTCGCTACGCAGTGCGCGAAGCATGTCCTGCACGGTAGCCACGCCCAGTACCCGGTCTATCGACTCGTGGTACACCGGGATGCGGGTATGACCCGATTGCAGAGCCACGTCGGCGGCGTCGGACACTCGGCAGTCGTCCTCCACGGCTACGATGTAGGGGCGGGGGGCCATCACCTCGCGCACTACGGTGTCACCAAACTCGAATATGGAGTGGATTAGCTCCTCCTCCTCCTGCTGGATAACGCCCTCTTCCTCGCCCACGTTGACCAGCATCCGCAGTTCTTCCTCCGTCACGAAGCGCCCGGCGGGACTGGTGCGACCGCCCAGCACGCGCACGAAGGGACTAGCCACGAAGGATGACAGAGCCACCAGCGGACCTACTATACGGCGTATGGTGTTGATGGGGCCGTAGAGGGCAAGAGCCGTCCGTTCCGGATTGCGCACCGCCAGGGCCTTGGGCACCGCCACGCCAAAAATGAGGACGAGCAGGGCGGCCAGGGTTACAGCCAGCAGGTGCGACCACCACGTGGTGAAGTGGGACGAGGAGAAGTAGGCCAGGGCACCTATGGCTAGGAGGCCCAGGACGTTTACAAAGAGGATTACGTTGGAGAACCGTTGGGGGTCGGCCAGCATGTCGTTTATAGCCTGGGCGCGAGGCACCCCGCGTTCTATAAGCTGGCGTAATCTTAAGCCGGATATGTGGGTGAGGGCGGTCTCAACCGCGGAGTCGATTGCTATAAGAACAAGGCATAGCACTGCCGCGACAAGTGCTATCCAACTGTCAGGCTCCAAACTGTGGGAGAACTCCTACTATGCGTGAAGTAACGAGTGATGAGGACTGAGGACTGAGTGACTCATCATTCGTGATACGTACTTACCTAAGTCCAATGTAACCATAGTATACCAAGTTGGTACCATACTGTATGAATCGTGGGTTACTCAGTCCTCAGTCCTCAGTCCTCAGTCCTCAGTCCTCAGTCCTCATCACTCGTCACTCGTCACCGGAAGAGCGCGCTCACCGACCTGTCCTCGTGGATGTGCAGGATGGCCTCACCGAATAGCTGGGCGATGCTTACCACCTCGATTTTGCTGTTGGGGTGACGGTTTACGCCGGGGACGGGTATGGTGTCGCTGATGAGCACGCGGGTAAAAGAGGACGACTCCAGCAGCTCCAACGTTTCGGGGGCGAAGGCGGCGTGGGTGGCGCAGGCGTACACGGCGCGGGCACCACGGTCCAGCAGCATATCGGCGGCGGCGCATAGGGTGCCGCCCGTCATAATCATGTCGTCTATGAGCAGCGCCGTCTTGCCGCGCACGTCGCCCACCATCTCGACGGCGTATGACTGGTCGGCGGTTGGGCGCTGCTTGGCGATGATAGCCAGGTCTACGTGCCCGCCCAGGCGCTCGCGCACCTCCATCGCCCAGCCGACGCGGCCCTGGTCGGGGGCTACAACCACGGGGTCGGGCAGGTCAAGCTCGCGGCAGCGGTCGGCCAGCAGGCGGCGGCCCTGCAAGTGGTCCACGGGGATGTTGAAGAAGCCTTCGATAGCGGGGGCGTGCAGGTCGCAGGTAAGTATGCGGTTTACGCCCGCGACCTGTAGCAGGTCGGCCACCAGCTTGGCGGTGATAGGCTCGCGGGCGCGGCTTTTCTTCTCTTGCTTGGCGTAGCCGTAGTACGGAATCACGGCTGTGATGCGCTCGGCGGAGGCCCGCTTGATAGCGTCCACCATGATGAGCATTTCCATCAGGTGGTGGTTGACCGGGTGGCTAGTGGGCTGGATGATGAACACGTCGCTGCCGCGCACGTTCTCCTCGACCACGACGCGGGTCTCGCCGTTGCGGTACTGCGTCACCATCGCCCCGCCGACCTTCATCCCCAGGTGCTCGGCTATGGCGTGGGCCAGCGCGGGGTGCGCGTTGCCGGTGAATAGCTGCAATCGACCAGACATATCACCCCTCCAGCGATTTTGGATTTGGGATTGTGGATCCTTCGCGTCGCTCAAGGACAAGTTTTGGATTTGCTGCATCCTAGCCCTCTTCCTCCTGCTCTGGTTCCGCTGCTGCCTCTCCTGTTTCCCCTGTTTCCCCTGTTTCCCCTGCTTCTGCGGGGGGTTCCAGCCTGCGTATCATGCGGGCGGGTACGCCTACCACCATCGTGTGTGGCTGCACGTCCTTGGTGACTACGCTGCCCAGGCCCGTTATCGCCCCATCACCTACCTCTATGGGTGCGCGCAGCATCGTGTCGCTGCCCAGGAAGACGTTCTTGCCCACCGTCGTGCGGTTCTTCTTGACGCCGTCGTAGTTGGCGGTTATGGTGCCCGCCCCGATGTTGGTGCCCTCGCCTATGGTGGCGTCTCCCACGTAGCTGAAATGGTTCATGTTCACGTTGGATTCGAGCGTGGAGCGCACCACCTCTCCAAAGTTGCCCAGCCGCACGCCTTGCATCAGGTGCGCGCCCTGGCGCAGGTGGCTGTAGGGGCCAATGCTCACGTTGCGCTCGACCGTGCTCCCTTCCAGCATCGACGCTACGATGCGGCAGTTTTCTCCTACCGTTGAGCTAATAATGTGCGTGTTCGGCCCCAGCACGCAGCCGGTAGCTATGCGAGTCGTGCCTTCGAGTATGACGCCAGGGTAGAGCATCGTGTCGGGGTCCAGGTGCACGTCCATGCCGAGGTAGACCGTGTCAGGAGCGAGCATGGTCACGCCGGCTTCCAGCCACTGGCGGCGCAGGCGGCCCTGCACAATTGCTTCGGCCTCGGCTAGCTGGGCGCGGCTGTTGATGCCCATCGTCTCCTCTATGCCGTCGAGGGTGAAGGTCAGCAGGCGGCGTTTGCCACGGGCTCCCATCGCGAGGGAGGAGGTGGTGCCGGTGCCCCGCTCCTCTTTGATTGCCATACCAATCAAATCGGTCAGGTAATATTCGCCGTTTACCGGGTTGGGCTGGAGCGCGTTGAGGCTATTCCACAGCCAGTCCGACTCGAAGACGTACACGCCGCTGTTGATCTCGTTGATGGCGCGTTGCACCATGTTGGCGTTGCGCTCCTCCACCACGGCGAGCACGTTCTGGTCCTTGTCGCGCGCCACGCGCCCGTAGCCGGTGGGGTCCTGCACTATCGAGCTGAGCATGGTGACGTGGGGGCGGCTCTGGCGGTGGCGGGAGAGGAGTTGGTTCAGCGTGTCGGTGCGGATGAGGGGGGTGTCGCCGTACAGCACCAGCACGGGGCCGTGATAACTGCGCAACGCCTCCCGCGCCATGAGTACGGCGTGGCCGGTGCCTATCTGCTCCGGCTGTTGCGCATAGGTGATCGGGAGGGAACCATCGAGGCCGTAGGACTTGCCGATGGTGTCCTCCACCTGCTCCGCGCCGTGCCCGACTACGAGCACGGTATGGGTGGGGGAGAGGGGTGCGAGGGCGCGCAAAACATGAGCAGCTAGAGGTAGGCCGGCCAGGCGGTGCAGCACCTTCGGCTGCCGCGACTGCATCCGCTTGCCCAGCCCCGCCGCCAGGACTACAACCGAGAGCGGCTGGCTCTCCATAGGGTCTATCCTTTGTTAGAATATGGTGCGTGTGGGGCTTCCGGTGAGGTAGCCCCATGTTAGCAGGTGGGGCAGCGGCTGTCAAGTTGGGGGAGGAGCTAAACGCCAAGACGCCAAGGACGCCAAGAACGCGCCAAGGTTAGGATTGTTTATTCACCGCAGAGACGCAGAGGACGCAGAGGGTACGCTGAGATTGTTATTGGTAGAAAGCGTAAGGAGCAACATGTCAGTGCACAGTTCAGGCACAGTGTTACTCCAGTAAGAACATCCTCAATTATTCTCCGCGTAATCTCCGCGCTCTCTGCGTCTCTGCGGTGAATTCTTTATTGCTCTTGGCGGGTCCTTGGCGTCTTTGCGTCTTGGCGTTTCCGTCTCTAAAGCTATGCTTCCGCTTCGGGGGTGCGCTTGCCGAGTTCCATGTCGAGCATGAGGAGGGCGGCGCGGTTGTCGCCAATCATGCGAAGCTGCTCGACTATGGTGCCGGCGTTGCTCTCCTCCTCCACCTGTTCGGTGATGAACCATTGCAGGGCGGCCTGGGTGGCGTAGTCGTTCTCCTTGGCGGCCTTCTCGTAGAGGCTTTCTATCAGGCTGGTGACGTGCCGCTCGTGGTTCAGGGCCTGCTCCATCACCTGCAAGGGCGACCTGAAGTCTGTCGCGGGCGCGGGTATCTCCCTTAGTTCCACCTTCCCGCCGCGTTCGTTGAGGTAGTCGAACAGCCGTAGCGCGTGTGCCTCCTCCTCCTGGTACTGTATCCGCATCCAGTGGGCCAGCCCTCCCAGGCTTATCGACTCGAAGTACGCCGACATAGACAGGTATATGAATGCCGAGTAGAACTCCTCTTTGATCTGCTCGTTGATCGCATCCTGTACTGATTGCTTTATCATGCTTTGTTCCTCCTGTTTGTGACGCCTGACTCGCAGGCTCTTAGGGTAGTATTGTACCTTATATCGCAGAGTTCTTTCAGGTATGCGACGGCGCAACCACGTCCCGGTCGAAGCAGCGAACAGCAGGACGACAGAGGGGAAGATGGCCGTTGCGGACGATATTACCACCGCACAGCTCCCACTGCGGAGAGGAGACGACAAAAAGAAACCCCCTCCTTCGTGGAGGGGGTTTCTTTTTGCGCCCAAATTGTAAGTTAGCTTGCCAACCCAGGCTCTAGCACGGCATAGGTAACAGGAGCCAGGAGTGAACTAGTTCCAATTGACGCTGGTGGCCTTGTTCCAATTGACGCTACCGCGTACTACCGGGGCCTTATTCCAGTTCACACTGCCCCAATTGACGCTGCCGGTCTTGTTCCAGTTCACACTGCCCCAGTTCACGCTGGTAGCCTTGTTCCAATTGACGCTACCCCAATTGACACTGTTCGCCTTGTTCCAGTTGACGCTACCCCAGTTTACGCTGGTGGCTTTGTTCCAATTCACGCTGCCCCAGTTCACGCTATTTGCCTTGTTCCAATTTACACTGCCCCAGTTCACGCTGGTGGCTTTGTTCCAATTGACGCTAGCCTTGGGTGCGGCGTTCCAATTGACGCTGCTGGGGGCGATAGCGGCTGCTGCGAATGCGAATACCACTGCTGTTGTAGCGGCTATCGTTGCGAATACCTTCTTCATTGCTCCTGCTCCTTGTTGAATGTTGTGGTGGATTACCGTACTACTTTGTTCTCCTGGACAGCCTCAGTTTACATCCAGGCAGGGGCAGGCACATCAGCAGGATTACCCAATCATAGGACTTTAGTAATGGGTAATATTACCCATTTGGAATTTGGAAGTTGGAATTGCGAATTTGTGGGTGCGCCGGGTAGGCTTTAAGGAGGGGACTAATAGCTATTGCGAGGGTTGTTTGCGAGCGATCTTGTAGTGTAGCGTCAGGAAGCGGAGGCCCCAGAAGTTGAAGTGGTGGTCCGTGCGGAGCACCCCACCCTCGTCCACGTAGACGTGGATCGTCTCCTCAATGGGTACGTACTTGACCCGCAGCTTCCGGCCGTTCACCCGGTGGACGCGGTAGTAGCCGGGGCCTCCGAACTTGCGCCCCTCTGACACGAGCTTGAAGGAGCCATTCGAGCTGTTAACGGGCCTCAGTATGACCGTAGCGGAGCCTTGAGGGAGGGGAAAGACCACCTTTACACACCTGCCGGGGTGCTTTGGCGGCTTGCAGGTAGTGTAGAAACCGGCGTAGATTATCTCGCCCGTGGAGACTGTCTTTCGCAGCCAGCCCGAGTAAGCGAGCATGCCTGTTTGCTCGTGGGTCAGGGAGATGATTTCGCTGCTCATGCCACGGCTGGTGGTCAGGGGAGTGAGGGGCAGGACTAACTGCTCGATGTTCCGGCTGATGGACGAGATCATGATCCTGGCGAAGGGACTCAACGGCCCCGCCCACTGCACCCACGCTTCCAGGCTGTAACGTGCCGTCTTCTCGTAGAAGTCGTGTATCGCCGGGTGCACCTTCGCAGGGTCGAACCGGGAGCTTCTCAGTGCCGCGAAGCTCTCCAGCAGACCCGCCTCGGGACGGTGCTCAATCACCAGGCCCGCATCCCTGGCGTAGCTCTCGTAAAGGTTCTCCCCTATCTTGTGCGCCCCGGTCGGCCCAACCAGCCATGCCACGCTCTCGGCCTCGACCGCTCTACCCGTATACGCAACCCACCTCTGGATAAGCCACTCCCAGAGACGACCAAACCTCGCTAATAACCCCTTCTTAAGTGTCATAGTATGTAAGCTAGAACAGAAGAATCCCTACCGCGTTACCCAGCCCACGACCCAAAACAAATTCGCAATTCGAAATTCCAATTTCCAAATCCCCCCTCAAACCAGCTTGCTTTCCAGCGCCCAGCGTGTCGCCGCCGTGCGCGAGGTGACGTTCAGCTTGCTATAGATGGATGAGAGGTGGCGGTTCACGGTGCGGGGGCTTATCATCAGCTTGTCGGCCACCTGCCCGTCGGTAAGCCCGGTAGCGACCAGGCGCAACACTTCCATCTCGCGGTCGCTGAGGCCCGCCGGGTGCTCGTTCAGAGGCCCGGTATTCAGAGGCCCGGTGTTGAGGGGTCCGGTGTTCAGCCGTTCCGTATCCAGGCGTCCGGTGTTGAGGGTGCCGGTCGGAAGCCCTTGCAGCGGCGCGGTGAGCGCGGGGGACAAGGGCGCGGTCGTCTTGAGACCCACCTTCTCCAACCCGTAGGCTACCGCCTCGTCCAGCGTCATGCGCTGCCCCTGCCGCCAGGCGCGCTCCCAACCCTCGACGGACATTTGTGAGCGCGCGGTAGCCAGGTTGCGCTGGTACTCTATGAGGTCTGCGGGGTCCAGGTGCGCGCTAATGGTATTGGAGAGCGCCTGGGCCGCGGAGAATAGGATGGCCGCGCGTTCCGGCTGGCGCTGCGCCGCGTACACGCCTCCCAGGGCAGTGAGGCAGTAGGCTATGTCGCGTTTGTTGCGCATTTCGTAAAAGATGCTCATGCTCTGGGTGAACAGGTCGAAAGCCTGGCCGTACTTCTGGCGGTGGTAGGCGACGTGTCCCAGGTTGTGCAGCACCATGCCCACGCCCCACTTGTCGCCAAGCTCCCTCGCGATAGCCAGCCCCTCCTCGTACAGCTTCTGGGCCGTGTCGTAGTCGCCACCGCCCCGCGCAAGCTCTCCCAGGTTCACCAGCATCATGGCGATGCCGCGCCTGTCCTTCAGTTCCCGCCTGATCTGGAGGCTTTCTTCGTAGTAGGCACGCGCGCCTTCCTGGTCGCCCAGGCTCTGCGCTACTATGCCTATGTCACCCAGCATCGTGCCCACCTCCTGGCGGTTGCCAAGCTCGCGGGCTAGCTCGAGTCCCTCCTGGAAATAGGTATAAGCGGCGTCGTAGTTACCCTGGAGCCGCGCGTCGTTGCCGAGGTTCTTGAGCGTGGCGGCGATCCTCACCTTGTCGCCAAGCTGCCTGAACAGTTCCAGGCTCTCCAGCAGCACGGAGCTGGCGCGGGCGTAGTCGCCCTGGGCCGAGGCGAGGTTACCCGCCGCCATGAGGGCCTTGGCTCGGGCTTGAGTGGGCGTGTTGCTGATTTCGAGGGCGGCTTCCAACCAGGAGCGCCCCTCGCTCAGGTGGCCGCGCGCCTTCCAGAACTCCACGAGCGCCGCGCCTAGCCTCATGCCTGTTTCGGCGTGCCCCTGCTCGGTCTCCCACCTGAGGGCGGCTCGCAGGTTATCGTGCTCCGCCTCCAACCGCTCCAGCCATTCGACCTGTTTGGGGCCGCGCAACTGGGGTTCGGCTTTCTCGGCCAGATCGAGGAAGTAAGCAGCATGCCACTCCTGGAGCGCGCTTGCCTCGCCGCTCTCTTCCAACTTCTCGCGCGCGTACTCCTGGATCGTCTCCAGCATGTGGAAGCGTTCCTCGCCGCCTGGACCGGGCCTCTGCCGCAAGAGGCTCTTGTCCACTAGCGAGGCCACGCCTTCGAGGGCGTCCACCGGCAAAGCGCCGTCGGCGTTGCATACAGCTTCGATAGCCTCAAAGCCGCAACCCCCCGAAAAGACCGAGAGGCGGCGGAAGAGGGCGCGCTCACCCTCGTTGAGCAGGTCGTAGCTCCAACCTATCGTGTTGCGCAAGGTCTGCTGCCTCACGGGCAGGTCTCTGTGCCCGCCTACCAGCAGCTTGAGCCTGGCCTGGGCGTGCCCGTCGCCCTGGTCCTGCAAGCGCGTGAGCATCGCTTCGGGCGACAACATCTTGATGCGTGCGGCGGCAAGCTCAATCGCCAGGGGCAGGCCGTCCAGGCTGGCGCAGATTTCGGCCACGGCCATGCTGTTGTCGTCGGTCACCTGGAAGTCATGTCGCAGGGCGGCCGCGCGGTCAACGAACAGCCGCACCGCCTCGTACTGGGTGAGATGCTCGGCGGGAGGGAGGTGCTTCGTATCGGGCATGCTGAGGGGCGGCACCGGGAACTCGTGCTCGCCGCGCAGGTGCAATATTTCCCGGCTGGTGACCAGCACCTTGAGACTGGCAGCCGCCGTCATGATGTCGGCCACGATGGGCGCGGCATCCACTATCTGCTCGAAGTTGTCGAGGATGAGGAGCATGTGCCTGTCGCGCAGGTATGCCTTGATACTTTCGATAACGGGCCGGTGGGCGGCTTCCATGATGCCGAGGGTCTGGGCGATGCTGCTGGCTACTATGCCGGGGTCGGTGATGGACGCCAGTGCCACGAAGAAGACACCATGCCGGAAATCGAGGAGCATCTGGCCGCCGATCTGCACGGCCATGCGGGTCTTACCTGTGCCGCCGGGGCCGGTGAGGGTGACCAGGCGCACCGCTTCCCGCTGCAATAAAGCGCATGCAGCCTCGACCTCTTTCTCTCGCCCGATGAAGGGGGTGGGCTGGACCGGGAGGTTGTTGGACACTTCATCCACGAAGCCGGGGTTGAAGCCAGCCATAGCACATACCTCGCTCTAAGTCACATGCGCGTTGGTTATGAAAGATGCTGTATCGACTTTAGATAATTATACCCGATTAGCAGAGCGTTGACTAAAGTATCAACAACGGTACCCCCATATTACTCCATCAGTGCATGAGACCGGGAGAAGCGCCCCGTCTACAGAGTCAGGCAGGCCGTCAGCTAGGGCCTTTTCTCTAAGCGCAAGGTAGCAGCGACTGCGACTGTACCTTGAGACGCGCGGCCCACAAATAGAGGAAGGCCCTCCATATGGAGGGCCTTCCAGTTTGAGTCGGGGCTGGTTTGCCAGCCCCAACCGTAAGTGTGTCAGTAACTAAGCGCTTAGGGCCTGGCGGGCGTTTCGCAGTTGGGGAAGAAGGTGTTAGCCACTATCTTGGCTGCCTGTGCCCTCGTCACCAGGGCGCCTGGGCGGAAGTACGGGCGGTTGCTGGCGGCACAAGGCTCGCCGGGGCCACCGCACTTGTAGCCTCCCATCACACCCATCTGCGTAAGCCCCTCTACGAACGGGTAGAACGAGCTTGGGCTTGCGCTGGGCGGCACGTCCTGGTAGGTCTGGGCCGATCCAGCGTAGGTCACACCGGCTGCGTTAGCCACGATCTTGGCTATCTGGCCGCGGGTGGCCGGGGCGTTCGGGCGGAAGAACGGCCTGTCCTGCGCGTCGCACACTTCGGGCTGTCCTGTATACGGGTCCTTGCCACCGCAAGCGTATCCACCCATGATGCCGTCGCTGGACAGCTGCTGGATGTAGCGCCAGAAGACCTGGTCGGGCGGCACGTCGGCGTAGATTTGAGGACCGGGGTCCTCGTCATAGCCGGCGGCCTGGGCCACGATCTTGGCTATCTGGCCGCGAGTGATGTTGTTGTTGGGCCTGTAGTATGCGTTGAAGGAAGCACCACAAGGCTCAGCAGCGCCCGTCTGCGGGTTGGTACCGCCGCACGGGTAGCCGCCGATGATGTTGCGGCAGGCAAGACAACGCACGTAGGGGTAGAACGAGCTTACGCTGGTGCTCGGCGGCACATCCTGGAACTGGATCGCGCATGCCGTGGGAACTGCGGTGTTCGTAACGGTAGCGGTAGTGGTGGCGGTGGCGGTAGTGGTGGCGGTACCGGCAGGGCACTCGCTGAAGGTGTAGTTCACCTGCAAGCCTTCTGTAAGGGTAGAATCGCCGCAGGAGTAGCTGTAGTAGGTGGTCTGGTCCTTCTGAACGCCCGCGTTGGCGAAGCCGCCGTCAGCGCCGCTTTCGTCCACTCCGTAGATAACGGAGACCGTGTCCGAGCCTTCGGTGAATACCACCTCGAAGTTCACATACTCAGCAAAACCGTAGTACTCGGCGCGCCACTCGATGATGAACTTGCGATTAGGCGCTTCGCCAATCGTGGAGGTGAAGATACCACAACCCTCGCAGGCAGTATTATCTTCGGTACACTGGTTGGTGCACAGGTCGGTGGTGAAGGCGTGGAGGGTGTAAGTCTCGTTCCTGTTCGGTATGCAGTCGTCGCCATAGGCCAGGCTGACCATGTCGAACGCGACAGCACCGTTGGAAGTCACGTAGCCCTGGCTGAACGTCCTGTCATAGATTCGGACCGGGAACGGGAAGTTGATCAACGGCGAGCAGTCGTCGCAGTAGGCTCCCGTATCGTCGGTGGCCGGTATTATCGTGCCCTCAGACTCGGTTACCTGTACCTGGTAGCAAGAGCCGCCCGTAGAGGCAGTAGAGGTGGCGGTAGCGGTAGGGGGAGTGCCGGTAACGGTAGGTGTGGGGCTGGGCTGGATGAACGGCGCGCTCGGGAAGGGCCACACGTAGAGGCCACGGTTGCGCGTCCACACAGCCAGGGTCGTGCCGCCCCGGTCGATGGTCAGGTCGCTGATCCAAACGTTAGGGATGCCGTTGGTGAAGCGGTACCATACAGGCACGGCGGCATCGATGTCGTTGGTGTAGAAGAGGCCGGAGTCGTTGCCCGCGAACACCTGCTTGCGGAAGTTCGGGTTCACGACCACTGCCTCAAAGGGCAGGTCGGGCAGGTTGCCGGACTTGTCAACCCACGTAACGGAGGCGCCCGCAGGTGCATTCCCCTTATTGGCCGCTGCCTCGCAGGCGTGGCAGGTCACCTGGAATACGTGGCCGGGCTTGCCCTCAATCGACTCGTTGAAGCCACCCAGCACGGCATAGCCGATGGTCGGGGTTTCAGGGTCGGTGGCCACGTCCATGACCGGGCGGTTGGGTAGCACTTGGTTCTCGTCGGTCACGTTGAACCAGTTGGCCGAGCCGGGTGTCCCCTGGCCCAGGTTGAAGCCGTACCAGACGTTACCGTCATTGGTGCCAACGATAGCCGTGGTAGACATCGACACCGCGTAGCTAAGCTGGGTGATGTAGAGGTCGCCACCCCAGCCGGGGAACTCAGGCGTGGTCTTGGTCAGCATCGGGCTGTTGGTGTACCAGCTGCTGCCGGACACAGCGCCGTCAACCGCCTCCCACACGCGGTACGTACCCGCGATGAGGTGCGTACAACCGGTAGCCGGGCAGTCGTGCTTGTAGATCTCGAACGGCATCGCGAAGCTGCGGGAATCGCAACCCCAGTAGTCGTCGCAGCTCGCCGTATAGGGCGTGACAAGGTCGTACGCTCCGTAAGGGCCTGTGGTCGTGCGCCAGATCTGGCTGGCGTTGTTCTCCTGGTACCAAATCTGGTTCTTGACCGGCTCGATGGCGGCGAAGAAGCCGTCACCACCGACGCGCAACTGCCACTGCTCGGGGCCGAGGGCTTCCTGGCTGCTCCACAGGTTGACGAACGAGCCGTTGTCCTGGGTGCCTCCGTTAGCGCCGGGGCTGGCCGAGTTGGCGAAGTTGCCCGTGATGTCGCCGTTGTAGAACTCCAGGGTGTTCATCGTCGCGTTGAGCGAGATGATGGAAGGAATGGTGGGCGACACTACGTTGGCGTTGCCGGAGTACCAGATGCCACCGTCGTTTGCCAGGAGTATCTCGTTGGACGAGCCGGGCACGTAGCGATAGTCGTGCTGGTCGGAGTGGATCCAGTCGCCACCGGAGTAGACGCAGCCGACGTTCTGCCAGTTGAGGCCGCCGTTGAACGACCTGAAGGCGTCTACTTCACCGTAGTAGAGCTTCATCGGGTCGTTGGGGTCTACGTCGATAGCCTGGTCGTAGAAGGCCTGGCCGTAGTCGCCGCTACCCGGCTGGTTGCTGCCGCAAGCATAGAAGTCCAGGTAGTCGGAGCGTGCCTGCCAGGTGGCACCTGCGTTGGTGGTCTGGTAGATGACACCGATATCCAGGTAACGAGCGTCAGCTGCCGCAGCGTACATCACGTCGGGGTTGCTGGGCGAGATGGCAATGTCGATGCGGCCCGGCTTGGGATAGCCAGCGGTGCCGTTGCCCGTACCCGGGTCCCAGCCGTTGTCGCCACGGGTAGCCAATGTCCATGAGGGGCAGCCGCTGCTGGGGAAGGTCGCGGTGTAGATACCGTTCGCGCCGTTGGCGTTCTCCACTACCCAACCGACAGCATAGTAAATGATGCTGGTCGCACCCATGTCGCGGACCACGATTTCCGTGTTGTCCTGGCGCTGGGTGGCGGTATAGGGGTTGGTGTAGCAGGGGCCGTTCCAGGTTACGCCTGCGTCGTAGGACATGAACAGTTCGTCCTTGGTGCCTGCGATGAGGGCGTTGCTGTTGTTAGGGTCGACCTTGATGGCGCTGACTACATCGTAGCCCGACACGCCGTCGCCCGCGAACACGTCAGCACCTCCGGCGGTTCGCCTGGGGGTAAAGACATCCTCGCCATACACTTCCCAGGTCTCACCGGCATCGGTACTCTTGTAAATACCCTGCGCGCCGCGTGCCGAGCCTACGGGGCGGAAGTCGCCGGTGGCTACGTACAGCGTCTCGTTGTCGTTCGGGTCCATCACGATTTCGTCAATCGTCATCGTGGTGATCGAGGGGTCGTCGGTGACGGGTCGCCACTGGGTGCTGGCGGTGCAGCAATTGGTGGTCTTCCAGATACCGCCGTTGGACACGCCCAGGTAGACGGTAGTGGTCATCGTCGGGTCGATGAGCACGGAGTTGATGCGGCCGCTGGTTATACCAGAGTTAAAACAGTTGTAGCAGCCGTCGGTCTGCGCGGGGGCGGGGCCGAGGCTCACCATGGAGTTCGGGTCGAGCGCCAGCGGGGACTCGGTCTTCGAGCGGTCGTATACGACCTTACCGGCGGGTATGCCGGCCTGCATCTTGGCGGCCTCATCGTAGCCTGCCAATAGCCACTTCGGGTCGTAGGTGCCGCCGTAGCGGTTGGCGAAATAAGCCTGCCGCTTGCGCAGGGACTCAATTTCCTTGCTTGGGTTGCCGCTGACGCGCGGGTTCGTTTCCTCGCCGGGCATTATCGCGCCCTGGGCGGGGTTGTTGGCGGCGGTGGTGCTGTTAGCAGCGCCCGAGCCATTGCCCTGGCCCCGCGTCTGCAAGTACAACAAGCCGGAGGTAGCTATTACCGCCAGCAACAGTACCATCAAAATCCACATGCGCCGCGTCGATAAACGATTTTCTTGCTGTATCACGGGTCTCGTTCCTTTCCTTGCTTATGGAATAAGAGAAAAACAGCCTACAAGGTGTTATAGGGCTGGGTTGTAGGTGTATGTGTGCTGAGGTTCATCCCTCCTTTCGGGTCTTTATAAGGGTCTTACTCACAGAATGGAAATGTCGAACACTCAATGGACGCGCGTGTAGCGCTGCTGGTATTGGATTGAAGGGCACAATGACATGAGGATTAGGAAGCACAAGTTACCGGGTGGCATCTACTGCCTCATTGCCATATCTGCACCAGCAACACACAAAGCCCGCTACTCACAGGGCTAAACGGCCATGACGTGCTCTCAACAGGAAGGATGTGATCTCGCAATAGGTAGACGGGGGCCGCTCTAACTTGCCAGGGGACCGCTCGCACATGGCAATCGAAATTCGGCAAGCTGTAACGTCCGTTTGCATGACGCTGGGAACCGCCGAATTCCCCAACAGCCCGCGTACGAAGAGCGCACGCAACCATTACCTAATTGCGGAATGACGTTAGTATATCGGCATTCCCGGAGCGTGTCAATAATGTAGCCCCACCGGGAGCGGCGAGTAATGCAGCGAAGCAATTAGGTAGTATGAATGAGATAGCATTTCCAGAACGTTTAAAATGCCCGAAATGCGGGCAAAGCCGCTACGTGGTGAAATCAGGCTCCAACAGGGGAGGTAGCCAGAGGCTAGGATGCCAGTCTTGTCAGCGATACTTCACACCCCAACCAAAGCCGATGGGCTACGGTCCACAGGTAAGGGAGCAAGCCCGGCCAAACTAGGACCATAGAACAATCATCAACGGCATTCCAAAGCCTTTCCACAGTCACCATACGATTTCGTGCCAGGCCTTCACAAACTTCCCTTGCTAATCCTTAATCCTTAACGCTTACTGTTTCTGTGACCCCGGTCTCGCGATCACGATAGGCGAAGGTGGTGAGTGGGAACTCTTGGGAGTTCATCTTATGCAACTGCACTCGTACCCTGAGCCGCAGTTCTAAAGCTAGACGAAGGAGCACGTGCGCGTCTTCTTTCTCCATTATCCCTGCGGGGAATATGAGCTTGGTCAGGCCTGAAAACGTACGATTAATGCTCCTCATATCGCGGGCACTCCACTGGCCCGTGGGTGCTTCGAACCACTTCTCCCAGAGCGTGCCGTAGCTGCCTATACGCCGAAGTTCCCTATGGAATAGTTCGCTAGTATAATCAAGCATGAAGCCGACATGAGTTGTAATCAGTTCCGGGGTAAGCTTAGGAAGTTCCCACCCTGGAAGATATGCCGCCCACCGGTCGTGGAACGCGGTGTCGTCGCTAACGCTGGGCGGCAGCGGTTTGAATAGGTGCTCCGCTTGCATGCCCTGTCTTGGGTCGAAATTGATGTTACCGTTGAACACAAACCCCGCGTCTCCGTTGACAGTTATCGTTCCTCTATTTAGCTGGCCACTCTCCATGTAATTCTTATACAGATTCTTGTCTTCATCATTGAAGCTGCTACCTGCTATCTCATCGAAGCCTATGACGTCGCGCTGAGTGACAAGACCTGGGCGAGGAGGCGCAGTATTGGTGACAAATAGCTTGGGCACGGTAATAGCCCCACCACCCAACAAGGTGCCGTAAGGGCTGAACTCCGTGAAGCAAAAGCTCTTGCCTGTCTGGCGAGGGCCAAGCTCTATGACGTGGAAGTTGCTCTCCACCAGGGGGATCATACGTACCAGGTATAGAAGCTTCACACGCTGGGTCAGTTGCGAATTAGTTGGCTCGTAGCCCATCGTGCGAATGAGTGCGTCGATCCACTGGTCTCGCGTGAACTGCGCCCGGCCTGCACAGTACTCCTCCAAGTCTACCTTTCCCACCTGAACCGGTTCGAGGCGTGTGATGATGAACGGATAGGTCTGCTTACGATAGCGAATCTGGTCGTCATAGCTGACGAGAACATTACACCAGACCCCTGCGGTCAGCAGCCGCTGGTACTTCTCAACGAGTTGAGGTGAGATGTTTACATGCCGGATGTTCGCGGTCAGCAGGCTCGCCCAGTAGACGCCTTCTTCCAGTCGCTCATCAAGCTCTACCTTTACGGAGTCGATCAGGCGTTGCGGAGGGCGCTCCCGTATGCGGGCTTTGACCACTTCCGTCTCGTCACCGCGTGGGATGTATGAAGCGACTTCCTGTTGCACCAACCTAAGCCCCTCGCGCACCTCGGCGTCATCGAAAAGGTTCGAGCAATACTTGTTTAACATGAACTCGATGACGTAAGATGGGGCTTTGCTTGCACCCCGGATCGCCTGAGTGAGATCCTTGCGCATCACGAGGCCAGGGAAAGCCCTGAAGAGCAAGCGATCGAGTTCGTCGGGCGTAAATTTCTCGCTTGCCTTAACTGCCGCTGTGGTCATTACCTACCTCTCCTACTTCCTACCAACCCGTGATTTCGATCATGAGGGTGCTGATACGTTCGTCTAGAACCTCTTCAGTATTGGTATCCCGCACCTCTACGCGTAGCTTAGTACCACGCTCGGCCTCCATACCTTCGATCACCTGCAAAGGCACTGATACCTCCTCTTGGTCGGGGGTAACCATGACTGACCCCGACCTGAAGAGCAAACTGCGGTCCGCCGCTTTGCGTATCAGGACATCTACTTGGCGCGCGAGCATGTCCTCTATGGGCACAGGGTCAAGTGCAACATGCAGGCTGATTAATGGTCTCAGCCCAAGGATCTTGTCTATCGGCTCTAGAGTAATGCGCACTGGCCGTGCCTTAGAAGGCCACTCGACCAGCACGCAGGGAACTATCCACTCTTGGAGGGATGCTCCTCCATGGAAGTAGCCAAGGCCTCCATATGCTCTAAAACTGGCGGCTCCTCTTGGCACTGCTACGCGCCACTTTCCGCCGGGTGCGAGGCCTTGTGGCCCTTGTAGCCTGGTTTCCAGGGGGTAAGCCGCAGCCCGCCGCTGCGAATATGCGGGGTCAGGTGCCGGCAGTGGCACACTCTGCTCATGGCTGTCGGACCAGTGGATGTATCCGTGGTCTGTGAGCATAGCTACTCGCTGCCATCCTGCTCTCCTGAGACCTTCAATGGTCTTCAAATACCGGTCGATGATTAGGCCCCCGCCCATGGCCTCAAGCTCGTCGTCGTGTCCGAGTTTGTCTATAGCGTCATCGTATATAACGAGGCGTGTACGCTTTGTATCTGGAGCAGGCACATTGCCTAACAGCACCGCAGGTACGCCAATAATGCATTCGGGTTCCACTTTGCCGTATTGCTGCCACCACTCTTTGCGCTGCTGTGCGATTGCGAGGTTCGGCGTGTTCCCCTTATAGCGAACTTGCCACTTACCATCTACTATGTCTGCGGTTAGATCCACTTCCGCCAGCGGAAGTGCCATTGACATACCGAGCGGCGTGATAGACGGCAGCGGCGCGCGGGCATGCGCAACTGAAGCGCGATCAACGCCTTCTGAGGCGTTTAAACGGTCTGCCAGGGTTCTCGCCAGGTCGTATCTGAAGGCGTCGGCTACCAGAATGGCAGTAGCTCTCTTCGTGCTCAGCACCTCGGCCAGCCACTCGCCGCCCGTAGGAGCCTTGGGCAAGGGACAGCCGGCGACAGTCCATACTTCAGACCACTGTATGAGCAGTCCCTCCCAACGCGCGCGATATGCGGCCCGCAATGGGGCTATTAGCTCCAGTAGTTCTGGTGCAGGCATTTCCAGATTTCGGAGCAATTCCTCACCCGCCTGGTCAACCCGCCAACCATTGTTAGTGTACCATGCCACGGCCTCCTCGGGGTTTGCCCACGCCTTGACTTGGGCTGCTTCCAACAGGTCTCCCGCTGCCTCGCTCAGGCGAGCAAGCTCCCTCCAGGGTAGTGACTGCGAGCCCTGGGTCATGTCCCCCCAGAAGCCGCTGACGTGGCGCTGTATAGCCTCCTTGAGATCAGCGAGCGTTTGCAGCAGGTCCTTCCCACCCTTCTGAGCAAGCTCACGGCAGGTGTTCACGAACACGGCTCGTTCGGCGGCAAGGGATAGGAAAGGTCCCTGCCTTGCATCGGCACTCCCAAGCGCATTACCCAGTGATGCAATGACGTCAACTTCCATGATCATCGCCGGCAGCCCCCGGCTCAAGCGCAGGCTGTCGAGCCACCTGCCCAGCAGGTCTAGAGCGAAGGTGTGTTGGTTGCCCACGATAAGCAGCTCGTGCCCGTCCCCCACGAGTTGGGGCGCGTTTTGATGTGCCTGGGTTACCAGTAGTCTTGCCAGCGCCCTGTTGCGCCAGCGGCGGACATCCCCCTCATCAAAAGCGGGTAGACCTGCTTGCTCCACTGTCAGGTCGAAGACGAGCCGTTCGTCTTCGCCTGGAGCAACTCCCGTTGCCAAGGTCTCCAGGAGGATGCCCATGTCCGGTTGGAGGCCGGAACCACCCCACTCAGCAGGGTCGCGCTGCATCTCCCGCCTGGACATGGCTGCTATCTCGTCGTCGCTGATAGTGAGGCTCTGAGGTCGCCAACCCCAGTCTAGAAGCTGCTCGCGCAAGCTCTGCGAGTAGATGCTCTCGGCGAGCACCGCATGGCCCCATACCCAGCCGAGCTTCTCACGTGTGGCGGGCACGTACAACACGAACGACTCGCCCTTGTCGAGGCGGGCTTGCAAACCACGACGGCTGACCGGGCCGCCGATCTGCCCGCCAGCCCGGTCCTCAACCTCCACCAGGGTGAACCCGCCTAGTCGTGTGTCATTCGCAACACGCCTGAGTAAGGGTAGCCAATCGCCGCGCGGATCGCACCACACCAACCAGGCCCCAGAATAGCTGTCGAGCACCTGGCGGACGAGGGAATGTATTCGCTTCTGCAAGCTTATACTCATATGGTTGCCACTAAGCCTTGTGCCATCGCGTCACGCTAGTAGGCTCAGCTCGGCAGGTTTGGAAGCTTTGCCGGATCATGGTCGAGGCCAAATCTTGCAGGCTACTTCGAAAAGTGCTCTCCCACGCCGCAGGATATCCTCTTCGGTCCATTGGTCCGTATCCTTCAATTGCTGAAAGTAGGCATTTAGTCGCAGGTTGCTTTGTTCAGCAATCTTAGGACGCTTGGCATAGAACGGTCCATTGCTGATCGCAGAGTTGAGCGGCTGTGTGAGGAGCGTCAGGTTTCCAAACGTATGAAGGAGTTGCGACCGACGAGCAAGTAGCTCCTCCTGGGAGAGTCCGGTTTGCTCCTGTTGAGCGGGGAAAGGCCAATCAGTGCTCGACCATTGCTGTGGCATTACGTGCTCTATGCTTAGAGGACCGGCGATATGCACAACTTCCTGTTTGCTGGTAGTTAGTTGAAGATCGATTGCCTCCAAGATCATAGTAACGCGGCCGCGAGTTGTTTGGTAGACCGGAGTGTTCAGCCAGGCATTACGAAACTCGTCATCACTTGGCCATCGAACGCTGTCACCCTCGCCTTCCAGGAGCAATTGCCGAACAGCATCACGATCGACAAGCGGCGCCTTTCGCAAGTTTCTAAGGAGCGACAGAAACACGCGGTTATAATTCTGTGTAGTGAGACCACACACCGCACGTCGTACTAGATAGGATTCGAGATCAGTAAGTATCGCGTCTAGCTCCGGCCCTGGTATGGCACCATGCTTCTCCGCCAGCAAGAATAGAAGGAGAGGATAGATAGTGGCCGTATCAAGTGCCCTCAGCCGTCGGGCGAATAGGCTGGAGCGAGTGGTGAGGTCTGGTGCCAGCAACCCCTTGAAGACTGCTGCATGCTCTTTGAGAAACTGTAACTCAACAGAGGCAATATGGGACCGACTCGCCCACCAGCCGCGAAATTCCTGAAATAGATGCTTTATGATGATGTCGCGCTCGGTTTGATACGTGAGAAACTGGTAAAGAAACAGATCCAAGCGTGGCCGGGTGAGCCGCCCCTGACGCTCCTCGACCTTCCAAAAGCCGGCATCTCCCTCGTCATATTCTTGCCAATACTTCTGGTAAAGGCTGTCTACGTCGTCTCGGCGGCGGGTGGCCTCAAGAAAGACGTAATTGCGTATAAGGTCAGAAGGTAGAAGAGGCACTCCGTAGGCATTCAGGGTCTCAAATATGATCTGAGGATCATCGTTGTCCTCTAAATCGATCAGGACAAGCACCAGGTGACGGGTAATAGCATCCATTAGCGCGTTGAGCAAGGTGCCCTGGTCTGGGATAACCTCTTTTGCGATCAGCAACGCCTCGGCTTCGCGATCGTCAATGATCATGTATTCCTCTATTACTTTGTAGAAGAAAAGATACGCCTCAACGAGGCGGGGCCGAGGCAGGTAGTATTTAGAGCGCTTTCGCCTCTGAAGAGGATATTTAGCGTTCACTACATCCGGCGACCCGGCGCTGAATATCGTCTCGAATGCTACCCTGTCAGCGTTGGTCGGCCACACCTTGTATCTTTCGTCACCCCGTCCGAGACTGTTCTCCGTGATACGTTCGAGGGTCTTATCGAACTCGTTGTGTCCATTCTTCTTTGCATAGTCGCGCAGGGCAACCAACACAACCTGCAAAGTCGTAAGGCGCTGTTGCCCGTCAATGATCTCGGTGGCCGCAATTTGCTTGCCGAAGACCTTAATCTGGTTAAGCACGACCGCACCCATGAAGTGGTTGCGCAGTCGATCGTCCTCTGCCTCGCTATGGCGCCATAATTCGTCGGCTTTGGCGGTGATGTCCTCCCATAAGGGTTCCCATTGGCTCTCCTGAGACCAGACGTAGGGGCGTTGAAATAGTGGGACGAGATATCGCCTTTCTCGTTCAAAAAGCTCAAAGATAGAAAGGGTACTAGGCTTCATTCATTGGCTCCGTGAGATCGTTGTTTGATGAAATGAGCAAGCTGTTAGTCAACGGAAGAACCCAACTTATCCATCACAGCCTTGCGCTTCTGCTCCAGCTTGAGCCGTTCGGCTTCTCGCTGTGGGGCGCGCTCTGTCCAGGCGGGGCTTTCGGGCACGTCTTCACCCATCCAACCGCACCGGGGCAGCTTGCCCTCGCGCACCCACCGCCGCTCGTCCGACCGCCACCGCGCCCGGTCTGCTATCGCTTTCTTCGCGTCGGCGGCCTTGAGCACGTCGCCCGCGAGCACGCCCGCCATCTGTAGCGGGGCGATATTCACCCGCACGCCGTCGTTGATGTCCACTCGCCACGCCCGCTCGTTGTGGGCCAGGTCGTCGTAGCTGGTAGGTGGGAGGAAGCCGTCGCCGCTCCAACGGTCCAGCGTCTCACCCGCCGGCAGCTTGTCCAGGTCGTCGCAGGTGAAACCGGCCTCTTCCACCTGGCGCAGCCTGTTGCCGAACTCTTCAAGCTCGTGGATGCGGTCGGTGGCTATGGCTGCCGTGGTGTCGTCGTTGTCGCGGCGGGCGTCTTCGGCTCGGCGGCGCTCGGTACGCAGCAGCGGCTCGACGTAGCGGGTGCGGATGCGGGCGAGCACGTCGCTCTCGCAGGCGTGGTAGTAGAGCATGCACTCGAAGGCCGGGGCGCGCCTGCCGCCTCCCCGCTTGCCGCCTCCCGCGCCCTGCGGCGAGCTTGCCAGGTGCCAGGCGATGGGGCGGTACTTGAACTGGCGCACGTGGCGGGTGAAGAAGCGCTTGCGCAGCCACTCCTCAAGGCCGGTGCCGGTAAGCTCGATCAGCAGCGCCTCAGCCTGTTGCGCTCCCACCTCGCCATCCTCTGTCCGCAGACGTGCACGCAGGCGGTCGGCCAGGGTCTGCTCTTCAGCGCCCAGGCCGGTGGTGAGGGGTATGATACCGTCGGCGTCGGCCCATGCGGGCACCGCCTCGCCCGCCTCGATCTGCTTGGGCCAGCGGTGGCCGAGCAGGCGCAGCACCATGACCGAGAGGCGGTCCTCCAGCAGGCGCTGCTCTTCGGGCTTGCAGCGCACCCCTTCTGCGCGTAGCTCTTCGAGGAGCCAGTAGACGCTGATGGGGTGGATTTGCAGCTTCTGGCTTAGTTCCTCCAAAAAGCCCTCTGGGGGGAGCGGAATACCTGCTGAGGCACCTGCGCCTTCTGTTTCGTCACCCTCCCCTCCATGTTGCTCCATATCCGGGTCCTCATCTGGTGCTCCTGATCCTGCAGCAAACGAATCAGCAAGATTCTCTAGGAGTCGTCTGATCTGGCCTTCCGGGAGGGACAATCGCTTGCGAGCGCCCAGTAAGCCGTCCAACACACTGGATGAAACAAGTGAAGGCGATATATCTGGTAGGTTATCGCGGCCGTGTAGGAGGGGCAACCAACCACAAGGCGCACCTACCTCTAGATAGGCGACGTCCGCCGAATCAGCATCTAGTTCGTAGAGAGCAGAAACACGGGTCTCAAGTTCGCCCTCGAGTGTTAGCCGAAGTGCCTCTTCTGGCAGTACTACGAACGACCTAACACTGGAGTCGAAGTACATGTCTGTCGGTATGCTGGACAACTCCCGACGGCGAAATTCCTCGGCTAGAAAGCAGTAGCGCCCAAGCAAATCTCTTTCAGCCCTATCTAGTTCTGGCAATGGGAGAGCACGGACGTTCTCCACCAGTATGTCAAGACCAACGGCCATGCTGCGCACGAAGTACGAAGAAATACGTGCATTCAGTAGTGCTGAGGCCCACGAATCCTCGCCAAGAAATATACCTGGGCCTTTGGAACCGAAGATGGAACCTGGAGGCAGATGGCGGACGCTTAAAGCACCCTTCGAAGCGGACGAGTACGTGTATCCATCCTTTTGGTAATAGTCGGAGTAAGGCTGACGGGAGTCTCTGTATTCGCGAAAGGGAGCTTTCCCTCGTCGCCAGTCTAGGCAATACTCATTTTGCCCGTGCCACTTGCCGTAACCCTGACCACCCTTTGAGTACGGTACCCAACCGTTCGATGGGACGGGTACTTCCCAGTGGAACCGGAGGAATCGAGCATCGTCACCAGTCTTGAGGCCGGGAAACACTGCTACTCTTTGCTCGAGAACACGACCAGCAGTCAGTAATTCGTAAAACCTGGCTCCTAACCAGTAAGCTACAGGGGCACCCGGAATGTGTAGTATTGATGCTTGGTCAAAGTGGAACACATTTCTGCTCGGCCTTCTCTTCAGGAGTCGCTGCTTTAGCTCTGGAGTTTGTTCCCTTACAACTCGTAGTGCAAGAGTGTATTCGCTCTTTGGATTAGCCTGCGGCCGACTCACCAGCAGAACTGTATTGACAACCTCCCCGCTTATTTCTCCAAATCCGCCTGGACCGAGATGTGCTAGGCTTTCCAACCTGCTAGTTCTTAGAAAGCCCTTCCATTGTTCCGGATTGCCGCCAGCGCGGAAAGGCGCCAAGCCACTTGAGAACATCCAACTTTGCTGGGTTACTAATGCGGATCTCCCCGCAGCGAGAGATAACTCAAGGCATCGTATAATAAACGTAACATATAGATCCGGCTTTGCAACTGGGTAGAAGCGGTGGATGTAGTCCCTCATGGCCGTGCCCATGTTCTTGCTGCCCATATACGGCGGGTTTGTCACCACTACACCATACCGCTGATCCAGCAGTTGCAGCAGCCGCAGTCCCTCCACAGCCTCGTGCCCAAACAAGTTAGCTGCCACATCACTTGCGTCACCTGATTCCTTTGCAAAACTTTCTGCCACCTTAACGAGCAGCATACGCTTCAACTCCGCCGAGTCTTGATTGGCAAGCTCTCTAACCGTCTGTTGCAGGTCACTATCATCGTCAAAAGGCAGGGTCATATTCTGGGGCTTTTGCAGGGCGGCGATGGCGGCATCCAGGTGTTCGCCGGGGCGCAGCAGGCTGCCCAGGATGTCGGCCTGCTCCAGCGCCTGGAAGATGCCCTCCAGCAGCGGCTTCAGCACGCGGTCTTCCGGGTGGCGGCGCAGGTGGCGCTCCAGCGAACCGGCGTCCAGGTTGGTGGGCGTGGTTGCCAGGTTCATCTGAACGCGGCCAAGCGTGCCGGGGCCGGGCTTGCGCTGCGCACGACGCTCGTCGCGCACCGTCTCCCAGGCGCGCAAGTAGAGGGTGAGAGCGGCAAGCTGGGAGGCGCGGGGGTCTATGTCGATGCCGTGCAGGTGCTTTTGCAGGATGTTGTCGGCTATCTCGGCGGCAGGCATGTCGGGGTGCTGCTCGCGGTACATGGCGGCGAGCATATCGAACGCCTCGCGCAGGAAGTGGCCCGAACCCATGCAGGGGTCCATCACGGTGAGGGAGACGAGGCCCATGTAGGCGGGCGGCTCCAGCTTGTCGGGCGTGATGTAGTACTCCCACGATGCGGTCAGCCTGGTGTCGGGGAAAAGCTCGTGGTAGGAGCGGCCCAGGCTGTTCTGGAGGAGCCACTTGACCATGTATGGCTCGGTGAAAAGCTGGGTGGCCGCGGCGATCTCGGCGCGGGTGCTCACCTTGCCGCCGCTGCCGAGCTTGGCGTAGACGAGCGCCTTGGCCTGCTCCTGGTAGAACTGGTAAGCCCAGCCTATCGCGTCGGGGTCGGCAAAGGCAGCATCGGCCTCCTCGAGCGTGAAGCCTGAGGGCGCGCCACCCACCACGGCCACGCACCTGAGCAGGGCGGGCGTGCTGGGGCGCAAGGCCACGTTCGGATCGCCGGTGGAGAAGAGTCCGGGCAGGGAAGCGGCTTGCGCGGTGCAGGCATCCTCGATCACAGCCCACCAGCCGGCATCAGCACCCGCCGTGCGATGTGGCTCGGATTGGCGCAGCACAAACAGCGCTTCAGAGAGGCCGTCATAGTCGGGGTTGTTGCGCAACGTCTCGTCAATGAGGCCGCGCGCCTCTATCGCCCGCAACGCCAGCAGCCTGTTGATCCACGAGTAGGCCGCGCGCTCCACGATCTCGGCGCGTGCGGCGGGCCGCTCCTTGAGGGCCAGGGCTGATAGCTGGGCCACCGCCACGCTGTAGGCCCGGCGCTCGGCGGGTGTTGGGTTAGGCAGGGCGTCCAGCGGAGTCATGCTGCCATCAGCGGCAATGCCGATACGCTCAAGCTCCCGGTCGAGGTCGCCACGCTGCGCCTCGCCCGTCGTGCTCGTGCTGCCCGCGAGGGTGCGGCGCATCTCACCTACGATGGCGCGAAGTAGGTCTTTGTGTCTCTTAAGCATCGTTGTTCCTTGTAGAGTGCCAAGTAGTATTGGCTAGTGGTACGAGATCCGGTCTGGGAGCCATCCTGTTTCCAACACATCCTGTAACTGGTATTTAGATGCGAACTGCCTAAAGGAACAGCAACGCTATCTCCAGGGCTGCCATACTCAGGATAAGCAGGACTATGGCGAACATTGATAACCAGTACGAACCAGGCGCCCCGAGGGGCGCCTCTGTTGGACGGCCCAAGGCATACAACACAAAAACGGCGATCGCGATGGCTCCAGTACCGAGGATGAAAATACGTACAAGAACCTGACCTGGGAAAATGGGTTCTAGGGCAAGGAACACAGCATATACGCCAAGAGCGACAGCAGCCATCCCACCATTAATATGACGCTTTTCGGTACGGAACAAAGCAATAGCGTGAGGGAGATAGCCGCAAAGCAGAATTATCGCGGCGACCCCGGACAGGGCGACTCCGCCAAAAAGGACATCGCCAATGGACCAGGGAAGAACACCTGCCGGCCTTGAGGGATTTGCAACAAGCGGCTTTAGGGTAAGAAATACGGCAAAGAAGCCAAGCGCAATTGCCGTCACATCCGCGTCGAACCAGTTCGTTGCCTTTCGTGCATTTACATCAGTTGCGCTCATTAATTCTATTCCTCCTGAGAAGCAGGGTTGATACAAAGACAAAACAATCAAGCATGCCTATGTTCATGCCAGGCTCTAGCCACTACTCATTCAATGATAACTGTGCGGTGCTGGTCAAGCTCTTGTTCAATCCGGCGGCGCAGCCCCTTGAGTAGCCCGTCGAGGTCCTCCATACTTGTGATACGCACGCTCGCCAGCAGATCATCACGGCGCAGGCGTACTTCCTCGGGCGTGATTACCACGTTAGGGTTGTACTTCTCGCGCAACTCCCTGATGCGAATGGGCAGGTTCAACTTGATGTTGGAGAGCGCTGTCTGCCAACCCCGCGCCTCATTCCAGCCGGGACTTGATTGCTGGAGCCGCTGCCTGAGCCTGCCGCACTCTTCCCGCAACGCTGACGTATCCTCCTCCAGGCTTTGCGCGGGCACACCGGCACCCTCTGCACGCGCCTTTATCTCGGCCTCCAGCTTCTTCAGTTCGTCCTGCACCTGCTCTCGCCAAGTGACGACCTGGGTGGAGACTGCGTCCTGTGCTCGCTTGTAAGCCTGGGTAAGCTCCTGCCAGCGGTAGGGATCGATCAGCTTCCGTTCGTGCTGCAGGGTGCGCCAGTCCGATATGAAAGCGTTCACCTCGGGCAGCGCGGTCTCCGCGTTAACCATGCTGTTGAAGAAGTCGCGCACCTGGGGGAAGAGAGCGCCCTGCTCGCGCTGAAAGCCCTTGAGCCTGTCCATAAGCTCCATGTACTCCAGCAGCCTATCAGCTTGCTCGAGGAAGCGCGGCAGGCGACCGGCAGGCGCCGACATATTGAATAGTTCCGTCAGCAGCTCGCTACCCGACTCAAACTCTACGGGAAGTGGACACTGGGCGGTGGAGGCCCACTGCTTTAGCTCCTGGGCTTGCTTTGCTGTCTCCATGAGCTTATCACCCAACACCGTGTGGATGGTGGCCGCCACCAGCGGCGGCTTGGCGTTGAAGATAGTCTCCATATAGCCGCGAATCTGCTGAAGTTCCTTCGGTCCAAGGTCGGAGCGCACACCTTGCACGCGTATGCTCTTGAAGCGCATCTCCTTACTGAGCATCTGCGCCACCTCGGGATCGCTTGGGTCGGTAAGCACGCGCCCGCTGTCTATGATACGACAGGCCGATGCTCGCAATAGGAGAGCCAGGCCCACCTTTACGGCGTTGCCATCCCACCCGAAGGGCGGGCGCTCGAACTCATTCCTGAGGACGTCGGCGGGGATAGGCTGCTGGTCCTGCTCCGCGAGGGGCAGGCGGCCACGCAGTGCGCTTACGAGCGGGTTGGTCTCATTGAGCGTGCCGTCGGCTCTGAAGACACCCAGTTCCTTCAGGTCTGCGTTGGAGGTGTTGGCGCTGAGAGCCGCCTTAACCGCCGTTTCCTCGTTGACGATGCGGTGCGGCACCTCACCAAAGCGAGAGTAGATGCTGGGTACAAGCTGGGCCAGCGTAGCACGAACGGCTGCACCTGCGCTCTCGCCTGTGCTTAGCTGGTATACGCTGCCCCTGAAGAATATGGTGCCTCCCTTTACCGCGTGTCCCAACAGCTTCCTTACGTCGGCTTTGTGGCTAGGAAGGTCGGTCTGCTTGGCATGCCGCGCAACGTCCAGCTCGGCCCCGCTCGCCTGGTTCGCCGCGATGACCCGGTCGGCCACCTCGGCTGTGGCAAGCGCCAGCGCAAGAGTAGCGCGCAGACCCGGTACATCCTCCATGCGGAAGAAGATGGCGTCCGGCTCCTGTGTAGATCGCTGCTTCAGGGCGTTATCGTCACTCACCTGCGGGTCCAGCGCGCGCTGGAACGGGCTATAGACGCGTAGAGGCACCGTAGAGGTGGGATTGCGCACGACGCGGCCATCAAGCTCCATCTTCAGCGAGATCTCGCGGCCCTGGAGAGGCACACGGTCGAAGCGTAGGGCGTCTTCGCTCTCATATTCCTTGAGCGCCTGGCTCAACTCGTAGGTTTGGAGCTCAAGCTCGCCCTGACGGGCACGCACCTTGTCCTGGAACGACCGTTGCTGAGTGCTCAGGAAGACGTATTGCTCGCCGGTCTGCTTTGCATAGCCCGCAGCGACCAGCCGGTCCAGTTCGCTTTTCACCTGCTTGCTGAGGGGCGCAAGACTTGCATCCAGGGAGTCGACCACACAACGGGTCACGTTCTCCAACTCCGTGGGTATATACTTGGCCTGGCCGAGGAGGAAGAGGGCGCGAGCGACACGCACCGTAAACGCAGTAGCGCCTGGCACCGTGTCGATTATCTTGTTGAGGTCTGTTTTAGTCTCGATGGGTACGTCCGAGGAGAGCTGGTCGTACAGGTCAGCCAGGTTGAGCACCCTGCCCACAGGGTTGTCCAGCAGCCCTGGGGTTTCGATGATCGCCCCCTGCACCACGCCTATCATAGTACGGTTGGAGCCAGTGAGAGCCTCGTCTCTACCTGCCGACTGGGCAATTCCCTTAACGGCATCCGGTATGACGGCCACCGTCCAGGGCATGAACGGATAGAAGAGCGCGAAGCTCTCCTCGTCGGGAACCGGATACACACGCTGCGGGCGCTGCATAGTGCCCATGTCGGTAAGCTCACCGGCTCGCTCTCCGAATCGCTCAGTGAGATAGCTGCGAGCTTCCTGTCGCTTGCGCAGCAGCCGCTCTTCAACAACCAGGCTGATATCGTCGTTGCTCAGCTTGCACTGCACCGCAAAGCGCTGGTTGATCTTTGCGTACTGCTCTTGCTGCACGTTCTGCTTTAGCGCCTGTATATCGCCATGAGCGGTGACTGCGATCCATATTCTGCCGCCTCCGTGTGCGGCAGCACTCTCGGTCAATGCCTGGACCTGCATGATGCGCTCGTTGGAGCTGCCCCCGGCGATCCACTGTCCTAGCTCGTCGAGTTGCAGAAGCAGCTTATGCCGCCTGCCCCCACCATCACGCATTTCGCACCACCGGCGTAGTCTCTCTATGAGGAGGGTGGGCGTAACACCATTCTGCTGCGTTGCACTAACCGCCCGCTCCACAGCGGCTGCCCCATCTTTAAAGTGGTCCGGCAGGACCTGAGCCGCGGCTTGATACAGCTGGTCCAGATAGAACTCGGGGTCAACCGATATCTCGTCCCAGTCAGTGCCGCAAAGCTCGGAGGCAAGCTGCCTGAAGCGTGTGCTTAGACCGCGCGCGTCCACCTGGTACTCGACCGCCCAGGCGAGCGGCCAGTTATGAGTGTAGCCCAGGTGGTTGGCGAACAGCTTGAAAGTAACCAAGGCCAAGCTGTCCCCGGTGTCGGCCAGCATCGCGTGTAAGTTGCCGCCTATAGCAGTGGTTGTGATCTTGCGCCGGCACACAGTGAGGAAGCGAGACAGGTCTCCACGATCAGGGCTGCTCAGCGGAATACGGTCGAGGAATACCTCGTGTACCGCCTTGCCCTGTATCTCACCGCCTTCGAGCAATGCCCCTAACACCTTCATCAGCAGCGACTTACCCGATCCGAAGAAGCCGCTAATCCAGATGCCTATCCCCTGCTCGTCCTCTTGATCTGCCGCGTCAGTGTACGCATCGAGCACTCGGTGCATGTGCCGCTCCCACTGGGGCGTGACCACCAGGTTGCGCAGCTCGCCCAATAGTACGTTAGGTTTGCGGTCAGATACCTTCACAACTGGCTCGATCCGCTCTTGTATGGCGGTGGCGAATGTATCGCGGATCTTCATCAAGCTTCCTCCCCCCGATAAAAATCGTGCCTCAAGTGGTCGAGCCCAAGGAAATGATAGCAGCGGCTGGTCTGGGGCGGGCGAACACCAGGCACGAGCAACACGATAGGTATCATCTGGTTGGTTAAAGGATCTCGGGGCTCCTGCTCGGCCACTTGCTCCATCAGAGTGGTGGGATTAGCAAGTGGGTGAAGAGCGGCGAGGCCCTTGAGCACTACGACAGGGCGACCCGGTCTGCTTGGTGCGCCCGCTGATGCAAGCATAGCCTTAGCAAGGGCACGCGCCCACAGCCTCGTTATGGCTTCAGCCGCGCTTGATCCCTTGGCAGAATCATTGAGCAACTCCTGACGACGCTCCTCCTGCCCTTGTAGCGTCGTTATCGTAAGATCCAATAGATCAATCCAGTGGAAATGCAGCGCCAGATCGTCATGGAGGGACTCTTCAGCCATTCGTCTCATTGCGCGCTCCTGTTCGGGTGGATAGACGAAGTAGACAAAAGGACGACCGCTGCTATGCCCTATTCCATCGTAGGCGGTTCGCAAACGCTCACGAAGATAATCCAGCCGAGACGCAAGCTCATTCATAAAGCTAACACCTCACTACGGGACAGTGCAGTCTTGACGCGGGCCGCATCCCACAGCCAGATGTGCCAGTCGGGATGTTGAGGAATATCGGGGGCGCTGACACCTTCCTCTTGTAACAGCCTTTCCAGATGGCGAACTACCGGTTCAGGGACTGTAGGTTCCACAATCGTTTTCTTCACAGCCCCGCTGAGTACTCCGTAATCTCTCATAATGCTTAAGATGTTGCCCGTCAGCTTCTCGCGCGTCTCATGGCTCCAGCTCTCTACCTCCGGATGGGCATGCGCAGAGCTGTCGAGGAAGCGCTGTACATCGCTTCTCGCGACCTCCCGCTCGCCGGAGTTCCACCTGGGCCAGAGTACATCTTGAATGAAGTCATACATTAGGGCGTCCTGCCTGGCAACATGAAGCAGCAACGCAGACTGAAGAGCAGCACTTGTCTCGCGGGCGAAACGCACCAGATCATCAAGCACCCATGATGGGGGCTGCCACCTGGTCAGCCTAACTTGTAGCATACGCACGATAGTAACCCGCGTAGCTCTAGAGCGCTGCGGCAACCCACCATTCGCCAATTCCCGGCGGACTGCTTCTAGATCTCCAAGACGTGCATAGCTCGATAGGAACTGACGGGTCTCTTCTGTAAGCCCGGTTTTTGAGGCGTTGCTCGCTGTGTACAGGTCACCAGCACGCCACGAGGTTCTCGCGCGACCGATTTGTGCGCTCATAATGCTCATAATAATGTAACCACCTGTCGTGTAGTGTAAGTACTGCAAGCTCAGAGGCAGGGTTACTGTCCGTCAGGAGTACGTGTAAATATTACCTTGCCATCTGTCATGTTTATCGTGGCCGTGCGCCAGCCTACCCGAAGCCATTGCAAGGCTTGGGCGTGAGTCGAATCGTTGGCCCACCAGGCACGATGCTCCCGGGCAGAAGCCGGGAGTTCGCCATCTATGATAGCTTCTATATCGTTGAACGTGAGCTGCAACGTGTCCCAACCTGCGGGCTGCTCTTGGAGGAAGAGAGCCAGGCGACCATACCGGCTTTCGCTGGAGCGCACTAATTCTTCGGTGTTGCTCGCCCCGTCGGAGGTTGCTCGCTGCGCCTCCAGTTCCTCGATCTGCTTGAGGTCCAACTCCGTGACCTCTCGGGCGGGAGGCTCCGGGATCGGCAGTTGCGCGCGCTTCAGCCAACCAGCGGCAAAGCGCAGTTGATCCCGCTGTGGGGCAGACAACTCACCGTGGAAGTGGGCCAGGCTGTTCCGCGATGATCTAACCCCATGTAGAAGCGTGCGAACTGCTTGCGGCTCCAGGGCGAACACAGGAGCCAGACGTGTCCACTGCTTCTTGTGAAGGAGCAGCTCAATATAATCATACAAGGTAAGCTGATCGAATGCGCGTGTTGTATCCTTGCCGAAGAGCTGCGTGAACGCCTCCTCGGCAGCTTGTTCGCTGATATTCTGGCTATTGTCGCCCGCAAGTTTCAGGTACTGCCGCAGCGCGTGCTGAAACTTCTTGAACTGTGCCTGCTTGGAGTCTGTCACGTCTGAAATCGCCTGCTCAAGAGCTTGAGCATCAACACGCCCTTGATCATCGCTGAACGCGCTGAGGATACGGTCCTTGACCATTCCTTCTATGTCCTCAACCAACATCATATCTTCCGCGCGCCTGCGGAAGTACTCTGTGGTGTCGTAACTTGTGACTATACCTACGAGATGTCCATCGTTATCGACGATAACCACTGCGTATTCATCACGAAGATCGTCCAGCAACTCAAAGAGGTCCTCATCAGCTCTGAATGCTCGAACCCGAGTTACAGCATGAGAAACCTGGAGGGCGTCCAGGGTCACCTTGAAGTTGTTAAGCGCCCGGAGGATCGATTCACTTGTCACCATGCCCAGGGGGGCACCCTGCTCGTCAATGACTGGGAGCTGACTGTAATCATACTCTGACATCAGCTGTAACGCTCGTTGTATGGAGTCGTCGGGGGAAGCCGTAACGGGCTTCTGGTGTCCCTCTAATAGCTGTTGCACGCTAAATGGCATTTTGAAGCTCCGAAACAGGGTACGTGCTGCAATCTTCTGCTGTAATGGCGGTTGGGATCAAGTTCTTCATCAGCTATTTTCATTACCCCAAACTTCTACCCACTGTTCCTCGCGCGTGCCCTCCCACAATTTCACCGTGCACGTTCGTCGCAGGAGATCTTTCCAAAGCTGAGCGTTCTCGAATACCTGTTCGTCTGGACTGAACAGGGAGAAGATGGAGCGTGACGCTACCAATATCATCTTCCGCTTGGCTCTACTGATCGCGACGGTTAGCCGGTTAGGGTCATACAGGAACTTGCCTGCGGCGAGTAGATAATCCAGGTCGCTTTCCGTGGCACTGTACAGCACAGCCTCGCGCTCCCCTCCCTGGAACCTCTCGACCGTATCTACGGCTGAGATCAGGATGGCTCCGGTGGCCGGGTCCTTCTCGGAAAGCTGCGGAAAGCGTGTCTGCATCTCGGCGCGCTGCGCCCGGTGGGGCACGACTACGCCCAGGCCTTCTCGGGCATCCAGGCCGTAATACGATGCACCGGCTAATGCTTCCAGAACCGGGGCGACTAACCGCTGCTCAAATGTGTTGCGTGTCTGGCTATGAGCTTCGTCGTGTACTATAACAACAATTGGGTGCTCGGCTGCAAGCACTGCTGCGGTAAATGGGTCCGCCAGCTCCAGATGTGGGAGCACCAGATGGCGATTGGAGTGGTAAGGTATGCCGTCCTTCGAGTATATCTCCCGGCGCAGAAACTCGGCCATGGCGGAATGCAGCCGGAAGCTCTCCGAGAACTTGATCATTGGTGGTAGTTGGGTCTGCTCCAGTAGCGTCACAAATAGCGAGCGGTAGGTCTTATACTCCTTGAACGTCCTCCTCGGTTCGCTGTCCCACGAGTGCTTGATGATTGGAGCCATCTGCCGGTGATCGCCGACGACTATCAGTTGCGCGGAGGGTTTCAGTGGCAGGGCGGCCATGATAGCTTCCGGTATGTTCATCTGTGATGCCTCGTCCAGCACCAACAGGTCGCAAAAGTAGTGGCCGAACAGGTCCTTATTTCCCGACTTGCCCCACTTTGTCTTGATCATCTGGTAAACGTGGCCGGGCGTCGACGCCACAACACACACGCTGGAGCGCAGCACCACATCGGCGTTACAGTCCTCTCCCTTCTCCTTGTCCCGCTCCTTCTCCAGGTTGATAACACCCGCCATATCTTGTTTGGGTGCAATGCGGAAAAGGTCAACTTCCAGGAGCCTAGGGTCGAAGTAGCGGCCAAAGAGATCCGGGTAGTGCGCTTGGTAGTAGCGCAGCCGTTCCTGCACTTGCTTCACGTTCTGAAGCAGAACATCTATTGCTGCATGGGTCTTGCAGGAGATAAAGACCCTGAAATCCCTGCCGGAAGATACGGCTCCCTGCAATCGAGAGAAGATGGCAAAGGCCGTAGAATAACTCTTGCCAGTGCCGGGAGGGCCTTGTACCAGAAGCACCGGATCATCTCCATGAGCGGAGATATAATCCTGCTTGCTCTCCTCAAACTGCGGCATCTCGCCAACCGCGTGCAAGGCTTCAAGCCCCGCATAGAAACGCATCTGCCCTTCGCCGGCCGCTGCATCCCAATTGACAGCTTCTGTCGGCTCATCGGCAGCCCCGGCAGTGACAAGCCTGCTGTACAGGGTATTGGCTGCCGCATTGCCCGCGTCTACTGCTTTGCAGAGTTCTGTGGTGACTACTTTCGACCAGTAGCCGTTTATGTCGTTGATGTCGGTATCCAGCGTGTATAGCTTTCCAGGCACTAGAGGCCGGTCCTCGGATGCAGATGCAAATACGAAGCCCTGCGACCAGTCGCCCCCTATCTGCTCTTGCCATTCAACCTCTACGAAAACCTGAGTTGCACGCCCTGAGTCGTTGCGCTCCACCAGGATCCGCTCGATCTTCACCCGCGGCCCGTACAGAAGTTGCTTGGGGGTGGGTGTCTGGGGCGTGCGCTGCTCTTGAGGAAGACGCTCATCGTAGGTGATACGGGGGTAGAGGATTACCATCTCGCCCTCGCGCAAATTGCTCAGCCCGAGCACCTCATCAAGACCTGTATCGACACCTGCGGTCTCGAGCCGTAGCCGGTAGCGCGTGCGCACCTGGCTGAACTCGCATGCGGCCTTCTGCTCTGCTGGGAGCCTCACCTGTTTGGCATTCGGGTTGCGATCGCGAAACTCGGCCCGATACTGCCGCCGTAGCTGCCACCTTCTCTCATCCTCGCGGTTCTTCTCTGCAACCTCCGGGTCTTGATCCTCCTCCCGATAGCGCACCAGAAGAGTCTCACCCATGAGCACCCGACGCTCGGGCGCTAGGTTGCGGACGGCCTTCCACCCCGCAAGCGTCACGTGCCGCTCAATCGTGACGAACTCGTCCAGAGCATGGGCCAGACTTGGAGCCTTCTCCGAGAAGTTGGGGAGGTCAGGCAACCTGAAGGCCGTCTTCGTGGTGAGGTGATTGCCCTTGAAGTCGTGGGTGACGATGTACTCCATCGCTTCGAGCCTGCGCACCTGAAAGCCGAGGATGAGGTCGGCGGTCGCTTTGCGGTAAGGCTCGAATGGGTCGGCCTTACCATCGGCTGGCAGGGGCAGTTCGTCCCAGACGGAGTACGCGTATTCCAGAGGTATTTCGCTCTTGAATCGTGCGCGGTTCGTGTACCAGGTCTGTATGTTGTCGGTCTCGTTTGACTCTCCAGCCCCGTTGCCTACCTGTCCTTCCCCGACCGCGACTCCAGCGCCTGGCAGGGCATCGAGCTTGCCCCAGAAGTCGAACATGCGCTCTCTGAAGATCGAACGATAGTCGAGAGGCTTGCGCCAGTTGAATTTGAGAAAAGCAGATACCGCTTGCAGCGACTGGCACAGCATCGGGTAGTTCTTCAATTCGCGTATCTCATCATCCAGAAACGTCACTATGGGCGAGTCGAACGCCGCTTTCTGGGTGAGGAAATCGTACATGGGAGTCGCTGCTAGAATCGTGGGCAGGTGCCTGGCGAGGGCATCGAGCACTACTCGCTGCTCATACCTGTTGAAGAAGATGATATGTATTGGAGCGCTCGGCTCGCCCTGAGCATCGGGTGCTGCCAGCTCAACCACGGCCCTCAGCGTTTCCTCTATCCATTCAACGAGCAGATCGCGCTCTTTCTCCTGGGTATCGGGTGGCCCAGCCGTCATACGCACCACCGCGCTCCGCTCCTCTTTCTCTACCCCGTCCTCGTACGCAACCACAAGCGAACCGAGCAGGTACACACGATCCTGCAGGTAATCGTGTTGAGCATCTACGTAAATTTTGACGAGGTTCGGATTGTGATCGGGAGCCGAATGAGGCAGCGAACCGTGCCCTTTGCTCGGTATATAGGGTAGGGCGTCGAGCGGATACTGCTTCCAATTGAGATACCGCCTCGCCCGCAGGATGAGTTCATCCAGGCGGTGCCCCACGCCCCACTGCCCCGATAACTGGCGGGCAGTTGCCTCTTTTCCGGAGGCGGGTGCCAGCCCCTCGAAGTGATTACGACCGCCCGCACTCGAGAAGCGCAACTCCTTCAACTGCGCCAGGTCGAAAACTGTACCCACACCGCGATGGCGCAGGGCTTCCTTCTCCAGGGCGGTCAAGTGAGGCACTAAAGATAGGTCGCTGGTTTCAGCGGTCCACCTCATGCAAAACTCGTTGTACAGGCAACCGTCGCACTTGTGTTCCAGGTGATAAGGTAGCTCTTCAATAGGAGCAGAGATTATCTTCCGGGCAGTAGACTGGGTACCGGTCACCAGATCCTTGACGGAGTCGACATATGGCTGTGGGTCGATGGTAACCTCAAGGAAGGCGTCAGCGACCCCAAAGAACGCAGCAGCCAGGCGGCGTTGCTCTTCGATGCGTAGGAGATCCTGCGGGCTGAGATCATCGGCGGCGACAAGAGAGCCGCGATAGAGAATGCCCATGCTGAGTTGCTCATGTGCGACATCGTTTTGCTCGAGAAGGCTGGAGAGCATCTGGTGATAGAAAGCCACTTGCAGACGGTGCTCCATCTTCGCCTCAGCCGAACTCTTCATGTCGGCGATCAGCAGGTGGAGAGCGCCTTCGTCGTCGCGGCGCATTCGCAGGATGTCTATGTCACCGCGGAACCACCACTCTCCCAGGGGGAGGGAGAGACGCACTTGGAATAGCACCAGGCTATCTCCCATAGGGAGATCACGCGCCGCCGATACAACTGCGTCGTTGTCGGAGTCTCGCCTGGATGAACCTTCTTTGCCGAAGTTGCGAGTAGGGTAACTGCCAGATACCTGAGCCTCCACCTGCTCCTCAAAGGATTGACCAGAGCGCGTGAGCAGCGGCGGAATAGTCTGCGGGTGGACGCCGTACTCCTCAAAGAAGCCTCGCCCGTGGGCACGTTCGTGCAGGCGCAACCTCAGATATCGCTGGCACTGCTCAAGCCTGATGAACTGGGAGATGTCAGTCGGTGATATCTTGTACTTGCCTGTTTCACCGGCTGGGGCAACTTCAGCGGTGAAGGTATCGGAAAATGCCCTGGTGGCCATTGGTGGTTCTCACTTGTAATGGCGTAAGGCTCGAACTTGGAGCCACATATTATGATTTGTACTATCTCACAGGCTCACCAGGGTTGGCACTGCTAACGCTGCTGACCGCACCGTCCCTAGCCGTTGCACTGTCGCCGTTGTTCGTTGTCGTAGTTGGGACACTTGTGCCCTGTGCCCGCACGCATATCAGCGCCAAACCAGATTGATTCCGCGCTGGGTGCATCCGCGGCAGGATCTTTCCAATCAGCGGGAACCTCGATCCGAGCATCAATTCCGGCATGCTGTGCTGAGGAAAGCCTTCTGGATACGAGCTAGCCTGAAGTACATAGGAGAAATAAAGGGCAACTGCTTCGGGCGCGCCGGCGGCTACGTCGACTTTGAACCTGTCTATATCAGTGTTCTGGTCAGCAGCCTGCTCCGGAGTTGAGCCGCCCTTCTGCGCTCAGCTTCACGGCCCGCCTTCGCCATCTGATACAAGAAGCCGCTGCGTCTTGACATCCTCCGGTCCTTTCTCGACGTGCAGCGCTGCACGTCGCGTTGCTATCTCCAGGCAGCTTACAAGCCCAGATGTTATTGGGATCAGGAGTTCTATCCCTCATGGAATGGCAAGAACGGATCTCATATACCATGAAGGGGCAGTAAACTAATATAGCACTTGGAGGAGTGTAACAAAATGCCCGAGCGTATGCAAGCCGGAGTTCCAGCAGAAAGTGTTGCGTTCTGCTATGGAGTTCTACCATGGAGGTAGACAACGGTAGTGAAAGTATCGAGCCGCGACGTCACCTTGCCTGGTTTGGCGACCACCGCTTCTCAGTCAGCCCCAGCTTAACAGTAGTCTCTCATTCGAGGCGTTGCAACTTAGAGAAAGCAGCGAGTGGGATCTTTAGCTGCGAGCAGATTCCTCGACGGGCAGTCAGCGTGGCTACTTAGCAGAAGAAAATATGCAGATTTACCGCGAACAAAAAAGCAGAATGTCCTTTAGACATCCTGCTTGGGAGCGGGCGATGGGACTCGAACCCACGACATCCTCCTTGGGAAGGAGACACTCTACCAACTGAGTTACACCCGCGTTCGGTAGCTCAATTATAGCAGATGCCTCATCCTACTTCAAGGGGCTAGCTGCCACCGCCACCCTTCGCGAAGAACCCCCGCAGGTTGCGCAGAGCCTCATCCGTCATCGCCTGTATCTCCTTGTTGAACAGGCTTGCAGCGATGCCGGTGAAGAGGCCGCCCAGCGCCCCGCCCACCTTGTAGTCTACCGTGAAGGTCACGCGGGTGGTGTTGGGGTCGTGCTCTATGGGCTGTAGCTCCCAGACGTTGCGGCTGAGGACCGTGCCCTCGCTGATGCTGGCGAGCCGGTAAGGGGGTGCGTACGTGACTATGCGGTTCTGCACCTGCATTGGCATGCCGTGAAACCGGCCCCCAAGCTCCACGCACGAGTCCACGCACCGCTCGCGGTCGCCCACTAACTTAGCGGAGTTGAACTGCGGCTGCACGCGGGGGATGTTGCGGTAGTCGGCCAGGAAGTCGAATATCTCCTGCGCGCTACCGTGAACATTGGCCGTGGCTTGGACTGTAGGCATGGCTTAGATGCCCGTGGCCGGGGGTTGCGGGCTGGTGGGTCTGCCCCGCCGGAGCATTATGATCGCGGTTACGATGCCGCCTGCTATGAAGAGCAACAGGCCCACGGCCGCCGCTACCCAGACTAGCAGGTCCCATAACGACCCGGTTAGCGCAACGCTGTTGTCGGTGACGACCTCATACGGCAGGGAGGCGCGCCATTGCTCATCTACCTCGTCCACGGTAACGCCCAGTCCGGCTTCGAACGCTTCGTCGTAGGTGACGCCGTCACGGAAAGCGGCCACCGTGCGGGCCAGCTTGTCGGGGCCGTAGCGGCTGTCGGTCAGCAGGAACTCCACAGCGCTGTAGCTCTGGGCGTAGGCGATCATGGCCGACTCTTCGTCAGCCCCGAACGAGCCGGAGAGCGCATTGAGCGGCGGGAGCGCCCCGTTCTCGGCGGCCCATCGCAATGCCTCTTCTTCGGCTGGGTCGTGCGCCTCCTGGCTGTAGACGGCCAGACCCTCGTCCAGCCAGGCGGGCGGCGAGTTGTAGGGGTTGCGGGTCGCCTGGTAGAGCACGAGGTGGCTCAACTCGTGAGGGATGGTGCGCTTGGTCTCAAGCTCGGCGTACTCGTCGTCGCCTATCGCGGCCATGACCAGTGCAAGCTCGGGGAACGCCTTGCCGCCGACCCACTCCGGTATGTTCGCGGGCAGCGCATCGAGCAGTTCGTCCTGCGATGCGTACACCCATATCTCGGCCGGGCGCGTCAGCCCCGCATCGATGTCGTTTTGCAGGCGGTCGAGCGCCCCTGTAGCCACGCCCAACAGGGTCTTGCCGAAGTCGCTCCCGCCCTCGTACCAGTTGACCGTCACCCGGCCCTGAGCGTCGGTGAGGCTCTTCCAGGGGTACTGCTCGTCCATCAGCTTGAACGTTTCTACAGGAGTCTCGGCGGTGTTACCTTCCTCGTCGGTGAGCGTCCAGTAGTACTCCAACTGCGTGCCGGGCGGGATGTAATCGGTGGTGAGGTCGAGAGTCACGCTGAGGTCGGGGGCGGAAGTGACCTCTTCAAGGTCGGCCTGCATCCCGGCTGTCACCGGGTCGCCCACCAGCCTGTAGTTGAGTTCCGCCCGCGCCGTCTCGAAGCCGCTGGCCCGCAGCCGAAACTCAACGCTTTCGGGGAAATCAGCCTCGACGCTCTGCTCCTCTACGAGTACCGAGTACCGAGTGCCGAGTGCCGAGTGAGCGTATGTGGAGTTGTGAGTGGAGAGCGGAAGAGCACTGACAAGCAGCAAGATACTTAGCGCCCACTTCATGCAGGCTCTAACCCTACTCGGCACTCGGTACTCGGTACTCGGCACTGCTACGTCCCCAGTCTCCAGCGTAAATACGCCTCGATGAAGCCGTCGATGCTGCCGTCGAGGACCGAGGCGGGATTGGTGTCTTCGTGCCCGGTGCGATGGTCTTTGACGAGGTTGTAGGGGTGGAGCACGTAGGAGCGTATCTGGCTGCCCCAGCCTACCGCCACGTGCTCGCCCCTGAGGCGGGCCTGTTCTTCGGCGCGGCGGGCCTCCTCTATCTCCCAGAGGCGGGCGCGCAGGATGCGCATGGCGGTCTCGCGGTTCTGAGCCTGGCTGCGCTCGTTCTGGCAGGTCACGACTACCCCCGTGGGGAGGTGACGCAGGCGCACGGCGGTGGAGGTCTTGTTCACGTTCTGGCCGCCCGCGCCCGTAGCCCTGTAGAAGTCTTCCTCTATGTCGTCCGGGTTAAGCTCCACTTCGCCTTCGTCTTCCAGCTCGGGCAGCACCTCCACCAGCGCGAACGAGGTGTGCCTGCGGTGGGCGGAGTCGAACGGCGAGAGGCGCACCAGGCGGTGGGCACCCGACTCGGGGCGGGCGTATCCAAAGGCGTTCAGCCCCTTCATGAGGATGGTCACGCTCTTGATGCCCGCTTCGTCGCCCTCGGTCTGGTCGAGGATTTCGGTGCCGTAGCCACGCTGCTCGGCCCACCGCAGGTACATGCGCATGAGCATTTGCGCCCAGTCCTGGGCCTCGGTGCCGCCTTCGCGGGCGTAGACGGAGAGGATGGCGTTGCTGGCGTCGTGCGGGCCGCTGAGCATGAGGGTTAGCTCCAGGCGGTCAAGCTCGGTCAACAGGCGGGTGGCGTCGTCCGCCACTTCGAGCACAATCGACTCGTCGCCCTCCTCGGTGGCAAGCTGTAGCAGCTCGTCCAGATCGAGGGCGCGTTGCGCGAGGCCCCGCCAGCGGTCAACCTGCTCCTGGAGGGAGGTAAGCTGGCGCATGCTCGCCTGGGCGGCACGCTGGTCGTCCCAGAAGCCGGGCTGCTGCGATTGCTCGCTTACCTGCGCTATCTGGTTTTCAAGGCCAGGTAAGTCAAAGACGCACCTCGAGGTCGTGGATGCGGGTGCGCAGGCCCTGGATGGTCTCGTTGAGACTCTCCGCTGAGATGGGGGTTATGGACATGGCATGTGGCCTTCTTCCCTGTGTGATGCTCCAATTATACACACAAACAAGAATGCCGTGTCCATGCCAATGGCGTAGCTTCGCCTACATTATTCAGTACACCAGCACCGCGTACGATCATATGTCCAGCCCCGTGACTGCCAAGTCACGCGGGAAGTCTACCTCAAACTCGAAAGTCAGCGTCTGCTTTTGCTGCGGCGCGACAGGCAGTTCCCACTTCAGGATGTTCAGCTCACTCTGTTCGGCGGGCGGGGGCTTGACTTCGAGCAGCTTGCTCTTTATCTGCTCGTTGCGCGGTACGGGGAACTGGTCGTAAAGCGTGACGCGGGTAGGCCAGGCCAGGAAACTGCTCACCGTGATCTTGAAGCCGAAGACGTTCTTCCTGGTGTTGCCTATCAGGGTCTTCGAGATCTCGCGTGTGGTCAGGTCGCGCTCCACCTTTACCCTGTCGTCAACGCCAAGCTGCGCCTCGAACTCCTGGTTCGGCACCACCGTTTCGAGCCAGGTAGTGCCTACGAAGTCGCCCTCGTGGAAGATGCTGGCCTGGCCGGGCAGCAGGATGTACTCCGACGTGTTGGTTATCTTCGCCCGCAGGTAAGCTTCCTCCGCCAGCCTGGGCACGGAAACATAGTCGAGTTGGCTTTCAAGGTCCAGGCTAGTGACCGTGGTCTTGTGCGGCGAGCCGTCGGAAGGAATGTCCACCGGGCGGCCCACTTTGAAGGTCACGGAAGCGCCGGTGCTCTCGACCGTGGCCTGCGCTACCTTCATCATGGGAGGAGGCACAGGAACCATCTCAGCCGGTTGTGCGGTGTACGCATCATAGGCTGCCCCTCCCTCCGCGCCGCCAGGATATGGAGCAGATGCGGGTGCAGCAGCCATACGCGCCATCGGCATGGGAGGTCGCGGGCGAGGCACGTCCAGGTACCAGGGGTGCAGTTCGGGTATAGTGGTGCTGATGGCGGGGCGGGCGGTTGACAGGGAAAGCTGCACGGCGGGCCAGTCCTCACCGCTCTGCTGGGTGACGTTCGCCAGGTAGCCGAGGCTGACTTTGCTCTCCACCAGGCGAACGTCGTAGAGCGGCTGCCAGGAAGCGCCGGTCACACCATACGTGACCTCTATCTCGGCGTCCACCGCGGCGGCAGCTTCGACAAAGACGTTGATTTGCCTCCGCTCCATCGTGTCGTAGTTCGGAGCCATCTTGCCTTGCAGGGCTTCTATCTGCCGGGCCAGTTCTCGCCTCTGAATGCCGATCTCACGACGCCTGGCGAGGGCCGCAGCCCATTCCTTCCCCAGGTAATCGACCAGCGACTGCACGTCCTCCAGCTTGGACCGACCCAGGGAGATGCCGCGTGGCAAGGTGGTTGCGGTGCTCTCCCGCAGGGACTTGAGGAACTCCAATTGGGCGGTTATGGCGGCGTCTTCGTCGGCCAGGGCGGTATCCTGGTCCTGCAACGCCTCTAGCTGTTTCTGCAACTCGGCTACGTTGGCCTCGGGTGCCTCCGTCACGAACTGCCGGACCACCTCCACCCCCAGTATGCGCACTCCCGCGCCTCTGCCCCCGGCTCGCACTGTGTCATCCTGGAGGGTGGCCGGTAGGTTTGCGACCGACACCCGCTGTTCTCCCGCCTGCAACTTGGCCGAGCCACGGCGGGTGATGCGCGCCCTGTCGGTGTAAACGGTCACTTCCGCAATGCGCGACTCCATTGTGATATCAGCCATGTTACTCCCCTGAAATATCCTGGAAACGAAGTCTTCTATTCGTCCCGGCCTTTATTGGCTTATGTCC
>DASVVE010000009.1:0-53935 GCA_036386675.1 Chloroflexia bacterium | reverse complement strand
AACCTGATGGACAACATGGACGGGCTTGCGGGTGGCGTGGCGGCGGTGGCCTCCGTCTTTTTCTTCCTCATCGCCACGCTCACCGACCAACTGCTGGTAGCCCCTATGGCCGCCGTGCTGGTGGGGGCGTGCCTGGGCTTCCTCTACTACAACTTCAACCCCGCCTATATCTTCATGGGCGACACCGGCTCGCTCTTCCTCGGCTTCATGCTGGCGGCGGTGGGTATCAAGCTGCGCTTCCCCGCCAACTTCGACATCGTGACCTGGATGGTGCCCGTGCTGGTGCTCGGCGTGCCGCTGTTCGACACGATGCTGGTTACCTTGTCGCGCATCCGCCGGGGCATCCCCATCAGCCGGGGCGGCAAGGACCACCTTTCGCACCGGCTCGTGGCGCTCGGCTTCACCCGGCGAGAGGCGGTCATGATTCTCTACCTGATCCAGGGAATGCTGGGGGTGGCGGCGCTCGTGGTGATGCAGGCCGACCTGCTCGAAGGCTACGTGGTGGGGGCGGTGGTGCTGGTTGCCGCTCTCTATGGTGCTTACAAGCTGGAGCAGTTGGACCTGTCGCAGACCAACCCCACGCCCGCAGGCTCGCCGGAGCCTGTGCCCCTTGGTATCCGGCTGCAACGGTTCAGGCCTCGCCCCTCCTCGAAGGTCGCGGCTGCGCCAACAGCGCCAGGTGGCGAGACCATACCCCAGGAGGAGCATTCCGGCTCTGTCCGCTGACCGCCCTATGTTCGAGCACGTTCGCGCGGTCTTCCTCGATGCCGGGTTGACCCTCGTCTACTCCGAGCTTTCGCTGTCGCACCTCTGCTACGAGGTGGGGCGGGAGCACGGCCTGCACCTGTCCGTCGAGGCTTTGGAGGAGGCCGTACCGCGAGCTTCGGCCTTCCTGCACCACACCCAACGCAGCGACCCCGATCTTTGGTCATCGGACGAGCGGGTACAACGGCTGTGGGCGGGCTATTATACTGCCGTCTTTCGGGAGGCCAGGGTTGAGGCAGATGAGGCCACATTGGACGCCTGCGCGGTCGGCGTCTACAGGCGGTACCTGGTCCCCGGTGCCTGGAAGCTCTACCCCGATGTGCTGCCCACCCTGGCGAGCCTGAGCGACAGGGGCTACAAGCTAGGCGTTGTATCGGACTGGGGGAGCGCCCTCACCGGCAAGGTGCTACTGCCCCTGGGCGTGGGGCGGTACATCGACTTCATGGTGGTATCCAGCGTGCAGCGGGAGGCCAAGCCTGGCTCCGGCCTCTATCGTGAGGCGCTGGCGAGGGCAGGGATGGCGGCCAACCAGGCCGTGCACGTGGGAGACAACTACGTCACCGACGTGCTGGGAGCGCGCTCGGCGGGCATCGCGGGCATCCTGCTGGACCGTGAGGGCGTGCGGCGTGACATGTCGCTGGACTGCCCGCGCATAGAGTCGCTGGAGGAGTTGGTCCACCTACTCAGATGAACGTTTCACCGGCACCCGCAAACAGAATATATTACCTCGGCCCGGAAGGTTCTTTCAGCTACATCCTGGTAACTCAACTTTTCGGCGCAAGCTACGAACTTTTACCTTGTGGCTCTTTCCCCGAGGTAGCTGCCAGGCTCAGGAAAGACACGATGGCAATTGGCGTGCTGGGGATCGAGAACACGAACAGCAGCGACGTTCACGAGTGCATAGATATAATGTTCGAGGAGAAGCACAGCATACTGGGTGAAGCCAGCCTGAAGATCAGGATGCACTTGATAGGGCTGCCAGGTGCTCGCCTCTCGGAGATCAGGGAAGTCTATTCTCACCGGCAGGCCATCCTGCAATGTGGGGACTTCATTCGAGAGCGCGGGCTGTCCGTTCACACGGTCGAAAGCACCTCGGCGGGCAAGCAGCTAGTCCTTGCATTGGGCGACCGAGGTAAAGCGACAATCGGCAGCAGCGCGCTTGCACAGGATGGTAGCGTGGAGATTCTAGCGGAAGACATAGCCACGGTGTCGCATAACATGACCCGGTTTATTTGTGTCTCCCACGGCCCAGGTTGTTTATAACTTGAACGAGAAAGCAGAGAAACTGACTTACATCTTCCAGTTAAAGCATGAGCCGGGCAGCCTCGCCAGCGTGTTGAACGCACTGGCAGAGCACAGGGTCAACCTCACGAAGATACAGTCTCGCCCCATCCCCGGCACCGACTGGGAGTACGTCTTTTGGGCTGACATGGAGATCCCATACACAACCGAACGGGAAGTCAGCCAGGTTCTCGAAGTTCATTCGACCAGTTATACGTTGCTGGGAGCATACGAGAAGGGCAAAGTGTATCAAAGCTGACAAAGCAAGCGAGTTACAGGAGCAGACCGTAGCATGGACCACACCTTTGACGAGTCTACCTGGCGGGTCAACCTAGAGGCCGCGCGAGCAGAGGCCGCCGACTACTACCTCAACATGTTCAACTGGCGCGGCAGCCCCGTACCGGAGGGTTTTCAGGGGCCGCGCTTCTTTCCGCCCAACCCCGACTGGCGCGTAGAGGCCACTTTGGACCGCGAGGCCCCAGGTACGGGTATGCGCGTGCAACTTCCCACCTCGATCGGCGACCTGCGCGATTTCGATGTATACGGCACCTTCCACTTCACGGCGGACGCACAGGAGCACCAACTTACCGCCTACCGCGCCGTGCCGGAGCAGCCTGATTACGACTACCTGTTCCTGCCGTTCAAGGACGCCACCACCGGGCACGAGACCTATGGCGCGGGCCGCTACATTGACGTACCCCGCAGCGACGACAGCTACATGCTCGACTTCAACGAGGCCTATAACCCCTCCTGTGCCTACAGCCCCCGCTATAACTGCCCCTACCCGCCACCTCAGAACACGCTCTCGGTGCGCGTGGAGGCAGGCGAGATGATACCGTTTGAGCACTGAATTGGAAATTGGAAATTGGAATTTCGAATTGCGGACTTGAGGGAGAGGCTGGATTGATGGTAACCCTGGATGTGGCGCATGCGCGGCTACGTAGCCAGCGGCTGGCGGGCACCCGGCTTCTCAAGCCGGAGGAGGTAGTGGGTTGGATGGGTGCGGTCCAGTCGCAGGACTACCCTGCGGCGAAGTGGGCGCTTGGCCTGCGCTTGCGCGGCGCTACGGACGATGATGTGGAGCAAGCGTTCGCGGAGGGCACTATCCTGCGCACCCACGTCATGCGGCCCACCTGGCATTTCGTTCTGCCCGCCGATATCCGCTGGCTGCTTGCGCTCACCGGGCCGCGCGTGAACGCAGTTGATGCTTCCAACTATCGTACGCTTCAATTGGACGACGTGCTCTTTGCCCGCAGCCACAACGTACTGGCGAGAGCGTTGGAGGGTGGGCAGCAGCTTACGCGCCCTGAGCTTGGAGTCGTGTTGCAGCAAGCCGGTATAGATACGCAGGACATGCGGCGATTGACACACATAATGATGCGTGCCGAACTGGACGGGGTTGTGTGCAGCGGTGCCAAACGGGGCAAGCAGTTCACTTATGCCCTCCTGGAAGAGCGTGCGCCACGGGTCAGGACATTGGAGCGCGACGAGGCGTTGGCCGAGATTACCCTCCGCTATTTCAAGAGCCACGGCCCCGCGCAGGTGAAGGACCTTGTATGGTGGTCCGGGCTGACGACCGGCGACGTGAAAGCTGGCATTGAGATGGTCAAGTCCGATCTCGCGCAGGAAACTGTAGATGGGCAGACCTACTGGTTTGGCGAGTCGTCGCGTTTTGAGGGAGACCTATCTCCAACCGCGCATTTGCTGCCCAATTTTGACGAGTATGGCGTAGCATATAGAGACCGCAGCGCCCTGGTAGAGCCTTCCTCTGAAAAGCAGGACCCCAAAGACAGCTTCTATCTTGGCAACCTGATTGTCATAGACGGAAAGGCCGTTGGTTCGTGGAAGCGTACGTTCAGCAAAGACGCCGTCGCCATTACCATCCAGGTAGTCACCAGGCTCAACGCCGCACAGAAGGAAGCCATTAAGGCAGCTGCCAACCAGTATGGTGCGTTTCTTGGTATGCCAGTCATCCTATCATAGACCGCTGGCCCCAGGATTGCGGAATCCCAACGAATTCGCAATTCCAATTTCCAATTTCCAAATCCAGAAGGAGCCTCTTGTGAGACCGAATCTGCCCGGCTGCCTTATGTTGTTCGTTCTCCTGGCCGGTACTTTGCTGGCCGGGTGTGATGCGGGCGGTTCTCCAGCGCCTGCCGCGCCTACTGCCACCAGCGCCGTTCCTCTTGAACCTGGCGTGGCTCTCATATTGCGCATGGTGCCGTTTGACGCTGAGCAAGCTATCACCCCTGACGTGCAGGAGCAGGCCCGCGGCGTAATGGAAGCCCGCGCACGTGAGATGGACCTCACTAAGTTCGCCGTGCGGTCGGAGGAGCCTGACCTGCTCATCGTGGAGTTGCGCGGGGAATCTGATTCCGCTGAGACCCGACGCGCGCTGGTGCAAAATGGCTTCCTGGAGATCGTGGACAGCGGCAGCGAGTCTATTCCGGAGGGTACGATAATAGTAACCAGCGAAGGTGGTCCCACTTTCGAGGAGGGCGCGCCGCAGAGCTTAAAGGCATACCCGGTTGTAGTGACCGGCCGGGAGATACTACCTGACAAAGTGACTCAGGAAGCCGACCCGATAAGCGGACAGCCGCAAGTGACCTTTGCCCTCAACGAGGAGGGCGCGCGGAAGTTCGCTGATTACACCGCCGCAAACATAGGGATGTATGCGCCCGTAGTGGTAGACAAGCGAGTGATTAGCTCTCCACTTATACAGGGTGCAATCTCCAATGGCGAGGGCATGATCACTGGCCTGACTGAGGCTGAGGCCCAGCGACTTGTGGCTGTATTGAAGGCAGGGGCACTGCCAGCCAGGTTGGAGCTAATCGAGACGCAGCAGCTTGGCACTTCCACGAACCCATAGATGGTCCAACCTGTCGCAACCCGAATAACGGCAGTGCGTTGTATGTGAAGGAGTCCTGAGAGCGGCAGGCTCACGTCCAAAATAGAAGGGATAGCCATGCGTCTCAGCCTTAGAAGCCCCGCTTTGGCAGTAGCCCTCTGCGCGCTACTGCTCTTTATCTACACCGGCTACAACATCTCCCCCTCTTTCGCACAAACCAACTCCAGGCACTTCCCCGAAACCGGGCACACCATACAGGGCCGCTTCCTCGAATACTGGGAGCAGAACGGCGGACTGGCCCAGCAAGGGTACCCCATTTCCGCGGAGATGCAGGAAGTGTCACCCATAGACGGCAAGACTTACACCGTCCAGTATTTCGAGCGGGCGGTGTTTGAATTGCACCCGGAGCACCAGCCACCCTATGATGTGCTGCTCTCCTTGTTGGGTACACTGGAATACCAGCAGAAGTTCCTGGAGGGGGCACTAGGGCAGGTGCCCAACAACTCCCCAGGCAGCGTTGTCTTCCCGGAGACTGGTAAGCGGTTAGGGGGCAAGTTCCTCGAGTACTGGCGCTCCCACGGAGGCTTGTCCCAGCAGGGCTATCCGGTCTCCGACGAGTTCAAGGCGATAAGCGACCTGGACGGCAAGACCTACACGGTGCAGTACTTCGAGCGAGCGGTCTTTGAATTGCACCCTGAGAACGCAGGCACTCCTTACGAGGTGCTGTTGAGCCAGCTTGGAACCTTCAGGCACAAGGCCCGCTATGCTGCCAGATCACTGAGCATACCCGTGTCTACAGGAGGGCTTTCGCAGACCAATCCCCAGGGTTCCGACCGCTACCTCGTGTGGACCGAGTCGGTGCAACTGCCCTCGAAACCTTCTTGCTGCCGGGTGCTCGCACTAGACATAACAGCAAGCAGGGCGATAACTGTTACTGAGACGGGCGGCTTCCGTGTTGGTCCGGTCATCTCCGGGTCGCGAGTGGCCTGGGCGCAGCATGACGATCGCTGTTTCGGGGGCTGCCTCCCTGGGGGTATCTACGTGCTAGACCTGGCGACGGGGGAGCAGCACAAAGCCTCTGATAACGCCAATATCCAGGGCGTCGACATCTCAGGAAGGACCGTTGCCTGGGCCGTATCAACATTCGCTGACGGGCGTTACTCATCGCAGGTGTTCACCAAAGACCTCGGTACGGGCCGGACCTCTGAGGTTGCGTCGTTGACCGGCGGCAGCGTCTCGTATGTGCAGATCAGTCCCGGTTACATAGTGTGGCATGAAGTCTCTACATCGGCCGGTCCGGACCAGCCGGCAGGGGAGTCTCATATCTGGGCGCACGACCGCAAGAGTGGCACTACACGGGTGGTGCTGGACTACAGGGCGTCAGGCTTCCGCTCAGGTGGCGCGTTGGAGGGCAATTACCTGGTCTGGGCCACCAGGGACCGTATCAATGTAGTGGACCTGCGGGATGGCACTACAACACAGGTCGAAGCAACCGAGCCTTCATATCCCACGATGACTTACAACAACGTGCTCTGGAGCACCGGCCCCATACACCGAAGCATCATGGGCATGAAGCTGGAGGACCCCAGGCCCACCGAGCTTGTCAGGATGACGTTGGAGAACCCCCACCCCGAAGCTCCCAACAACCAGCCTATGGTAGGCAGGTTCACGATAGCAGGCGATTGGCTGGTGTGGGACTACAGGGTCCTCCCGCCCAGTGGTCCCGGCATCGCGCAGCTAACAGCGGTACCCCTGGCTGAGGCTTTTTCTAAAGGCAGCCAGTCGAGCGGGCCGTAAGGCAAAAAAGTAGGGGTACGAGAAATCGTACCCCTACAGTCACCCCAGGTTCATTTACTCCATGTAATCCCGCAGCTTCTTGGAGCGGGCGGGGTGGCGCAGCTTCCTCAGCGCCTTGGTCTCTATCTGGCGGATGCGCTCGCGGGTGACGCCGAACTCGCGGCCTACCTCTTCCAGCGTGCGGCTCCTGCCATCTTCGAGGCCGAAACGTAGCTGCAATACCTTGCGCTCCCGCTTGGTGAGCGAGCCGAGCACCGTCACTATCTGCTGCTTGAGCATGTTGTGGGTGGCCGCGTCCGCCGGGGCTATCGCCTTGTGGTCCTCGATGAAGTCGCCCAGGTGGCTGTCCTCTTCCTCACCGATGGGCGTCTCCAGGGAGATAGGCTCCTGGCTGATGCGCAGTATCTCGCGCACGCGGTCGGCGGGCATGCCCACTGCCTTGCCAAGCTCCTCAGGGGAAGGCTCGCGGCTGAGTTCCTGCATCAGGCGGCGGGAGGTCTTGAGCACGCGGTTGATAGTCTCGACCATATGCACCGGGATGCGAATGGTGCGGGCCTGGTCCGCGATAGCACGGGTGATGGCCTGGCGTATCCACCACGTCGCATAGGTAGAGAACTTGTAGCCCTTGCTGTAGCGGAACTTCTCCACCGCCTTGAGCAGGCCGATGTTGCCCTCTTGCACCAGGTCGAGCAAGGTCATGCCCCGGCCCGCGTACTTCTTGGCGACACTCACCACCAGGCGCAGGTTGGCCTCGGCAAGATGGGCGCGTGCGAGCTTTGCGTCTTCCAGCACGGTGCTCCAGTGCTTGTCGAGCGTGTCGGCGCAGTCGAGCAGGATGAGGGCAAGCTCCTCACCGTCGGGCCACTGGCCCATGTCGAAGGTCTCTTGCAGCAGGTCGGGCAGCATAGCGGTGGTGAGCAGGATGGTGCGCACCTCGTCGGCCAGCTTCTCCGGTGCCTTGCCATCGCGCATGCCCACCTTGCGCAGGAGGTTGGGGTCGAGGCTCTCGACGGGGGTGATGGACTGCAACACCTCGCGCCTGGACTCGGGTAGCTGCTTGGTCTCGTAATGCCCCTTGTAGAGGGCTTCCAGGGCGGGCCAGCGTGCGATCAGCCCCTCGTAAATTTCGAGGCAGATTACCTCGCCGGGAGGGGTGAAGCCGTAGCGCTCCTCGATCTCAGAGACCTTGATGCGCAACGCCTCGCCCTTTTCGATGCGCTTGGCGAGGGACACCTCGGCGTCGGCGCTGAGCAGCGACACCCGCCCGATCTCGCGCAGGTACATGCGCACCGGGTCGTCGGTGCTCACGCCCTCCAGGTCGAGCAGGGTATCAATCTGCTCCTGCGTGACCTCCGGCTCCAGCACGTCGGCCTCGTCATCCGTGATGCCGGGTATCCCGGGCATTCCGGGGATGACGATAGTGGGCATATCCACGGAGTCGTCTATGGCCGGTACGATGGCGAGATGCAGGTCGCTTTCCGCGATCTCCGGCTCGTCCAGGGGCACCATCTGGAGGTGGCTGGGCTTGCCTTTGCGGTAGGTCGTTTGCATCGTTGAAACCGGCTCGAACTCGTCGTCCAGGCTGTGGGCTTGCAGCATATCTTGCCTTCCTCTCCTACGTCCTCAAAACTCAGACTACACTCTCTACACTTCGCTCGAACTCTCTACTGTCCCGGCACGTAACTGGTCGCTTACTTGACTGCCGGGGCTTAACCCTGTGGCCCTCACTCACGCTTGCGCGCCCTATTGCCGCGTGAGAGCCTAAATCCTGTTTGCCGCTGATTCACCTCCCCAGATTTAGACCTTTAGCTACTGGTTTTTCACTCACCGATGTCTACCTTTGATGGAACTACAAAAAGGGTAGGGAGGAAGTGGAGGACACCCCCAAACCCCCGGCAGGAGCACCCTGCACCCCTATGCTTGTAACCGCCTGCCCTCCAAACCCTTCATCATCTCTGCGCGTCCTTTGCGTTCTTTGCGTTCTTTGCGTCTTTGCGTTTTCGTCCAATCAGTCCCGGCTGTCCCGAAAGACGGTGCTCGGCTTCGGCTGGTAGTGCCGGAAGCGTGAGAACGACGCGGTCAGCAGGGGCAGGAGCTTGCCTATCGTGTCTTTGTCGTCAGTCTCCTGGGCCTCCTGTAGCATCACCTGGCACTGGTGCAGCCACATCCGGTCGTTGTGCTGGCGTAGCCGCTTCAGCCTCGTCTCAAGCTCGTAGGGCAGGGCGAAGCGGAATAGCTCCGGCTCGTCGCGGGCCGCAATGCGGTCGAAGTGGGGCGCTAGCGCCTCGTCCAGCGCCTGGCGTGCGGCGGCTCGTATCTCGTCAGTCACCGTTGCGCTCTTGTCGCTTTCCGCGGCTGCCTTCGTCACCGTCTCGAATATGAGGCGGTTCTCCAGCCGCATGAAGTCCTCCGGCACGGGTGCGCCCGCCATCCAGGTCACCTGTGGGTACTTGAGCACCAGGCTCAACAGGTGCTCCTCCGCCGAGGTGACCATGTCCACGTTGGTAGGCAGGCTGCCGGACGACTTCGGAGTCTGCACGGCAGCGTGGTCTGCGGTGCGCGCTTCTTCGCGGGACTTCCGGGTTTCGCGCTTCTGCGGGGTGGCCCTGCCGATTGCCTCCCGCACCGCGTCTTCCGGCACCCTCAGCACCGAGGCTACGCGCTGCATGTAGTGGGCGCGCTGCACCGGGTCGCCAATCTCGCGGACGTAGAGGGCCATCTCGGATACGGCCTCGCTCTTGCCGTGGGCGCTGTTCAAGTCGTGCTTGGCTGCCACCACGCCGATTACATGGTCCACCAGGGGCAGGGCACCCTCGCGCAACTGCTCCCAGCGTGCGGGTCCGTCCTCCGCCAGCAGCAACTCGTCGGGGTCGATGCCCCTCGGCAGCTGCATAACGCGGATTTCTAGCTGCGAGCGCCGCTCCACGCCCATCAGCCCGCGTTCGCCACGCACCGGGATGCTGATCTTCTCGGCGTGCTCCTGTAGCACCTCGGAGCCTTTGAGCGCGGCCATGTCGCCCGCGGTGTCGGGGTCGAGGCAGAGGATCACCTTCTTGGCGATGCGCTTGAGCAGCTCGGCATGGGGGTCGGTGAGGGCGGTGCCGATTGTGCCGACCACGTTGGTATGCCCGGCCTGGTGCGCCACCACCACGTCCATGTAGCCCTCGACTATCACCACCTGCCCGTTGCGCTGGATGTTGGGGCGGGCCAGGTCGAGGCCGAACAGTATATGACTCTTGTCGAACACCGCCGACTGCGGCGAGTTGAGGTACTTGGGGGTCTGCCCGTCACCCAGCGCACGCCCGCCGAAGCCGACTACCGCGCCCTTGTGGTCGCGTATGGGGAAGAGGAGGCGGTTGCGGAAGCGGTCGTACGCCCCGCCTTCGTCTCGCTCGGCGGCCAGGCCCGCGTCCACGCACTCCTGTACCGTGAAGCCCCTGGAGGTCAGGTGGTTCAGCAGGATGTCCCACGACTCCGGCGCGTAACCGACCTGGAAAAGCTCCCAGGTGGAGGTCGTGAGGCCACGCTTCTCGGCATAGGCACGGGCTTGAGCGGCCCCGGCGTGCTGGCGCAGCAGGTTGTGGTAGAAGAGGGCGGCGGCGGCGCAGGCTTCCTTGAGGCGCTCGCGCTGGCGGTCCTCCTGCGCTGCTTGCTCGTTGCGCGGCTTTAGCTCGACCCCGGCCTTGCGGGCCAGCTTTTCCAGCGCGCCCCGGAAGTCCAGCCCCTCGGTCTTCATGATGAAGCCAAAGATGTCGCCGTTCTGCCCGCAGCCGAAGCAGTGGAAGGAGCCGTCCTTGGGGTAGACCACGAAGGAGGGGGTCTTCTCGCCGTGGAAGGGGCAGAGGCCCTTGAGGTTGCGCCCGGCCCGGCTGAGACGCACCTTCTCACCAACGACATCCTCGATGTCGATGCGGGACTTTATCTCGGCTATAACGTCATTATCCATGCAGCGTCATATCGTGGGTGCCGGGAGCGGCGTAAGTCTACGGGTGGTCGGTAGGCCGAGGGGTCGTAAGGGGTGAATCACGGCGACTAATCATGATACATGCGTGCTTGGTGATTACACGCTAGTATAACTCGGTAATGTGGAAATCTGAGTCGGCAGTTTAGCCGAGTTTTCCACAAAGAACCATGTTGTAGGAAGATTTACGCAAAATGTGGCACTAAAAGCAGTAATTTTGCCCCATATCTAGTGTTGCTATGTTGTGGATGCGTTCCGCGACCACATGCGACGGTGACGCATCCTGCTATCGTGGATGCAAGTGCAGCACGTATATGGATGCTTGTTTGTGGAAATAGTGGATGCAAGGCATCCATGTACAACACGTCCGTGAACGTATCAAGAATGGGCTGCTAGAACCCTGCTCCCCCTTGTCATCCTGAACGCAGTGAAGGACCTAAAGAAGGTGAGTAGGGATGATGTTGAAGGTTATGGCACATGGTGCCGGAAGTTCAGCACGTCGGTAAACGCAGCATTTGAGATCCTTCACTGCGTTCAGGATGACAGGAGGAAGTAGTCGCTGAGCATGTTATTGTCTTGGTGGCCGCAGCCATGACAAGTCGGACGCAACGAAAGGTCTGCAAATCAGCTTAATATGGCACCTTCAGCCTGGTCAATTGTGGACATGCGGTGGGGAGATTTGTTGCAGGGGTGGCGCGACTAGGTCCCTTCCAACTCGTTGTATAATGGTAAGGTCTTCGTTGCCGTAGTAGATGGTCTATGCAGGAGGTGGAGTTTCTATGCAAAGGCAGCACGTAGAGTCCAGCAATTTGCGCTCGGTGGGCTATGATGCAGACAATCAGATACTGGAGATTGAATTCACGTCGGGTTCTGTGTACCAGTACTACGACGTCCCGGCGACGGTCTATACGGCTCTGATGTCAGCGTCTTCCAAGGGCCAGTACCACATCCAGTGGATAAAGCACAGCTACAGGTACCGGAAAATCAGCTAATAAAGCTTTGAAGGGGTAAAAGCACATAGTTAGTCTAGGCTGTAGCAGCTTAGGAAAGAGGATGCTATGAAACTCCGCCGCTTTATCGCGCCCGCCGTCGCGCTGCTTGCCGTCATGGGTATCAGCAGCGCAAGCTCTCAGGCCGCACCCACTGGCGCGCAGGCCGCAATCGTGCCGCTGGTCAACTTTAACGGTAGCGCGTGCATACTGGGTGGCTCACAGGGTGGTAAGTGGGTTACCGCGGACAAGATGGCGGCCAACGTGAAGGCGGGCATCAAGTACCGCATCTACAGCCTGGCGGGTTTCATGGGCGTGTCTACAGGCAGCAGGTCCGAGTCGCTCGGAGTACCTTGTGAGGACACGTACAGCCTTACAGTCTCTCCCAAGCGCACCGGCAAGTACGAGGTATTTGGTATGGGCGGCAACTGGGCGGCGGTGCCGAGGGTGCCCCGCGTGGAACGGACCAACCAGCAGGTATACATCAACGCTGTACGCGACGAGCTTAAGCGCATGGGTCTCGCCAATCCCACCGTGAAGGTCTCGCAGGTAGTCCGCATTGATCTTGAGGGCGACGGCTCGGCGGAAGTGCTGGTGAGCGCCACCAATTACGTCACAGAGTATGAGGGACTTTCGATAACCCCCAACGCAATGGCCGGAGACTACTCAATCATCTTCATGCGCAAGGTGGTCAACGGCAAGGTGCAGACGATCCCCATAGAGGGCGAGGTCTACGCCGAGGACAAGGAGTTCAGCGCCCCATCCGCTCACTCCATCGCCGCCGTGCTCGACCTGAACAACGACAGGGTCATGGACATAGTCACCCACGGCTTCTACTACGAAGGCGACTGGCACTCCGTCTACGAGGTCAAGGGCACTCAGGTCGAAGAAGTGCTCGCGTGCGGGTGTGGAGTTTGACGATTTTGGACACCAACCCGGCAGTTTGGCACTTACTTGCTAACAACCAGAGATGACTCGAAGAAACGCTCGGGCTGATGACACCCGAAACAACATGGTACTTGTCCGATCCTCATGTGTCGATTACAAGTGGATGAGGATGTCGTTACGCAGATAAATAAATGGCGCGGTTTTCGGAAACCGCGCCATTTATACGCATGCACCTGAACGTTCTCGAAGAGTTCTGCTATTACTCCGATGGCTGGGACAATTTTGCTATGAGTGCTCCGGCTAATAGATCGCCAAGCTTTTTCGCTTCCTGAATTATGTCATTACCAACTTGATTGGCTGACCAGATGATAAAGTGTACTCCAGTATCGTTGAAGACGAGGTGCAGGGAGACATCGGCTATCTGACTGCCGCCACGTGGCCCCATCGGAAGGGCAGGTTTTATTTCGTTCTTTTGCCTGTCGAAGCAGCGCAAATAATCAATACTGCTGGTTGACGTTGGGCCAACAATTACGGTGACTCGGCTATTGGGACCGTCAATAAGCAAGCGACCGTGGTCGGCCCACGGCACGGCGAAGGAGGAGGCGTTCTTACTGTAGCGGGGTAGCACTCTTATTCGCTCGTCAGGTTTGTATTGGTGCCCGCCAATTACCGGGTGATAGGTCGGGTCCGACTGCCTGAGGGTGAAGATTTCCTTGCGGAAATTCTCGATTTGGGTAATCCAAACCATTGCCATGATGTATCACTCCTTTGCTTCGCGCTGGCATAGAGCTAGCAGGCAACAAGCTAGTGCACCAGCAGTGCTCGTTTAACTATTGGCTCATCGATTTCACAAAGAACGGCTTTCGTATTATATGAAGTACGAGTATGTGTAGTCAAGTATTAGGCTGGACGCACTAGTGTGTAGCTGCAAGGCCTTGTAGTGGAGTAGGGAACGGTATGTTGAAAGAACGCTTTACAAAATTGACCTTCGCGTTTGGAGAAGTCACGCTGTAATATTCTCAGGAAGCACGGACAACGGAGTGGTCTTGAAACGATGACCGCGCTGTATTCGAGTCATTACTGGGCGTTTACTAAGCAGTCTTGGGCATACACTTTGCTCATGTTGGTGGCGAGATATGTTGACTGCTCATCTACTGAAAGAGGAGGTTGAGACTGACGACGGACCGCACGAACTGGCGCACCCGACACCCGAGCGCCCAACTAACAGGTGCGCAGTGCCACAGTGGCTCTTGGCCGCACAATGGCGATAACAGGCTTGTACCAATTGGCGTTTAGCTAACGAGCACGTGTAATAGGAGACCCATCGAAGATGAATAACGACATGACAAACCAGGACTCCATTAGCGATGACGAGGGGTGGATTACTATCACTGTTCCTAGGGGTAGCCCCTTCGATCCCACCAGCGAAAACTTCCTGGATTTCGAATCTGCCAGCGCGAGTGAAGACGATGCCGATGCCGTTGATGCTGCTGCCGAGACAACTTGCACGCCAACTCGCACAGTAAAAGAGACTTTTGCCTGGGTGAGAGCGCGACACTTGGTCGGTGGCGGGCGGGCGAAGTGTTTTGAAGCTAAGTGCACTGTTACCTGGCAGTACTATAAAGAGCGAGGCTGTGCCAAGAAAATAATTAAGAGGGATTGTATCGAGCGGAATGTTCGGTACGTCCCGAGCAACTTGCCTTGTCCTTGATTTCCCCTGGAAAGGTGAGTTGGAGAAGTCCAGGCTCTCAACCCAAGACCACTTGATCTATATTCCTGTCCTCTGGCTCACGATCATAGGCAATGCAAGTAGCAGGGATTCCTGCTACTTGCTACTAATATATCGCGGGACGAGCCCTTCGGCTCTAGTAGGCAATTGCCTTTTTGCAGAGGGTTCTCTCTCTTAGTATATTTATTACTCTACTCCGCGGACCTGCCCCGGGCAAAGACTCAAGCGATCCGCATCCCATTAAGCGCAGTGAGCTTGTTCTAATCTTGAACTCTTACTCATCCATCCTCTGGCTCCCACCGCTATCCAAAACCTAAAATCCAAAATCGTCAAGAGTTCCAGGAGCGAGGGACGAAGATGCGCTCGAAGGTGGAGATGGCGAAGCGGTCGGTCATGCCGGCGATGTAGTCTACTACCATGCGCTCGTTGGTCTCGCCACGGGGGTTGTTGCGGATTTCGGGGGGTAGCTCCTCGATGTGGGAGCAGAAGTAGCTGAAGAGCGAGGCTATCAGGTGGTCCACCTTACTGACCTCGGCCTTGGCGTCGGAGCCGATGTAGACCCGCTCGTAGAGGAACTGCTTCAGCGTGTTGGCTGCGTGCTCCACCCTGGGGCTGACCTTTAGCTCCACGGCGCACCTGTCCCGCCTAGCAAGCTTGCCTTCCGGGTAGGCTATCGCGTAGTTCTGCTCGATAATGTCTTCTACGAGCTTGTTGATGCGCTCGGCGTTGGTGTTACCCAGCACGCTGCATACGTCGTCGGGTACGTCGCTGCTCCTGATGATCCTGGCTCGTATCGCGTCGTCGGTGTCGTGGTTGATGTAAGCTATCGTGTCGGCAAGCTTGACGATCTTGGACTCTATCGAGCCATATCCTAGGCCCTCGGAGGAGAGCCCTTCCTCCACCGGGGTGGAAGTGATCAACGCGTCGCGCACTTCGTTGGTGAGGTTGAGGCCCTGCCCGTCCCGCGCCAGGTAGTCCACGATGCGTAGCGACTGGTAGTTGTGCTTGAAGCCGTGGTCGTAAATCTCACGCAGGGCGTCCTCCCCGGCGTGCCCGAACGGGGTGTGCCCCAGGTCGTGAGCCAACGCTATCGCCTCGGTGGCATCCTCGTTCATGCGCAGGGCGCGCGCTATGGTGCGGGCGATCTGCGACATTTCGACCGTGTGGGTGAGGCGGGTGCGGTAGTGGTCGTTGATGGGGCCGATGAAGACCTGCGTCTTGTGCTTCAGGCGGCGGAATGCCTTGGAGTGGATCACGCGGTCGCGGTCGCGCATGAAGGCGGTACGCGTGGGCGAAGGCTCCTCCTCCAATGGCCGCGTGGCCTCCCGCGACTTCGCCGCCAGGGGCGATAACCGGGCGTACTCCTCCTCCTCCAACCTCTCCCGGATATGGTGTGGGTCCTTCTCCCAGTCAGGCATAATTCTCTTCCTTGAGATAAATTAGACGAAAACGCAAAGACGCAAAGAACGCAAAGGACGCGCAGAGATTAAGGATTGTTTTGGTTGTGTGCGTGTGAGAGCACTACACGTTTTATGCCATGTTTCAGGATGGAGACGTTGAAATTGATTAGGAGGCCTAGCTTGTGGCCTGTTGCTCTCAGGTATGTGAGTAACTGAACAGAGTGAATTGCCGCCAGTGTTTCAACTGCCTTCAATTCTACTACCAGACAATCACTCACTAGCAAGTCCATCCTGCCTTCCCCTACTACTCGTCCCTTGTACCAAACGGGTAGGGGTGCCTGGCGAGCAAAAGGAATCCCTCGCAATTCCAATTCCAGGCAGAGTGCTTCCTCATATACAGATTCCAGGAACCCCGGCCCAAGCACACGATGTACCTCTAGAGCAGCCCCAATCGCGCTATGCGACAGCCTGTTAAGCTCCATCGATAACTCAACTGGGTAATCACTCTGCTGGTTACTAACATCCAAACCCTTGATCCTCTTTGCGCGTCCTTTGCGTTCTTTGCGTCTTTGCGTTTTCGTCTCTTCGCTAGTTACTTATCCTTCTCCGCCCCTGCGGTGAGGGCTGCCTGGGCTGCCGCGAGGCGCGCTACCGGCACGCGGTAGGGGCTGCAACTGACGTAGTTGAGGCCAGCCTGGTGGCAGAACTCGATGGAGGAGGGGTCGCCGCCGTGCTCGCCGCAGATGCCTACCTTCAGGTCGGGGCGGGTCTTGCGGCCCTCTTCCACCGCTATCTTGACCAGACGGCCCACGCCCTCGCGGTCGAGCACCTGGAAGGGGTTTTCCGGCAGGACTTCGCGCTCCACGTATTGCAATAGGAACTTGCCCTCGGCGTCGTCGCGGGAGTAGCCGTAGGTGGTCTGCGTTAGGTCGTTGGTGCCGAACGAGAAGAACTCGGCGTGCTCGGCAATCTGCCCGGCGGTGAGCGCGGCGCGTGGCACCTCGATCATCGTGCCGAACTTGTAGGGCACCTCGCGCCCGGCTTGCCCAACCACTTCCCTCGCTACCTTCTCCAACAGGTCGCGCACCACCCTTAGCTCGTTCACGTGGCCCACCAGCGGGATCATGATCTCAGGGTGCGACTCCAGTCCCTCGTTGAGCAGTTGTAGGGAAGCTTGCAGGATGGCTCGCACCTGCATCTCGTTGATGGCGGGATAGAGGATGCCCAGGCGGCAGCCGCGCAGGCCCAGCATCGGGTTTTGCTCGCGCATCTGGCTCACTATGCCGAGCAGGTACTCCTTCTGCTTGTACTCCTCGTTGTCGGTCTCGCCGCGCACGCGCATCTCGGTGGTCTGCACCAGCAGGTCCTCGAACGAGGGGAGGAACTCGTGCAGGGGCGGGTCAAGCAGGCGGATGACGGTGGGCTTACCCTCCATCGCCTTGAGTATGCCGTAGAAGTCGCCCTGCTGTATCTCGCCTAGCTGCTCAAGGGCACTGCGATAGTTCTTCTGTGTTTGTGAATTGGCTAGGGCTTCCTGAGCCTTGCTTTGATTGGCCCTTGCCTCAGCGATTTCCTTATCGGTCTCAGCCTCATCAAGCGCAGACTGTGTCTTAGCCACAGCTTCCTCAAGTCGGGTAGCCTCAGCGGCCGAAAGGATCATCTGGCGCACTACGGGCAGGCGTACCTCCTCGAAGAACATGTGCTCCGTGCGGCACAAACCGATACCCTCTGCCCCAAAAGCTACCGCCTTCTGGGCGTCTCGCGGGTAGTCGGCGTTGGCCCATACTCCCAGCTTGCGAACGTCGTCGGCCCAACTGAGCAGGGTCACCAGATCGTGCTCCTCCTCATAGTTCGGCTCGATGAGAGCGATAGCCCCCAGGAACACCTCGCCCGTCGTGCCGTCGATGGAGATAATCTCGCCCTCGCGCACCGTCTTGCCGTTGGCGGTGAAGAAGCCCGCTTCGTCGTCTACGTGCAGACCGCCGTTCTCGGCACCCGCCACGCACACCTTACCGAACTGCCTCGCCACCACAGCGGCATGGGAGGTAGCCCCACCACGCGCCGTGAGTACGCCTTTAGAGGCGATCATGCCGTGTACGTCCTCGGGGTTGGTCTCCTCGCGCACCAGCACTATCGACTCCCCGGCATGGCCCAGTTCCGCAGCTTTGTCCGCTGTGAAGATGGCCTTGCCTACTGCCGCACCCGGCGCGGCGTTGAGACCAACGGCGAGCAGTTGGCCTGCGTTACGGGCGCGCGCCTTGTCATCGTCATCGTAGCGGGGCAGGAGCAACTGCACCACATGGGCAGGCTCCACCCGCTGTATTGCCTCGTCGCGGGAGATAAGTCCCTCACTTACCATATCCACAGCAATCTTCACCGCCGCAGCAGCAGTCCTCTTGCCGGAGCGAGTCTGCAACATGTAAAGCTTGCCACGCTCGATCGTGAACTCCATGTCCTGCATGTCCCGGTAATGCTGCTCCAGGCGCTGCCCGATTTCCAGGAACTGCCGGTAAACCTCGGGCATATCCTGCTCTAGCTGCGCAATCTTCTGCGGTGTGCGGATACCAGCCACAACGTCTTCGCCCTGGGCGTTCACCAGGAATTCACCATAGAGCTTACTCTCTCCGGTGGCCGGGTTGCGGGTGAAGGCTACACCTGTGCCCGAGTCATCACCCATATTGCCAAACACCATCGTCATAACATTGACTGCTGTGCCCAGGTCATGTGGGATATCTTGCACGTTGCGGTAGGCAAAAGCACGGGGCGAGTTCCACGAATTGAACACCGCTTCGATGGCGAGGCGCAGTTGCTCGTACGGGTCATCGGGGAAGGGGCGGCCGGTCTCGCGCTGCACCACCTCCTTAAACTGCTCCACTAGCTGGCGCAGGTCACCGGCGGTTAAATCAGTGTCGAGTTGTACTCCACGCTCCTCTTTCATATGATCGAGCAGATTATCAAAATGCTTGGCTTGCACTCCCATCACGATACGCCCGAAGAGCTGGATGAAGCGGCGATAGGCATCGTACCCGAAGCGCTCGTTACCCGTTAGCTTGACAATGCCCTGTAAAGTATCAGGGTTGACACCGAGGTTTAAGACGGTATCCATCATCCCCGGCATTGAGAATTTAGCGCCTGAGCGTACGGAAACCAGCAGCGGACTATCCGGGTCGCCCAACCGTCTGCCAATCTCCGCCTCTACAGTATGGAGGGCTTCAATAGCTTGCTCCCACATGCCTTCGGGAAATTGCCTGCCGCCTTCTAAGTATGCCCGGCATGCCTCAGTGGTGATCGTGAAGCCGCCGGGTACCGGCAGCCCCAGGCTGGTCATCTCTGCCAACCCGGCACCCTTGCCGCCCAGCAGGTCGCGCATCTTGGCGTTGCCCTCGTGGAACAGGTAGACCCACTTGTGCCCGGTCTGCGTGCCTTGTGCCTCGTTCTGCATCGTTGTCGCCATCAATTATCCTCCTTGAAAGTCGTGCTAGCTCGGTTGGTGAGAGTGACGAGTGACAGGTCTAGAATCGTGCTGGAAAATGGTACGGTCCTCGTCACATTGAAAAATATATACGCATCTTTGCGTGGGCCGCCTCTTTGCGATTCAACAATAGTTCTCTATCTACTGGACTGTTCGCTCAAATAGACTACCAAATCTGTCTGCGGCACCTCAACTCCGAGGTTGCCGAGCATGGTGGCGAGTTGGGAGCGGTGCTCGGTCTGGTGGTTGGGCACCTGTAGGAGCATGTGCCAGGTCTTGCGAGTGCGGCGCTTGCCGTCAGGACCTAAGTAGGTTAGCTCCGTCTCCAGGTCGGCTGCGCTGAGGTCGTTGAGGAGTTGCAGCGAGTCGACGTGCACCCCGTTCCACCAATCGATCAGGTTGCGCAGGCCGTTGAAGTCCTCTCCCCTGGGCGAGCGCATGGGCGACTCCCCTAGCACGCGCTGCGTCCAGAGCCACTCGGAGGCGGCCATGTGCGCCAGCGTGTCGAAGATGGTGCCGTAGACGCCCTTGCCGTCGCCCGGAAGCTCGCGCAGCCTGCTCTCCTCAAGCGGCTCTATCACTTCAAGCAGCCGGTCGCGCGCCCAGACCGAGTAATCGAACAGCGTCCTCAGCATGTCGAGTGCGAGGTCAGTTGTGCTTGTAGTCTGCGCGTCCTGGCCGGTGCCCATAGCCGTACTCCGTATCGCATAGCAGTTGCAGGCACCCGGTAAAGCGGCCGCCCGCGAGCAACCTTCCAATTATATACCTAATCGGCCTATCGCTCAATCACTACGGAGGGGTGGGCCAGAATCGTAGCACCTGAATAGGGGACTCTGCCTCCCTTTGTCATTCTGAGCGCAGCGAAGAATCTCGCCCCTAAGCACCCAAATACCACCTTTCTCTCAGCCACAGAGTCCCATAAGAAAAAGGCAACATCCCGGTAGAGGACGAGATTCTTCACTGCGTTCAGAATGACAAGGTTGGGGCTTGGTTGCTGCTCTCCTACTTTGGCGCAGCCCTGGCTCGGACCCACTGTGCAGTCCAGTTCTCCTGTTGTGCAGTATGGCAGGCTTTTGTCGTGCATGGAAATCCTCTGCAAGGAGTGGCCGCGTAACATGACTGCGAATAGCTATGTAATTGCCGCGTTTGATTGCCCAAAATGGCATGCCTCTTGCATAATGTAGTGGCTGACGACGCACGCGAAGGGCTAGGTCGCGATGAGGAAGGGCGCTATGTTCGTAAGGTCCAGGTCTGGGCACAAGTTACGTTACCTACTAATACTCGTACTTTTCTCCACAATTGCGGCGCTGCACAGGCCCGCCGTCCGGGTGGAAGCGGCCGCCGACGAAGCGATGATAGAGGGCTTTCCCTCTGTGGCCCAATGGTACAACCTGAGCTGCGAATACGCGGCAGCCGCCGCCGTCACGCTTTACTGGGGTAACCTCGTATCCCAGCGTGACTTCATCCGCGAAGTCCCGGAGCACCCCAACCCGCACATCGGCTTCCGCGGCGACATCCACGGCCCGCACGGCGGCATTGACGATTACGGCATCTACGCCGAGCCGCTGGTGCCGGTGCTTGAGAAACGGGGGTACAATGCCGTAGTCTTCTACGGGCCGGTATCGCGCCTGAAGGGCAACGTAGCGGCAGGCAACCCTGTGGTCGTGTGGCTAACCACCGGCAGGTACGAGGCGCGGCCCGGCTACTACCACTTCTACGAGGGCGAGCGGTTCAAGCTGGTGCCCTACGAGCATGCGGTAGTCATCTACGGCTACGACGAGGGCGGCGTCTACTCGATGGATGTAGGCGACGGCGGCTTCTACTACACCGAATGGGACTCGTTCCTGCGCCGCTGGAGCTACTTCGACCAGATGTCTCTCGTTATCTTCCCTGCCGAATAGCCAACGAATTATTCACCGCAGAGATGCAGAGAGCGCAAAGGTACGCAGAGAAGAATTGAGGGTGGAATGGGGCAAGGGGAGCATCGTACTGTAGGATGCTCCCCGTATCCCTTCCTGAACAACCCTTATCTCCGCGTAATCTCTGCGCCCTCTGCGTCTCTGCGGCGAATAAATAAGTCCCGGCCTTCAAACTAGGCTGCTTGACGCATCCCTGCCACCCGCCTATACTGTCGGTGACGTATGGGCGAATGGCCCAGGCAAATCCCCTTCCCCTTCCCAGGTTTTTCATGGATCCCAACACCCCGCAAGATATAGCCCCTGTAAAGGTAAGGGTGCACGATACCGCGCCTCAGCACGCCCAATACGGCGATAACCACACCATCGCTGCCGAAGCTATAGAGGAGGCCAACAAGACACCCTCGCGCAAGGTGCCCGCCTGGGTGGCCCTGGCTGCCCTGGCTGCGGTGCTGGCCTTGCTGGCCGGGACGGTATGGTGGACCATCACGCGCAACCAGGGCGAGCCTGCCAGGAGCGTGGGCCAGTCCAGCATCCCCTCGGATGTTATAGCCCTCATCAATTCCTCCACGCCGCTGCCAAGTGTCGTGCCTGGTGGCCCGGACGATACAGTAGGCGACCTCACCCATGAGCCTCAATCCGATGGGTGGAGCACGCCGTTGCGCGAAGCTTACACCGCGACCGAGGAAGGGAGGTACAGCGCGGCCATCTCGCAGTTCTCGGCCCTGGTGGGCGACGGCACGAGGGCAGACTCGCGTGAGGCGCTTTGGGGCCTTGCCTCGGCCTACTGGCAGGGTGGACAGCCCGACTCCGCAATACGTGCTTATACCATCCTGGCCCAGCTTGACGACCCACGCTCCCCCCGCGCACTCGCCCGCATCGCTCATATCTACGAGCAGACAGGGCGGGATGAAGAGGCTGTGCGGGCGTACGACAACTATCTCCAACGTGCCGGACCTGCCCGCCACGCCGTCATGCTGATGAAGGCCCGCCTGTTGGGGGCTACCCAGGACGCGGAGGAAGTATATAAGACCATCGTGGGCGGCAATCTCACGGACATTGACCTGCGGGAGGCGCTACTTGCCTGGGGAGATGTGAAGGCTCGGCGGGGCGACCATAAAGGCGCGCTCGGCTTGTACGACCGCCTGGCCGCGCTGCAAGCTTCCGACCCACGACCGCTGCTGGACAACTACGGTCTGCCCGCCGCCGTGCACGCCGCCAACGAAGCCAAAGCTGGAGGCGACACCAACCTCGCCAGGACTCGCTTGCTGTCCTACATCAAGGGCAAGTGCGGCGACAATGAGTCCTCACCCTGCCCTTATTATTCTTATGGAGTCTACAGCGCCGTGGATGCGCTACTCAAGATCGACTCTTCGGCCCTGCTCAGCGGCACGGTCGATCCGATGAAGGCGGCGCGCGCGGCATACGAGTCGGGTTTCTATAACCGGACAATAGTGTACCTGGACAACCTGCGTCAGCGGTCGCCCGGCCCAACCGAACTGGCCGAGGCAAGCCTGCTTACCGGCAAAGCATACCAATCTTCCGGCGCTTACGACTCGGCTTACAATTGGTACACCGCCACCGTACAGACCTACCCCACCTCTACATTCGCGGTGGAGGCCAACCGGCGTGCCGGTGACACTTTGCGCGACCAGGCGCTCTGGGACGAGGCTGTGGGCACCTACCAGCAGGCGGCGGCCTCATACCCCAACGGTGGCGACGAAACTATCCGCGCACGCATCAACGGTGGCGTGCTGGCCTACAGGCTTGAGCAGCGGGAGGTGGCTTTAGGACTGTTGCAGCCGGTGCTCTCGGCTCAAGAGGTGTCGCCTACGCTCAAATCGGACGCGCTGTTCTGGGTCGGCAAGCTGCAAAAAGGGCTGGGTGATAGCGCGTGGCGCAACAACATATCTCAGGTGCCTGCCCTGAATCCTGCTTCTTATTACGCCTTCCGCGCACAGTCGCTACTGGCTGGCGAGAGCGAGGGCGGCCCCCTGGCGCTCACGGCCCAGGAGAGCGGCATAACAGCCGATGAGCTGGGTGTGCGCTACGAACGCGAGGGGCCGGAGAGGGCCGCACTCGTATCGTGGGCGGCGGGCCTGCGTCCTATGTCCGAGAGCACTCCCGGTTCAACTCCCGTGGCAACAGCTACGAGCGCGAGCACGGCACCCGCGTCAGACGAAATAGGTAACGTCCTGGCGCAAGACCCGGAGTTTCTGCGGGCGGTATCGCTGTTCCAGTTAGGCTTCGAGGCTGAAGCTTACAGCGCATATCGCATACTGGCCGAACGGCTCAGGAACCGGGGTGACGGGGCTTCGCTGGCGCAATTGGTTATCTACCTGCGCTACAACTCAAACGCGAACATCGCCATGCGGGTAAGCGAACTGCTGGCGAGCATGGATAGGGGTGACCCGCTAAAGCGACCCGGCCTGCTGCTCCAGATCATGTACCCCACGCCGTTCGAGGGGCTTGTGCTGCAAGAGGCTACCCAGCGAGAGCTTGACCCGCTCGTGATGTACGCGCTGATGCGGCAGGAGAGCCAGTTCATACCGGCCGCGCAGTCTCACGCCGATGCGCGGGGCCTCACACAGGTGATACCCTCTACGGGGGAGGGCATTGCTGAACAGCTTGGCGACACCAGCTTCTCCGCAAGCGACCTCTACCTGCCCTACGTCAACGTGCGCTACGGCACTTACTACTTCGCCAGTAACCTGCCCAGCTTCGACCGCAAGCTCCTGCCCGGCTTCGCCGCCTACAACGGTGGCCCCGGCAACGCCGACCGCTGGCTCGACGGCTCCGCGCTCATCGACCCCGACCTCTACATCGAGCGCATCGACCTGTTCGAGACTGAGGACTACCTACGCAAGGTCTACCAAAACTACGGCTTCTACCGCGAAATATACGCGCGCTGACGCAGGCTAGCTTCCAGAAGACGAAAACGCCAAGACGCAAAGACGCCAAGGACGCGCCAAGAGAATAAATGGTTTAGAGGGTACAAGAAGGACCAGCGTATTGATAGCGAACCCTGGTCCTTCTTGTAGTCATCCCACCGTACTAAATCTCTGCGCGTCCTTGGCGTCTTTGCGTCTTGGCGTTTTCGTTCTTAAATAAAAGAGAGCAGGCGGTGGCCTACTCTCTTACTGTGCCGTATTTGTGCTTATGAAGCGAGGGAGCGGTCGATCTGGCGCTTGAGTTGCTCCTTGGGGGCGAAGCCTACCAGGCGGTTGATTTCCTTGCCCTCCTTGAAGATGATGAGGGTCGGAATGCTCCAGATGCCGTACTGGGTAGCGGTCGCCTCGTTGTCGTCGGTGTTCATCTTGGCGAAGCGCACCTTGCCGCTGTACTCGTTGCTCAGTTCCTCTACTATGGGGCTTACCATGCGGCACGGCCCGCACCAGGGGGCCCAAAAGTCCACTACGACGGGGCTTTCGGCCTCCAACACTCTATCTTGAAACTCGTTGTCGGTAATAATTTCCACTGTGGTTGTATCGGCCATCTTATATTTCCCCTTTACTCTGATATACCAAGCCTCGTCGCTCGGTCCCCCGTTTGTCCAGGCTCCCCTCATATAATAGAACCTGCTTTGCCGGGGGCGAGACTATTATAACCTACCGCCTGAAAGCTGGTCAAGTTGGTGGAATAGGTGATGGGGACGATGGACGATGGACGATAGGAGTGATGCGGACTGAGGACTGAGGTCTGAGTAGAGAGTGGGTACAGGCCAGCATCCAACCCAACAATCCTAAACCTTGGCGCGTTCTTGGCGTCCTTGGCGTCCTTGGCGGTTTCGTCCCTATCGTCCATCGTCCAAAATAGAAGAGCCGAGCTAGCTGCCTCACAGTCCTCCCAGAGTGCGAAGTAGCCCGCACGGCCTGTAAGTAGGTACGTTCTGAGGTTACGCGAAACAGGGTCTAGGTCGGGTTGAAAGATGTTATTGCTACGAAGAAGCTGATATGCTATCATTGGTCCACGCTGGTGCTATTGGCAGACTAGCGCTACAAGTCTAGAAGCTCAGGATCTTTTGGTCCCTGGGCGTTTGCGCTTGCTGCCCTTATATTCTGGTGGCATATTCGCAAACCCGCACCTTACTCAGAAGGAGGAGCGTTGTGTCCTGGTTACTGTCGTATTGGCCGCCCGCCCTGGTACTCGTTGTCATGTGGCTGGTGATAAGCTTCATTACGGGTACGTGGAACCCCCTCAAGTTCGCGATTGGAGAAGACAACCGTTATAGCATCTCCAAGTTCCAGTTATTCTTGTGGACCGTGGCTGTGCTCTTTGCCTACATCACAGTGATGTTCGCCAGGTTCCAACAAGGGCTATCCGGCGACGTGCCGAACGTGCCGGACAACGTTCTCCTGGCTCTTGGATTGAGCGGCGCTACATCGATAGTGGCTAAAGGCATCAAGGTGAACAATCTGCGGACCGGCAAGGAGTTAAGCACTACCCTCGACAACCACGGCCCGCTGTCTACCTTGCTGACGGACGACGATGGCTCTCTCAGCCTGCACAAGCTACAGTACCTTGTCTGGACGTTTGTGGCGATAGGTGTATTCCTCGTCAGCCTCGACCAGAGCAATCGACTCACCCTACCCGATATAGACACCACTCTCTTGGTGCTTTCAGGTATAGGCGCGGGCACCTACCTGGGTAAAAAGCTGGTGCCACAGTCTCCGGACGAACAGAACCAGGTAGCCCAGGCCGCGGTCGCACAGCGCGCGCAAATCACACCACAAACAATCACGACTACTCCCACCACGGTCGTAGTAAATGTACCTGCTCCGGTTCCAACACTGCCTTCAACCCCAGATGCGAGCAGTGAAGGGCCTGCCAGCACGTGAGGCTGCTAGGCGTTATGGACCAGCATAGCTTGACACCCACGCACGCCTGACATATAATCATCTGGAATACCAGATACCAGGCATACAGTGGCGAAAGGGGTGATGTAGCGTGACTGACGTTGTAGTCGGCGATAACGAGAGTTTTGAAAGCGCACTGCGCCGATTCAACAAGAAGGTGCAGCAGGACGGCATTCTGGCCGAGGCTCGCCGCCGCGAGTTCTACGAGAAGCCGAGCGTGCTGCGCAAGCGCAAAGAAGCCGCCCGCCGCCGCAAGGCTATGCTGAAGGCCTCCCGGTAACTTCCTTCTGATTGAACCAACCAGGGTCTAGGAGTGCGATGTGCGTATTAGTGCAGTGCCGCCCCTAGACCCTTGTGGTTTCTGAAACGTGAAACGTGATGCGTGATGCGTCTTAAGAAGCATTACCCTGATGTTCACCTTTTACGTTTCAGTAACCAACTAACCCTCACCCCATCACGTTTCACGTTTCACGTTTCAGCACCATGAGCCTCAAAGAGCGACTGACCAAAGATATGCAGGACGCTATGCGTAGCGGTGACGACTTGAAGAAGTCCACTATACGTATGGTGCGCGCGGCTATCAAGAATGCCGAGATCGCGCAGATAGGGGAGCTTGACGACGCGGGCGTTGAGAACGTCATGCGCAAGGAGATCAAGCAGCGCCGGGAGTCGGCGGACGAGTACGAGCGGCACAACAGGCCCGAACTCGCGGAGAAGGAGCGGGCCGAGGCGGCGCTCATCGAGGCTTATTTACCCCAGCAGATGTCCGAAGCTGATATCGAAGCCGAAGTACGCGGCATCGTCAGCGAGGTGGGCGCGAGCGGCCCCAAGGACATGAACAAAGTGATGCCCGTCGCCATGTCTCGACTGAAGGGACGTGCCGAGGGCCGACTGGTCAACAAAGTCGTTACCAGCATCCTCTCCGAAGGCGCGGCACAGTAGCATAAGTGGGCAGCGTTTAGCTGTCAGCCGCGCTTTCTTCGCATTAAGCAGCCAGGCCTATGGACAGCCCTAGCCAGCCCCCCAACCCCAATCGCCAGCCCACGCCCCAATCTCCACGCAAGGTGGCGGACGAGGCGCGTTCCACCCAGCCCCACAAGCCCGTAGCCACGGGCGGCAGGCGGCAGAGCCAGCAGTTGGCGAGCGCGATGCGATTGCGGCTGCCGTTCCGCTCCCGCCCAGTCAGCCCCATCGCGGGCGAAGCCGAGCCTTACAAGGGTAGGCCCAGGCACGTGGTTTTTTCCGCTATTTTCCTCATCGTGGTCCTCACCGGCATCATGGTGGTGCCGTTCCAGCCTGGGCAGGGCAGTATTGAGGCGGGCGTGCCTGCGGGACAGGATATCTTTTCGCCCACGTTTCTGCGCTTCGAGTCGAAAGTGCTCACCGACCAGGCCCGCGAGAAGGCCAGGCAGTCGCCCTCCAACGAGGTGTGGGTGCAGGACGCCGAGGAGGTGCAGCGCCAGCGCTCTATCCTGCTCAACAACCTCTCGGTGATTGACAGCGTTCGCGGCAACCAGGACCCCAATCCCGACCCCGGCCGCGACCGCATCCGCACCTTGCAGGATACGCCCCTCACGCGGGACCAGATGGACCTGCTGCTGGAGATGGACGACAGCGACTATCGCTACTGGCGCGATAACGCGGTGATACCCGGCTTCGACGCGGTGATGAAGAGCCGCCGGGTTACGAGCGAAGCTGACCTCAACGCGGCCCGCGCGGGCTTATCCGACGTGCTGGTGCCCGCGCTTACCTCCGACCAGGAGGCGGCCGCCATCGCCTTCATAAGCCCTCGCCTCTCTATCAACATGGCGCTAGATCAGGCCCAGACGGAGCAGCGCCGCCAGGATGCGGCCGCTACCGTGAAGCCGGTGGTGGTCGAGGTGCAGCGCGGCGAGACGATACTGCGGCAGGGCGAGCTTATCACCCCTGAGGCGATTGAGAAGCTACAGGAGGCGGGCCTCCTCAGCAGGCAGCTATCGCCGCAGAACGTGCTTGGCACCGCGGGTATCGTCGGCCTGCTCATGCTGCTGCTGCACATCTACATCTTCCGCAACACCCCGCAGGTCTGGCGGCGACAGAAGCAGTTGGTGCTGGTGGCGATGCTGCTCATCATCACGATTGGGGCGGCCCGCCTGATACTGCCCGGCCACTCCTTGCTGCCCTATTTACTGCCTGTGGCCGCCGTGTCGATGCTCATCGCGGTGCTGCTCAGCGCCGACCTGGCGGTGGTGGTGACCGCCGTGACTGCGGTGTTGCTGGGGGTGATGCTGAGCAACGGCCTGTCTATGGACCTGCCGGTCTACTATTTCGTCAGCGGCCTGACGGGCATATTCAGCCTGACGCGCATCGAGAAGGTAAGCACGTTCGCCAGGGCGGGCTTCTTCATAGCTTGCGCTTCGTTCGCGGCGGCGCTTGTCACGCAGGTGCTCTCCGTCGGCGTGCCCGACTGGTACTCGGTTGGTCTGCTGCTGCTCGCGGCCGGCTTCAACGGCGGCATCTCCACCTCAATCACTTACGCGGCCTTCTCGCTGCTCGGCACGTTGTTCGGCATCACCACGCCCCTGCAACTGATGGAGCTTGCCCACCCCGACCAGCCGATATTGCGCCGCCTGATGCAAGAGGCCCCCGGCACCTACCACCACTCGCTCGTGGTGAGCAACCTGGCCGAACGGGCCGCCGAGGCGATAGGGGCCGATACGCTGCTGGCGAGGGTGTGCGCGTACTACCATGACATCGGCAAGGTGGAGCACCCGGAGGCGTTCATCGACAACCAGTCGGGCATGGCGAACCTGCACGACCTCCTCAGCCCCGCCGAAAGCGCCCACATCATAGCCGGGCACGTGCGCGACGGGGTGAAACTGGGCCAGAAGTACAAACTGCCCAAGCGCGTGCTGGACGCCATACCGCAGCACCACGGCACGATGCTCATCAAGTACTTCTACTATAAGGCCGCCGCAGTGGACCCCAACGTGAGCCAGGACCAGTTCCGCTATCCCGGCCCGCGCCCCCAGACCAAGGAGAACGCCATCCTGATGCTGGCCGATGGGGTTGAGGCCACCGTGCGCTCGATGGCCCAGAGCGGCGCGCTCGACAAGATGGCTACCACCGCGGCCACGGGCACGGCCAACAGTGACGCCACCGAAAGCCCATCGCTCTACAGCGATCACGCCTCGCTGCCCGCCGACGTCATTGCCGAGGTGGTCCACAAGATCATCAGCGAGCGCATCGAGGAGGGGCAACTGGACGAGTGCGACCTCACCGTGCGCGACCTCGCTCGAATCCAGGAGGCGTTCGTCAGCATGCTGAAGGGTATCTACCACCCGCGCATCGTGTACCCCGAACCTCCGGGCAAACAGGCCCAGCAAGCCCCTGTCGTTGCGCCTGTAGAGGCTGTTCCCGCTGCTGTGGTACTAGCAACGCCGAACGGTTCGGAAGGTCCTAATGGAGTGAACGGCACCAACGGCACCAACGGCGCGAATGGTGCGAATGGTGCGAATGGTGCGAATGGTGCGAATGGTCATAGCATATACGATCATGTACCTCCAACCCTGGAGACCACCCCCACCACGGAGAGCGAGCATGCAACCCGCCCCACAACAGCCCCTCTCGCCTGACGAGCCTAACACCGCCATCCCCGAAACGGCAGGCGCGCAGGTCAGCCCCGACCCCGGTTCCGGCTACCTCATCACCGTGCAGGTAGAGTCGCTGTTTGAGCAGAAAGTAGATGCCGACGCCCTGCACAGGCTGGCTATGCACGTGCTCAAGTCGGAGGGTGCGCCCACGCCTCTTGAGGTGGGTGTGGTGGTGACCACGGACGCGGAGGTACACGCCCTCAATCGCCAGTACCTGGGCCACGACTACCAGACCGACGTGATCTCCTTCGGCATGGCCGAAGAGGGTAGCGAGGAGTTCATTACCCCGGAGGAGCGCCCGCAGTACCTGGGCGACGTGGTCATCTCCTACGACCGGGCCGCCGAGCAAGCCCCCGAATACGGGCACGGCACCGAGCGCGAAGTCGCCACCCTGCTGGTCCACGGCCTCCTGCACCTGCTCGGCTACGACGACACGACCGACCCCGACCGCGAAAAGATGCACAAGCGACAAGACGCGCTGCTGAATTTAGGATTTGGGAATTCGGATTTCGGATTTGATGATGCGAAATGACGCAGCCCATACCGCCTCTACCGCCTGATGCTCCCATTCCACATGATTCCGCAATCCGCAATTCAAATTCCCAAATCTCGTCCTTCGTCTTTGCTTTCGCCGGGCTTTTCTACGTTTTTCGCACCCAGCGTAACTTTCGCATCCATATAGCCATTGCTCTGGTCATGGCGCTAGTAGGTTGGCTGCTGGGGCTTACCCTGACGGAATGGGCAGTGTTAGGTGTGATGGTGATAGTGGTGCTGGCCGCCGAAATGACCAATACGATGGTGGAGGCGCTGGTGGACCTGGTGTCGCCGGGCTACCACCCACTGGCGAAGGTCTCGAAGGACGTGGCGGCGGGCGTGGTGCTGCTCACGGCGATAGGCGCGGTAGTGGTGGGGTTGCTCGTTTTCGGGCCGAAGCTGCTGGCGGCTTTGCGCTTGGTGTAGTGCTCCGGCCTGTTGTTTTCCCGCCCTATGTTACAATTCTGTGTGAAGGGGGCATGTTATGAGTAGGATGGTCAATCTCACCGAAGCACAGGGCAATTTGCCGGAACTTACAGGCGAAGCGAACGGGGCCAGACTATTATCGTGGCGAATGAAGGCCAGGAGCTTGCCGTCATAGTGGGCATAGAGGAGTACCGGCGGCTAAAGGACCTTGAGGGAGAACAGCGTAGTCGCGATTTCGACATACTACTGACTCCACCTGATGGCAATGGGCTTTCTGAGGAGGATGCTCGCAGGATCGCTGTAGAGGCCGTGCGTGAGTACCGGATATTGCCCGGCGGTTGAAACCGCAGGCTACAATTACAAAGTCCGCCTATGCGGACTCCCAAAGGTAGTGAGAAGTCCCCGCAGGGGGACTTTGTAATTGTAGCCCACAACTTGTAAAGATTGACAACTTGGTGCGGCAATCTTTGTAGGGGCAGGCACGGGGCCTGCCCCTACAAAGATATCTCCAAAGCTTCTCTGTTACCTCAATATATTATCAATATTCATCAATCGCCCGGCTCGTAGCTAGGTTATAATACCCACGATGAGAATCCTAGTGCTGGCCCCGCAGTGGCCCGACCCGGCGCGACAGGGTGCGGCTATACGCAACCTGCAAATCCTCTTGCACCTCGCACAACGCCACGAAGTCTACCTGCTGACGTTCGCCTCCGACGGCCCGATGGAGATGGAGCGGCTGCGGCGAGCGTGCAAGGTGGCCGAAGCGCTGCCCCACCCCACCCGCTCCAGCGTCCTCCGCTTGCAGCAACTGGCTACCACTCGCCTGCCCGACATGGCCTGGCGGCTCCATTCGACGGAGATGCTCGAACGCGTTACGACGTTGTGCCAGGAGGTGCCGTTCGACGCGGTGCACATTGAGGGCATCGAGATGGCGACCTATGGCCTGCTCGCCGCCAGGTTCCGCATCGAGGATATGGGCTTGTGGACTGAAGAGTCGCGCCCCGGCAGTTTCGGTGGCTATTCGTCGGAACTTCGCAAGCTGGAGACGCCCACGCCGGGCCTGACTTACGACGCCCACAATGCCGAGTACGTGTTGCAGCGCCGCGCCTTCACGACCGACATCGCCGACGCCGCTCGCCTGCCCTACGCGCTCTACTCGCTCGTGCAGTGGTGGAGGCTGCGCCGGTTCGAGCGGCGGGTGTGTATCGCCAGCAAGCACATACTGGCAGTGTCGGATGGGGACAGGAAGGCGCTCGCCATGCGCGCTCCCAGTAAGGCGGCTGTGCTGCGCGTGCTCCCCAACGGAGTCGATACCAACTACTGGTCCAGGGACGCCGCCTTTCCGCCCGCGAACATACCCCGTGGAGTGGAAGCGCTGGTATTCGACGGCACGATGGACTTCCGGCCCAACGTGGATGCCGTGGCGTGGTTCGTCAAGAACGTGCTGCCCCTGGTGAGGGCCGACCGCCCGCAGGTTCGCTTCTACATAGTGGGGCGCAACCCTTCGCCGGAGGTTGTGTCCCTGGCCGATGCGCCGGGGGTGACGGTGACGGGAGCGGTGCCCGACACGCGAGGCTGGGTAGCGGGATCGAGCGTGTACGTGGTGCCGATGCGCATGGGTGGCGGCGTGCGGTTGAAGGTGTTGCAGGCGATGTCGATGGGCTGCGCTATTGTGTCCACCCCGATGGGCGCGGAGGGTATCTTCCTGCGCCCCAACAAGGACATGCTGCTGGCCCGCACGCCTATAGACTTCGCCCTCAACGTCCTCACCCTGCTACATAACCCCGACCACCGCCTCGACCTCGGCACCTCCGCCCGCGAGCGCGCCATCGACCGCTACACCTGGGGCAAACTCCTCCCCACACTTGATGAAGTATACCCTTCTTGATAGGGTGAGGAGACGGAAACGCCAAGACGCCAAGACGCCAAGGACCACGCCAAGGTTAAGCGTTGTGGCTCACGCAAGAGGACCAGAGTACGACATCATGTGCCCTGGTCCTTTTACTTAGAACCAAACAATCCTTAACTTGGCGGGTCCTTGGCGTCTTGGCGTCTTGGCGTTTCCGTCTTATAAGAGCCGGTTTGGTCCCCAAATGTGGCGTAGTAGCTCGGCCACGCTCCAGGCCTGGGAGATGGTGCCTTTGGGAGCGTGGGGTGGGTCGGCGTCGAAGATTTCGCTGATGGTGCCTAGCCCGGTGTCCGCGAGGTGGCTGCGGAGCGCGGGGAGTATGCTTCGGAGTTCCGCAGCAGCGGCTTTCGTACCGTCTACGTTGCGCACGGCATCGAAGTAAGCCCCCAGGAGCCACGGCCACACAGTGCCCTGGTGATAGGCACCGTCGCGCTCCCGGCGGTTGCCCACGTAGTTTGCAATATAGCCAGGGTCTTCTGGCGAGAGGGTGCGCAGGCCGTAAGGGGTGCGCAGGTGCTTGCGCACGCACTCGAGCACGGGGCGTTGTTGGTCCACCGTGAGCAGGTCGTTGCTGAGGGAGACGGCGAACACCTGGTTGGGGCGTATGGAGAAGTCATGCCCGATAGGGCCGTCTATCACGTCGAACAGGTAGTTGCCCGCGTCGAACCAGAAACGCCTGCGGAACGACTCGCGCACCTGGTTGGCGAGCGCGTGGAAGTCGGGCAACTCCTCTTTGCCGCCACGAACGACCGTGCGGCCCAACGACACGCGGAGGCTGTCCATCACGCGCAGGGCGTTGTACCACAGTGCGTTGATCTCCACGGGCTTGCCCTGGCGCGGCGTTACCACCCAATCGTCCACCTTGGCGTCCATCCAGGTGAGTTGCACACCCTCGGTGCCCGCCATGAGCAGGCCGTCTGTGGGGTCAACCTTGATGCCGTACTGCGTGCCGCGCAGATGCCAGGCTATGATGTCGGCCAGCAGCGGGTAGAGGTTGCGGGCCACCGTGATGTTGCCCCTGCCCCTGGCTAGCGCCTCGGTCGCCGCGAACATCCAGAGCGTGCCGTCGGCGGTGTTGTAGTGCGGGGCCTCGCCGGAGTCGGGGAAGTGGTTAGGGATGAGGCCGTCGCGGGCGAATATGCCGAAGGTCTGTAGCACCTTGCCCGCCTCGCGGCCCCGCCCCGTCGGGAGGGTAAGCCCCAGCAGCGAAATCATGGTGTCGCGGCCCCAGTCGGTGAACCAGTGGTAGCCCGCCAGCACGCTTGGCGTCTCTATGGTGTCGCCACCCCGGCTTACCTTGCGCTGCACAATAAAGCTGTCGGCGGCGAGCACTAACTGGGCCACCATAGCTTCCAGGGGAGCGTCGGGGTCGGCGGCATCCCCGTTCTCGTCGCCGCGCTTCAGCCCCGCTGCCTTGTACAGCTCCCTGGCCCTGGTCCGCTCGCGCTCGAAAGCCTCGGCCACACGGGGGGAGGTGACTTCCGGCGGCTCGGTGCTGGCAACTACCGTAACGCTCTGCCCGCGCTTCAGCACCACGCGGAAAGCGCCCGGCGCATATAAGTCGTCCGTGTCTTCGTAGCCCCGCTCTACTTCGCCCCGGTACACGAAGTTCCAGAGCCAAGCGCCCGTTCGCTGGAAAGCAGCCCCCGGCGAGGTTGTGAGCCAGAAGGGGGTCGCACCCGGACGTGCGGTTACCATGCAGCCTGTATCTAGTGTCTCCACGCCTAGCTCGTGGTAGGGCGAGCCGGTGGTGCTGTCGTGATAGTCGCGGTAGTTGCACAGCGGGTGCAGCACCAACTCGCATGGGCCTCTGCCTTCGTAGGTGTAGCGGACGTAGGTGGTGTTCTGGCCGTGCTCCATCCAGATGGTCTTGTGCAACAGGGCTTTGCCCAGCCGGAAGGTGGTAGTGGGTATGCCGTCCTGTAGGCTGAACCCGTCGATGTGCTCGAAGCCGCCGGGCAGCACTTTACCGTCCGGGTACTCGTTGGTGCCCAGGTAGAACGTCTGCTTGCCTACAATGGCTTCTTCGTCAATCTTGGACAGGAGCACCGTGCGGTCCACGGGCGGCTTGAGCGCGGCCACCAACAAGCCGTGGTATCTGCGCGTGTTCGCCCCGGTGATGGTGCTGGAAGCATAACCCCCGATGCCGTTGGCAACCACCCACTCCTTGGTGAGCGCCCGGCCCAGGTCTGTGCAAATCTCTTTTGGTACTGTAATCATGGTGGATTTGGAATTGCGAATTGCGAATTGCGAATTGCTAATTGCTAATTTGGTTTGATGGGAGGTTTTCAGACCAAGAGTCCCGCCCTTGTCATTCTGAGCGAAGCGAAGAATCTCGTCCTTCACCGGGATGCTTCTTCGTTCTTACGGCACACTGTGACTGTAGGAAAAGTGCTACTTGGGTGGTGTTGGACGAGATTCTTCACTGCGTTCAGAATGACAAAATGGGAGTCGGTCACTGTAGTCCAACACCATCCCTACCCACCTGATCCTTCGCTGCGCTCAGAATGACAAGGCGGGGCTGGGGTGCTGTGGTTCTCTCAAATCCCGAATCCGTATAGCATGCTTAGTGCCTCCGGCAGCTCGCCTATGGTGGTAATGGTGGCGTCGGGCACTACGGTGGGGTCGTCCACGTCCGCGGGGCGGCCTTCTATGCGCTTCCAGACGCCTTTCATACCCGCTGCGTGAGCGCCCGCGATGTCGTAGCGGCGGAAGTCGCCCACGAAGACGGTCTCTTCGGCTCCCAGGCCGATGCAGTCCAGCGCGGCGCGGAAGATAGGCGGAGCAGGCTTCTCCCAACCAAACTCGCACGAGTAAATGCGACACTCCAGCAGGTCTAGCAGGCCGAACCGCTCCAGGTCGGGGTCGTGTATGGTGGACGGCCAGGCCGTGTTGGACACCAGCCCCAGCTTGAGTCCGCTGTCCCGCAGCCGCTCCAACGTGGGCTTCACGTCGGGCCTGATGTAGGTGATGTCGCTGACGCCTTTGTACCAGGGCAGCAGGTAGTCGCCGGTGGGTTTTTCGGAGATGCCGTGCTCGCTGAACAGCTCGTCCAGCAGGTGGAGCAGGTTGAAGCTTTTCTGAGTGCGTGCCGCCTGCTCCCAGTTGGTGCGGGTGCGCACGTTGAACACCTCCAGGAACTCGTCAAGAGGCGGTAGCTTGTCAGCGTGCCCGCGTGAGGCGATGTAGGTGTGCAGATCGCTGTTGAGCTGCACGTCCAGCGACGACCAGTCCTCCCGCTTGTATTCCAGCAAAGTGCCGCCCATGTCGAAAAGCACGCCCCGTAGCATGTGACTTACTCCTTTGGTTCTGAAACGTGAAACGTGAAACGTGATGCGGTTTGCTCAATAGAGTGCGTGAATGCGGCTCTGTTTCCTGTGTGGAACCCTGCTCCCCTGTCATCCTGAGCGTAGCGAAGGATCTCAGATGTTGGCCTTTCCCAGCAGTTGGGATTCAACACCATCGCTCCTGTTGTTCAGCACCATCCCCTCCCCACCTTCTTGAGATCCTTCGCTGCGCTCAGGACTCCATTGGGGCTTGGTCCTGATGCCCCAATGGAGTCCTATTCACGAACCATCCGCCACAAACCGCATCACGTTTCACGTTTCACGTTTCAGAACGCTCGCTGATGAACTCGTACACCGCCTGTTGCACCTTGTCGCGGTCGGTGTCCACCGTCATGATGTGGAAGCCCCGGTGCAGGGCCACCAGGCGCTTGTCGTGGGAGGCGAGGCGCGAGTAGATGTGGTGGGAGTTCATGTAAGGCACCACGTGGTCGCGGCGAGCGTACATCACGAGGGCGGGCACCGTCACCTGGCCGAGTACGCCGCGCACCTGGGCGATGAACTCGATGAGCGAGGCGGTGGCGGCGCTTGGCGACCGCTCGTAGGAGACGTGCCTGTTGTGGGCGAGGGGGTCTTCTATGTCGCGGTAGGGCTTGTTGAGGTAGGGCATCTGCACCTGGATGCCCCGTAGCAAGCTTCCAATCGGCGGGGGCACGTAGATAGGCGCACCCATCGTGATAATGCCCGCCAGGTCCTGCCCCCGGTGCGCGGCGGTATAGAGGGTCAGCGCCCCACCCAGCGACAACCCAGCGAGGAACACCCTATCGCACCGCGCTAGCATCGCGTCCAGGGCATCGTTCGCCGAGGCGTACCAGTCCTGCCAGGTGGTGCTCGCCAGGTCTTCGGGTGCGGTGCCGTGCCCGGCCAGGAGTGCGGCCCCGGCGGTGATACCCCTATCGGCCAGGTAGCGGCCCAAGCCGCGCATCTCGTAAGGGGTCGAAGTGAAGCCGTGGAGCATCAAGCAGCCCACCGGACCGGCTTCATACAGGAACGGCTCAGCGCCGGGCATGAGAGGGTACGCCCCGGGCTTTGGCGCGAGTGGGGCCGCGATCTCCTCCAGGGGCCCCGTGCTGCCCGCGGACGCTGCGGGTGAAACGTTGGTAGGTACTTCCATCACGATAGTATAGCCTATTGCGCGGCCGGGGTCATGGTCACGAATGGCCTGGGTGCCTTTGCAGGACCCCGTTCGTGTGGCAGGACCAACTCCCCCCTTGTCATTCTGAGCGTAGCGAAGAATCTCGTCCCTCAGCACCCAAGTATCACTTTTCTTAAGGCTAGTGGTGCCGTACAGGAAAGAGGTAATACCTTCGTGTAGGACGAGATTCTTCGCTGCGCTCAGAATGACAAAAGGGGGAGAGAGTCCTGCTTCCCGACTGTAAAGCAGCCGGACTGCTTAGGTGAATGCTTTGATACGGAACTTTTGCAGATTCTCGCCGCGTGGTTTATCATCCTTTGTACGCCGTCAATTCACGCAGTAACACCGCGTGCGATGGGTGCCGTTTGGTACCCTTCCTGTGCAGAGACGTCGATTGACCCTATGGAGATGATATGGTCCACGAATGGCACCGGGACGAATTTAGCATAAGCACCGACACCGATAGGTTGGACCTGGAGGTGGTGCATGGCTTCCTATCGAACGAGTCCTACTGGGCGCAGGGTAGGAGCCTGGAGACGATTCGGAAGTCTATCGAGCACTCGCTAGCATTTGGCGTCTATGAGGGGGCGCGGCAAATCGGCTTCTGCCGCGTAATCACGGACTACACAACTTTCGCGTGGCTTGCCGACGTATTCATACTGGAGGCTTACCGGGGGCGCGGCCTGGCGGTGTGGCTGGTGGAGACGGTCATGTCCCACCCGGAGTTGCAGGGCCTGAAGCGTTGGCTGTTAGCCACCAAAGACGCCCACGGCCTCTACGCCAAATACGGCTTCGGGCCGCTGACGGAGCCTGAAAGGTGGATGACTCGTCTGGGTGGTGGCCGCTAATCACTGACAGCAACTAGAAGGTCTAATAAAGAAGATCGTCAATTTGAGTTCCTAAGCGCCATATAAGCACAGGAGAGATGATGAAAAAGCGGCTATCTTTGCTTGTCGCTGCTGCCTTGCTGCCCATGCTGGCGGCGTGCGGGCAGTCGGGTCTACCCACGGCCCCTACTCCTACCCCCACCATCGCCGTCCAACCTACCTCAGCCGAGGCGCGGGCGACCACCCCCGCCAGGCCGCGCCGCACTCCCACGAGCGAGCAGGAGCGGGGCGAGACCCCGACCGCCGGACCTGTTGAAACCCCGCTCCCACCTGAAGACGAAGGCGAGGTGCCTACCGATCAACTGGCTGACGAGCTTCAGGCCACGGTGGTGGCCGGGCTGCCCGCTACTCCCACGCCGGGCGGGGAGAACCCCGGCTTCGGAGGCTTCGAGGGCGTGCACGTTATGCAGATAGATACGGCTGATGGCTTTGGCCCCTACTGGGCGGCGTACTCGTATGGCATGCGCCGTTTCGAGCCTCTGGAGCAGCACTTTGTAGCCGTCTATTCGCGTGAGGGGAACGGCTGGCGGGAAGTGGACCGGGTTGAGCTTGAGGACCCCGATTACCTGGACAGGACAGGGGTCCAGCAGGTGCCTATCGAGCCGGAAAACGTCTGGTTGCAGGTAGAAAGTAACGCGGGAGCGCACGCTGGCTGTTTCAACATACTCCGCTTCGACGGGCAGAGGTTGCACAACGAGGTGTCGCACTGTGGCTCTGCTCCCGCCTCCGGCAGCCTGGAGGACCTGAACGGCGACGACGTACTGGACGTGCTGCTTGACACCACCGACCACTACGTCATCTGCTACGCCTGCAACGTGGACTACGTAACCACCGAGGTAAAACGCTGGGACGGCTCTAACATGGTGGACGTGCGGTTCGAGCCGGTGGCCGGCAGCGAGCCGGAGGAGTTGCGCGAGCTTACCGACCGGGCCGTTGAGCTTGCCACACACGACCTGTGGAAGGACGCCCAGGACACGATAAACAAGACGCGCAAGTTCAAGTCGCAAGACCCGGCCTACATCTGGAACGCCGCGCTTATCAACTTGGACGCCTCTAATCGGGCCGAGCACATCGAGTACAGCGGCTATCCGCTCCTATCCACCATCTTCTACGGTGACTACCCGGCGGCGCTCTACACGCTGGGTCGTTTCAACATTGATGCGATATTCAATCCAAATTCGGCCCTCTTCACAGGCTCCCCCGTCGCGGGCAACATCGACTTTATGGTCGAGTACGTAGCGCGCACCACCACGTTACAGTTAGAGGCGCAGCCCGACCTGGCAGCGGCCTACTTCGTCCGAGGTTGGGCGCTGGCGCTGCTGGACCCGAAGGACCCCGGCGCACTCGCGGATATACAGCAGGCCGCTGATCTTGACCCCGCTGAGCCACTGTACGCGGAGGCCCTTGATTATTTGGAGGAGCAGCAGTAGCTCACTGTCGCCGTCAGTTGCTATGGATCACGAGGACCACGTACAGCTATTAGAGGACGGCATTCCCGGACCGGGTGGGGTGTGGGCCGATCTCGGCTCCGGTTGGGGTGCGTTCACGCTCGCCCTGGCCGACCTGCTGGGGCCGGGCGCTACTATCTATTCGGTGGACACGGACCGGGGCGGCCTGCGGGAGCAAGAGGCAGCCCTGCGCGCCCGCTTCCCGGATAGCACCGTCCATTACATAGCAGCAGACTTCACCCGCCCGGTGGAACTGCCTCCCCTCGATGGCATAGTCATGGCGAACTCGCTGCACTACCAGCGGCACAAGGAGCCGGTGCTGCAACTCGTGCGTGGCTACCTCAAGCCGGGTGGCCGTTTCATCCTGGTCGAGTACAACACCGACCATGGCAACCCCTGGGTGCCCCACCCCATCTCCTACCCCTCGTGGGAGCGATTAGCCCAGCGTGTCGGCTTTGACACTACCAAACTACTCGCCACCGTGCCCAGTCGTTTCTTGCGCGAAATCTACTCCGCGGTGAGCATGTAGTACTGGTGTTAGGACCAATAGCAATTACTCTCCACAAGAAATAGCCCAATTGGGATATTCCCCCTGGCAACTCCCCACTGATATACTCATTCCGCATGCGAGCCGTGGGTACAGACTCTTACTGTACGCCTCCAGCTTGGCTGCTTACTTCATACTCTAGGAGGCACTCGTGGAGAATACTTGGTTCGTTATCTTATTTTTCCTGGCTTTATTCTTTGTCTTATCAGGTACCAGGCTCCTTTTGCCAGGCACGCGCAGATCAGCAGCTAGAATTCCCTCGTCTAACCCACAGCCACCTTACCCTGCTGCCAAACCTCATCCCTTGCACGAACAGCCCACATCGAACATGACCCCTCAGGCAGCTTACCCGGCCCCGGTTTCCAAGGGCTTGCCAGCTAGTCCTGCTAACGGACGACCTCACGTTGTGGCGGGTAGCGACTACCTGCACAAGAACCCTAGTAGCCACCTTTATAGCTATAGAACTGGCTCAGATGGCGAGCAGCGCATTGTGGAGCACATGCTGGATGTGCTGGACGCGCAGTGGACCATCTTTCGCAATCTTGACCTGTGCAACGGGGAAGGCGATATTGATATAGTGCTGGTTGGTCCCGGCGGTATCTGGGCGTTCGAGGTGAAAACTTATACCGGCAACTTCAAGGTGGAGAATGGCAGATGGTACAAGGAAACCAGCAACGGCCACATGGCAAGGCTGAGACCTGGTCCTGGTGCTCAAGTGATAGGCAATGCAATGAGATTATGTGCCTACTTGAAGGAGCATGGCATTACGCACGACAGCTACGTTGATCGTGCCGTGGTTATGTCAGGCGATGCCTCTGTAGAGGTAGTATCGGCGGGCACCGACATCTGGATGCTGGATGAGTTAGATGTCCAACTAGCCTCTCTCAAGGCTCGCAAGCGCTGTCAGCACGATCACGTACGCCATGTTGTTAGTTTACTTGAGCGTGCTTGCAGCGCTGAAACAGGGTTGCACTAACTCTCAGCGACATGGCATTCTCGGCATGCGACGCCCGTCGATTGAAATCGAGGGCTACACCTTGCAAAGTCCCTACGGGACTGGTGCATCTCATTAGGGCTCATGAGGTTCTAAGAGATGGAACAGTCTGCCGCAGGGCAGACTTCGCAAAGTGTAGCCCTCGATTTCAATCGACGGGCGTCTACCAGGCACCCATACTCTGTCTATCCCTTCCTGTATCTCTCCAATCGGAAAGGACTCCGGCACTGCACTAACTTTGCTCCATAGGTCAGGTCGAGTGCAGCCTACTCACCCGCCACACCCGCAGGCTTGGCGGCAGGCCCTTCCGGCGTGGCTTCGGGCGCGTACAGGGGTAGCTTTATCGTGAAGGTGGAGCCTTCACCCTCTTTGCTCTCTGCGTCGATTGTGCCCCCGTGCTGCTCCACTACCTGGCGCACTACCGCCAACCCGATGCCCGTGCCCCGTATGCGGCCCGCTACATTACCGGCGCGCCTGAACCAGTCGAAGATGTAGGGGAGGTCTGCCTCCGGGATGCCCACGCCCTGGTCCTTCACGACGAGAGTGGCCCAGTTCGCGCCCGGCCCCTCCGCCTCTCCCCTGGAGCTTTCGCGCCGCACCTCTAACGTTATGGGACCGCCTTCCGGGCTGTACTTGATGGCGTTCGAGACCAGGTTGTCCAGCACCCGCTCGATGCGAAGCGGGTCCCACAGGCATATCAGTTCGGCTAGGCCGGTCTCGAATAAGATTTGGTGCCGTTTAGTGCTTTGCTGGTACTCCGCGACCAGCCTGTCACACATCTTCACCAGGTCGAATCTGCGCCGGTAAAGCTCCAGGGGCTTCCCCACCTGCAATTGCGCGAAGTCGAGCAGCTCGTTGATGAGCATGTTCATCTTGTTAGCCGCCGTGTCTATGCGCGCCAACCCTACTTCCATCCGGTCCGTGCTCGCCGCGCCGGCCACCACCTGTTTGATCGCTTGCCTCAGCATACCTACCGAGGCTTTGACGGCGGTGAGGGGATTTCTCAGGTCGTGGGACACTATAGAGAGCATCACCTCGCGCGAGCGTACCGCCTGTTCGGCTGCCGCCCGCGCGGCCTGTTCGCGGTCCAGTAGCTGAGTGCGTTCCTCCTCGGCTCGTTTGCGTTCCGCGATTTCGCTCTCAAGCTCCCGGTTCGCTCGTTGCAACTCCGCCGTGCGCTGGGCGACGCGCTGCTCCAGGCTCTCGTTGAGGCTGCGGACCTCGTCTTCGGCGGCCCTTCGTTCGGTGATGTCGTGCGCTATGCACACGATAGCCACAGGTTCGCGGTCGGCACCGCGCATCACCGAAGCGGCTATGCTGAGGAACCGCACTCCACCCTCCTTATGCGAGTAGGTCATCTCGTAGCCACGTATCCTGTCCACCTGGATTAATGCCTCAAGCTGCCGGGCGAAGTCCACACCACCAATCGTGCTGCCAGCGGGCCTGCCGAGCAGTTCTTCCCTCTGGTAGCCAAACATCTCGCAGGCGGCCCCGTTCGCCACTCGCAACACTCCTTCGCGGTCGAACACCAGCAGCGCGTCGTTCATCGTCTCGATGATTTCGTTGGCGGCAAACGCGGGAGTGATATCTATGAGGTGGTAGGCCCAGATAGCGCGGGTCGCCAGGGCCACGAAGGCCAGGATCGCCAGGTAGCCGAACGGGTAGAGGGGGATACCATACGCCGCCACGAAGTCCACGATCCCCAGGTAGCCAACACCGAAGGCGGGCATCAACCACTGGATGCGCCGCCTGGCCCGGCCTTTTTGCAGTTCTTTGTAGGCCGACCAGTAGTGGACCATGCTGCCTACGAGCAAAGCGGCGAAGAACAACACGAACACCGATCCCGCCCACCCGAGTAGCGTGTAATAGCCCCACCAGTACCTCTCCACGCCCGTGATGAGGCTATCGGTGGCTATAGCCGCGAAGGCGAACAGGGCGGAAAGCAGCCAGGCCGACATGATGACTGGCCGGAAACGCCTGTGGATGCCCAGCACCACTGTGGTGAACTGGTACGTAGCGGGGGCGATGAACGGCACGCCCAGATAGGCTGCCCTGGACCACCAATTTGCCGTCTCGGCACTATTGGCCGCGTACATCCAGGAGAAGCAGAAGAGCCAGATGCTCACCGCCACCGTTACCATGAAGAAGGAGATGCTAACGAGGCTGATACGCTCCCTCGCGAGCACGAACAGGCCAAGCAGGAACACCGCTGACATGGTAAGTAGCGTGGGCAGCGAGTAAAAGGTGAAGGTATAACCTTGAGGGTCCAGCACCTGTGCAACCATATTAGCCTGATTCCTACCATCTCCCGCAGGACGTTACTGTATGCGGGAGTTTCATGGAAGTGTCTTCTATATTACATTATAAGGGTACAGTATGCGCCGCGCAGCCTGAGTAGCCTGCCGGAGCCAAGAGACCAAGCCCCGCTTCCGTCATTCTGAGCGCAGCGAAGAATCAGCCACCCCTGCTTAATACTGGCGATATTAGTAACATACTTGCTTTTGTCATCATGCTCTAACATGTTCAACGGCCTAACTACCCACCTGATTCTTCGCTGCGCTCAGAATGACAGGGTGGGGCTTAGTCACTTGGCTCGAACGAGTGTACAAGAGCGACCTGCATGGCTATAATTAGCTATCAGGGTACCACTGCCGCCGGGAACGGGGTCAAGGGTGCTCCACTAATGCGAGGACGAACGGGCACGAGGAGGTGCAACATGGTCAACATGCTTGCATTTGGCACGTTGGAGAGAGCGGAATCTTTCTCCTGCGGCCTCGTGGTGTCCCTGGCGAGCGAGCTTGCGTCGATACAGGGGCCTGACGGGCGGCTGGTTGCCGCTGACAGCCTCGGGTATGGCGTGGTGCAACAGTCCACTAGCGAGGGTTACACGCTAATAAGGTGGATTGGCGGCGGCTTTGAGTGCTGGGTCGAGCAGTCGGACCTGCGCTCCCTAGGCCGGGATGCGCGCCTGCTCACCGTGGAGAAGTACGACAGTAGGGACGTTTGCAAGCAGGTGCGGCATAAGGTAGCTCAGAATGCCGGGCTGCGCCATAATTGGACCGTAGAGCTGCGCCAGCCGAACGTCGTCCGCGTTCTCCGCCCCGACGGCCTGAAGTGGACCTTCACCCACAACAAGCTCTTTCGCAGCATCGACGTATGGTGGCCCCAACCCCCAGGCGACGACGACGCAGAGGCTTTGACGGTAGCGGAACTGGCGATCAGGGTCTGAAACGTGAAACGTGATGCGGCCTCTGTCATTTGGTTCGTGAATACGGTTCAGTTGCTTATTGAGGAACCAAGCCCGCCTCTGTCATTCTGAGCGTAGCGAAGAATCTCAGGTGTTAGTCCCGCTCCTACATTGAACCTTCAGCACCTTCCTACGTACATTGCACAGCCTCTCTACTCACCTTCTTTAGATCCTTCGCTACGCTCAGGATGACAAGGGGGCAGAGTCTCGTCCTACGAGCAGGGTTGCATTCGCGTACCTTAGTGAGCCTGCCGCATCACGTTTCACGTTTCAGAACCGCCCCATCTCTCGTAATAGACCTGCTGCTCCAGCTTCTTGCGGCCGCGCTTGAGCGAGGGGGAGGGTACGTCAGGGGCGCGGTGGCCGATTGGGATGACGCCGACGGGGGTGACTTCGGCGGGCAGGTTGAGCAGGGAGCGAACAGCGTCGAGGTCGTGCGTCCCAGCGAAACCGGCGGCAAGACCCTCGTCCACTACCGCTAGCAGCAGTATCATGACCGCGCAGCCTATGTCCATGTGCCAGTATGGGACCGGCCACTCGATCTCCTCGCCGCCCGGCTCCATCTTGTCAGGCTCCTGGTAGCGGCGGTGGTAGGCCTCCTCGCTGGTGCAGGGCACTACCAGCACTGGCGCTCCCGAAATGAACGGGTGAAAGCCCCCACTCACATAGTGTTCCTCACCGCATAGCTCGGCCAGCGCCTTTTTGGTCTCAGGGTTGGTGACCACCACGAACGATTGGCCCTGCGTATAGCCTGCGCTCGGGGCGTGCTGGGCCAGTTCCAGTATCCGGCTGATGACCTGGGGGTCCACCGGCTCCGGCGAGAAATGCCTCACCATCCGGCGCTTGAGCACTACCTCTGTAAATTCCATCATGGCTCCTTTGAACATGTTAGAAGCTATCTCACAAATGCGAATGAGGAGATGAGCACATCAGCCCCGCCCTTGTCATTTCGAACGCAGTGAGAAATCTCGTTCCTCAAGACTCAAGTCTCACTTTTCTTTCAGCACCGCAGCACCAAAGCACCGTAAGAAAGAGGTAACATCCTGGTGAAGGACGAGATTTCTCACTCCGTTCGAAATGACAAGGGCGGACTCCGTCGCCAGTACTTGGGGCTGCTATTTGCGAGACTACTTCTAGAGATACCAGCCCGATAGCTGTAAATAGCACCTTTCTTCAATCTCGGCGTCGTGCGGCTTCCACCAGCGGGCCAGCGACAGGCGTACAAGCGTGTGGGCCGGTATCAGGTCGGTTGCCGGGGCGTAGCCTACGTATGGGATCAGGCACGCGCCCTGTGGGCGTGGGTACCTGTAGTACACCTTCTTATCTACCACTTTTTGCAGCGGTTTGTCCGTCAGCCAGAAACCCGTGCTCCTGCCGGGCACGCCCATTATATCGTTGATGTAGCCGTGCCCGTGGTAGGTGAAGCGTACCAGGCCCTCGAAAGTCTCATTCAGAGCGCCACACCAGGGGGAGAGACGCTCCAACAGGAAGCGCTTCAGTTGCACCTCCTCTCCGATCTTGCGGGCCTTATGCACATGGACATCCTCGAAGTGGGGCGCGCGGACTTCCTCAGGTGCCTCGCATTCTAGTTGCCACAGGTCGCCTACTTCGTACGGGGTGTCGCCCGGTTGCGGAGAGCCGTCGGCTTGCATGAGCCTGAGGCTGCGGTCCGGGTCCAGCGCAACGCCACCTACGCAGGCATACTTCTGCATGCGCGTCTTGGCGACGATGAGCACCCTCATGCTGTGTACAGTCCTCATAGACCCTCCCGGCGAGACCCTGCACTGCTACTGCGGCGGTCTTATATCCTCTACCTCCAGACCTAGCTCTTGCTTGAGCTTGCCCGCCAGAAGCGAGCGGTGACAAGCCTCCGGCTGGCCTTCGACGCAGAACAGGCACACCGTCTTTGCTTCCGGCCCTACCTGTTCCATGAACCGAGCCGCCTCGAAACCGGCCAGGCGTTCCCCCTCGTAACTGCGCACGAAGGTCTCGCTCAACACCAACCGTTTGCGTTTCGGGATGCCGGTGGTCTTGTCGGCGTCGTCCTGCATCGAGCGAACGTCTCCGCTGGGCGCAAGCTCCTTCATGTGCAGGTAGCGTATGCCCATCTGGGCCAGCCGCTTCTGCAAATATGCGCTGTTGGCGAAGCGATAGAGGGGACCGCGCAGCCCCCGCCTGGCTCTTACGTCGCAGAAGGTGTCTACGCTCGCCGCCTGAAGCGCCCCAAAGAACTCCTCCTCAGAGAAGCCGTACACCCCGATTGTCACGATCTTGGGCCGCACTGTGCAACCTCCCATGCGTTCATGTCTTGGCGTAGCCTTTGCGCGACGTGGAAGTGCCCGGATTGTCCTCGAAGAAGGACAACTGGCCGTGAGTTATCTCGTCCAGGGCCTCGGCCTGCGTCTTTAGCTCGCCCTGCTCGTCTATGTGGCGCACCTCTATGCCTAAACTCTCCAGCGTCACGCCTACGAGCTTGCTCCTGTGGCATTCGTGGGGCTTGCCTTCGCTGCACATGAGCGCCAGGGTAAGCCCCTTGTCCAGGGCGGTCCGCAGGCGCATGATGCCCTCCTTGTAGAAAGGAGCCTCGCGCAGCTTCACATAGTCTACCTTCTCGCCGCTGTAGTACTCCGGGTCGGCGGGCCTGCCGCCCAGCGAGTCGCCCATGAACACATAGCGCAGCCCGGCCTCGCGTATGCTCTGCTCCAGGGTCGCCTTTGTGTACTCCGGCTTGTGTCGCGAGTAGGGCTGCGACCGCACGTCAACCAAGTACTCTATGTTGTAGCGGCGCAACGTAGCTACCAATTCGTCCAGGCTGCGCGCGCCGTAGCCTATGGTGTAAATAACGCCGTCTCTCAATCGCTTCTCTTCCTATCTAACCTTCAAATCACCTTGCATGCCGTTCGTTTCAACTGTAGCACACCCTGTCAACATGGCAAAGCAGTGTCGAAGTTGGCGCCCCCAGCGGGAACAATTATTAGATGCGTGCGAGGGGGCTGCGCCTCTGAGCCGCAGGGCGGTGCATGTGCAAGCGGAGATTGCAAGAGAGTATTGAGAGAGCAGGAGAGTGATATAGATGGCAGTTGTACGCAGGCATATAGGTCACATATCCATAGAGAGCGGGCGGCTCGTGCTGGTAGACCCGATATTTTTGAAGCGCTGGCGGGCGGGGGAGTTCAAGCAGGAGGTGCCGGGGTTCTTGAACAGCTACGATGAGGCTTGCAAGATCACCCTGAAGGAACCCTGGTACGGCTGGATGCTGGACGGCGAGGCGCTGGTGGTATCCCCGCCCGACGGCGACGACCGGTACCCCGTGTACGGCTACTTCACGGAGGACGGCCTGTGCGTGAAGCTTGACGTAGTCCTGAGCCTCGAAGCCGCCGACTGGAACGACCTGCTGGAGTGGGAACTGAGCCAGGTGAAAGGGGAAATAAACGGGACGGAATGAGGGATAACAGGTAACAGGTAACAGGTAACAGGTAACAGGTAACACGTAACACGTAACACGGAAAGGTGTAATAAGCAATAAAGCGGCTCACAGGGTACATAGTCCCTTGAGCCGCCTTACGTGTTACGTGTTACGTGTTACCTGTTATCCCTTACTCTCCGCAGTCGGAGCCGTAGACTTCGCGCAGGAATTGGCGGGCCGATCCCAGATCGAAGTCGAGGGTCACGGTGGTCTGGCCGTTGTTGAAGCCGCGGAGCGAACGGTTGATGGCATTTTCGAGGCTGCCTGATTCGTAGCGGGCCGAGAGCGCGTCGTCACCTTTGAGCACCAACCAGGAGGCGAGGCCGTTCAAATACGCGCGGGTTTCTTCCTCGACGCTGCAATTGGAGCGGGCGGGGGCGACCTGCCCGATTACGTTGCCAGCGTGGGTAGCCTCGTGCGCGAGCACGCTCGCCAGGGCTTCCACGGAGGCCCCCCGCTCCCGCTCAGGCACGATGATCACGTAGGGGCGGGTCCGGCTGTAGGTGGCTACGAACGCCCCGGCCACGCCTTCCTCGGTAATCTCGGCGAACTCCACGAAAATCCTGTTGCGCACGATAAGGCCGGGCACCCACCTGAACTGCGGGGTGCGGCCAAGCGCCTGCACCGCGGGCAGCAACTCGTCATCCACGAAGTTGCCCAGTTCGGGCGAGTCGGTGAGGTCCTCATCACCCGCCAGGAGGTAGGGTATGAGCACGCGGGCCAGGGGGTCGAGTTGGCGGGCGCGGGCGTGCTCCATGCCGAGGAGGCCGAGCAGCACGTTGTCGCTAGGTGGATTCTCAGGGTGCCACTCGAAGCGGTTGCGCTCGAAGTATTGCACCGTGTACTGGCGGCCGTCGGTGGGGCTGACCTCCACTATCTCCTCAGAGATAGGGTAGCCGAACACCGCCAGCCCCCCATTATTCAGCCAGAAGGTGAAGAAGGCGTTAGACAGGTTGTGCCCGGTCTCGTCGAAGAAGTGGGAGGTGGGGGTGCTGGTGCCTGTGGGCAGCCGCTCGAAGAAGATGCCCCGCTGCTCGGTGGAGACCACGCCCAGCCGGGTCAGGAGCACCTGCTGGCGGCGGTCGCTGGAAATCTCCGGGTGCCACTCCAGGCGGACGCGCTCCAGGTACTGCACCGCCATTCCGTCCTCCATGATAGCCTCGGTGATAGGCAGTCCCAACACGGGGGTCGCGCCATGCGTCTCCCAGTACTCGAAGAAGATGCCGCGGAGGAAGTGGCCGGTGTCCTTGAAGTAGCGGAACTTGCCCTCGCTGACGGCGGCGGGGGCGGGTATGGGTCCGTCGGCTCCGGGTGCGGGTGGCTGCTGTTGCGCCGGTTGGTCCTGCCCGGTTTGCAGCGCGGCGTTCTCACCCGTAAGCGGGGCTGCTACCTCGGAGGTGAGGCCGGCAGGCTGTGCCGTCTGCCCCGACTGCTCGGCCCAGGCATGGCGAACGCCTTCCGGAAGCGCAGCCCCGGTGAGCATAGCAAAGAGCGCAAGGGCAACAAAGAGCGTGCGCAACCCGCGCGGGATGTGTCTACCTGTGTGACTGTGCATGGCCTTCTTTTCCAGGAGCCGGGTTTGAGTCGTCGCTGTTTGAGGATAGGGCGTCAGGTAAGTATAACAAAAGGGGAGTAGTAGGGGCAGGAGTTGATGGGCTGTGATGCTTTCTCTCCGTATCTTGTATGAAGAAGGCGCTCAGGGTTTCGCTGACAATGTCCCACATATACGGAATTCGTCGTGTAACACAGCCACGCTTACCTTAACAAAGCCATGACCCTGCCCAAAGTTTCCGCCACCGTCTGCCGAGGCAGCTCGCAGATATAGTCAGCCCTACGTACCCGCCAATCCAGGCTCTTTACATGGGACGACAGAATGACTCCTGTGACGCCTGTATTCTCAGGCACCTGGATCTCAAATTGGTATCTCGATGCCCTGTTGGTTATAGGGCAAACCAGGGCAAGCCCTGTCCTCTCGTTGAAAATGCGGGGAGATAGAACAAGAGCAGGCCGTCTACCAGCCTGCTCGTGACCTGCCTGCGGATCGAAATCGAGCCACACTACGTGGCCCCGCTCCGGCACGTACTCGGTTAGGTCGCCCATCTCTTACCAGACCTCATTACCAACGGCGTTGCCGGTGCTGATGTCCCCCTGCACTATCTCTGGGGTCACTCCGGCCAGTAGCTCCTCCAGGTTGTAGACAGGGATATCCGAGGCGTCAACAGCTTGCAGGATGAGCTTGCCGTCTACGACCTGTGCTTCAACTTCGGTCGTCTCGTTCCAATGCAGTTGCTCCGCAACCGGCTTTGGCACACGATAGCCGAGGCTGTTACCCCACTTGCCTAGTGTTTGGCTCACCTCACCCTCCTTTCGGATTCGGATATACAATGGATATACCAATATTATCATCGTAGTGCACTTGTGTCAATACGCTGGAAAGCTGTCCTACCTTTGCACGAGGTCAGCTTTGCCCACCCAACAACGGTCCTACCTCCCGCGCCACAGCGCGCACCAGCCCCTCATGGTACTCCGTGGGCATGCCGATAACCACGTGGTCGATGCCCACCTCAAGGTACGACTCAATGCGCTCTCGCATGCCCTCTACCTCGCCGGGGTCTTTGAAGTAGAACTGCCAGGAGCGGCGGATTTCGGCGGGGTCGCGGCCTATCGCGGCGCAGTGCTCGTCCAGCACGCGGTTCTTGTGCTGCACGGCTTCGGGGGTGCCGCCGGGCGAGTTGTAGATGTGGGCGTGTTTGGCGACCACCCGCAGCGTCAGCTTCTCGCCGCCCCCACCTATCGTGAAGGGAGGGTGGGGCTGCTGCACCGGCTTGGGTTCGTGGCGGGCCGCGCTCAGGTTGTAGTAGCGGCCCTGGAAGTCGGAAAGCTCCTGCGTCCAGAGCAGCTTCATCATCTGGCAGGCCTCGTCTAGCTGGCGGATGCGGTCGGCGGGAGGCGGGAAGGGTATGCCGTACATGTTGTACTCAAGCTCGAACCAGCCCGCGCCCAGGCCCACATCGAGCCGCCCGCCACTCACCCGGTCTATCGTGGTGGCGATCTTGGCGAGCACAGCCGGGTGACGGTAGCCGTTGCAGCCCACCATCAGGCCGAGCCGCAGACGCTTCGTAGCCGCCGCCAGCGCACTCAGCAGCGTCCACCCGTCCATGCACGGCCCCTCCACGTGCCCGTTGATAGGCACAAAGTGGTCGAACAGCCACGCCCCCGTGAACGCCTCCTCCCCTTCCGCGTCCAGCCAGTAACGCAGCATGTTGTCCCAGTCCCGGTCGTGCTGGGCCGTCTTGATGTCGATGCGTAGGGGGAAGTTGCTCATGGTTGTAGGCTCCTTGAGGGATGAGTGGTTAGTGGTTAGTGGTTAGTGGTTAGTGATCGTATAGTATCTAATAATCCTTAACCTTGGCGCGTCCTTGGCGTCTTGGCGTCTTGGCGTTTCCGTCTCCTGTCGTGCGCTCTACTCCATTGTCGCTAGCCTGTCGAAGAAGCGGCCCCAGAAGCGGATGCCCTGCTTGAACTGGTCCAGGCGGATCGATTCGTTGGGGGCGTGGGCGCGAGAGCCGGAGAAGGCCACCCCGCCGGTGATGACCAGGGGAATGCCTAGCTCGTTGGATATGAGGGAGGCCGGGCCGCTGCCGCCGGTCATGGGGGCAATCACCACGCGCTCCTCCCCCAGGTCGTGCCAGACCTCCTCGGAGGCTTGGACGAGTGGGCTGTCAATGGGCGTCTTGGCGGGTAGCAACTCGCCCAGCTTGACTATCTGGATGTCGTTGTAGCCCCGGCTGTCAAGGTGGGCGCGCAGCAGGTCCAGCATCTTTTCGGGGGTCTGGTTGGGCACCAGGCGGAAGTCCATCTTCACCATCGCCTTGCTTGGCACGATGGTCTTGGACCCCTCACCGCCGTAGCCGCTCACGAAGCCCGCGATGTTGGCGGTCGGCTCGAACTGCTCCGCCACCAACACGTCGTGCCCGCTTTTCCCGCGCTGCCAGCCCTCGATGCCGTACAGGTTGAGCCACGCCTGCTCGTCGAAGGGCATTCGGTGGATGGCATCTACTTCGGTTTGCGAGGGCCCCTCGACTAGGTCCTCCAGGCCGTCCATGACGAAGTTGCCCTGCGCGTCCCGCAACGTAGAGAGGGCCATGACCAGTCGCCACGCCGGGTTGGGCAATATGCCGCCCAGGCCCGAATGCGCGTCGTAGGCCGGGCCGGTAGCGTGTAGCTCGACGTAGAGCATGCCCTTTAGGCCGCATATCACCTGCGGATTATCGTTTATGTCCCGCCAAGAGCCTTCCCAGGCGCACCAGTCGGACATGATCTCGTCCGCGTGCTCGATGGCGACGGGGCCGAGATTTGGGCTGCCCACCTCTTCCTCGCCCTCCACCAGCCAGCGGATGCGCAGGGGCAGGTCGCCCACCGTGGCCTGGTAAGCCCTGATAGCCAGTATGCGCGACAGCAGATCGCCCCGGTTGTCGGCCACCCCGCGTGCGTAAAACCGACCATCTCGCACCTCACCCGCGTACGGCGGCGAGTCCCAAAGCTCCAGCGGCTCCGGCGGCTGTACGTCGTAATGGTTGTACAGGAGCAACGTGCGCGCCCCACCGCCAAGCTCGGCCAGCACCACCGGCGGCGCGCCCTCGATAGGGGCCAACTTCACCCTGGCACCCAGCGGCTCCAGGGCCTCCCGCACCAGCGCCACCCCTTCTTCCAGCCCTACACCCTGTCCCGCCAGCGTCGGCTGCGAGCAGAAATGCCGCAACTCCTCGACCATAGCCTCGAAGTTCTGCTCGATATAAGCATCATAAGCCCCGAAATCGGTCCCACCTGCCATATCCGCCTCCTTGCGCGTAATAGGGCAGATTAGCACGAAAGTAGATAATCGTCAAAGCGAGTGGGGTATCTAAACGCCAAGACGCGGAGACGCCAAGGACCACGCCAAGAGTATTGAGGTTTGGAGCGTGCAAGAAGAACCTGGGTACTAATGTTATACCCTGGTTCTTCTTGTTCCATCCCAACAATCCTTAACCTTGGCGTGGTCCTTGGCGTCTCCGCGTCTTGGCGTTTAGCTCTAGGGCGAGGTTGCGCATTGGGGGAAGAAGGTGTTGGCTACGACCTTCGCCATCTGGCCCCTGGTGATGGGGGTGCGGGACCGGAAGTAGGGCCGCCCCTGCCCGTCGCATGGCTCGTCCGCTGACCTTCCGCACGGGTAGCCGTTGATGACGCCCTTCGCTATCAGACGTTCCACGTAGACCCAGAAGGGGTCGGTCGGGGGCACGTCGGTGAAGGTCTGCGTGCCGGGTGCGGGTGTGTCGAAGAACTCGGCGGCGTTGGCGGCCATCTTCGTCACCTGGCCCCTGGTCACCGGCGTTTCGGGACGGAAGCACGGGGCACCCGTCTCGCAGCCCACGTCGTAGCCGCTGATGATGTTGCGCCGGGCAAGCCTCTCTATGTTCGCGTAGAAGGTGTGCGTGGTAGGCACGTCGGTGAAGGTCTGCCCGCTGACAGGCTCGTTGAACCCTGCGGCGTTAGCCAGGTATTTGGCGACCTGCCCGCGAGTGATGTTAGCGTTGGGGCGGAAGGTATTGTCCCCGAAGCCTCCGACCACTCCACGGCACACAAGGCATCGTATAAAGATGTAGAAGGGGTTCGACGCATCTACGTCGGAGAACGAAAGGTTACATTCCGCTGGTGGTGTCGCGGTAGCGTTGCCGGGGAGCGTAGGGGTAGCAGTAGCTACAGCGTTGGAAGTGGAGCTTGGCGCGACAGCCGTCCGCGTGTATGTCGCGCCTGGAACAGCCGTCTGCGTGCGAGTGGGTGTGAAAGTCGCACCCGGAACGGCGGTGTGCGTGCGGGTGGCGGTGCGCGTGTTGGTGCTTACCGGCACTACCGGGGTGTTGGTCCGAGTGGCTGTGCGTGTGGCGGTCCCTATGGCTGTAGCGGTAGCAGTGGCAGTGCGCGTGTTGGTGCTTACGGGCACTACCGGAGTATTTGTCATGGTAGCAGTTCTCGTGGCTGTGTTGACAGCCGTAGCCGTCTTCGTGGTTGTAGCGGTGGCAGTGCTGGTGCTGATGGGTGTGTTGGTACTCGTCTGCGTGCGGGTAGCCGTGTTGGTTGCCGTGCGTGTGGAGGTGCTGGTGGCCGTCCGCGTGGCCGTGGCTGTGGATGTTGCAGTGGGCTGCGCGCTCACCACCTGGCACGCGGAAAGCTCGGAAGTGTTGTTGTCCTGGTCGGTGGCGCTGGCGCTAACGAACGAGCCGAGGGGCACGCTCCCCGCAAGGCTGGCAGTGAAGGCTTTCTGGCAGCCGCCGTCCAGCACGACAGTTATCGCGCCGATATATGTCTGCCCTTCGCCGTAGCCTGAAGTATCGCAGGCGGTGTTGGAGAAGAACTCCACCCGGTAGGTGCCGCCATCGGCGCTGTCGAGAGTGCCCTCTATATTCGTTGTACCCCCGCCGCTGGTA
>DASVVE010000008.1:0-68376 GCA_036386675.1 Chloroflexia bacterium | reverse complement strand
GTACACCCAGAACGGGCTGTCTGTCGGTACGTCCGTGAACGTCTGCTGCTCAGAAGGCACCTCCTCCTCGAACCCTGCCGCTATCGACACGATCTTGGAGATCTGCCCCCTGGTAGCTGGATTGTTGGGGCGGAAGTACGGCCTACCCTCTGCATCGCAAGGCTCAGTCACACCAGGACCTCCGCACGGGTATCCCGCTATGGCTCCTGTTTGTGCCAGTCTCTCCACGAACTCGTAGAAAGGAGAGCCGGGAGGTACGTCCGCGAACTGCTGCTGTCCCTCTGCCGGTGTGTCATCTAGCCCTGCGGAGTTGGCGATGATCTTGGACAGCTGACCACGTGTGACGTTAGCACCCGGCCTGTAGTACGGCTCGTTATCCTGGTTGCAAGGCTCTCCTGGCCCTCCACATGGATACCCACCTACTATCTGGCGGCAAGCAAGACAGCGGATAAAGGTGTAGAAGGTGTCACCAGGCTGCACGTCTGCGAACTGGATCGGGCAGGCTGTGGCGGTGGCGCTTGCTACCGGCATCGCTGTGCTGGTGCGGGTGCTGGTGGCTACCGCCGTGCTCGTCCTAGTCGACGAAGGTACCGTAGTGGCTGTGCGCGTGGCTGTAGAGCTAGGAGGCACTGTGGTCGCTGTAGATGTGGAGCTAGGGAGCGCCGTAGACGTGCTGGTGCCGGTCTGCGTGGCCGTGCGGGTTTGGGTGGGGGTCGTGGTCGCTGTGGACCCGACAGGTGCCAGCGAGTAGACTCGCACGTAGTCAAAGTCAGCGATGCGAACGTCGTTTGGATCAGAGGCATCCCCGCCACGACCCATGGCGATTAGGCCGATCTTGATGTTGCTGAGGTTGTGCGTCCACGTTCCACCGCGCACCCAGTCGGTACCGTTGTGGCTGCTGTAGCCGGTGTAGTACTGCTCGCCGGTGTTGGTGTTGACGCGCCTCACGATGCGCAGCCACGTGGTAGTTGTCTGCACTCCCGCCGCACCCGGAGGGCCTATCACGCTGTTACCATATGTCCAGTTCCTGGCTCGGTCGGGGTCGGTGGCACCCGTCTCCTTGGCCCACTCGATCTGCCGGGTCTCCCAGAGAGACACATGAGCCAGCTTGACGTAGTGGTTATCGTCCTGGTAGAGCACGATACCTGCCTGCTGGTAATTGAAGCAGCAGCCCGCCGGGGGCAGATTGAACTCGAACTTGGTTTCCACAAGGAACTCGCCGATGGGAGCGGTTTCGGTAAGCACGGAAGCGCTGTTGTTGTTTTGGTGTAGATCGGCCTGCTGGGTCCTGAAGCGGAAGAAGCCAGGGTGCTCCGTAGTTGAATAGGTCATGGTGGGAGGCTGGCGCACCCAACCCCACTGAGGTTCTATGGCACCGTTGAACTCGTCGGTGTACGGCTCAAGAGTCGCACCAGGCAGGTCGTGCGGGCGCATCTCCGGTGTAGGAGCAGGCGTAGTGCCGGTCACCAGGATCGGGCCAGGCAGCGCCTCGTCGGACGCCCAATAGCCAGCCCGTACAGTGGGCCAACCGTTGTACCAATCGAGCCGGTCGAGCAACATGGGACGCTTATTCACGTTGAACGGATTAGGGTCGCTGAAGTACGGGTTGCCTCGATCTATGGCGTGGTAAACGAACCAGTCTTGTCCGGCGGTATCGGTTATCACGGCGTTGTGGCCGGGGCCAACCCAACGGTTGCCATTCATGCTAATCACAAGGTGACCGCCGGCGCGTGCCCCCGACACGTCTTCGTCCATGCTGAAGCCGTACTCGTCCAGGAACGGCCCTGTTGGGTTAGCCGAGCGGCCGGCGAAGACAGAATAGCCGGTAAGCGGGCCACGGCAGCAGTCGGTCGCGGAGGCAAACAAGTAGTAGAAGCCGTTACGCGGGAGTACATAAGCACCCTCGTAGCGGTTGGCGATCGCTACCTGTACCTCGCCCGCCTGCACAGTCTCGATGCTGTTGGTGAGCAGTTGGCGGGCCCAGATGCCGCCATAGTAGCTGCCGTAGTAGATATAGCGAAGGGTGGGCGAAACTTCCAGGAACGCCGGGTCTATAGTGTCATAGAAGTTGCAGCCGCCGCCGCCTCGCCTCGGATAGACTACCGGCTGCGCGGAGTGGGTCCACGGCCCATCCGGGGCGGGAGCCGTGGCTACGCCAATAGCCCTGTCGTATATGCAGCCCGGCTCGCCGCTTGTGGCGTCATTCACATCGGTCACGGCGTAGAACATGTAGTACTGGCCGTCAAAGAAGCGCACGTCAGGAGCCCACAGGCCCGCGCCGGGGTCGGCATAGGCCGGGTTGGCCGTGAAGGCGTCACCGATATAGGTCCAATGGATCAAGTCTGTGGAGCGGGCCATCGGAATCTTGTGGAAGTTGAGATTGCCGCCGCTGCGGTCCCCGTCATGCAGAGGGTCACTCGTCGCATACGCATAGAAATAGCCGTCGGTGCCACTGATAATAATGGGATCAGCCCAGCTTTCAACCAGGGCACCAGTGCCACTCATGATGATTTGCAGGGGGTTAGAATAACCGTTAACGAGGTGACTCTCCGGCGAGGTGGGATCGGCCTTGGCGCCCCCAGGCTGCAACAGTGCAAAGCCCAGTATGGCGATAAGGGCCATGACCATCATGCCGAACAACTTTATAGAAGACCGGATATTCATTTGCTCCTCCTTGCGATGATGCGGTGCTGCCTTGCTTCCTGCCGGCTGCGCCCCTAAGGAACCGGCTGTGGGTCCGTCGTCGGACCCTGGACTACCGGCTTCCCCCCCTCAAAAGTAAGCCGGTCTATCCACATGAACCTACTGCTGCCCCGAAGCCCTGCGGAAGTTACCTCCCAGGCGTGGTACACCAGCCATGTCTCTCCATCATCGTCCTCGATGATGGTCTGGTGCCCCGGCCCGATTACCAGCGGTTTTTGGTCCATGCGGCTGGCGAGTATCGGGTTTTCCGGGGCGTCTTCGCACGGGCCGAGGGGCGTCTCGCAGTTGGCGTAGCCGACCGCGTACTCCACCCCGGCGTAGTTGTTGGCCGAGAAGAAGAGGTAATACTTATCTTCGTGCTTCCACATCGTGGGAGCTTCAACCACGCGCCCCTCCCACCCCTTGTCGTTGTGCACCAACTGCTTTGGCTCTCCTATGAGGCTCAGTCCGTCGGGTGCCATCTCTTGTGCGTAGAGGTACGTCAGTTTGTTACAGCAATTGCCGTCGTTTTTGTAGTAGAGGTATAGCTTGTCGCCGTCGCGGAAGGGAGCGGCGTCTATGGTGCCTCCTTCATCAGCCTGGCAAACGAGCGGACCATCGTTAGGGTCCTGGAACCTGCCTTGCGGCTTGTCGGCCACGGCCACGCCAACGCATTGCTTGTCGGAGGCCTTGTCGCGCGCCGTGTAGTAGAGGACGTACTTTTCGCCTATCTTTATTACTTCGGGTGCCCATACGAGCGAACCACCAAGCCTGGCCCAGGGGCCTGTAGCGGGCATGGCTTCGATGGATAACTTCCACTTCACGAGGTCAGTAGAGCTGGTTACCTGTACATTCTTGCCCTGTGCGTTGGTAGCGTAGGCGTAATAAACGCCGCCTTCCTCCAGGACGAACGGATCGGGGAAATCGTTCCTCAGCACGGGGTTGGTGAAGGTTGTACCAGCCGCAGCACCAGAAGTGGCCGTAGAGGCAGGCGTATTCGGGGCCGTGGCTTCCGTGGCTTCCGTGACTGCCGTGACTGCCATGGCTTGGGTGGCCGTCGCTGCCGTAGTTGCTTCAGCGGCGGGTGTGGGCACTGTGGTAGCTGCTTGTGAGGCTACTGTTACTGTAGCCGTAGGTGAGGCTTGGCCTCCCAGCCCATCACAACCCGCTGCCCCAAGCATGGCAAGCGCTGCCACGATCCAGGCCACGGTGTTCGCTCTAGCCTGGGACTTTCGCGCGCTGACGTGGCCGGGTGTAGGGGTCTCGCTCGCGCTGGGAGTAACTGGTGCGGTCGCGCCTGACATGATAGTAGTCCTTCGTAGGGCGTTGCTAAGTTGACTGTGGAATCGTGCGGGCGAGTTAGCCTTTCAAGCCTGTTGAAGCCACGCTGGCCACGATGAAACGCTGCATCAGGATGTAGATAATCAACACGGGTATCGCGACGATCACCGCGCCCGCCATCATCAGGCCGTACTCGGAGGTGTAAGCCCCTTGCAAAGTACGCAGGCCCGGAGGTAGCGTTTGCAGGTTGCGGTCCTTGAGCACCAGCAAAGGCCAGAGGAAGTCATTCCAGCTAGCCAGGAAGGTGATAATCGCCAGGGTCGCCAGCGCGGGCTTGGAAAGCGGCAGCACTATCTTATAGAAGGTCTGGAAGCGGTTGGCCCCGTCTATTTCGGCGGCCTCCTCCAATTCCTTGGGTAGTGCGGCGAAGAACTGTCTCAGGAAGAAGACTCCGAACACGCCGGCCAGGCCAGGTATGATCACGCCTCCGTAGTTGTTGAGCAGACCGAGGTTTGCCACCGTCACAAAGTTGGGGACGAGGAACATGATGCCCGGCAGGAACAGCGTCGCCAGCAAAAGCCCAAAGAGTTGCTTGCGGCCTGGGAACTCCATCCTGGCGTAAGCGTAGGCCGCCAACGCATCAATGACCAGGATCAAGATTGTGAAAACCGTCGCAACAAGAAGGCTATTGAGGAACCATCGATCTATGGGAGTGGTCGCGTTCTTGAAGATCCTATCGTAGTTCTCCAGCGTGAACGTCTTGGGAATCCACTCGATGGTTGCGGAAAACCACTCGCGCTTCGGCTTGAGCGAGGTGGAAAGCATCCACACCATCGGCAGCAGGAAGATGAGCGCCAGGATAGAGAGGAGTACGTAGTTTATCACGTACCCTATGATCTTGTTACGCCTGACGTTTCCCTCGAGGCGCACAGTCTCACGTTTAGCCGCCTCGCTCGCCTCGCTCGCGCTCGGTTGAACTGAAGTTGTAGTAGCCATGAACGCCTCCTAGTCAGCCTGGCGGAACAGTCTGAAGTTTACAATCGACACCACGATCATGATCGCGGCCACGATAAACGACATGGCAGCAGCCAGCCCTTGATCGGGAGCAGAGTTAGCGAAGCCTTCCTGGTAGATTCGCATCATTACAGGCTCCGTGCCACCTCCGCCGCCTGCCACGCGCGGGTCGCCTCGTGTCATGAGGAGGGGTTGTCCGAACAGGTTGAACGAGGCTATGATCGTCGTGATGATAATGAACACCATCACTGGCTGTAGCAGAGGGAGGGTAATACGGAAGAAGGCCTGTGCGCCCGTAGCACCGTCTATCTGCCCGGCTTCATACAGTTCCCCCGGTATATCCTGCAAAGCAGCCAGGAGAATAATCATATTGAAACCGATGGTCCACCAGACTGTGGCAATGACGATAGCCGCCCACGCCGCAGGCAGTGTCGATAACCAGCGTGGCGTCTCCAGACCTATCTGGTCCAGGTAGTGATTCATCAGGCCGCCCTGGCTCTGGAAGATCCACCACCACAGCAAGCTGATCACGGCCACCGACAGTACCCAGGGAGAGAAGTATACCGCTCGGAAGAAGTTGCGGCCGGGCAGCTTGGTATTCAGCAGCACCGCCAGTCCCAGCGGGATGACTACCAATAGCGGCACACTGTATAGCACGAACTGCACAGTGTTCCACATGGAGTTCCAGAAGACGTTGAACGTCAGGTCTCCCGGCGTGAAGAGCCGCACGTAGTTGTGAAACCCGACGAACTTGGTAGCCTCGGGCCGTAGATAGTCGTACTGCGTAAAGCTCATGTAGAGGCCACGGAAGAAGGGGTAGCCGAGGAACACGGCGAAGAAGATGAGGTGGGGCAGGACAAAAAAGTAAGGCGTCCAGTTGAACTTCTTACGCCCGAGGGCACCACCAACTACGGCTTCTCCCTCCCTTGCGATTGTCGCCATTATGACCCCCTTTTCTAATCGTCTGCATCGAGAGTTGAGGGTCGGCAGCGGGGACCGGAATACCGGTCCCCGCTGCCTGTCCTTTACAACTCAGCGCGTACTACGGGGTGCCCGAAGGAGCATCACCGAAGGTCGCCTTGTTCTCGGCGAGTTTCTGGTCTGCCTGAGTAGCAGCGTCGTCGAGAGCCTTCTTGATGTCGGTTTCCTTGCCTGACATCACCGTACCCACTGCCGTATCCAGGTACTGGAAGGCATCGGTGATACCGGGCACTGCGGGCGGGAAGAAAGCGCCCTCGACAGAAGGAGCGATAGAGGCCTGCGGGTCCAGGGCCTGGAACTCGGCGCTTTCACGCACGGTGTTGCTGGCCGGGATCTGACCCGCCTGGGCCCACGTGGTCGAGTTGTCGACCATGTACTTGATGAAGATCGCCGCGGCGGCGTCCTTGCACTCGTCGTTGCCCGACTTGTGCACCGGGAGGGTGAACTGGTGCGAACCGGCCCACGTCCCCGGATTGTCGCCGATCTGAGGCACGGAAGTAGCTACGCCCTTGAACGACACACCTTCGCCGGTGACGTTCGTGGTCTGCCAGATGCCGTTCCAGATCATGCCCGCGCCGCCAGCCTTGAAGGCTGCGAGTTCAGCGTCGACTTCCAGGTTCGGCTCGGACCACTTGGTCTGCGCTTCCTTCAACCAGGTCAGAGCCTCGACGCCGGCTTCGCTGTTCCACGTCGCCTTGGTGCCGTCCTCATTGAACCAGCTGCCGCCGTTTTGGTAAAGCAGCATGGAGAAGATCTGCTGGATCGGGAAGCCCGCGGTCAGCATGAAGCCCTTCTGGCCCTTGTCCGTTATAGCCTGCGCGGCTGCTTCGAACTCTTCGCGATTAGTGGGCGGTGCGCTGATACCGGCAGCCGTGAGCAGGTCCGCATTGTAGAACATGGTCATGGGGTGAATGTCCAACGGGATGCTGTAGCGCTTGCCCGCGACCATACCGCCATTCCATACGGCTTCTGGATAGTCCGCTTCACTAAGACCCGTGGCCGTAGCAACCTCGTCTATGGGACGCAGCACGTTGCGGAAGGCCCAGGTCGGCACCTGGTCAACGTGGATGATAGCCACGTCAGGCAGGGTGTCCGAAGCCGCAGCGGTCTGGATCTGCGTGTAGTAGTCGGCCTGGGTCGTCATCGTCGTCTTGATGGTGGGGTTATCAGTGTTGAACTGCTCTACCATCTGTCCCATGAAAGGTCCGTCCGGCCCGGTGAAGGGGTTCCAGTAGGAGAGTTCCACATTCGTGCAACCCTCGGGCAACGTCATGCCGTCGCCTTCGCCAGCGGGAGTGGTAGCCTCGCCGGCGGGTGTAGTAGCCTCACCAGCAGGCGTTGTAGCCTCACCGGCGGGTGCGGTAGTCTCCGTAGCGCCGGCCGTCGTGGGGGCCGTTGTAGGCTGGTCGCCGCCGGTCTGGCCGGTAGTCGCCGTTGAAGCGCCCCCGCCGGTGTCACCGCAGGCTGCCAGCATCGTGCACAGGATGCTGGTTATTGCCAGCAAGCTGAGATTCTTTCGTGCCTTAGACCACATTGTCATTTCCTCCTTGGTTAGTCCGTTACAAAAGTCAAGAGAACCCAAGAATTGCCATGTTTGAGAGTGTGCCTCCTTTCCTGCTCGTGGAGCAAAGTTAGTGATGGTGGTTGTTGTTGTTCTGGCGTGTATCCCTTTTGTGCTCGATGCGAAGGGTCACGTCCTGTGGGTAGTTGCCAAAAGTTGCGCCGAAAAGGTTAATACCACCCATGTGGTCGGCATCGGGCTTGACCCCGACTCGCACAGAGATTACAGGCCGCTTTTCGACGGAGAGGTCGCGTACCGTCACCCTGGATAGCAGGTGCCCGTCCACGAAGGAACCCTCATGGTTCACCAGCCACCGCTTGAGCACGCCAAACTGGGAGTCTTTGTTGTCCCACCACTCGGGGGTGAGGCGTCCGCGCTCGCCACCGAAATCGCCGGGGCAGGTCCAGGTGCCCAGTTCCACGCCGTTGATCCATAGCGTTATATCCGAGGGCCAGTTGTCGTTGTGCAACGGGGCTTCCGAACAGATCTCCATGCTGACGAGTACGCTGGAGAGAGCGGAGCCTTTCTGGAGCCGGTTCGGAAAAGTGTATTCCAGGTAGCCACAGCGAAACCAGACAAGCCCGGCATGTATGCGGTCGGGTTCGTAGAAGCTGGGCGGGTCGTCCAGGTAGCCGATAAGCCCCGCGGGAGACGCCAGGCCGCAGGTAGGTGTGACCTCGAACGAGGTGTAAGCGCCCACCGGCATCGAGACCTCGGTGCTGTTGCTGGGCGTATCGGGCAGGTAAGGCAACTGTAATGTGAGGTTATCGTAAGTTCGGGCGCAGACCTTTTGCAGGCCGTGGCTTGCGGGCTGCAACTCGGAACGCACGAAACCGGCGTCTTCCAACACCTTGATTTGAGCAGCCGCAGTAGAGGGGGGCAGGCTGAGTGCCTCGGCTACTTCGTTGACGGTGCGCCCCTCGTCGGAGAGCATCTGGAGGATTCGCAGGCGCGGCACAGAAGCCAACGCCTTGAGCATGGCAACGATCGTCTCATCGGGGGCTCCTGCCTCCAGGTGTAGGCTCTTGCCATGCGTCATTGCACATCCCTTGCTGCTACGGAGAACGACCTTGACGAACCGAGATCGACGCAAAAGACTCTGGATCGATGCCGCAAAGTATACGTCAATTCCGGTGGGCTGTCAATAGTTCCTGAGGAACGGTTGGGAAGCCATCGGACCAACCACAATTACCTGCAAGTAGCATGCCATCTTTGCTGCCTCAGGTCTTAATTATGCAGGAACCACGCACAGTCATAGTGAACTTAAATACATAGGCTGGTGGCGTTGATACTCGGCTCCCACCCAAGTCTGGTATATTACGTATTTTGTGAGCATCACATTTAGCATGTTCCCGCATCCGCAACAAACTCGTATCCATCCAAAGAAACAAGCGACAATCGCTTTTATTGGCTCAAGACTTGCTAGCTACTCCTGCACCCTAAACTCATATCACGGAGGGTTCCAACATGCGACATGAGGAGTCACTTTCCGGCTCCTGGGAGTTCGGTCTCGACCCGCAAGGGACGGCTGACATCAGCGCCCTTGCACTCGACCGGACCATAACGGTGCCTATGCCCTGGCAGGCTGTTTTCCCGGACTTGCAGCACTATAGCGGCTACGCCTGGTACCGCAGAACGGTGGACCTCGAAGAAGACCGGCTCGCGGGAGAACTGTTGCTTCATTTTGGCGCGGTGGACTACTGGTGCCAGGTTTTCATCAACGGCAACCTGGCCGCGGAGCACGAGGGAGGCTACACCCCCTTCACGATAGCGGCAAGACAGCACTTCCGGGCGGGCAGCAACGAAATCGCCGTGCGCGTGTACGACTCGGCCCAGGAGGGCATATTCCTGCCAAGGTGGCCCGACTATCCGGGCGACCCCGGCGTCAGCAAGCCCCCCTTCAATGCCGAGGACGTACCCCACGGCAAGCAGGAGTGGTACATCAACGCGGGGGGCATCTGGCAGGACGTCACCCTCACGGCGGCGCCCTCGACCTATATCAGCCACGTGCAGATAACGCCTGACATCCATTCCGGCGAAGCGCGGGTCGAGGTAGAGGTGTCTTCATCGGGAGACGCTCAGGTGAGCGGCACACTCCAGGTGAGTATAGGTTCAGGCTCGGACGCAGTAACGTCCTCCGTCCCACTGACAGCCGGGCAACAGTCCTACCAACTTAGCCTGAGCGTGGTTAGCGCGAAGTTATGGAGCCTGGAAGACCCGCACCTATATACCGCCAACGTAACTCTGCATGCGGCAAGGGGCGAGGCTGACGAAGTAAGCGTCCGCTTCGGCTTCCGCGAGATTCGCATCGAAGAGGGGCGCATACTCCTCAACGGCGAGCCAGTCTATCTGCTATCGGCACTGGACCAGGACCTCTACCCCGATACCATATACACCGTGCCTTCTCGCGAGTACCTTGAGGACGAGTTCCGCAAGGCGAAGGAGCTTGGCCTCAACTGCCTGCGGTGCCACATCAAGCCGCCCGACCCGGTCTACCTCGACCTGGCGGACGAGATGGGGCTGCTGGTATGGGCCGAAATCCCCTCCTGGCGCACCTTCTACGTCAAGGGCACCTTGCATGCAAACCAGTTGGACCTGGGAGAGACCATCCAGCGTCGCGTGGAGCAGACGTTGAAGGAGATGGTGCGGCGTGACTTCAACCACCCGTCGCTGGTCATCTGGACCATCGTGAACGAGGACTGGGGCACCAGCCTGCCCCTCAGCGCCTCCGACCGCAAGTGGGTGGACGGCATGTACGACCTGTGCAAGTCGCTCGACCCAACTCGCCTGGTGGTGGACAATTCGCCATGCGCCCACCCCTGGGGCCCGAACATCCACGTCCGTAGCGACCTTGACGACTTCCACTTCTACGGCAACATACCCGACCAGGGGGCCTCGTTCGGGGCCATGATGGACCAGTTCAACATGCGCCCGGTCTGGACCTACTCCAGTCATGGCGACGCCAAGCGCACGGGCCACGAGCCGCTGGTGCTGTCGGAGTTCGGCAACTGGGGCCTGCCGGAGCTTGCTCCATTGCGCAAGTCGTACGGCGAAGACCCGCCCTGGTTCGGCATCGGGCCCTGGTGGAGCGGCTGGGAAGGCGAACCGGGCTGGCCGAGGGGTGCCGACGAGCGCTTCAAGCGGTTCGGCCTCGACAAGATTTTTGGCGACTACGAGGAGTTCGCACGGGCGACCCAGTGGCACCAGTTCGCCGCCATGAAGTACGAGATCGAGGCTATGCGGCGGCAGCCCAACATCGTCGGGTACGTCATCACCGAGCTATCCGACATCTACTGGGAGAGCAACGGCCTGCTCGACTTCTACCGCAACCCGAAGGTCTACCACGATCTGTTCGACATGATAAATTCGCCCGACGTTATCGTGCCCCAGATAAAGACCTACAACTGCTGGGACGACAGGCAAGTGCTGGCCCGGCTACACGCCTCGCGCTTCAGTGGTGCCGATTGGTCGGACCCGGTGCTGAAGTGGATGATAGAGGGTGTTGGCGAGGGTGAGACGCGCATACCTGCGCTTCGGAGAGGCGAAACGCGTTCGCTGGGCCGTGTGCACTGGCAACTGCCACAGGTCGAACACACGCGGATGGTGGACGTGCGGCTTTCGGTAGGCGGTGCAAGTGGGAACGAACTTGCTCGCAACCAGCTAAGCCTGCTGGTGCTGCCGTCGAGCCTGCGCACGACAACGATGCAAGAGCCGGTGGCGGTAATGCTTCGTGACGAGGTGCCCGGCATTAATGAGGGAGAGTTGTTGGGGCCACCCGGCGAGGGGTTGGAGTGGATGCCGACCGACGACAGTCGAGCCGAGAACCCTCCCGCAGACGATCTACAGCCAATCACCCTACGCCCTACTTTGAGAAAGCTGGGCTACAACGTGCAGACCGCGCTAACCCTCGACACCCGGCTTGCCATCACCAATTACCCCACACCCGAATTGCTCAGGTGGGTGCGCGACGGTGGCGACCTCCTCTTCATCAGCGAAGGGCCAAGCCCATTCTACTGGGTGCAACCTCGCGGCGGGGCGTACAGCGGTAGCTGGCTGACGAGCTTTAGCTGGCTGCGGCCCGACGTCCACAAGCGGCTCAACGTGCAGAACCCCTTGAGCATGCCCTACGCTTCCGTGATGCCGAGGGGCACCATAGTCGGCCTACCCATAGAGGACCAGGCGGTACAGCCCGACTTGCTGGCGGGCATGGTGTCGGGGTGGGTGGGCAACCCCGCCGTGCACACGGTGCAATTCCGCTACGGCAGGGGCCGCGTGCTAATGACCACCTTCAAGCTGGAAGAGGCGTACCGAGATGCCGTGGCCGTGGCGATGCTGCACGACCTGATAGAGCACCTCCACTCCGGCGAGTGCCAGCCGACGTTGAAGGCGAACTACTAGGCGGCGACAAAACTTATTGCGTGGTTGTAGGGAGGGTCAACATAGACAGATAGCGATTGTAGGGGCAGGCACAGGGGCCCGCCCCTACAATCGCTATCTGCTAATGAGGTACCTTAGGCTACACGGAATGGCTCTAAGGCACCCTCATCAAAGCGCATGCCTGTGCCCGGCACTTCCGTCGGCCTGACTCGGCCATTCACCACCTGCTGAGGCTCAACCAGGTATGGGTCGAGGGCGAAGGCGTGCTTCTCAAGGTAGACCGGGTTTCGGGAGGCGACTAGCAGGTGCGCGCTCAATTCGTCGGTGTAGTGGCTGCTGGTCGCCAGCCCCGCTTCGTCGGCCATCTTCAGCGCCTGTAGTGACGACGTAATGCCGCCGTTAGTTACCGGGTCTATCTGCAAGACCTCCACCGCACCTTCGTCCACGTAGCGCCTGAACTCGTGCGGCGAGTGGAGGCTCTCACCTATGGCTATGGGCACGTCAAGCTCCCTTGCCAGCAGGGCGTGCCCGGCCACGTCTTCGGGTATGGTCGGCTCCTCATACCAGTAGAGGCCGAACTGCTGCAAACGCCGCCCTCTCTCCAGAGCCTGCTCGGTGGTCCAGGTCATGTTAGCGTCAACCATGAGGTCTATGCCATCACCGATAAGCTTACGGACGGCACCAACTCGCTCTTCGTCCTCCTGGGGGTCATGCCTGCCCAGCTTTACCTTCACCCCCGGCAATCCCCTTTGCATGAAACCTTCCACCTGCGCGAGTAGCTGGTCTAGAGGCTTAGGTAGGTCCACACCCGAACCATAAGCCGGAATCTCCCGCGACTCGGCCCCAAAAAGCGCATAGAGAGGCTTCTGCTCCCGTAGTCCATAAAGGTCCCACAGCGCGATATCAACGGCGGCAATGGCGAATGAGGCAAGCCCACCTCGCCCGACGTAAAGCAGGCGCTGCCACATCAACTCCCACAACCCCTGTATATTGCTGGCGTCCTGGCCTATCAGCAGTGGAGCAATATCGTGGTCAATTAGCGCGCGTATGGCTTGCCCGCCGCGCCCAATGGTGTAAGAGTACCCGTGGCCCTCAAGTCCTTCAGCCCTCAGCTTGAGTGTGATTAGTTCCTCGGAATTGATAAAGCCGTGGCCCGCATCACCCATCGGCTCAAGCGGAAGACGGTAATATCCAGTCTCAATGTGCTCAATCTTCATGCACCGTTCCTTTCGTGGGGTTCGCCCGTTCTTCTAGTCCTGTTCTTACTGCGTTATAGGGACTACTTTTCCGCCCAGGTGCTCCACAAGTTGCTCGGCGGCTCGGTAGCAGAGCGCCCACATCGTCAGCGTCGGGTTCACGCCGTGGCACGTGGGAAATACCGCCGTGCTGAATACGTACAGTCCAGGTGTGTCATGCACCGCCAGTCCTGGGTCCACCACCGAGCCTGCCGGGTCTTCGCCCATACGACACCCACCCAGTTCGTGGCTGCTCACCACCCCGCCAAAGCGTGGTCCTCGCCAGGTCTTGGTCGCGCCCATCTCCCTCAGGATTTCCTCGGCGCGGGCCTCCATGTACTCGGACACGCGCTGCTCGTTCTCTTGCAGGTCGTACGTAATGCGAATGAGGGGTAGACCCAGCCCGCTACGGTCGCGGTAATGGGGGTCCAGGTCGAGGAAGTTGGAGTGGTAAGACAGCGCGTCGGGCTGGAGGCGCACGGCTGCGATGTGCTGCCACTCGCGCAGGTGGTCCTTGTACTCCTTGCCCCAGCGCCGCACATCCTGGGGTATGTTTTCGCGGCTGATCTGAATAGGGAGCCGCTGGTTCTCGATGTTAGGGGTGGCCCCACCGATGAAGCCGTGCGCCGCCGAGTCGAAGTCCTCGGATATGAAGTCGTCCAGGCTCCACATCTGGGCGGCCGGGCCGGTGTGCGCGTTGAAGACCACGTCCGGCACCAGGCCCGAAACGTCGGACCACATCTTGGTCATAATGTGCTTGCCGACCTGCCCAGCGTTGTTGCCCAACCCGTTCGGGTGCCGATCGTCGCCGGACAACAGCAGTAGCCGCACGTTCTCGAAGGTGTAGCTGCACAGGATGACATTACGCGCCTCCTGCACCTGCCAATTACCATTGGCGTCCACGTACTCCACACCGCGTGCGTGCCCGTCGCTGTCGGTGAGCACCCGCACCACCCGGCAATGCGTGCGCAAGTCGAAGTTGCCTGTCGCCAGCGCCTGGGGCACCCACGTGTGGCCGGGATACCACCTCTCGTCATTGAAGGGACCGAATCCCCCGCTCCACGCACAGTAGCGGGTGGCGGGGTTGCCGTTGTAGGGCACGCTGTTCACGGCAACCGGCGTGGGATAAGGGTGTAGGCCGAGCGCCTCCCCCGCCTTCTTGAATAGGTTACCCATCGTGAAGGGCCGCAGGGCGGGAATAGGCAGGGGCTTGCTGCGCCGGACGTACGGGTTGCTGTCGCTGGCGCCCGCAACGCCGATCATGTACTCAACTTCTGTGTAGTAGGGTTCCAGGTCATCGTAGGTGACGGGCCAGTCGGCCAGGGTGTTGCCTTCGGGTAGCACCTCATCACCCCAGCGTTCGCGAACGTACGTAAGGTACTTGAAATGGTGCGGGTGGCAACGCCGGAGCGCAGCGCCCCAATGGATAACTGAGCCTCCCACGCTGTTCATCATGCGCCCCAGGCTGAAGGTGGCTTCACGGGAGGGAGCATCGGCAGTGCGCCGCCATCGCGGGGTCTCGCTGAGGAACTTCGGCCCCATGCCTCCTCTGCAATAGTAAGCGGACCCAAGCTCATCCGGTACAAAGTCCCGCTTTGTGCGCCACGGCCCCGCCTCCAGCCCCACCACCCGCAGACCCGCCTGCGCCAATAGAGCCGCCGCCATAGCCCCCGCGGCCCCCACACCCACCAGCACCACGTCAGCCGGTCCCGCCGGGGGTTCGCCTCCGCGCTGAGGGTCGTAGCCAGGAATCTCTACAGGCTCGCGGGGGCCGCCGTCGAGGGAGTACCCCACATCCGCCAGCGACTGAATGACACCACCCTTCAATGCAGGCTTCGTCGCCAGGTTCTCCTCAGCCGAGTTCTCGAACCAGAAGCCGGGATGCCCCAGGAACTGCCAACCAGCCTTGTCTTTGTTGCCCCCGTAGGCCGGGTCCGCGAAAAGCCCCTCGTGCAGGTGGAGGCGCATCATGTCGAAGAACTCGCGCTGTGAGGGCACCCGGAAGTCGGGTATAGCGCCCCGTTCGAGTTGTTCTAACAGGGCGTCCTGTTGTTCCGCGCTGCAATCGGCAAAGGGCGTGACGTGTTGCCGCCGTGCTACCTGGTCCAACGTCGCGAGGCCCACGCGGTAGGTCTCGACTTTGTCGCGGTAGGCACCTGCCAGGGCGCGGTCCAGGTAGGTGACGACCCCTATCTCAATAGCGCCGGGGCCATGCTCGTCAGCCGGGAACATGCGCTCGAAGATGGCCGCCACCGTGCGCGCTTCGTATGGATTGAGGGCGATGAGGGCCGCAGGCTGCCGGATGGCGTGGCCCTGTGCGTCGTTGCTGGTGGTTACGTCCATCTTGTTTACTGGGGTGGTAAATCTGTGGCGGGTTGGTCGTAAGGCATGAGGCCCTCGGTGGAAGGCTCGCCGTAGTTGACGTAGACCGTCTTCTTGCGGAAGTAATGCGCGAAGCCGTGCGGTCCGTCGTCCCCGCCCATGCCGCTCAGCCCGTAGCCGGTGTGGAAGCCCTGCAACTGCTCCGGCCCGATCTTGTTGATGTAGATTTCGCCGGAGCGCACCGCCCGCACCGCCCGCATCATACGCTTGAGGTCGTTCGTGAACAGGTAGGCTGTCAGGCCATAGCGGGTGTCGTTGGCGAGAGCGATAGCCTCCTCGAAATCATCGAAAGGCATCACAGGCGAGATGGGGCCGAATACCTCCTGCTGCATGATGTCCATGTCGTTGGTCACGTTCGCCAGCACGGTAGGCTCGTACCAGAAGCCACGTTCAAACTCCTCGCCGCGCGGTCTGCCGCCGCCCGTGACCACCTGCGCGCCCTCCTCCTGCGCCCTGGCGACCATCCGCTCCAGCTTCTCCAACTCCAGCTGGTTCACCTTCGGACCCAGGTCGATGTCGGTGCGCATCGGGTCGCCAATACGCAGGCCCGCCGCGATCTTCGAGTAGCGTTCCAGGAACTCATCGTACACGCGGCGGTGGACGTAGGTGCGCTCGTTGCAGGTGCAGACTTGCCCGCAGTTCACAAACCGCGCGTGGATGGCGTTGCGAACCGCCGCGTCCAGGTTGGCGTCGTCCATGACGATGAAGGGCGCTTTACCCCCAAGCTCCAGCGACACGACCGTGATGTTCTCGGCGGCGGCGGCCAGGATTTCGCGGCCTGCGCGGACGGAGCCGGTAACCGTCACCAGTTGTGTAATACGGTCTCGGACCATCGCATCGCCTACCACCGTACCCGCGCCCGTGACTACGTTTACCACACCCGGCGGTATCCCCGCGTCTTCGCAAATCTTCGCCAGTGCGAGCGAGCTGAGGGGCGTGTCCTCGTGCGGCTTCACGACAATCGTGTTGCCCGCCATCAGAGCGGGGGCCACTTTGCGGGCGAACAGCGCCGAGGGGTAGTTCCAGGGGATGATGCCCACGACAACACCATAGGGCACATTTCTTATCCAGATATCTTCGTTGGGGTTGTCCGAGGCGACAATCTCTCCCACCTGGGCGCGGGCAAAGGAGGTATGATACTCGAAGAAAGCTGCGGTGCCGCCTATCTCGCCGCGGGCTTCCACCAGGGGTTTGCCCTGTTCCCGCACCACCAGCCGCGCCAACCGCTCGGAGTCCTCCCGTACGAGTTGGACGACCCGCTGCAAGTAGGACGCGCGCTGCACTCCGGTGAGCGCCTCCCATGCGGGCTGTGCGGCTTGTGCGGCTTCGAGAGCGGCCCTGGTATCTTCGCGGGTGCCCTCCGGCACCTCGGCAAAGGCTTCTCCGGTGGCCGGGTTCAGCACGGGGCGAGTGAGGCCATCGCTGGAGCCGCGCCACTCAGCGCCGATACGCATCTTGTAATGCTCTAAAGTTACACCTGCGGTCACTGCACCCTCCACACCACAGTTAGCCCCAGCCCTACCGGGCCGTCAACCCACCATCAATCACCAGCCCGGTGCCTGTGATGAAAGCGGCATCGTCCGAGGCGAGATATAGTGCAGCAGCGGCCACTTCTTCGGGAGTGCCGAGCCTGCCTATGGGCTGCCGGGCCACCAGCGCTTGCCGCGCCGCTGCCGGGTCCTCCGCCTGGTCGAGCAGCCTCCCCACCCAGGGCGAGTCTACCGTACCGGGGCAGAGGCAGTTCACACGTATGCCCTGCTCGACGTACTCTATCGCCACCTGCCGCGTGAGCGCGATCACCGCTCCCTTGCTGGCGCTATACGAGGCCCGCTTCACGAGGCCCACCATGCCCGCCACCGACGCCGTGTTGACAATCACACCACTGCCCTGCTCGATCATATGAGGAATAGCGTACTTGCAGCCCAAATAGACGCTCTTGACGTTCACGGACATCACGCGGTCCCACTCGTCAGGCTCGCAGGCAACGACGTCAGTAGTGGACCCAATGCCGGCGTTGTTGCAGAGAATGTCTATGCGCCCGTAGGCAGAAATCGCCTGCTCTATCATGGCCCGCACCTGCTCCGGCTGTACCACGTCAACGGTGAAGGCTGCGCATGTGCCTCCCTCGGCAGCGACCGCATCCGCTGTAGCCTGCGCTGCCTCCCCATTTACGTCCCCGGCCAGGATGCGCGCCCCCTCACGTGCGAATTGGAGCGACATGGCCCTGCCGATGCCCGACCCCGCACCCGTAATTACCGCCACACGATCCTGTAACTTCATAGTACCTTCCTCGACCATCCTTCCAAGAATTAGCTCAGTGTCGTGGCATTATACTGATGAGCGTAGTTCCGAACAAGCGGTAGTATGGAAGTGCCACGGTTGCGTCAAATGGCGCACATAAATCCTGCCTCGCGTTTAGTGCAGCCTTGAGGAAATTTCCAGATTAGAGTGCCAGGACTCACCGTATGAGCGCGTGCGGTATTGACCTTGAAGGTAGTCTGGGTGCTCAGGATGCTCGTGTTACCTTCAGTTAGATCATTAGTGAGGCTTGAGAGGCTACGCTACAGAGCTGTCGGTGAACTCAACTCTGTCGTAGATATCGCGAAGAGACAGGTCGCAGCCGATGGACGCCAGGTGCAAGGTGCCGTCCGGGTCGCTGATTTCGGTAAGCACCCATTGGCCGCTGCTGTTGTCGCGCCGGGCAAAATGCTCCACTCGGACCTTGTCCTGGGCTACTAGCACGTAGTCCTGAAGCGATTCAAGTCTGCGGTAGTGGGCGAACTTCTCTCCCCGGTCGTAACCCTCTGTAGACGGCGACAGCACCTCGACTATCATGTTCGGGTTGGTTAGCGTATCTATTTGCTCGTCGTCGAATGCAGGTTCGCCACACACGGCCACAACATCGGGATATGTATACATGCCTGTAACGCTGACTTTGACACGCATGTCGCTGATGTAAACCTCGCATGGTTGGCCCCGCAGTTGCGCGCGAAGCTCACCCGCCATGTTGAGGGATATGAGATTGTGCTCTCGGCTTGTGCCCGACATCGCGTAGATGCTGCCATTGACGTACTCGCTCCGAAACTGAGCTTTCCGCTCAAGGTCGAGGTACTGTTCCGGTGAGTAATACGGTTCGACTGCTACTGACATAGGACAATGCCCTCCATTCACACTTCAGAAGGGATCGCCACAATGTGCTATTCCTTCCAAAAGTGCCTTAGCACATGAGAATTAGCCCATCATGCACCGGCCTGCCTCATGCCTAACACGAGCATAGCAGACCCGCAGAGGGGCGTCAAGCACGGGGAGATGCCATAAAACGGGATGGATGCAGTCTGCGCACGGAACGGAGATAACGCTCACATACAGATATGTTGGAGCAGCCACGCAAGTCTGCTAGAACGTGGTCACGCCCGTGAAGCGGCAGGCACCGAAGCGTAGGGCCGGCACGAAATAGTTGGTGGTGCTCATGCCGTTGGCGGCCCACCAGTCCTGGCAAAGCTTGCCCTCACCTATCTCCTGTATCGAAGAGAGCAGGTCGAGCACGCCCATTTCCAGGCGCAGGTTCTTCAGCGCGCCCACCACGCGCCCGTTCTCGATGAGGAAGGTGCCGTCGCGGGTCGTGCCGGTAGCTATAACTCGCTTGGGGTCGGGCGTGTGCGTGTAATGGAACCGCGTCACCCACACGCCCCTCTCAACGTTGGCGACCATCTGCTCCACGCTCGATGTCCCCGTGGGCATGACTATATGGTCGGCGGAGGGGCCTGAAAAGAAGTCACCAAAAGGGGCTTCCGCGTGCCCGGTGGACTTCGTACCCGACTCCCTAGCGGTCTGATAGTCATATACCGGCCCAAGGGCTATCCCATGTCTTATTATGTTAACTCCATGTGAGGGCAGACCTTCGTAGTCGATCCCTAGAGGCAAGCAGCGGGGGTCGCTGGGGTCGTCCCAGATGCTCACCACGTCACCTGCTACGCGCTCGCCCAGCTTGCCTGACATGAACGATTGGCCGTCCAGCACCTGTCGCGCGCCCATGCCCCATACGGCGGGGAAGCGCACCATGTCGGCTACCGCGTTGGGGTCGAACACCGCCTGGTAGTCGCCGGGTGGTATCTCGCGTGGCTCGTGATTTCCGCGGCACTTGGCAACGGCCTGGGCCGCCACTCTGTCTGTGTCAAGCTTGTTCGCGTCTCGGTCGAATGCGTCACCGAAACCTGTGCCGCCCGGACCCTCCACCAGCGCCTTCAAGTACGCAGTTGTAAAGGGCGCATAGGCCCTGATGCCGGTGCTGCTCACCACGGCAAGCTCAGAGGAGGACGCTCGATATGTGCCGAACGCGCTGTAGCCTTCGGCAGCCGCAGCCTCAATTACGTGCCCTACAGCCTCGGCCCTGGCAGACGGTGTAAGCTCCGCCGTGCTGGTGAAGAAGGATTGCGGCGGGTCTTCCACTGGGGCATACCCGGCGTCAGGTGTCGGCAGGCCCAGGAAGCGCGGGTTGGGTGACTGCATACGAGCGAGCGACACGGCGTCTTCGATGGCCTTCCGCAAACCAGCAATGTCCAGCGAGTTGGTGTACACCCGCGCCGAGGCCTGGCCCACAGCTACGCGCACCGCCACCCGCCTGTTTACCTGCGAGACGTTCTGGTGTATCTCCGAGTTGGCGTAGCGAGTGACATGCGTAGTGTCGCCCAGCAATACAAGCTCAGCAGGGGCCGCCGAGCCACGCAGGGCGTCCTCAAGGATCGAGAGCGCTTCCGCCTCTCCCAGCAACCCCCGGTTTTCGTCGTTACCTGCCATCAGCCAAGTCCCTCACGTATAATCCGGCTAACTGTGCCCGCTCATTTGCAGACCATCCAGGAGTATTGGGGAGGCCCCGTGTGACACCGGGCACAGTTGCAGCGGTTCGCCCTTGGCGCAGTGCGGGAAGCCCCACAGGTGCCACTCCTCCGGCCCAGCGACACCACGCACCGACCCCCAGAAGGCAGGCGTGCGCCCCTGGAACGAAGCACCCTTGCGCAGCTCGCCCAGTTTGCCGCCCTTGATTTCGCGGCACAACTCGGCCGAAAAATGGAAGTTCATGCGCTTGTCGTCGAGGCTCCACGACGATGGGGTCTCCAGGTAGAGGCCGTCGTCCACCTGCGATATCAGGTCCTCCAGCGACCCGCTGCCCGGCTCAATCGACAGGTTGACCATGCGCACTATCGGAATGCGGCCCCAGGAGATCGCCCGCCCGCAGCCGTTCGACCGCTGTCCTATCTCCAGCGCGCTCTCACGGGAGGTGAGATAACCGGTGAATATGCCATCTCGGACGATGGGACTACGCTGGGCCGGGGTGCCTTCGTCGTCCCACCCGAACGTGCCAAGCCCACCCGGCAGCAGCGAGTCGGCGGTCATGTTCACATGGGGTGAGCCGTAGCGGAACGTGCCGAGCATGTCTGGCATGAGGAATGAAGTGCCCGCGAAAGCTGCCTCCCAGCCGAGCACCCGGTCAAGCTCGGTGGGGTGGCCGCACGACTCGTGGACCAGCAACGCCACCATATCGGAACCGAGGATCACCGTACGAGGCCCCGCAGGTGCCCAGGGCGCGGCCACAAGCTCGGCTGCCTCACGCCCTACCCGCTCCCCCTGCGATGCCAGGTCCAGCTCTCGCACGAACTCCCATCCCGCCTGTGTTTCATCATCCAGCGAGCGGCGATAAGAGTAGCCTTCGTGTGTGGCCGTAGCGCGGAGGTCGATACCTACGTAGGTGATAAGTTGGCGCAGGCGCGCACCCCGCGTGTTGGCGTACAGCTTATCGGCGCGTTGGGCGTACAAAGTGCAAGTAGCGACCTTCATCCGCTCCCCGGCGGCGAGCATCCGGTGGGTGGTCTCCTGCGCCAGCACCACACGCTCAGCCAGAGGCACCTCGAACGGGTCCTCCTGCAACGCCGTTTGGTACTCACCTTCCCAGGTAGGCATCAGCGACACGTCAGAGCGGGACTTGCGGTGCGCGCCACTGGCCCTGGCGATCTCAACGGCCCGTTGCACAGTGCCCTTGATGTCGTTAGTGTCTACAGAGGCCGTGGAAGCAAACCCCCACCCGCCGCCTGAAAGCACGTGAATGCCCCACCCGCTATCGGTATCCGAGCTGAGTCGCTCCACGTCGCCATTCCGGGCGTGCACCCGCTCGGAAACGCCGGTCTCGGCCCGCGCCTCGGCGTACTCGACACCCAGCCGCTTCGCCTCATCAAGCGCCCGGTCAATAGCCTGCTCAGGAATCATGGCGCATTATATCACAGCATTTCCCAGCGGTTTAGCAGCGGGCGGTTAGTAGAGACGGACATCACGTTTCACGTTTCAGAAAGCGCCTCAATCCGCTCCTTGATGGTCAGCAGGGCGCGCTCCATAGCCTCGCCTTTGTCCTTGCGATCGTACAACTCTTTCAGCTCGAAAGGCTCACCGAATCGAATGCTGATGCGTGCGGGACGAAGCAGTTTGCCGGGGGGCATAGCCTTGTTGGTGTTGTGAACGGCTGCGGGGATGATGGGTACTTCCGTACGGGCGGCCAGGCGGGCGGCACCCGCTCGAAACTCCAGCATGTCGCCCGTGGTGCTGCGCGTGCCCTCCGGAAACATGCCCAGCAGCTCCCCCGACTTAAGCACCTGCAAAGCAGTGCGCATAGCTGCGGGGTCGCGCCTGGTCCGGTCGACCGGAAACGCGCCCACTTTCCGAATGAGGAAGCCGATAATGGGTGTGCGGAACAGTTCCTCTTTCCCCATGAAGTTTACGATGCGGTTGCCCGCGTACCCTACTACGAAGGGGTCCACCAGGCTGAGGTGGTTGCACACGATAATGGCCGCGCCCTGCCTGGGCACATGCTCACGCCCCGTGACACGCAACGGCCAGATCGTGTGAAACACTACCGTGAAGAAGGCCCTGAGCACGATGTACCAGCCCCTGCTAGGTGCCCACTCATAATTCAGTTTCTTCTCATTCTTCTCAGCCGAAGCCATGCTTGATACTCCAGTAGGGAAATTACGAATTACGAATTATAGAACAGTACCCGTAATTCGTAATTCGTAATTTCCTCATGCTGTTTGTGCGAACCAGTAGACGGCAGGAAGCACAAACAGGATGCTGTCTATCCGGTCGAGCACGCCGCCGTGACCTGGGATGATGTGGCCGCTATCCTTCACGCCTGCCGCACGCTTCAGCAGCGACTCGCAGAGGTCGCCCGACACTGCGGCGGCGCACACCACCAACCCCAGGACCAGGGCCTGCGCTACGCTCAGACCGAGCAGACCGGACAGGGCCAGGGCAGCGACTATAGCTCCGAGCACCCCACCTGCCAGGCCCTCCCAGGTCTTGCCAGGGCTGATGTGGGGTATAAGCTTGTGCCTGCCCAGGAGGCTGCCCACGAAGTACGCCCCGGTGTCGCACGCGGCGGTACCCAGTAGGACCATTAGGAGCCAGTTGAAGGCCCCGTTTGCATCCTGCCGGTTAGCCTGCGCTGCCAGCAGAGGCGCGTAGCCCAGCAACCCACCTGTGTAGATCGCCCCACCCAAGGTGAGGCCAAGGTCCGCCCATGCCAGGTAGGGACTGCGGCCGGAAGCAGCGGCAATCTCCCCGCCCGCAGTCCCGGCTGAACGTCCCAGGCGCAAGCTGCCACGCCAGTCTAACCCTTGCCGCGCCAACGCTAAGAACAGCACCAGCACGAGCACGAGCACCTCTGACGCTACGCTCGGCCCCAGGTAAGGGGTGCCCGATAGCAGATCGCCACCCAGGTAGCCACGCAACGCCAGCAGCAACGCCAGAGAGATGCCAACCGGGTACCAGGGCGCATAACCGGCGCGGCGCACTATCCCGTAGAACTCGTGCGCGGCCAGCCCGGCGGCAGCCATGAGAGCCAGCATCAGCAGCAGACCCTGTAGCCAGATTGCTGCGATCACCACCGCAAGCAAAACGGCTCCGCTGGCAGTCCGCACTCCAAGGCCCTTCATTCAGGTTTCCTCCCGACGTTTCCCATTGCCGACTATTATGCCATAATCGGGGGAACGAGGGATTCCGCGATCTGGGGGAGGAGAGAAGCCATGAGGGCAGCAGTGCTCACGATAAGCGACCGGGCAGCGGCGGGGGTGTACGAGGACGAAAGCGGCCCTGCGGCGGTGGAGATCTTGCGGACGAGATTGCAAGTGGAAGATATACTCACAGCCGCCGTCCCTGACAACCGGGAGGAAATTGAGAGGACGTTGCTCCAGTGGGTAGAGGTTGAAGGTGTGCAGTTGGTGCTAACCAGTGGCGGCACGGGCATCTCACCCCGAGACGTTACTCCACAAGCCACCCTCAACGTCCTCGACTACGAAGTGCCCGGCCTGGCCGAGGTCATGCGGGCCGCTTCCCTGGCAAAGACTCCTATGGCCGCCCTGTCACGCGCGGTTGCGGGAGTAAGGGGCCACACGTTGATTATCAACCTGCCCGGCTCACCAAACGCAGTGAGAGAGTGCCTGGAAGCCATTCTGCCCGTACTCCCACACGCCTTGAGCCAGCTAGAAGGTGGGCAACATTAGCCATTTGGTTATATATGCAATAAGCTTAGCATATATATCGGGTTCTTCTGAGCAGAACGCGCCTAACTTGTCCAGCGATGGAGCAGGCACAATTACTGCTACTGTCCAACTGTAAAGGAGGTACGCCATGAGTGGTTACATTGACCAGGGAGCAAACACCAATGAAAGGGTGACCGGCGAGAACCTGGAAGTTGACGAGCAAAACCCCAACATCGTCCGGGCCGTGCCACCGGAGCAGAGGGCGACCGATGAGACGGCGGGCAACACTGCTTCCACCACCCGCGACGACGAGTATGGGGGCGGAAACATTGGGGACATCATAGAAGGTTCGGACAGCGAGCGGACCGGCACGTCCTGGGGACTGCCGGGGCGAGAAGACACCGAGGTGGAAGTAGGAGCGAATGCGGTACAGGAGGGCGAGGGCGAAGATGAGGCCCACCCCAACCGCAACACCGGGGACCGCCTCACCCGCGACGAGCTTCAGAACGTCGGCAGTTGGAGCACCCTTGACAAGGAGGACAGCGCAGGCTCCCCCTCCGGCTTCTCCTAGAGAGCACATGCCGTCTACTTTAGTAATCCCATTTCCGGACGGTTGAGCTTGGAAGTGGGATTTCACTGCCAATCGTGGGAAAGCAGAACCATGCAGAACAGGCGATTATTACCGGGACAGCAGCAGCCCCTCTGGGGCATAGTCTGGCCTATCGTGCGAAACTGCACCCTATGGGCGCTCCTGCACAGCTTCATGGCGTCACTCTCAGCCAAGCGCACTGCTGAACGCCTGCTTGGTACCAGGGCACGCAATGGGCTGTACCGCGTCTTCTTCAACGCGCAGGCCTGGGTGAGCTTTATCTGGCTGGTGCGCAGCCTCGCTCGTGTGCCTGACCGCGAGGTACTCCATGTAAAGGGGCCGCCTGGCGCGCTCCTTCTGCTGTTGAGGCTGTGCGCTGCCGCACTTACCGCCTGGACGGGCCTGATACTGGGACCGTTGCGCTTCAACGGAGTGCCGCAGATTGTGGCCTACTTGCGCGGCAAGCAACCGCCACGTGAGGACGAAGCGCAGGGTCCGGTCCCGGAGAGCGGCAGGCTGAAGATAGTGGGACCGTTCAAGGTAGTGAGGCACCCGGCCAACCTCGGCCCCTTCTTGTTCGCCTTGTGCTCGCGCAGGGTCACCACCAAAGGTGTCACGCTCACGGTGCTACTTGGTCTGTATGGGGTGGTTGGCTCGCTGCATGAGGACTACAGGTTGGGCGTCCGGTATGGCAAGGAATACGAGCAGTATAGGCGCGAAGTTCCCTTTTTCGTGCCCCGTATCACCGGCTAGAGCTGGCAGTGGCACAAATGAGTAGCAAAAAGCCCGGACCACGCAAGTTCCGGGCTTCTCAATTTAACCTGTTGTCGGACTGGCTAACGGAGGGAGAATTCGCTCTGCTCGCTGGTAGCGGGCTTGTACGGCTTGGCGATGGCGATGAAGCGGCGGTCGTCTATGCCATAGGGGTAGCACGTAATCATTGTGAGGGTGGCATCGGGAGTGGGGTCCATGAAGCGAGCGTTTTGTCGCTTCGTCTCTTCAGATACCCCTTCCTCCCACACAATCCGCAAATCGGTGACGACGTAGATATACTGCCCCTTTTCAGTCGAGAGGGTCACTATGTCGCCCTTGTTGACCAGGTGTAAGTTCTTGAAGACCTCCCCCTTGTAATCGACGTGTCCCGACAGGACCACGTTACCGATCTCGCCGGGGTTGGCGCTGCCCGCGTGATGGCCCACTGCGAAGTCGGCTACCTGCCACTCGGGCTTTATGCCGCCGCCCTTGGCCGGTATCATGTCCCAGCCGACCGGGACCACCTCCGAGTCGACGCCGACACTTGGAATCTTGAGGTGGACGGGGGGCGAGTTGTCCGGGACTGGAGTGGCAGTGGGGATGAGGTCATCGCCCACGGCGGGTCCGGGACCACCGGACAGGTCTCTAAGCTCTTCTACGATGGTAGCGGTAGGCGAAGGAGCTAGGGCGGTAATGTCGGCGGACACGCCACTGCCGGCGACCGCAGTTGGCTCTATGGTTATGCCTCTGTCGGGCGCAGATGCCAGGAACTGTTGTACCTCATACTGCGTGTAGCCCCACCAGCCCGCGATGCCCAGCAAAAGGGCAAGCCCCGCAAGGATGAGCAGGTTGCCGAGTATGCGAAGGAAAGGCACCGGCTTGCGCGCCTGGAGCTTACTGTCCGACTTGAGATACCCATCTACGCCAACCGTGGGGTTAGCTACACCTTCAAGGTGGCTCCGGGACTTATTTGTTCCAATCTTCAGCATGCATTCTTCTCTTCTCGAACTTGACCGCGGCCCTTCAATTATAACATACGCTAAATCGTCCGAAGTGGATATGGGCCGAAAGTCCCTCGCGTCCCATTACCTTCCGCACCTACAATAGAGCATTTACCACAAAGCATTTACCACGCCAACCCGGAACATCAAGGTTTGGCAATCCGGCCTGTATCTTGCTTTTATACCGCTACTTGGGAACGGGGGGTAGAGAGGGACATATGCATGAAACGAGTGACGAGGAGCAAGCGGCTGCTTGCGAGCCGGTACTTATTATATGTTGGACTACTTAGCCTTGTGCTGGCTGCCCTGACGGCGTGTGCACCTGAAGGTACGAGCGTGACGACTACCCCAGGCGGCAGTGTAGCACTCAGCACCGCAACAATTGATACTGATACGGAGGCACAGATGCAAACCCCAACCACCGGGCAACAGTCCACCCCGACACCGCTACCCGCCCCGGTGCAAGCGGACCCCGAAGAGGGCGTGATTGGAGCACGGCCCGGCACGCCAACGCCTACAAACGGTGCGACCCAGACCGGGCAACACCCGCTCGGAATAGCACAACAGCGCGATGGCCTTGTATACGTGCCGAACGGGTACAGCGCCGACCGGCCCGCTGGCTTAGTGTTGTTGTTGCACGGCGCGGGCGGCAATGCCGAGCATGGCATCTCCCTGCTTCGGCCGCTGGCTGACGAAGCCAACCTCATCCTCGTAGCCCCTCAGTCGCGCGGCTCCACCTGGGACGTTATCATGAGCGACTATGGCCCGGACGTTACCTACATCGACCAGGCCCTGTCGCAGACGTTCAGCCGCTATGCGGTGGACCCGGCACGTGTCGCGGTAGGCGGCTTCTCCGATGGCGCTTCATACGCGCTCTCGCTGGGCCTCATCAACGGCGACATCTTCACTCATGTGATCGCCTTCTCGCCTGGTTTCATGGCACCCACCCGGCAGGTAGGTAAGCCGCTAGTCTACATCTCGCACGGCATCCACGACGAGGTGCTGCCAATCGACAGGTGCAGCAGGCGAATCGTCCCACAGCTACAACGTCTCGGCTACGAGGTGAATTACCACGAGTTCGATGGCCCACACACGGTCCCGGCGGACATCACCCGCGAGGCGGTGGACTGGTTCACGCACTAATGAATACGGATTGGCCGTACCCTGGCCCGCATTTGTCATTCTGAGCGAAGAATCTCGTCCCTCACCGGGATGTTTCACCTTTCCGCATCCACCCACTGACCTGAAGAAAGGTGGTACTTGGGTGCTAAAGGACGAGATTCTTCGCTTCGCTCAGAATGACAAGGGCAGAGTTTGGTCCTGCAACTCGAACGCGGGCGCGGAAGTTGACAGCCGCTCAACGACAGGGTATAATGCGATGTTGGCTTGCGCCGACAACACACAAGAAAATAGCCCGAGACAGCCGGCGCGTCTAGAAGACGCTTAATACACCAGCCCGCCGAGGCAAGCAGAGCAACCCCGAACAGCCACGATGTGGCCTTGAACGGGCGCGCACGTATGCTGAAAGCATCCCCTGCCTCGCGAGTGTCTCCAGGCAAGGGGATTTTTGATTCTGTAAGTTGTAGTTAAACATCAAGTCAAATTGGGAGGAGGTGAGAAAAGAAAGCATGCCAACAGCACGCAAGAAAGAAACAGTCAAGGAAATGAACCAGCTGTTCAACAAGAGTCAGGTGCTCATCTTCACCGACTATCGCGGCCTGCGCGTGTCGGACCTGAACAACCTGCGCCGCCTACTGCGCGACAAGGGCGTTGAGTACCACATCTCCAAGAACACACTGACGACGCTGGCTGCCAGGCGCGCCGGTGTCGATGAAATGGGCACCCTGCTCGACGGCCCCACAGCTATCGCCTTCGTGGGCGACGACATTCCGGGCGCTGCCAAGGTGCTCCAGGACTTCGTCCGTACGTCGAGGATCCTTACCATCCGGGGTGGCCTGGCGGGCAAGCAGATATTGAACGCCGACCAGGTGAGCGACCTGACCAAGATTCTGCCCCGCGAGCAGTACATCGCCAAGATCATGGGTTCGCTCAACATGCCGGTTACCAGCCTGGTGAGCGTACTCGCCAACACGATCCGTGGCCTCATGAACGTGTTGAACGCCCTCATAGACAAGCAGGGCGGTGCGACTGATACGACTGACACCGCTGAGACGGCTAGCACCGACGGTGCGGCCGATACCGCCGAGACTGCAAGCACCGTCGGCGCAACCGAGTCGGCAGGCGACACAGCCCCTGAAGAGACTGCCGCCGCTGACGACGCTACCACGACGGAAGCTGCTGCCACCACGGAAGACGCTACCGCCACAGAGGACGGGGCAGGTACCGAGGACAGCGCCGACGCCGGCAGCGACACCGAATCCGCCTAAAAAACATTTACCATTACGGCCCGCATGGGTCAGTAAGCAACCGCAGACAATTAGCTGAGTAAAGGAGATTGAACGAAAATGGCAACACTTACCCGCGAGGATATTCTCGACGCTATCAAGAGCATGACCGTGCTTGAGCTTTCGCAGCTCGTCAAGGACATGGAAGAGACCTTTGGCGTCAGCGCGGCTGCCCCCGTGATGATGGGTGGCGGCTTCGCGGCTGCTGGCGGTGACGGCGCAGGTGCCGCTACTGCCGAGCCTGTCGAAGAGCAGACCGAGTTCGACGTGATCCTGACGGACTTCGGCCCGAACAAGATCCAGGTCATCAAGGTCGTGCGCGAAATCACCGGCCTGGGCCTCAAGGAGGCCAAGGACCTGGTCGAGGGCGCTCCGCAGCCTGTGAAGACCGGCGTCACCAAGGACGAGGCCGCTTCCCTCCGCGCCAGGCTCGAAGAGCAAGGTGCCAAGGCCGACGTCAAGTAGTTTCGGCTGTTCTGAGTAGTGGGGGCCACGGACGTGGGCGTGCCAGGCGGCTATCCATGTTCGTGGCCCCTTTCTCGTTAAGAACTAACATGCCAGAACCAGAGATCACACCCGCAGATAACTTCCGCGACCGTGTATGGAGGTTCGTGCGCGCGGTGCCTGAGGGCCGGGTCGTCACCTACGGCCAGATTGCGGCGTACCTGGGCGTGCCGTTCGCCGCGCGTGCCGTAGGCTCGGTGCTACACCACACGCCGACTTCCGCCAACGTGCCGTGCCAGCGGGTGGTGAACCGTTGGGGGAGGCTGGCCCCGGTCTACGGTTGGGGAGGCATGGAGCAGCACAGGCGAGAGCTTGAGGAGGAAGGCGTGGAAGTACGGCCTGACTTCACGGTGAGCCTGGAGCAGTACCAGTGGTGGCCCGATCCCCTCGCCCCGACACCAGAGGCCGTATCTACACAGCAATCCCCGTGAGGCCACCCTTACTATAGGCGGAGTGTGAGCACGGCTGTGTCAAAGTAGGAGGGCAGCACACTTGCCCCCTTTTGTCATTCTGAGCGTAGCGAAGAATCTCGTCCTCTACCGGGATGTTTCACCTTTCGTACAGAGATAGTGGCAGGAAGAAAGGGGCAACTTGAGTGCTGAGGGACGAGATTCTTCGCTGCGCTCAGAATGACAAGGGCCACCCTCAGCCTCTACATTCGACCTTGACGCAGCCGTGGAGTGCGGACGTGCGACTTGCAAAGGGCACGGGACTTTGATATAATTGTTCGTGCTTGGGCGTGTAGCTCAGTTGGTTAGAGCGCAGTCCTGATAAGACTGAGGTCCCTGGTTCGAGACCAGGCTCGCCCACTTTTCCAGTTTGGATTCAGGTTTTGGATTTTCGATTGGGGTGTCCTGGTCCGTAATCGGAAGCCGAGGTTCGAAAGTTACACCTGGCGCGTTCGTCTAGAGGCCCAGGACATCTCCCTTTCAAGGAGAAGATCAGGGGTTCGAATCCCCTACGCGCTACCGTTTGGTCTGTCTCACTCATGATTAGCCAGCGTCTCACCCATGGCTAGCCAGCGTCTCACTCATCCTTAGCCAGCGTCTCACTCATGACTAGCCAAAATTAGAACTGCTAGTAATTTAGAAAGCCAGCGGTTCCTGACAGACAAACCAAATAAAGGAAGGCAGAGGCCATTAGCACCTCTGCCTTCCTTTATTTGGTTACCAGCCGAAGATGTATCTCTGTGTGGCGCGTTCTTTGAGATGGTGAAAAGTTACTGAGGGAGACGCAACTGCCAAACTATTGGAGTACACCTTGACAGCCTGCATATCACTCTGCTGTGGCCTTTGACACCGTTGTTACCTTTAAGCCGCGCGCAAGATACATTTCCGACACTGACCGCCATATTTTAGTGGGGTGCCTAAGCAATCCGGCTCAGAGCAATGATACTTGGGTATTTTTATTCCCAACTTGCGGGCGTCCTTAGCGCAATACCCGACGCTGGCAAGGATAGCTCTGTGGTCACAGTCGTCAGCTTTGCACATCATCCTTTCTTGTAACAATCCGTTCTCGCGGCCATGCTTTGTGCAGAATTGATGGTAACCAATGTTCCTGTTGAGACCACAGCCGGGCGTCGCGCAGGGCTGTCCTATGGGTTTCTGCTCGCTCTCCTTAAGGTGAGTGGAGCACAGCCAATGACGCTTGTGAGTGCCCAGTTCAGGACAACCTGGAAAGACGCAGGGCCTGAGCTGACTGGGTATACCACCATCAGCGCAAGTCTTACATATACCAGCCACATACGCCTTCCGGGCACAACAAGCACGACTGCAACGCGCTGGAAACGGAACTCCATGCTGGCGTGCATGCTTTGTACAGTATCCGGAGCGTGCGTTACGGCCCTGCCTGGGGCATCCAGGATCCAGGCAGGGCATGCGGATAGTCTGTAAGCCATGCTCACGTGCGTGTTTCGCACAGTACTTACCATATAGCCAGTTCTGCCCCCTGCCACAGCCACCTTCGGCGCAAGGAGGACGTTTTCTCTGACGTGCACTCGAACTTAATAGCTGGAGCGTTTTCGCCGCTCTAACTGCAGAATCGGAAATTGCTCCAGACCCAGGTATCTGCGATGCATCGACTCCTCCTGGATCTCCTGCATGTTCGTTACGCAGATTGCCTTGTTGAACAAGAGAGTGACCTGTCAGCATGGGACCGCGCCGTTCGTGGCTCTCACAGAAGAGGAAATCGTCGTGCCCTCGGGCGGCCCGATTCTCACATTTGGGCGTAACGCAGTAGAATTCCAGTGCAAGAAGGGTGGGGGCGTCTTCGGGCACTGCGCAGACAGTCAGCATACCCCCGCCACTCAAGTCTACGCGTACCAGGTGAACACCGCGATTGTCCGCCTGGGCTGCAAGGCGTTCAGCAGGGATCTCGGGTTGTCCTCTCTGGGCAAGAATAGAGTCCAGGGGAATGCACGTGTGATACAGGCGCGATAAAGACGCTCTGGCCTCATCAAGAAGTTGAGGTTGTCGCTCCAGTTCGCGTGTCAAAAGGTCCGGCAACTCAAGCCGCCCCGTCCTACGATGGTGATGGAGTGCAATCTTGTGGATAGCTTCATCGAGGGGCAATCGCTCACACAGCCACATTACGGCTGTTGTAAGCAGGCAGTGCTTGGCATATACGGATCCCGTGAAAGGGAATCCTCCAGGCCTCACAGGTGCATGGATGAGTGGGCTACGGCCCAAGGGGTCATATACCCACGTACGGTCCGCGTCTACGAGAAAAGCTGCCAGGGTGATGTACGCCCTGATGAGCTTCCAAAACAGCGCCGGCGCAAGCGAGCCATTACCGGACTCCAACATGCGTGCTGCTGCAGGTGAAATTACCCCATCCCAGCCTGCAAGCTTTACCTGCAGAACCTCCTGTGCCACTACCCCCGCCTCAACCCCTGGTTCAACGCGCTCGAGCGGCACAGGCACAATATTGGACAGATCGCAGCCGGGACACTGTGGGGTCCGCGAGTGGTAACTCGCCGTGTGGGGTAACCGGCCCTTTAGCACTGAGGCAGCAACAGAACCGTCGTGCAAGCATGTATCTATGAGTAACACGGGCTGCTCATGGCCCAGACATACAGTTGCAAACCCGGCCTGCCAGGCTGTGCGGCGGTAGGGGCGGTAGGAGGGTTGACGTACAGGACGGTCCAGGCAAGTAGGACATACCGTTTCCGAATCCAGTAGAAATGGGTTCCGCACACAGTCCTCAAGTGACAGTTCCAGGCGGTCCGCAACCGCCCACAGTGTTCTTTGTCGGTAGTCAGCCTCAACCTCCAGTAGCGTGCCTTCCCCTAGAGAGCTGTGAACGGCCCTAGCAAAGCGCTCAAGCATCTCCTCAGGAGGCAGGCGCAGATCGGTAGCCAGTATTTTGTCTGCTTGTTTACCCTGGTAACCCAGAGCACTTCTCACAAAACAGCCCTGTCGGTGGCGGGTGTAAAGCCTTAGAGTGCGCAAGACGAAGGAGCCAAAGCTCTCATCCTCATGCTCCACAGGAATGGCTGCCAGCTTTTCCATTATTCCCCCCTTCTCCTAACTCAGCAGGTCTGAATAGGACTTTATCTGGGCGTATTCACTTTCGATAGGGTATTTGAACTCAGGAGTGCGAAAGGGATTGGAGCGGGCTTTCCCACCGTTATCCTTGGGCAGGATCCCGGACATATTTCTGTTGTCAAAGGCGTAGGCGAGATGGTCTTCGCTAAGCTGCCGGTGTCCGAGGGCCAGGGCGTAATGGGCGGCGTCTTTTACAATGCCGACCAGATGACCAATATTTCCCTCTGTAGACCAGTGCAGCTTTGCGATTATGGGGAAGTCCTTCTCTGTGGGGGGCGTTTGGTCCGCCAGCGGAATGTCCTCAAGAAAGCTTTGTACCTGTGCCATGAACAGCAGTGCTTCGTCTGGACGCTTTCTGCTCCAGCCATAAAGGTTCACATAAACCAAGTCATTGAAGCGATTCGCGAACTGCTTATTTGTTTTTCGCAGTTCCGTTGCAATAGGCACCCCGGACAGGACGATCGACACGTTCACCTTCTGGAGAACAAGATCAGCTGCAAATGCCCGCAGGGCTTTGGCCAGGTTAAATATGGCCTCCTTAGATCGAAGAGCCTCGCCACTCTCACCTACCTGTATCCCATTGTTTATGTCATCAAACGCGAGAGTCCGAGTGCCTGCCCTGTCCAGGAATTCGCACGTACGTGGCGTAAGCACTTGAGGCTTGACTTCATCCGCGTAGGGATCCCCTAAACTACGGAGAAGACTGCGCTGCATCTTTGTAAAGACTCCGTCATTCGGGCACTCTATTATCTTAACTCGCTGCCGGCGCACCCGAATGTCACCGTGAGTGGGGTCGAACATTACCTCATATGGCTCGTCGGGGCTGGAGTGCTTGTCATGGTGGAGAATCAACGTATCCGTCTTTCCTGCGAAGGAATGGGCAAGCAGCATCAGGTTATGCGGCTTACCGGGTATCGAAGCGTGGTAAGCGAGTTCTAATTTGGCGAACGCCAGTCGCTGTGCAGGATGGTCAATCCACATGCGCTTGATAAACTGCAGCGCTAGTGCAGGATCCCGCGTAGCACGCACCTCTGCCGCCGTCAAGTTTGACGGCGCATTTCCGTCACTGTGGCGAGCGGCGAACAGAGCAGCGAGTTCAACCTGTCTGGCTGCCAGGGCGGAAATTGGGTTATCTGCACTTATCACCCCAGCCTCGCGCAGAGTCTGAAAGACCTTGCCTACGTCCCCAAGCAGGTCCTGCAGGCTCGACACCTGAGTATCTATTTCAGCCGTAGAGAATTCATCCAGGGATACCGTTTCAAGGTCCAGTGGTACCTCGGTGATTAGCCTGCCCAGGGCGTCTTGCAACTGTTTTAGCTGCACTACTTTGGTATTCGCGTTACTTTGCCCAGTGGTTCTGGTCGTGTGTGACATGTCGTCCACCTTTCAAGGGTCAACCTTGTTGTGTTTGTTTGATACGCTATTAGTTCGGGCCAGTGCATGTGCAACAGATCCGCTACGTGTCGGGTACCGCCAAGCTACCAGACATAAGGCTTCTCCTCATGAGGCTGACGCGCGTCTGCCAGTTCATCTAGTAGTTGGTCCATCAGGTCCTGCGCGGATAGTTTTGGCCCCAGATCATCGTGCACGGCAAGCATGCGGACGCTTTGCATCTTGCCCCTCTTCAGGTCGAGTAGAGCCTTTATCTGGAGTTCGCGTCGAACTCGTACTATGTCTTTGGGAGTAAGTCGTACCATGGGATGTCCTCACTTTGCCTTAGGGTCGGTAGTAAGCTAACTGACTCCCCGCTGACGAACCTTGCCACCGAGGGACCAGGAGGGGGCTATCGCCTCCTGCTGCGCATCTAGGTCTTCGGCAATGAGATCATCAATGCCTGGGTCGGTTGCGTCAGGTGCAGGCGTTTTGCCCCAGACAGATAGATCATCGCCAGCCGGCGTCACAATCGTAAGGCCTCTGGCGTCCGGGCTGGACACTGTTATGACTTCACCGAGAGACCCAGGCTCGTCGTCCCGGAACTCACGCGGGTCGAATGACCCGCTCCGTGTTTCAGCAAGCAGCGAATCACGCCGGGTGTCCCTGCGGATCTGACGCTCAGTTAGCAGAGCCTCCAGGTGGGCGTCTGAGACTGATTCGGAAGACGGCGTGGTCGCTCTCTGGATAGCTTTGAACTGCCAAAGATCAAGCCCCTCCACTGCCTCGTAGTAGTCGGGCCTCACGCGTAGCGTATGGTAGGTCAGGTTGAAACCATCAACTAAATAGGCTACCTCGAGATCGTAGGGGCTGCGGGTGAAAACCAGGTCGCGTGCACCCAGGAACCTCTTATAAGTTTCGTTCTCACTGTCGACTTGGTATGGGATGCCTTCGATCCAGACGCCGCCTTGAAAGAACGCTAGACCTGTATAGTAGTGGGAAAGAAAGACCTCCAATAGTTCTTCGGGGGGTGCGGCATCATAGTTCTCACCCAGCGACTCTCGGCCAGCCGCGTAATACTGGTGTCTGGTACGCTGCTGCAGAGACTTTACGGGCTTGTGATTGAAAACATCGAACGTATTCCTGAAGTAGTGAAGTTTTAGGTCGCTCAACCGTACAAAAGCATCCTTGACAGGATCGTAATTGAAGTCCTTAAGCCACTCGGGACTCCAAGAGGTGGTGCCTTCGAGCCTGTGATGTACGATACCATCATCCTTCATTGCGCCCTCTACCTCGGAGCGATGCTTTGGATCGCCTTTGGGTGCGAGCCGTGATGCGATACCAAGGTTTATGAGTGCGAGACTGATATGTAAGGACATAAAAGCAGCTCCATGGTCGTGGCAGAAAATACCGGGTTTTCGGCCCCCAAGCACCTCATGTTCCAGACCTAGTCGCTGTGCGAAAGCAAGATTAGCCGAGCCGCTGGAAAGTGCCATGCGCAGGGCCGCCGCAAGAATCGCCACTGACTCACCTCCGAAGCCCAATGCGGCTCCAAGCCTGTATCCTGAGATTGACTCGACTACTTTGTATGAATAGAGGCGGCCCAGAGGTAGACAGAGTTGGTCGTCAACGCATATCAGGTTCAGTGGTGTGCCATCACCCTGCCATTCACTATCAACTGCTCCAGACCTGTTGTGCCCAAACTGTATACCGAATGCGCGCTTATGTTCTCTGTTGCTCATGTGAAGCTGGCCCCGTTCATAGTCGGGTAGTCTGTCCAAGTGCCTGTAAAATGAGGCCTTGGTCAGGTTGGGCATAGGGCCGGCTGCAAGGGCAGCATCAAGGGCCTCTTCGTACGCTTTGGGTCGAAACTCGATCCGCTTGGCTATGTCGGACAGGTCCGCTTGTGAGTAGTAGGGCTTATTAGCCCTTCTAGGATGATTTTGTGTATCTCCATCCGGCGGCCGCAAAACACGTTCCAGGATTTCGTTGTATTCGGACTTGGTGCCGCAGGGACGGTAGAAGACGTCCCCACCCGTACCGATAGCTACGCACAAGCTCCTGGAGCGATCCCAGTCAACTAACAAGGTCTGCCTGCGAGACCGCAGCCCTTTAGGCATGCTGGCTTCCGCGAGCACGAACTGTAACTCCAACAATCTGGTCTCGTCATGCCTCTGTTCGTTCAGCTCGTTGAGAAGCTCCACCTGGTGCGGGTAATCGATGGGCGTCTCGGTGCGCTTGGCGTCCTCGACTATGTCGTAGAATACGGCTACTAGCCGAGCATGTCTGAACGCGGATGTGATAGGTACCGACTGCGCTCGGCTGAGATATGGCACAAGTTCCGTGAACTTACCGTCGCGGCAGGCCTTATACCAGTTCTTGAATGAAGCCAAGCTCGGGACTGAGGCCACACCCGGTTTCCTGTCAACAGATAGAACAAGATCATCCTGGCCATCCAATTGCCCCAGTTGGCCCTGGTTATTGGTGAGTTCGTTGATTATGTCAAGGCACGCTCGCCTGACGGAGAGGTGACCGCCCTGCCCTACGGCGATAGCAATTCTGCTATCTACGAGCTGGCAGAGTCTTACTGTCAGGTGGAAAGCGAAGGTCTGCTCCGGAGAAGGGCCGAGTGTATTTGACACATTGTCGAGAAATGCACGCGACTGTAGCAGGTTCTTGTCCGTAATGAAATCGATTTCGCCGGCGTTTCTCTTATCTACCAGCTCATTTAGTTCCCAGAGTTTTCTTGCTCCGGTTGAACTAAACGTATGAACGATAATGCCGTCGGCCTTGTGTTCCGTCTCACAAATGTCAAAGTATTGATTGGGTTCAGCTATGTAGGCGAAGCGTACACCTGGCGTTTCAAAGTTGAAGCGCTTGGGTGTGTATGTTCTGGTGCCGTCATCAGAGTTCGAGATGACTCTGTTCATACTATGATCCCTCCACTATGGACTCTAAGTTCCATGATGTTCCATGGTGTTCCATGGTGTTTCATGGTAGTGCCTTACGCGGCTACTCTGTCCCCCGGGCTCCGCCGCATCATGAGGTTTGCTTGCCAGTCCGGGGACAGTGAGAACAGCGAGGAAGCGATACTAAACGGTTGCTCAAGGTCGAAACATAGGACGCCATAGAATGAGGCATGTAGAACTGTCTCTACTAGCTTGCCGTCTGAAATTGACAGGGACTCGGCCATGCCCGCTACGGTAACATTTGTAGCGCAATCTAGAAAGCGCCATATGAGAGCGTCAAGCAGCGTCTCGTCGCACCCGCCCAGGCAGACCTCATGACGTTTCAGCAATAAGAGATTTTCACGTCTGGCACGTGTGACGATCTCGACGGTGCACGGCAGGTCGGTAAGGTAGTCACGGTACCTGGACCTGGCTACGGGAGGGTAGCCGGGCCGCTCGATTACTAACAACCTGAATTGGCACCTGGCCGTCTCCGCAAGCTCACTATAGAGGCCGACTTCCTTGCGCAATCGCAGGCGTCTGCGTTCACCTTGATCGCCATCCGCGAGCGCAGTTACGGACACGGGAAGCCAAAGCTGCACCTCACTCCATGGAATGGCCAATCCCTCCTGCGGCCAGTAGCTAGAGGCTGTGAGGAATGTGAGCTTACAGGTCTTGCGCGCAGACTTGATCCGAAAGGGGTTTTCAATGAGGATGCCGCTGGAACTATGCTCCAGATGTAGAGCTGCATAGCCCTTTGCATCACCGGCACAGTAAATCGGCCGGTCGATAATCCTGCGGTGATAGGAGAATCTCGAAGTGTGCTCAACCCCGGACGCCTTGACAATAAATGGGGATTCGCTTGCCCAGACCGCCTCATCCAGTTGCGGTAGCTCAAGATTCTCTCGATCAAGATTGATTGTTCTCCACTCCGGAACCGGTAACTTGACTGGCTCCGATCTCTTTACTTCCCTCATGGACAACCCCTGGCGCTTGGTGCTAACTAGGGGCTGCAGCTTGGATTTTGGGGGAGCGTGCAGCATCTCAAAACTTGCTCGGGGCAGTATCCCTCGAAACGGCGATTGCTTTTTCATGGATAATAACCCTCCAAACTGACATAACTCATAACTTGCAGTAGGCTTGCTGAATATGCGGAAGAAAACTTCCTTAGCCACCGGCTAAACACTGATATGAGGCAATACGCGTGGCTCAAAGCATAGTTGGGACTGTACTACTAGGCATGCCACCAATCTTCACTCGATGCCCCCGTGCCCTCCAGACGCGTAGAAGGCCATTGGCCTTGCCGTATGTATGTCCATCAGAACGGATATTCGCACGCGACCCGCACATGGAGCCCCTTTGTCGTCAACATAGGTCATTTCCAGCGGAGTAGTGTCGTACCGCACGAGGTCGCTTGGCTCACGCTGCACCGGCACCCAGTACGGTAAAGCATATCGCTTTCGGACCGTTTCGTTCCGGTTGCAAAAAATACCCGTCCAATTTCCTTGTGACGTTACCCTGCAGGGTCTGTATCTCATTTCCAATTGCGATTCCTCCTATGGTTTTGTTCTAACTCTTCACGATATCAACTATTCCTAATAGATGGAAGGCTTAAAATACCTGCCAGAAGCACAAAAGATTGTTATAGTGCATATTTGGCGAGTTATGGTAAGTGCATAAGTCTAAATACGGGCGTCTTATGTGCTAACTTCCATCTACCAAATATTCAACCCAGATATGCCATTGTGTTGTCCTGACGCTATGTTTCTATGTCGAATGGAGGATGCAAGTGCCCCATTAGCCACTTCTTAAGAGGTCAATACAGGCGCGGAACGAGGAAATCGCCCGTATCGTGGCCGCTTACCGCAGATCCCGAAAGCGCACCCAGAAGGAGTGCTCGAACGTGATCGGGAGGGGCGTCAGCTATTACCAGGCAGCAGAATCCGCAAATGGTAGTTTTTCGGCTGCCGAACTTGATTTCCTGATAGAATACTTGGAGATCCCCCGGTACGATCTCTGGCCCCCTAGTGAACACGACGACTGGGCGCGTGTCGCGGAACTGGGAACGTCGCCCCAGGGTACGCTGCTCGTCACCGTCGAGATCAATCCGGGCCAGATGCCGAATGTGCCCTAAGAGTAGGGTTTTGGCACGGCCAGGCGAACTGTACTGATAAGCTTTATGGGACCGATCCGGAGTACAGGGCGCTTGGGTAAGGGCGGGCACATTAGGCTCGTAAGCTCCCTGCGATAGCACCTTATTCCTTGTGTGCATTGGTCTCTCCAGTTCGTCTTCCGAAGCCTCTGTCTTTTGAGGCAGTCAATTGCAACCTGCCAGCATGGCCTCTACACTCTCACCTCACATCCTCACGACACGACCCAGCCGCTCCAGTTCCGCCCAGAGCGTTGAGTGCGTGAACCAGCCCTGCCACAGCGCGTCCTCCGCACCCAGCGGCCGCTCTCCGCAGTCGTGGCTGTGCGCCTCCAGCGTCTCCCGGATGCCCTCCCGCCCGATAATGAGGCAGCACAGCAGGTGACGGGTGAGCATCACGCACCACCTGTCCGCCGCCAAGTCGAAAGCGCTCAACGCGCGCTTGCCGCTCATGGGGTGCTTCACGACCGTTAGAAGACGTTCCAAACCCTGGAAGCGCTCCGGAGTATCGACCAGCACCTCCTCAGTTGAAATATCAAGAGCGCGCAGCGCCCGCCTTACAGATGCGCCACCCGCCACGTGCGCGTCCATAACGCCGATGTGCGAAGGCTCGATCCTACGTCTACCGGTCCACTCCGCCCCCCGCGCGAGCACCCGGGTGGCCACCTCTGCCATGAGAGTTGCTACTTCCAGGTCCACCCCGCCCGAAGACACCTCCCTCCCCGGCAGCAGTAGCGCCACAATAGAGGCACCCTCGGCGGATAGGTCTAGAGCGCGGTCGATGGCGTCTCCGGATGAGGGCGCAGAAAAGCTTATCCGCCTTGTCGCGTCCGGGGCGGCCGACACAAACGGCAGCGAGGTGTAGAACGCGGGTTGTACGATGCTGACCGTGTCCCGGCACAGCCGCCTCGATGCGGGCAGGCTCACCACGGGCACCCACGGGAAGCTAAGGCGCAACTGCCTGGGTGCCGCCCAGTGCACCTTGGTTTCCATGCTCTCGAATGGCCCCGTGTCCACTCGCACCAGGGGGGCCAACTGCCCTGGATCGCCTACGAGCATCACAGTTCGCCCGAGCTTGAGCAGGGGTGCCAGGTCCTTGTAGGCGGACATATAGGCCTCTTCACAGCACAGCAGTTCGAACTCACCCGCCGAGAAGTCGGGCAGCGCGGAGAAAAACTTGCTCACCGTGCCCACTACTACCCTTGCTCGGGGATCTATGTCCCGCGCACGGGAGACCGGCTCCAGCATGACCGGGTTGCTCGACAGATCGGTGGGCAGCGCTCGGTCTGAGGCGAGCAGCACCTGGATGCTGAGAGGCGGTCCTACCGAGCCTAGCCGGCGGCAGAGATCGTACACCTGGCTGACGCGGGGGGCCACGACTGCGACCCTTAGCTTCTTGCGCAGTGCGAGTACCCATACCACGGACACTATCAGCTCGGTCTTGCCTGCGCCTGGCGGGCTGTCGACAATCACTGACATGCGCTGGTTTACAGTGAGGTCGAGAATGCGTGCCAGCGCGCCACGGAGCCGCACCTGAATGTCCTGGGTATCCTGGATGGCCTGGATGCCCTGGATGCCTGAGTCTGCCATCATGCCTCCTACTTCTCTTTGTGTGAGCGGGTGTGTATGTGTCCTTCACCCTCTACATCTCACTGGGGTGTCATTCCCCGCAAGTCGTCCAGGAAGTCCAGCAGGTCGGCTGCCACTGGCGCATCTGCGCCCGAAGGGGGCGGGGTCAGTTTCCGTTCTAGAAGCGTGGGGGGCGCGATGCGCATCTCGCGGTAGACCTGGCGCTGTCGTACCATGGTATCGAGAAGGACAGTGTCGGCCAGGTCTACCCTCGCGCCGAGCGGCGGGCGGTCTCGCTCACGCACTCCGCGCTTCAGCTCAAGCTCTACCAGCGCCTCTCCTGGCTGTCCAGTACTGCGCACCACGGTCACGCGGCCGTCAACTCTGGCGTCGAGCACCTGCAGCCTTGTGCCCTCTCGGACTCGAAGGATCTCTTGTTCGGTGCGCAGCAGTAGCATGCACGGCTTACGATTAGGACGTGGCTGCACCACACCTACTACTTCCGCCATAAAGACACGGCCCTCCGCTCGCTTTCGCTCCCTCACGCAACGGTCATATCGGACGTCAAAGCCTTCGACCAGCGCCAGGAGGTGCTCCAACTCGCTGATATAGCGTGAAAGTGCATGCGGGCGGGAGGGCAGGCTGCGATCTTCCCCCAACTCATATGACATGCGGTCAAAAGAGAGCCTATCGAGGAATTTCGTGCCGGGGGAAACCGGCAGCCTCAGCCCCCGGAAGGCGCGTCGGGCCTCAACGAGCAGATCCCACTCCCGCCTCACCCCCTCCCTCAACAGGTCCTCTATTACCTCTCTTGAAGGCTTACCGGCCGGCTGCACTCTAATGCGCCGCCTGCTCTTTGTAGCGCCACCTCTAAGTTGCCTCTTCGCGGAAACGCGCAGGCGCTCGATGCGGTTGTCGACCAAGCGCTCCAGTAGTCCCGACGCCGGTTGCAGCGCCCGCCGGTTCGCTTCCTCGAGCGCGCTTGTACCCGGGGAGGGTGAGAGCCAGGCGAGTAAGGTTCCAAGGTGCTGGTCTTCATCCGCGCTCTGGCCCGTTACCACGTGCGCGCGCAGCAGGTCTTCCGCGACCACCACAACCTGCTGGCCGGGGTAGCACGCCTCGTGTGCGAGGAGCCCGCAGAGCGCCGCGAGCCGTCGAATACGGCCGTTGGTATTCGGGTTTCGGCGGTAGCGATAGGCCAGCAGCTCCAGACACTTGAGGGCCGCGGCCCCGGTCCAGAGCCTGGGCACCTGTCCGCTTGCTATCGAGTATCTGAGGTAGCGATCCAGCGTCCGGGCCAGTGCGTCGAGATGCCGGGTGTTGCGGTCGAGGGCGTTCCAGGATACCGAGATCGTCGGCTCTCCCGTAATAGGGCCGACGGCGATAGCCTGGATGCGCTCTTCACCGGCGAGGCGCACCACCGCGATGCCGAGCGCGCCTTCCGGATCTTCGGAGAGGGCGCTGGTGGCTCGAATGGGTACAGCGCTACCTTGCTGCCATGCAAGCAGCCTTCCAACGGCGTCGATCATTGCAGACATGACACACGACCTTCCTTACGCCTACTTTCGGGTTCTTACTACTACTCTTACTCTGCCCACAGACCGCTGGCCTCTAGGCCGCCGGCAGGTATCCCAGACCGGCGGCCGCCTCAAGCAGTTGAGGTGTCAATTGCGCTTCGTACCCTGACTGCGGCTGTGCACCCTGCAAAAGCTCGATCAAACGGGACAGTTCGGTATCGCTGCCCAGCACGGCACTAGCAGAGTCGCCTAGCACGGCGGCACGGGGAGCTGCCTCCTGCTTGCACAGGCTGGCGAGCGCGCAAAGGGCCTTGCACCGATCAATATAGTTAGTTTGTAGTTGTGGCGTGAGGCTCTCAAGCGGCCCCGGGTTTGCGCGCCGCAACTCCGATAGCCGGTTTCCAGCCTCTCGAAGCACGGTCAGGGCCCGGTTGACCTCTGCCGTCTCGGCGTACAGGTCCTCGATAAAGGGAGGAGTGGGGGTGAGACCCCGGGGTGTCGCGTACACGAACGCTGCGCGGTTTCTTACTCGCTCGTACAACCCGTAGCGCCTCGCCTCCTGGGTAAGAGCCAGGACCTCGACCGCAGCCTGCCGCCTTGCCCTGTCTTTGCTTGAGCTGTCGGCCAGGTTGCGGCAGACGATACAGCTCTTGATCTCAAGGGGCATGTACATATCTTGCCGTTCTGGCCGAACACCGGTAACTAGAACCAGCGCATCAGGGACGACAAACCGTGTGTCACCAGGTGCCACCGAGAGACTGAGCTGGGGCTGTAAGATCACGTGGGCCACCGGCTCTCCCCGTCGCAGGCTCTGGAGCTCCTGGCGGGTGCGGCGAAGGCGCAGGTCAGCGGTTTCAAGGACCGAGCTGCCCTCTATTTCGCGCATGTCCAGCACGCGCATAGCTTGCGGCTGGTAGCCAAACGTGGGACCGAGAGTCTCGCATAACGCAAACGCCCGTCGGCTACCCTTTTGTGCGTACAGGACACGCTCGAACTGCTTGCCACGGCGCATTGTCGAGGCCCGCTCACCGTACTCTCCCGGGTACGGCCCCGCCAGGCGCGTGTAGAACTCTAGGTCTTCTACCTGCTCGGAGACCATAGCCGCCAGCAATTCGCACCCGGCGTTCTGACTTACTGCTACAATCCCTCTGGCTCCCTTTAAGCTCATAGCGCCTCCCCGTGAGCGGTGCGGTGGCTACGGGGCTGCCAATCAGAATTGACTAAGGCCCCGTGCAGTTGTAGGATGCGCCGAGAGGTGCTCGTTTGCACCACCTGACGACATATCTTGGGCATCGATGCGAATATTTCGCAACATAAATGTAAGATTTCACGACATAATAGAACAAATATTCCTCTGGCGCAAGACATACTGTGATCCATATTCGAAAAGTTATGCACCATTTTCACGAGGAGGAAGGGACTGACGGAAATGCCGACGGCTAGAGATGATCTCAGGCTCCGAAACGAGGCTATTGGAGCGGTGTTGAGGGAAGCACGTGAGAAGCGCAATCTCACCCTGGTTCAGGCAGCTGCCTATCTGCAAACGAGCCGGCAGCGCTACGCACAACTGGAATCGGGCCAATCATACCTACACGCGGTTGAAATGATTGCGCTGGTGCAGTACTACGGTCTGAATGCCCAGGATGTCTGGCCTGAGTTACGGCAGGAGGGGACAGTTACCCATCATGTGGTTGTCAAGGCAGGCCCAGGAGAGCGTGTGCAGGTTACGATCGATATGCAGGAGAGTTCGTGACAGGTTCGTGTTACCCTGGTTACCTATAGACAGCATTGCACGGTTATGAGTCCGAACAATGGGGCCATATTGAGCAATTTTGCAAGGCTGTCGAACCGTTCTATGAGGCCTTAGTTCCTTGTACAAAATAACAGCGTACGCCTAACATCCCTCGCTATTTACTCCCGCAGACGACGTACAACAGGGAGAGAGTGATAGTCCTGAGTGCTCGTACTAGATCCATTATCCGGCACTGGTACATTCGTCCAAGAGCAACCGAAACCTGACAAAGTGCTGGCTTGCAGGGGTATAGGATAGAGCCTTACTGGGGCGTGGCGTCGACTGCAGCATTCTCCTTCTGGCCTGGAGATGCACCTTAGCAAGAGAGCTCTGGCCAGAAGTGGAGCAGCGCTCGGACTTCTGCCATGCGGTCCCTACGATTTGGTGATTTTGGTGCTTTTGGTGCTCTTGGTGCTCTTGGTGCTTACGGTATAGTTATGCATGGACCGCATGGCAGACAATAGCAGCCGGAGCAGCAAGGGGCGAGGGAAGGACGCGCGACAATAAATGTTTCCCCGTCTCGATTGTTCCTCGGTGACGACCACCCTCACATCACTGGCGCAAATCCTGGAAATGCCCGCGCCCGAACTCGCCTCAGTCCTGGCCTCGGTAGACCTGGACGCGTTCTACCGCAACCACCCGCGATACGAGATACCCGGCGAAGAGGTCATATTGTCGCACGTGCTAGAGAGCGGCGGCAAGGAGCCGGTTGTTGAGGAAGCCGTCTGGTTCCATATCACCCGGTGTTTTGCCGAAACCGATTTTGCCGAGGGCCTGTTGCCCCTTGGTGACGTGCTCGAACTCTTGTGGCGGAACCTCTATTCGCTCGTTGCTGAGGAGGTTCCAGCAGAGGAGTGGAGGCAATGCAGGGACGGGCTGCAGACCGATGGTAATCACAGCGCCCGCTTGTACAGAATGAAAGTAGCTGGGCGTCACTTATGGGGACCTTACGGGATGTTGATCCGCGACCTGGCGTTCGATCCACAGCCGGTAAGGAACCATGATTTCCTGCGCGGGCCTGAGATAATCGAAGACATCTGTAGGTGTTTCTTGGCACTGCACGGCATCGACTTACTTTCGCGGTTTCGCTCAGCCACTCGGCCCTGCATCGTCAAGTTCGTTGGCGAGGCACCAACTATCGACTGTGTAGGTTCCGCTCTGCTGTATCTCCACTTGAAGTACCGGGGTCTGCCATTAAGCCAGAGGTGCAATTGCAACTTCGATGCAGCAGGTACTCCTGTGTCACGCTCACAAATCCTGGAAGTGCAACTCCTATAGCCCACTGCTGTACATGGTTCAAGTCAGCTGCTTGGTCGTTCCAATCTAGATCCGGGCGCGCTGCCGATGCGCTAATCGGTAGTATATAAAAATAGCCGCGGTGCAATTTTACTGACGAAGGGAAGATTGAGCTATTGACTGTGCGCGTTGGTACTAAACAAGCTACATCGTCCCGAAGCGCCCCAGAAGTAGCACCCTGTGCCCCCGAGGGCACTCCCGACAAACACTCTTGCGTGTCCTCATACACCTTCCCACGCCTGTGCTGGTTTGCTCTGGCTTCCCCTAAGAATTAGAGAGGAGTACACGGAGAGGCTTTAGCCGGAAGCAACCTGCCTGTGAGCGAGATATCGCGGGCCGCAAACCAGGCCGTGCACTGGATGATTTACGAGCTCGCAAACGTCAGGCGTTCACAACCTGGTCTATGTACCAGCAATCAAAGCCTGAAAGCGCTTATCGTCGCGCACGTCATGCCAGGCGATATCATGCCGGGCGAAGTCTGCGGTGCCCGGCTCGGACTCTATCGCCTGGTGCAGATAATCGAGCGCCTGTTCTATGTTACCCTGGAGAACCGCGATTACCCCCTCGCCGTAGAACGTTGGGTCCGACGGGTCTTTTTCTTTAGCGGCCTGAAGCGCGCTCTTTGCCTGCACTGTGTACCCTTGAGCGGCCTCTATGCCTCGCTGCTGCTTCACTACCACCGCCAAGCCCCAGCGCAGCCCTTCGTCCTCCGGAATAGCTCTGATGCCGTCTCGATAGCACCTGACCGCTTCCTCGTACCTGCCGAGCGATGCGAGCGCCATACCTAGTTCGGTATAGTACCGCGAATCGGGCTTGAAACCCAGAGCGATAGCTTTATCATAGTATTCAAGTGCATCTTCGTACCGACCGGCCAGCCTTAGTGCCTGCCCCCAGAACACGTAGTAAAACGGAGCCGGGTTGTAACGCTCGCCCGCCTCTAAATCCGCGAACGCGCTGCTGAACTGATGCAGCCGCAGAAACATCTGGGTGCGCATCAACCGGGCAAGTACGCTGTCGGGTTGGAGATCAAGGGCCGCCGAATAATCCGCGAGGCCGCTCCTGTACTCCCTCATCTTGGTATGCGCCTCGGCGCGTTCGATCAGGTACTCGACCGCCTGAAGCGTAAGCCCCATGGCCACTGCCAGACCTATAGCATCAGTCAGCTGCGTAAGCGCCTCCTGGTACCGGCCGGCCTGCTTGTATAGCTTGCCGCTCAGTGCGACTGCCATGGGCAATAGCCGCACGTCTCGATACTCGAGATTGGTTAGCTCCTGGCCCAGCTCCGCGGCTACATCGTATTTGCCTGCCTCGTAAGCCCCAAGCCCCTCAAGGAGGCGCTCGCCCCAGCTTTCCACTTCCGGTAACTGGGCATCTCTCCCGGCTTCGTATACGAGTTCAGCGGAACGCCGGGCCACGGCCAGTTCCCTGAAATGTAGAAAGCCTACAAAGACGCCTATGGCGGTGGACAACAAATCGTTGCCGGCCAGGCAGAGCGCGTGGTAGAGCTTCTCGAAAAACAATGCTTGCCAGCCCGGGTCGCGCCAGGATGTTCGGGAGGTTTGGGCGCGCTGGGCATTGTTTAATTTCCAGTAGAACCCGGCAATCAGCTTTTGTAAGTCTCCCCACAGTTGCGGAGATTCGATGCGCAGATAGTGCAGCATGAGGCTCCGGACTACGGGATGGTATTCCCAGCCGTCGTCTCGCCTCTGCACAAACGACTGCTTCTTCAGCCAGCTGAAAAAAGAATCTACCTTGTCCCCGGACCCTCGTCCTCCAGTATGGCCGCCGCTATGTCCCGGTTGAAATACCTGGGAGCCGCCATCTTGAGAGTGAGGTAGCGTTGCTGCGGGTCTTGCTCCCATTTGAGAAATAGATCGACCACCGATTCAGTGGCCGCGGTAAGCGTACCGGCCTCCCTGGGCGGACTTGCTGACAGCATGGCCACAAATATGGGTAGACCTCTTGACGCGCGCCATATGGTGTCAATCGTACCCGGATCCGTTACACCCTTCTGGGACAGGTACTCCTTGGTCTCCTCTTCGGTAAAAGCCTCAAGCGGCACCCGACCTATCAAGGCCTCGAACGGCTCCCACTTGTACAAGTCGAGTGGGTCGCGACCCCCAATGGTCATGACGAACTGGGTAGGCATGCTCCCGTAGTCGCCTCTGAGTATGGCTCGCAGCCAATCATCCAGGTAGGTGCCGGTTTGTTCGTATGTGTCAAAGAACAAAGCCAGTAGATGTTTTTCTGCCAGCCGGTGCAGCCCCTTCAAGAACAGGGGCGTCAGGACCTCTCTCGGATGCTGAACAAGCTGCACGTCATTGCGGTTCGCCAATTTCTGTGCGGCGTAGGCAGTCCAGTCCCCCGCGCGAGTTACCAGTTCTTGCACGGTCTCGTCAGAAAGCACAGAGCTGACGACGGGCACCTGCTTTGCCGCGCCCAATCCCAACCTGGCTGCGGCCCTCCCGGCAGTTGCGGCAAGGCCCGCGTGTGCATTAGTACCGGCCTGTACTTCGGCCTGAAGCTGCTGGTACGTGCGCTGGCGCTTCCGGAACTCGCCGAAAGCTCGGTTTTTCGGATCAAGCTCGTCAGCAAGGTGCGTCATTACCTGGAGCACATCCCCTTGCGCTTCACTTACCCAGGCGCTAACGGCTCTCACTTCTTCCGCTATACTGCGGAACTGCCCCAGGAGCGTTGTCTTGCCTACGCCACCCTGGCCGTACACATTGTAGATGAAGCGCCTTGCCGGGTCCTCTGGCGGGACACTCAGGTTATGCCGAAAGTCAGCTATTGTATCCTCTCGGCCCACGAACGTCACCCGCACGCGAGCCTTGAGAATATCCTGGAAGCTGGTACTCGGTTCGCGATTCATCTGTAAAGCTCTCCCGGTGACATGCTGGAGCACCGGCTGCCTGTGGTCTCTGGTTGGGATAGGAGAACAAGAGAAGCGGCGCTACTCAGCCCGCGCACATATGTTCTTGTAGTGAGGCCATTCTATCACGCGTAGGAAGCGTCAGCAAACGCATAGAGAGATAACCTCGTAGCTGCTGGTGGCAACAAGGAAGCGCGTTGCAATACGGTGACCGTTCAAAGGTCCTGCACTAAGCTCTTAAAGCGGTCGGCGGCCACCGGGAAATGCGCCAGCAGCCCCTCTGCGAAGTCAGCGATTATCTGCTTTAGCTTCGGCGAGTGCGTAGATATGAGCACGCTGTCCGACCAGCAGATGTCCTTTATGGCCAGGCTATAGTTCGCGACAACGTGGGCTGCAATCAAGTAAAGCGTACCGTCATCATAGCTGATGGCACCGAACCCACTGTGGAGCATGACCATACCGCGCCCCTCAACCTTATCACTCTTGCGGTTTACTTCTGCCCCCGCCTGCCATATCTCCAATGCGTCATCAGCGCGAGGTGCGCGCCCGCAGCGCAGGATGAGACTGTTGCTGCGGTTACTGTGGCCATTCGATCCAAGCGCGGCACTTACCGCCTCCCGAAGGGGTGCAAGCGCTCCGTCGAGCCGCTCTTCCAGGTTACGCTTGTACGCTTGCTGGTCCTCCCTCAACTGCTCTATGCGGCGGACGCGTGGTGCCAGGTTACCGATATCTGGCATCTCGTCACCGGGTGTTACCCCCTCTACTCTCGTGCCCGGACGTAGCTCTCCACCGTCCTCTGGCTGGACTAATTGTGTCAATCTCCAGAGCGCCCCCGCCAGCCCTTGCATGAAGCGGGCTGCAAGCTCGGCTATAGCATGGTCCTCCTGTGCAGACCCGAGTGGGAACAGGGCGTGACCGCACCAGTAAAACTCAGGCTGGCGTGCGTGAATATAATGGCCCGCAAGCAGATTTGCGTAGTCGTCGGTGAAAGTCGTGATTGATATTACGGAACGCACTGCATGCATTGTATTCGCCGGATCGGGCGATATGGTGTAATGGAAAGTAGCACTGCTGTCTTCCGTGCGACTGCCCGCGCCCACGACATACAGTTTAGGTCCGAACTTCGGGTTGAACAGCCTCTCGCTCACCTCCTGGTTCCAATTGCGCTCCGCGACGGTTGAAGGGTTGAATGTAGAGGTAACACCGAGACCACGGTCTTGCAGATCTATTAAGAACGAGAGCACGGAACTATCGAACTTGAGCAGCACCTGCTTGGCCAGGTCGTACCTGTGCTGGCGGTTCCTGTCGGCGCGAGTGTGAGGGGCCGTGGCGATTTGCAGGTCGGCTATTATCTGCGCGATGTCTGATGGCGGCCTCGGCGTGCCCGGCACGACGAGCCACGACTGTAACTCACGCGCGAATTCCGACATGGAGGGTCGGGCGCTTGTATCGCTTGTGGTTGCACGCTCTATCAACCAGTCCAGTTGCCTGACTCGCGCATGCCGTACGTACTCCTCTATCGTCTCTCCTTTGGTGCCCACGTGCTGCGGGCCGGGCGGAGGCCAGCGCTGCTCGGTGGCAAGCACATACAGGGTTTTGGCGAGCGAGTATACGTCAGCAGGACCGGGGTGAGCGTGCCGGGGACTGGTGAGTACCTCGGGCGCATGGAAGTGGAGCGGCCCCATTCGCTCGTCCGAGGCCGTAAGATCCCCCTTCTCGGGGAAGTCTGCCAGGCCCAGGTCACCGAGCACCCACCCGCCCTTATATGCATACAGGTTGCCCGGCTTTACATCCCTATGATAAATACCCTCGGCGGCCAGCTCCGCGAGCGTTTGGGCGATATGGCAGACAGCTTCTACAACTGCCTCCAAGTTCGGATTCTCGCCAAGCGCCTCCTTTACGGGAACGGCTTCGGGCATGGCGAGCCAGGCGGGAGTGTGCCTGGTGACCGGCTCAAGGTGGTGTCCAAGCATCGGCAAGATGCCCTCGTGGTTGCCGATCCTGAGGTGCAGTGTTACTTCGTGTTGAAAGCGAAGGAACCGCTTGTTCGGAGGTTTGTGCTTGCATATCTTTAGCGCAGTCGTACCACCCCTATCCTCAGCTGCCTCACTCGCCCCTTCAGCTGACTGGCTGGCTAGCGACTCAGTACCCTCGGGCGGCTGCTTCTCATGCGTGGGTTCAGGAACGCCAGGGTCCACACTTTGCTCCGCACCTGTGCGTGTTGCTGCGGTGACCCGCCAGACTTCCGAGTTGCCGCCTGTGCCCAGAGGTTCCAGGAGGAACCAGGGGCCGATAGTGCTACCGGCTTTATATTTGAACGCTGTACCGGACATGGAAGTCTCCAACAGGATGAAGGCGTGTGCTCTTATGGACCGACGAAGTGAGGTCTCCATAGCGTCGTGGGGTCCGGGGACCCCACAAAACGGAATACGACCTGACACCTTTGTAACAGAACCTCGGCGGCGCAAGCAACCAACTATAACCCTCAAGACAAAAGGCCCGGATAACTCCGAATATACATCAGAGCCTTTGTACTCCCACGGTGTCCAGAGTGGTATCGAGCCACAGAGGGAGCTATGTTCTTTCCTACCTCTAGCATGCACCGGAGCGGCCGGAGCTGCCTTAGAGCTTGACGAAGAACGCCGTGAAGTACATGAGGGCGATACCCGCGGCGAGGCAACTCACGTTCGCCCAGTTTACGGGCGGTACGTCCTCTCGCTTTGCGTTACGGAGGAGTGAGCGGCCCACCTCTATTATGACCTGAAAAATGGCCCCTACACCAATCCTGAGGTAGCTCACAGCGAACAGAGGCGAGTACACGAAGCGCCAGCAAGGTCCCCACGCGGGCGTGACCGTGAAGAAAGGCGTGCCTTTCGACGGACCTATCGACCTTGAAGTCGTGCCCGCTCCAGAAAACAGTCAGCACGAGCAAATTGTGAGTGGCTCGTTGACTCGCAGCATTTACGTCTCCCGCCGGGACTAAGTACGCGGCACTCTGGTGCTTTGGACGGGCATAGCAAGAGGACCCACCTTGCGGGAAGATAGGTCCTCTTATTAGCGCAATCAAGCCGGATGTGCAAACGGGCCAGCAGCCGCTGAACCGAGGACCCGTCCCTATTTGCGCTTGTGCCGGGTCGCATCAACCAACCTGTATTTGGTTCCGGGTTGCGCGGGCGGGGGCAATCGCTTGCCTCGCACGGCGGTTATCTCCACACCCAGAGGCTTGCCGTTCCTCGTAGCCTCGTACTGCCCCGAGGTAGGTGCGGGTGTGCCCGGCGGTAAGTCTTGTGTTTTGGGCATCTGCTCGGCGCTCCTTTCGTATAACTCAAAGCGCCAGCTAGTTTTGTAGTAAGGTTACATTCCTTTTGCGCCGCGCCATTGCAAGCACATGAACGTAGGCGCTCCTACTGTTCCTATACCAGAAACAGGGAGTGCCTGTCAATTGGGACTTGAGATGTAGAGCGGTGTCCTCCTTGCGACCTACTTCCAGGCAGTTGCACGTCGCCAGCGGGGAATCTAGGGCGCTTGGCCCCTGACCTTACGTCGCATGTACAGCCCAAGCGCCAGCAGTCCCAGACCAGCCAACACGGCGGGAGCAGCTAGGCCGCAGCTCCCCACCCCGTCCAGTAGAGGCTACCATGAACGTAAACGAACCGCTGGCCATGGACAGCGTGCCCATGCTCCTGGTGGCTGTGGCAGGCCCGTTCGCTAATGGGGCCTCCGCCTGGGTATTGATGAGAGGCGGCGGTCACGAGGATAACCTGACCACACGCGATGCGTGGCTGCTCGGAATGGGTGACATGCTCGGCTCGGTGGGCGCGATCGTGGCGGCCATCGTGATGCTCGCGACCGGCTGGTACCCGGCCGACCCGTTCCTCTCGGCAGGCATCGGGCTGCTGATACTACGGAGTTCCTGACGGCTGCTGACCAAGGCGGTGGACGTCTTGATGGAGGCGACTCCAAGAGTGTTGATGTTACGGCGCTCAAGGATGCGGTGCGGGAGATCGTGGGCGTGGAAAACATGCACGATATACACGTGCGAACGGTCACGTCCGGTCTGGTGGCGATGAGCGGGTACGGCGAGGTTACGGGTAGCCGCCCCTGGCACGATGTCTTGCTGCAAATCAACTCCGTGATGCAGGAGCGTTTCGGCATAGGGCACGTAACTTTGCAGCCGGAAGAGCAGCACACGCTACCCGAGGCTTTGGAGGCTGCTCCCTCGACTCCCTGCGACGCATGCACGCTTGCTGCGCGCCCGCCAAGCTCGTTACGGGTGGCGCGCACGGTTCTCATCAGGCGCACACCCATTGAGCGGAAAGCAAACAGACGCATACGACTACTTCAAAGCGGTATTGGCTTGGCTAACCTGCCGATTACTCATTACTGCTTCTTAACTGTACTGGGGACTTGTACTCCAAGTGCAAAACGACAGCCTCCTCGAAGTGTCACTGCCACAGTGGACCAAACTATTGTTGCGCAAAGCAGCCCCGTGTTATCGGAGGCCAGTATTATGTCTGTACAACACCGGAGAGAGTTGGAGAACGTCCTCACGAAGTCCTAATGGACAATATTGTCAACTGAGGAAGTTGTATAGCTCCGTACGGGGCGCGCCCTCTCCTTCGGGTGTTACATTCCTGGTACCTCAGTGTAAGTCATACCGTACTGGGGTCTTATACTTTAAGCTACATGACTGCTTGAGCTATTGGCTGAACTGTCGGATGAGCAGCATCGATGTGGCTTTTCAGCTCCAATAAAGAACAAGTGTCAGAGTGGGCCAAGGAGTGGCTTGCACATCACTTGAAAACCCGACAGCGGTAAGCTAAAAGGTCTGTGCGCACAGGATGCCGCAATGTAGCATTCGTCATCCCCGACTAGATGCTGAACTTGCGGGTGAAAAGGTTCGCAGCGCACAAACCAAAATGAAGGCTGAGGGCACGGAAAGCAAATGGGTTTTTCCCCATAGGTGTCGGAGCCTACATTACAGCACACCTTCACTAATGAACTACTTGCCGGTTCATCAAAGCGTCCGTGACTTAACCCTCCCTGATCTGTCTGGAGGTGAGTCTCTTAAGTGATTTACTGAACATGCCGAAAGTTTACTTCCTTTAGATGTGCCCGGTACAGCCAGTGTATTCCAACTTTAAGGCCAAGAAAGTACATTTACTGTATTGCTTTAGTGAACTATTGATGTTACAATTGCTGAATTCTAAAGACCTGCGGCCGCTCTTGCGTGCCTCCCGCAACGGGTAAGCTGGCCGTAAATGCATTAAACCATTAAGAGGACGCGGTGCTGAAGATATATGATCCATAATCTCCTTGTCACCATCATAGTGCCATTTGTACTACTCTTCCTAGCGGCAATTACGGAGCGGGAGGTAGCCCAAATAAAGGGCAGAATCAATGGAGAGAAAAAGTTTCGAGTGTGGAAGAAAGAGCCTTCTTCCTCAGTGCCTGCTGATGTAGGAATTGTGCAGCAGGCACTACCTCAGGTTGGAACTAACCTCACAAGCAGAATGGGCTTTGCGTACGAAGTTGAGTCTCCACCTGCCGGGGAGCGACGCTCCCTGCCTGAGGCGGATCCAGAAGTGGGCTGCACCCTTGACCAAGTTTGTGCTTTCCACCGCGCACGGGAGTTGGACGACATCGATATGATGATTGAGCCTGAACTTTTAGACCGCAACTCCCTGGCAATTAACCTGGTATATGGTGCATTTGCGATCGATGTGGCATACCTGTTCACTGTGGTCACGGATGCTGCTCTGATAGCTGGTATCCTTGTTGTGCATGCCGTTACAACGGCAGGGGTGCGTATCTATGTCAAGCGCTCCTATTTAGCTATGCCAAAATCATCGAGACGGAGTAGTTACGCGACGATAGCCGTTTACCTTGGCTTGATCTCTGTTGCAATATGTGCTTTTGGCGTACAAACTGCAATAGGACCATAGAGTTGGGTAAGAAGTACACATGGACTATTGGACAACCACAATATTGCTCCTATGCTCCACATCGTCCCGTGTGCGCAAATCTGGCTGGGCACCTGCTTGAACGAGCGAATGGACAGCAACCAAGTTGGAAATAAAGAATTGAGGGGTATATGGCACAGCTTACAACAAGAGAACAGGGCAGCGGACTGCTAACTTACATCGGGAGCTTACGTCCCCCTGGCATTCTTGCTACTCTTCGCGCTGAATCTGCCAGCGCCCGAGAAATAAAGCTAGACGCAGGACAGTGGATTGGTTTAGTGTTTTCGGGCGCATCTGCTATTGGGGCAATACTGTTAATCGTAATTACGAATGGCACACGGTTCAACACGGATATATGGTTCTTCCTATCCACTATATGGGTTGTCAGTTTCGTATTGTTGCTGCTCTTGGTACCAGCTTTCTATTTCGCGGGAACCTCGGGGCCGGGCGGCATAATGCTGATTTATCTCGCACGTAAAACCGCTAGTAAGCCCCTGGAGTTTGCGGACGAGATTCTTCTCATTAGGAGCGCCTTGCCACCGCCCGACCTTACGGGTGAGCAACTACGCGGCTTCGTCATGCGCCAAAAGTTAGTGAACGCCATCTTTGCACTGTTTGTCTATGGGACGCTTTACTGGTACGTGTCCAGCGTCTTCTGGGTAGCACAACGCGGACTGCATGAGTGGTTTCCGGAGAATTTGGTATCCGAGCTTGATATATTTTTATCATTAGGGCCGATCTTTGTGGGTGCTATTTGCTTCGTCCTTCTTGTAGGTCATATCAGATTTGCAGCGAGTTTCCTTAGGGAAGCTGCACGTCTTTACCCAAAGAGTCTTCTCTGACTTACTGGATATGCTCATAACGGCTCTTGCGCGCAAGAGCCGTTAGTCACAGCTATCCCAGCCACTACTTTTCTGCAACTCTGGTTACTGCAAATTGCCCAGCACAAACCATGCGAGACTTACAGCCTCATGCATAGAAGACTCCATTACTAAAGGTCACCCCAATATGTCATTCCCCTGCATGTTAGTAGGAGGGTGCCCAGCCCCAGATCCACCCGGAACCCTCCCTTTAGCTCCAGCAGGCAACTCATCGTCCCCTCCCGGTATAGGGTTGGACTGCACGAACATAGAGGAGGGCCAAGCATGCTTGGCCCTCCTCTATGTTCTTCTACCACAAACTCTGAACATTTACCTATAAGGCATTTGTTCATAGCTTCAAACAGTCTATACCTTCCCCTTCGCCTCAAGGAGGCTCTGCAAGAACGTTCGCTCTAAATCATCCATCTCCACTGTCGATAGCATTTCTTGAAGGGTACTCTGTGCCTCCAGGGCTTTTCCACCTGTCATCCTTGCTACGGCCATAGCGATACGTTTTCTGACCTCGAAGTTCTCAGAAGTAAACCTGCCAATCAAGAGTGGCAGGTAATCCTGCGTGTTCAATCGACCGAGCGCTAAGGCAGCGTCACAGCGAACATAGAGGGCACGGTCATGTGTAAAGGCTTCAGCCAAATCGGTAGCTGCTTCTGGCTTACCGAGATACCCCAAACCTAATGCAGCACTTGCTCTAATGTATGAACCACCTTCCTTAAGTGCTCTCAGAAGAGGTTGTAATGCACGAACATCTCCTGACTTGCCAAGATATTGAGCAACGTCTGGGAATTGAAGAGGAACACCATCCAGATGAAGATTCTCCATCAGAAAGTGTATAGCATCATCAACACTTGCGAACTCATGCGTAGTCATATTCAGCCCCCCGGTGGTGAGTAAGTAATTGATGCTTATTAAGGCTCCCAAGGCACAATCTTTATGGGAACCTCAAGCTCACCGCTGATCTCTCCGCGTTCATAGCGATTATAAAGCTCATTCAGGCGATGATGACCACCCATAACCCGTACCCCCTGGGGCGGCCCGTTCGGATCCGTCTCATGCAAGGTATAAAACCATTCACCGCGTATCGGATCCTTAGGGTCATACCGTACCAGATCTTTTGTAGGACGACCAGCCTGTGATTCAGCCTGTTCTGGATCGATACCATGCTTCTTGATAGCATATTTGAGATACTTGACCATAACAAAGAAGAAGTTTGGGTTCCCCTTTGTAGGTGCTCCTCGGTTGGCAGCATTAGCACCCTGCCTATTGGTAGGAGGGTGCCCACCCCCGCCACCTCCAATTTTGCGAGTTCCCCCACCGGGTAACTCATCGTCCCCTCCTGGTATAGGGTTGGACTGCATGAACATGGAGGAGGGCCAGGCTGTGGTGCCCATTGGGTCTGAGAAGTTGACCGGGTTCCCTCCCGCATACACGTAGGGCTGTCCACTAGCTGCTACTGGATCTCTGGAGGTGAACTGCTGCGCCACAGCGTCGTAGTTGCGCGCTCGCATGTGCCACAGCTCGGACTCCTCGTCCCGGTACTGTACTGCATGCCAAACATGCCACAGCCAACTATGTCCGGCGTGCTGGCTTACAGGCATTAGCAACTTAGCAAATGCGAATGCTATTTGAGCTGACAGATTGGGGTGGCTAGCCAGCCACCCCAACCTACTTAGATCACTGTACAATTCCCTGTGAGAGAAGGGGAAGAGGTTTGTTCAATCTTTCTCTAGTTCATCACCACTCGGTATCTTTGACGTTTCCGGAAGCTTCGAACGGCACTCCCATCTGTTTAGATCTGGTAGTGAGTATCCAAGACGTATTCCTCTTCATCTGCATCGAGACGATCAGCATCAAGGAATACAGGGCGTGGTGGTTCAGACCCTACAATGAGCAATCCAGAATATGGATTGCTGGAGTCGTCGGAGATCAGACACGTGCAGCCAAGTATAGAGCAGAATTTGCTTAGTACCACTTCCCTATCTACATGCTCAAGGGCGGGATCACGCAAGTAGATAGAAAGCATTATCGGAAAGTCGCCCTTAACCCTTGTTCGCACGCACAGTACTTTCACATGCTCATCAGCCTTACGCTCCATGATATCATCAAGCACCAAAACGTTACTGGCGGTAACGAGAAGCACCTCGGATAAGGCTGTCATCACCTCATCGTCGCTAAGGTTGCGATCTACTAGAACATCGTCTAGGATCATCGATTCCCTCCTATTTCCCACGCTCTAAGTGCAGCCTCTTGGCCTGCGCTACTTACCTTCATCTGACCCAGTATCTCATTTGTAAGAGGTGAATTACCAAAAGTATTGTACACGCCGAGCGCTCTGTATGCGTCACGACTCAACTGATGGAATCCTGGACCAGATATGGGGATCAAGCGGCCCTTATTACTGTGCATCCGATAAGTGCGACCGTTGATCACAAAATCGCTACCACTTCGAACTGCCGTACCTGCGTTAATTGCCGCTACATCAGCAGCAACATCTACCCCAGGTTCAATGACCGTATTTGTTCCTCTACGAAGCGTATTCAGCCTCACATTCTTAATAAAATGTCGAGGGTGAGGTATCTGGAAGTTCCACCGACTACCTGCCCCAGCAGCATTAGCACCCTGCATATCAGTAGGAGGCTGCCCAGCCCCACCGCCACCCGGAATTTTCCCCTTAGCGCCACCAGGTAACTCATCGTCCCCTCCCGGTATAGGGTTGGACTGCATGAACGAGGAGGGCCAGGCTGTGGTGCCCATTGGGTCCGAGAAGTTGACCGGGTTCCCTCCCGCATACACGTATGGCTGCCCACTACCTGCTACCGGATCTCTGGAGGTGAACTGCTGCGCCACAGCGTCGTAGTTGCGTGCTCGCATGTGCCATAGCTCGGACTCCTCGTCCCGGTACTGCCCTGCGTACCCAAAGCGATTGTAGGGCAGTATACCCCCTCCCTCCTCGGTCTGGTTGCCATACGCGTCGTAGTAATACTTCGTTAGCGTACCGCCCCCATCCTGCAACAAGCCACGCACGTTCCCCTGCTGGTCCAGAAGGTAGTAGTACAGGTTGCCGAGAGGTGAGCTGGAGGTGGTTTCTTGCGCCGCCGCCCCCTCCATCGCCTGTTGAGAGGACATGGGGTCTGAAACCTGGTCGTTCCACGTAGCTAGCAGCATGCCCCCAGGACCATAGATATATTGGGCATGTGAGTCCTGCAACAGCAGTGGCACCCCACTACTCGCAATATCCCAGGTGAAGTGGTCGTAACAAGTGCCACCGCTACCGCTACCGCACTTGTGCTGCCGCAGCCCATCGCCATCGTAGCGATAATCTGTGGTGTTGTCGTAGGTCCTGAGCTGGTTTGCCTGGTTGGGCGTGTAGCTTGTTTGTATTGTCTGTGGGAAGAGGACATCCTCTACGCGCGAGGTGCGCGAGGTGCGGTTCCCCATCCGGTCGTGCACGAAGGTATAGTGCTTGGTTGTCTGCACCCCTCCTGCGGTCTCCTTAGCCTCGGTGAAATCGTAGAGCTGGCCGGCCAGGTCGTACAGGCGGGTGGTAACGACAGGGTCTTGTCCATTGTTGGGGGTGACGCGGCTCTGCCAGATCTGGCCGGATGCATCGTAGTCCCACGTACTGGTTGTGGCCTCGGTTGCGGTAAGGCCGGTAAACCTGTCTTCCTTCAGGTGATCCAGCGCATTGTAAGCATAGGTGTGCTTGACGTTGCCACCGTCGAGGTACTCTGTGGAGGTAATTACAAGCCCTTTGTTGTCACGCTCGTAGTCGGCCAGGAAAATCAATTGAGGGAGCATTTTGTGCGTGTGCGTGATCACATCTACTTGATCCCGCGCATCGTAGAGGATTTCGGCGTGCGTATCCACGTCTGTATCCGTGTTGGTGTAGTCTATGTCCTTGAGATTCCCGTTGGGATCGTACGTGAACGTGCTCACATTCTGGCCCGTGATGCCTGGGAAGGAGGCAGTCAGGGTCTTCATGCGGTTCGCGGTGTCGAACTGGCGGACCACGGTCAAAGAAGTAGTAGCGCCGGGACGCTCCGGGTATGTAATTGTCTCCAGGTTGCCCGCCGGATCGTATCCGTAGTCCAGCGTGCGGGCCAGACCGCCGGTGTTGTCGAGCTTTTCGTTGCCCCTATTCATCAGCGTCAAGCGGTCGAGCGAGTCGTAACCAAAGGTAGTAGTGCCGGTGCCGTCGACCATGGTCTTACGTAAGCCCCGGCCGTAGTACGTGAACGTCACATCAGGTGTGTTCGCGTCGCTGTAGTTGATGTTCTGTAGCCAGTCGTTGTCGAAATAGTGGAAGACCGTCGTCCTGCTGTCCGGGTCCTTGACAAGGGTGAGTAGACCCGCGGCGTTGTGATGGTACTCCGTTCTGCGGTTGAGAGGGTCGAATACCTCTACACGCCGCTCAATGTCGTAGTAGTCATAGACAGTGGGTTGTTTGTTCGGATTCTCGGACTGGTATACGGGCGTATTGCGCAGTCCCTCCTTATGGGTCTTGACCCGGCCCAAAGGATCGTAGGTGGTGAAACTGTAGCTGCCATCGTGCTGAGTGACCCGCTCCAACTCGTTGTTCAGGTTGTAGCCATAAGTGGTAGTGTGGAAATTTTGGTCCCTAACCGAGGTAAGATTGCCGATGGGGTCGTACCCGAAGATGGTCTCTTTGAGGAGCGGATCGATAACCTTAGTCACCTGGTTATAGGCGTTGTATTGGTACTGAGTCGAGGGGTTCTTTTTCGGATCTGTTACCTTGCGCAGCCTCCCCACGCCATCGTAATCAAAGTTGGTTACTTCGCCCTGGAACGGAGCAGGATTCTTGGCTAGATCAGGGTAGCCATAGCCGTCATAGGTAAAGGTCCAACTGTTGGTCCGTGCATCTTTGATCGAATCTATTTCGTCCGGGCGAGTCGGGTTGCGAATATATTCGACGGTGAGCAGTTGGTTCGTCTCAGCATGCCTGCGCGTGACCATCGTGAGGTTGCCTGCGGCATCGTAGTTGTGGTCCACCGCGAACCCGTCAGGATTGGTGACTATATCGACGTCGTTGAGGGTAGTGTAGTTGTAGCCGGTCGTATGGCCCAGTGCGTCGGTTGCACTCCTCAGGGTTCCCCAGCCGCCCCAAGTGAACCGTGATCTATGGCCGAGGGGGTCAATTATCTCAGACACCCAGGTCTCACCTAGATTATAGATATAGTCCCATTTGCCTTCTTGAGAGCCGGTGCCCGCATGGTCCACCACCTGCCCGATCTTGTTGTAGAAGTAGCTGTGGACTGTGACAAGCCCCAGGGCGTCCGTTATGTTTGTAGAGACGCTTTCAGAGCCTGCGCCTACCGTATACCCAAAGGAGGTGGAGCGGCCCGCCGGATAGCTTTGCTGAACGACGCGCTTGCTGGTCGGGTCATAAGTGTTCGTGAGTACTCTGGTGCGAGCGCCATTGCGTGTCTCGGTCACTCCCCTCAGGAAATGGTCTCCCGTGGTACCATAATCGAAATCGGTAGTGTGCCCACCAACGTCGAGCAGTCCTCGCAGCTCGTTTGAGACATAGCTGAAGTCTACTGTGCGGTTGGTGTGGGGGAATCCATTAGTGGTGGCTGGTAGGCTCTCCCGCACGTAATCCACAAGCTGGCTGGTAATGCTGTTGGTGCTGACAACATAGGTGAACTCCAGGTACCGCCCATTCGGCTCGGTGACCCTGGACAGCCTCACCTTGGTATCGTAGGTCAGAGTAGTTACATAGTTGTTGCGGTCGAGTATGCGCACCAGCTTGATTGCCTTGGTACCCCCGCTACCTACCTCCTTGAAGATATAGCGGACCTGCCCATGCATACGCGTAAAGGTGTATTCCAGCGTTGTGCTGTTGTAGCTAAGAGTAGCAAGTACCCGCCAATCACTTTGGAAGAAAGAGTCGAAGGTGACTACGTTGCCGTTTTCCTCGTAGACGAGGTAGTTATTGGCGGAATCGCGCTGCACGTACATGTTATAGCTGTGCGTCCACCCATAGCCGAGAGGTCCGGCCTGCGCAGCCATGTCGCTGCTATACGCCACAGCGAAGTTAATAGGCACTCCACGGCCTGGGATCGAAAGCTCCAGCGAGGAGTAGCAGTAATTACCCGTAGCCGTATTGACGCCATCTCCCGCTTCAAGAGTAGTGGGTATCTGTGAAGGACTACCTCCGCATCTTAGCTCGCTAGTCTTAGGTACATTCTGTGGCGTCTCGAAGTGCAACTTTGCGAAAAAGGCTTCAGGAGCGTTAGGGTTAATGATGCTCACCGTATAACTCGTTTGGTAGCCATTACGAATAGGCAAATCAGTTGAGCGGGTGTAACCGGCCACATAGATATTGCCGTCGCCCTGGGTTGCTATCCCGGCACCTGCATCACCAGCACTACCGCCCAGATATGTAGAGAAGATTAGAGAGCTAACGCCACTCCCCCACGTGTTCAGCACACTTACAAAGGCGTCCATGCCGCCACTATTCGTGGAGAGATAAGGATTTGCCAGCGGGAAGTTGGTAGAAGCAGTTTCGCCGGTCAGGTAGGCGTATCCCAGGCTGTCAACCGCCAGCCCAAAGGCAGACTGGAATGAACTGCCACCCAGGTATGTAGAATATTGCGGGGTCGCCCTACTCGTCATAGGATCGCTGAACTTCGTGAGGTACGCGTCGAAAGCGCCGGAACGGGTACGGCGATAGGCATTTGTAGAAGTTACCAGATCTGTGGAAGCCGTTTCTCCCGCGACGTATATATAACCGTCGGCGGGCACCACGATACCACCCGAGCCACTTTCGTAACCACTTCCACCCCAGTACGTCGAGTAGACGAGAGAGTTTAGCCCCGCCACAGTTGTGTTGATCCTAGTGATGAAGGCATCCTGGGAACCGCCGAGTGAGGTGCGGGCAGCGTCCTTCAAAGGAAAACCCGTGACTGACGTAGTGTAGCCGGTCAGATAGGCATCTCCCGAGTTGTTGTTGGCTACACCTTGACCCACATCCTCGCCACTGCCTCCCAGGTAGGTGGAGTAGGTCAGCGAGTCGATACCACTCGGGGCGTTGGTGTCTATCTTGATCAGGTAGGCATCGTAAGTGCCACCCCCATACGCGGTCTTATAGGCATTCACCATGCGCAAGTTGGACGATGCGGTGTTGCCGGTGATGAAGGCTTGGCCTGAGCTGTGCACCGAAATGTCCCAGCCGTTGTCAAGGCCGTTGCCGCCCAGGTACGTGGAATAAAGCAGGCTTGTGCCGTAAGGGTTCAGTTTCGTCAGATAGGCATCTCTGATCCCTTTGCCAAAGGTGGGCTGCGCGGCGTTACCCACGATCGGGAAATCGGCGAACGTGTCAGAACCGGTGGTATATCCTGTGACGTAAGCGTTGCCGTAGCCATCTATGGCTATACCTTCTCCTCGGTCTTCTCCGTTGCTGCCGGGGCCACCGGGCGAGCCAAGATAGGTAGAGTACATAAGGGAGGAATCGCCTGAACCAAGCGTCTTTATCTTGACGACAAAGGCATCCTGGCTACCCGACCACTGCCTGGCGGCATAGCTCAACCTGAAGTCGCTCGAGTCTGTGTACCCGGTTATGTAAGCGTTGCCATCTCGGTCCGCCGCGACAGCACGAGCTTCATCCCAGTTGTTGCCCCCTATGTATGTCGAGTAGGTCAAGGTGGGGTCCAGGATGAGAGGCGCGCTCTTATCATAGCTGCCGAGGCTGAAACCTATGCTGCCGTCTGAGGCAACATCGTATTGGATGGAGACGGGGACTGTCTGCCCGTCGATCTCCTGCCAGGCTACGGGTGTCTCCTCGGTGACAGTGATGGCTGCGCTGCCTTGTATGCTCTCCATACCTGCTATGTCATGCACTCGGGCATGCAAGTTCCCCTTGCCGTCTACAGCGGGGTGTTCTACTCCATCGAACCTCCAACGCAACTGGGAAGGGTCTGCTCCAGGTGCCACAGTATAAGTGCCTTTGAGCTGCCCACCGGAGCCATCGTAGCGCAGGCTGATGCCCGGGTAGAGGTTGGAGTAAGTAATGCTGCCGTACGTGGAGATATCGGAATGCCACTTCGCGGGGTCGTTGCCGATGAAGTAATTCACCTTTCCGGCTAGTGGGTCGCTTGCCTCAATCTGGAGACCACTGTCTGCGCTTGCGCTTGTACTGGTGCTTGTATTCGCGCCCACAAAGCTAAGGCGCACCATCTTGCCCCCAGGTGTTGCGTCTGATGCTGCATTAGCAGAGTCCGCAGCCGAGCTACCCGACTTGTCAGCATTACGATTTTGCGCCTGGCCTTTTCCGGAGGACTTTAGCGCCAGCACAATCTCTGAAGGGCTAAAGAAGAGCATGGCCCCTGAAGTACGAGCCATGTAACTAACCGAAGCGTCGGTCTGTCCTACATTCGGCTCAAAGTGGACCGGCAGTTGAAGGTAGTCTTGCAGTCGAGGATCTGGCCTCGTGCTGTTGCTGTCTGGCTCCCCAGGCCTTCCCTGCTGCCCCCGCTGTCCTTGCTGCTCGGCCCCAGGTGCCTGCGAAGTTGCTGAATTTTCTTGTTGCGGGGCCACGTTCTGAGACTGTGCGAACGCCTGGGAGACAGCCGCCCCCGACGATATATTGCTGAAGGGGCCAATCAACATTGCGAAGATTATGAGGAGCTTGAGTGCGGACCTTACGCTGCGCTTACGAGATATTCTGCCGAGCACGCGAGGTCCGTGAGCAAGAATGCTAGCGCCTCTTCTTTTCCAGCGAAGTTGCGATTTGTGAGAACTCTCTTGGTCCCTGCTAAGGAGAGGTTTGTGCGAAGTAGTATCAGCGTCAACAGCAGAGAATAACATTGGAACAGCGCTCCTTTTATGTTGTTGTTCAGCCAGCCAGCGGTTTCACCCTAGACTTGAGGGGGTGCACAAAATCATACCCAGGACAATAGAGTTGCCGGGTGGATAATGAACCAGTATTCAGTTAGTACAGGTTGTCAGGCTACGCGTCGCCTTGCGAGTGCTGCGTTGGAAGCATCTGGTCCGGGTAATGACCGGACCCCCAGCGACAAGAGAGGAAGATGCGGCAGGAGGTAAAGCCCTTGGCAAGAAGTACTCTAGTGAAGCGAGAGGGCGTACATAGACGCAGTTCATCCATAAGGAATGAACAGGACTGTCGTATTATATGGGGGTTTTCGGTAAGAGTCAATAGCCTAGTTGTGAGGAGTCGCTAAATGTAAAGAGGGAGATCACTGGTAAGGCGAGATTTGCGGGTGAGGTGCGCGGCTTCGACTGTACCGCCACATGAACAGGTGAATACCGTGGTTAGAGCGTCGAGACATCAAGAGATGCAGGTGCTCGCGCACTTTATCTGCCCAAATAGATTCTTAAACCGGCATCCACCCTCACTATGTTGTGTTTCTCCTCTTCGCGGTAGGACATCACGTGGCGATAGGACATCACGTGTACGTAGTTCTCCTAATCTCCGTTTTTGAGGTAAAGGCAGTTCTGACACACCAATACACTGTATACAGCCAGATTATCTGAGCGGTAGCAGTGGATGGGAGATTGTAGGCACCTCTGGCTGCGATCCCAGGTAAGTTCCCACAGCACTTAGAATGGCTGCCTAAGCTCTTTACTTGTTCTAGTTGTAAGTGTGCACTAGCCCCTTTCGGCTTTAGTTGTTGTAACCTTACCGTTTTGACTGTAAGCCCGCCTCTTTCTACGTCTGTGTACTGCCCTTTCCTCTCGGTATACCTAAAGTTAGGTATGTCTTATCAGATGAAGTACCATAAATACCAAGAGGTGATGATGCTAATTGACTTTACATCTGCTATCTCTTCCATATACTGTTTCACAAGCCGTACACTAGTGGATACTTAGTCTGAAAGTAGCGCGAAAGGAAGAGATTAGCACTGCTTATACCTGTGATAACGCAATATACTCAAGCCCCGTATTTTATATCCGGCATGAGTACAAGCAACGTGTTGTGTTATACGACAGACTGCTAGAACAGTACGCAACGCCATCGACATAAGGGAGCAACCTTGCTTCGTCGGCACTAATGTTCAACCAGCAGCTATAGTGTGGAATATACATGAAGATTAGGTCAAAGTTGGCTCATGGGTAAGGATAGCAAACGCAGACATACATATTGCCTTCTAGAGCTTCGAGTACAACAGGGTTGCACGGTACGTGTATCAGGTGCGCTTCTCCAGCGTATTATATTCCGGGTTCCACCCATAAGGTACGGGGCCATACCCGACAAGAGGGATTGACATGAGGCAGTTGATATCCGTGCATACCGGGCACTTAGTGGCTATTTCTAAAATAGCCGACGTATAGGATCACAGGAGAGTACAAGGAGGTCTGATATGGCTACGTCTAAAACAGGAAGAACTACCCAGAAGAGCATCCGTGGGCGTCCCACTCAGATGGTAGGATTCGTAGGTAGAGAGGCCGAGGTCAACGCAGTCATTGAGACGCTTCGTAAGCCAGACGCAAGGCTGCTGACGCTTTTCGGCCACGGGTGTGTAGGGAAAACTGAGCTTGCATTACGAGTAGCGGATTACCTTGTATCAGAATTTGAACATGGTGGCGCATTCGTGTCTCTGGAGTACGTCACGAGTGCCGATCAGGTTCTTTATGAAGTTGGTAAAGTGCTGAACCTACAGCAAAGAGGTGCGGCAAGCCAGTCACCCGGTAGAGTAGATGCAACATCCGGCTTTGACGATCTAGTAATACGTTATTTTAGGGGCAAGCACTTTCTACTGGTTCTAGACAATCTGGAACAGATTAAAGACAGTGAGCGATTGGTTGATGTGCTCATGCGGCTGCTGGAGGGGACTGCTAAAACTAATCGCTTGAAGATTCTGACTACTAGCCGCTGGGATAATCTAAACATCTGGGATGGACATTCGCATGAAGTCCCGTTGCTTGCGATCCCGGATGATCTAGAAAATCCGCCTCCTTTCGAGGAACTGCAACAGTATGACGCCGTACGCATCTTTATCGCCGCAGCGGAACGCGCGCAGCCGGAGTTTGGTAAGAACTTGACTATGGAGCAAGCAATCCTCATTCTGAAGCTATGTGCCCAACTGGACCGAGTTCCTATCGGGCTGGCATATGCGGCCCGCTATCTCGGAAAATATGACCTTGAGACAATGGTGGAAAACTCACGTAATTTGGACTCGCAGGGAGCTTCTCGATTGCCTGAACGACAACAATCACTAGAGGCATCGGCGTCCTGGAGCTACAAGTTGTTGGACAGGGACATGCGACGGCTCTTACGCTGCCTATCTGTATTCCGAGGCGGTTGGACGCTGGCTGCCGCGCAACATATCTGCTCCGAAGGGACGGAGAGTGTTTTTAATGCGGTGGAACAACAGATGGCGAAACTAGCGGATAAGCTCTTAATCAGGAAGGAGGGAATGAAGAACGGTAATGCGCGATTTGCTATGCAACCGACAGTCCGAGAGTTTGCGATGAAAATGCTGAAAGATTATGGAGAGGAGGAGGAAATCATGAGCGCACACGCAAATTACTACTTGGCCCTTGCAGTTGCGGCAGAAAAAGCCGTGACGGACTCAAGGCAGATAGAGTGGTTGGCAAAGGTCGAGCAAGAGGAGGACAACCTACGTGTTGCGCTAACTCGGTTTGCACAAAGTGGCGAAGTAGAGAGTGCCCTGGAGCTAGCAGGTCGCCTATGGCGTTTTTGGCTTGTACGTGCGCGCTTCGGGAGAGGTGCTGAGTGGATTGAAGAGGCCCTAGCGCTCAGCGCAACCGGTGCGCCCAGTTCTGCACGGGCATTAGCATTGTTAGGTGCAGGTGTTCTTGAGATAGAACAGCACAACTTGGACCGGGCGGCTGCCAGACTCGCAGAAAGCGAAGCAGCTTATCGCTTACTCAACGATCAAACGGGCTTGGCATATACGCTTACTTTCCAGGCATCAGTTGCGCAGCATCGTGGTGATAAGGAACTCTGTCTCAAACTACTTGCTGATAGCGAACGTTTGTTTCGCAGGGTCAGCGACACATGGGGACTCGCGTTGGCACTTTGCTACTCAGCTACCGCCCAAGCGGGAACAGACAAACAGTTCCGTACAGGCGTTCCAGATGGAAACCCAGTCATTGCGCAATCTCTGTATATGCAAAGTAACGTGCTCTTCAGTCAGCTAGGTGATAAGTGGGGCATGGCGTTGGCTACGATGGGTCTTGCGAACATTGCGTACCGAGGGAAAGACCGAGCGACGGCTCGCGGGTTATATTCGGGAGCTGTTAGTATGCTCCGAGATATAAGAGCCATTGGTATAGCATGTTGGTCCCTCACCAGTCTGGGTAATATCGAACTGGTAGCTGGCAATTTTCAGGAGGCGCAAACCTACCACGCTGAGGCGCTCCCTATTCATAAGACACTCGGCAACACTTATAGCATCGCCTATTCCGCGAACGGCCTGGGTGAAGTGGCGCGCTCTGAGGGCAGGTATGCTGATGCACTCCCTTATTACAGGGAAGCTTTAGATGCTCGAGAACAGGCTATGCGAATACAGCAAGAAGATCCGGAGCTGGATGAGGGTTTCTTGGAGGGTCATGCATGGACATTGTGCAACACCGCTATAAGCTCTTACTTCGCTGAACAGGAGACAGCCGATCAGGCAGAGGGTTATTTTCGCAAGTCCTTGTCCTTTTTTCACCAACTTGGTTATGAGCCGGGTAATTTCCCCGGTATGCTGCTTTGTTTGGTAGGGTTGGCAGCCGTGGCAAATGACAGGGCTGATCACGATCAGGCAGCCATGCTGTTGAGCGTTGCGGACAGGTACCTTGAACCGCGGCGAGGGGAAGCACCTCTTGTAGAGTTGCAACCTGTCGATAACGCCGATTACGAGAAACTACGCAAGGGCATCTTAGGTAAACGAGGCAACAAAAAGGAGTGGGATAAAGGGTGGAGCCGAGGACGCAGACTAGCACTGGAGCAGGCTGTAGAATTTGTGCTTCATGGAGGAACCCTCAAAGCAGTTGATCGTCCCGCGGGACTAACCGAGGCCGAAGAGAATGTAGTGCGACTCGTGGTCCAGGGCAATGCTGATAAGGCTATTGCTGAGAAGTTGCACCTTTCTATATTCACTGTCAGGACGCACAAGCGCAATGCAAGTAGGAAGATGGGTGTTCACGGCACGGCGATGCTTAGCGCGGCAGCACGTGAGTTAGGAATCGAGTAAGTTGG
>DASVVE010000007.1:0-41200 GCA_036386675.1 Chloroflexia bacterium | reverse complement strand
GCATCTACTAGCTGAGGCTCAAGCGGTCCCAGCAGATACTCCTGAGCAATACTGGTGGCCCAGAGCCTACATTCCCCCCAGTCTGTATCCCACTCTATACCACGAATAAAATCAGCAATCACGTCTATATAGTCAGCGGTCAGATCCCAGTACCTGCAAAGAACAAATAGTGCCATATGAGCCGGATCAGGTTCCGGACCGGCAAGAAAGCTCTCGATCAGTGGCTTGTGTGCCAATTTTCCAACTATGGCTAGTGTCTTGATAATGCTTGCTTGTTCACCAGGGTCGGTACTCTGCTGAAGCTCTTGCACCAGCCAATCTAGCTCGCCGTCGGTAAGACCTCCGCGCCCTGTCTTTGCCCCTTCCCAAGCACGGTTGCGAAGGTCTTGTAAGTATGCTCTACGTTCCATAGCATGTCCTTAGAAAGCATTTTATGCACAATGGTTTTGGCTCTCAACATGCCATGCGAATATTTGAGGTCAATAAGCCTCCGCCCGCTGCACGCTCCCATCGGGGAACGGCACCAGCGCCGACTGCACGTCCTCCCCATCAGCCCCCGAAAAGACCGGGGCCAAACCCACAGCCACCTGCTTCCCCCGAAACTCCGCGAACGCCGCCCTCAACGCCTCGTGGGTCGAGCCGCTCTTGGGGGTGTAGTCCTGCTCCCCCTCTCGCTTGCGGGTCAGCAACAACCACTCCGCGCCGTCAGGTACAGCCGCGAGCACGGTACTGAGTAGCTGCTCGTCCGCCGCGCCCCTGTAGGGGAGTTGCTTCTCCCTGAAGACCACAATGTCGGTCGTGGGGGGTAAGATGTTCGCCAGGTCCAGTATCTGCTCGAACGACCGCGCGAACAGGTAGTCCCGGTCGCCACCCGCGTGCGCGTACCGGACGGCGACGAATAGCTCATCAGCCGTCTCGAACCAGTATGAGACCTCACCCAGGAACGCGTAATCGTAGACAGACCTGTCATCCATGCGCCACAACTCCTCGCCAGGGTCTGATCGGCGGGTGCCCGCAACCAATCTTCCGCCGAAAGTAAAGTTTCCGCTTAAGAAACACCTAAGGAAACTTTACTTCAGTCCTGTGCCCAATGTGGTGATACGCACCTTAATAGAGTACCAAAGTCCTACGGCCGCATCTCCCGCTCCCCTAAATAACGGAAGGGAACGCCCGCCTCCACGTACGCCTCGCGTATCGCCGCGCTGAAGGTGTCGAGCCCAAAGGTGCTGCGACACACCGCATCCGCCAGGTCTATCAGCATGGGAAAGCCCCGGTGCTCCTGCATGGCGCTGTCGGCCATGACGATCATGGCGGCCTCGTGAGCGTGGTCGCGGTGGGCGTAGAACATGTAAGGCGGAGCGGCACCGGAAGCTCTATACACTCCTATCACCAGTTGCGGGCCAACTTCCTCCACGAACTGCCTCGCCTCGTCACGCGGGTAAATGTACTTGCTCTGCGGCAGGTTGTTCTCCACGAAGTCGCGCAGCCTGCGGGTGGGGGTGTCCACCAGCGCGTATTCCAGCGGGTAAAGAGCGTTCCCCAGCGTGAGCAGCAGTCGGTTGGACGGGGCACTGGGCACGTAGACCCACTTCTTGTGCCCGGCCAGCAACTCTCGCCACACCGCGATGCTCTGGCGCAGCAGGGGCATCTCACCGTCTATCACCAGCCCCGCGCCCGATAGCAATTCTAGGCTAAGTGGGTTGCCGTGCCCCATGCGCCACATAGCAGTCGATTTGCGGAGCAGTATAGCCCGCTCGGCGTAGGCCATGATGCCCCGGCGGCTGAGGTCGCTCAGGCGGTCGCTGCTGTTGTCCTCCGCCGCCGCCCTCCTGTGCCGCTTCTCCAGCAGCGACATCGCCTCACCTATCGGGTCGAGGCCGTTGACCCTCAGGTCGCGCCGGAAGAGACGCTGCACCCAGGTTCCCTGGTCGCCCCGGTACGACACCAGCGACACGCCAATTTGCGCAATAGTGAGGGCCAACGAGTCGTGTACCAGGCTGGTGCCGTCGCACGCTTCCACCGCCCCGGTGAACAGCAGGCCGCGATGCACCCTCTCCAGCGTGGGCAGGTCCATGCGGTAGCAGCCCGCTCCATGTGGCGCTCCAGGGTGGCCGAACACATAGGGGAATAGCTCAGACCGGATGCGTTCGCGGATGCGGTCCTCCTGCTCCACCGCGCCCGCGATCTCCCGCTCCAGCCGCTGGTACAGCGCCGCCATGTCCTCGCCGGGCTGCCACGTCGCCAGGTCGAGCGTCGAATCCAGCGACTCGCCAAAGGCCGCGCTGAACTCGTCCCCCTCCAGCTCCAGGAAGTCGTCCGGGTCGGGGAGCGCCTGGTCCACCGCCTGTTGTTGGCGAATGTCAGTCATGTCAACAGTCAACAGTCAGTTGTCGGTTGCTATTACCTCAATTATGGATCGCGGCTCCCAGGTGCACTTTTGTCATGCTGAGCGTAGCAAAGGATCAGTAGCCCGTGTTTGACCTGTCACGGAGCGGCGTTACTACCTGAAGTGCCCGCGAACCCTTGGTTGAGCCAGGTAGAACAATATCGCCACCTGGGGAAACACGAAGATCAGACTTTGATAAGCTCCGAGCATAGCTATGGGCAGGATCCAGAACAGGAGTAAAAGGGTGCTTATCAATACTATGAGAAGCGCCCATTTCCGCAGCCTCCATAGACCCACTGCTGCTAGAGTAAATACAGCCGCTGGGGTCAGTAAAAGCATGACTATCTCCCACACGAAGGAATAAAAAGACGTAACGAGAACCAGAATACCGGGTAAAAGCACGACACCAATAAAGAAGTAGATGGCTGCTATAACCGTAACCCCAACAGGCCGGTTCAGCTGCGTGTCAGGAGCCACGTGCAGACCGTGCCCGTCCGCATACTTGACATGCTTTATTCTGCTAGTCCTCGATGGGGCTGATTGGCTGTTTGGTTCAAGCATGCGAGCCTCCATATCTGACTTGTATTAACAACTCAGGCCAAGCGTTGAAAACAAGACCCAGTACGTTAGTGTCACCCATAACTCACCACCTACTACCTCACCGAGATGCTCCGCGCCAGCGTGCCCAGCATCGGCACGATGTGCTTCTTGCGCGACACTATGCCGGGCAGATGCACTGCGTGCGGGTCGGCGGGGGAGGTATCGAAGGTAGCCGCAACGGCCTCGGTGTGGCCCTCCACGAGCAGCGTGGTGCGCTCGTGTACGATGTCTATCACCGCGAAGATAACGCTATCATAGCCTTCGTGAGCGCGCAGGCGAGCCAACTCCCCAAGTATCTCCTCGCGGCGGGAAAGCACCTCCGCGCCGCTTGTGGTCTCTATGGTGCCGATGCCGAACTTGCTGCCGTCCGCCAGGAACTCCTTGAAGTCGGAGGCGACAATCTGCGTGGCGGTGCGGTCCGACACATCCGAGGCGGTGCTCAGGATGGCGGTGCCGAACTCCTCAAGATCTACTTCCGCCCGCTTTGCCAGTATGCGGGCTACCCGCTCGTCTTCCGGCGTGTTGGTGGCGCTGCGGAAAACCAGGGTGTCGGCCAGTATGCCTCCCAACAGCACGCCCGCCATCTCACGAGGGATGGGTAGACCCGACTCCAGGTAGAGCTTGCCTACGATGGTGCTGGTCGCGCCCACCGGCTCCAGGCGCATGAAGGGCGGCACCCGGGTCTGGAAGTCGGCCACTCTGTGATGGTCTATCACGCCCACCACGTCGGCCTCCTCTATGCCTTCAACCGATTGCCCGCGCTCGTTGTGGTCCACCAGCACGACCTGCTTGCGCGCAGACCTCAGCAGGCTGGAGCGGCTCACGAAGCCCATGACCGTGTTGTCCGGGTTCAGCACCACCAGCGACCGGGCCGCCCCACTCCGCAGGCGCTCGCTCACTTCCTCCACCAGGTCGTTGGGGCCGCAAGTGCGCGGGTCGCGGTTCATTACATGGCGCACCGGCACGCTCATGTGTATCAGGCGCACGGTGGTATAGGTGTGGTGCGGCACCGATATGATAGTGACCTGCCGCTCCCGCGCCAGCGCCAGTATCTCCTCCGACACCGGGTGGTCGCCCGTAATGACCAGCGCCCCCACGCCGAACTCAATCGCCGCGCGCTGAGCGTCCTCCCTGTCGCCCATCACCATCATGATGTCGGGCGCGAGCCGCTTGAGCATGGAGTCGATTTGCATCGCGCCTACCATCACCCGGTCGCGGAGCGTGCGTCCGGGGGCCTCCACCAGCACGCGCCCGCCGAGCGCGCTCAGCACGTTATCCAGTTCCAGTGGCACCCGGTCCAACTCGTCAAGATCGAGACCCGCGATGAAGTACCGGGCGAAGTCCTCCACGCCAATCACGCCCGTAAGGTGGCCCTTATCGTTGACCACAGGCATGATGCGGATGCCCAGGCGCTGCAAAGACTGTCCTACTTCAAACAGGGAGGTATCTTCGTTCACTGTGGTAACGGGCGTGGTCATCACGTCAGCTACGCGTGGCCGGACGTCCGTGAGCAAGATGGGCGCTGTGACGCCAAAGCGGTCCAGTATATAGGCTGTCTCAGAGCGCAACACGCCCTGCCGGGCGGCCACCGCTTGCGTCTGCCCCTGCGCGTGCAACAGGGCTGTATAACCCACCGCTGAGCAGATAGAATCTGAGTCGGGGTTCTTATGTCCGATTACGTATATGGAGCCAGGCACAATGTTCCTTCCGGGTCTGGTCTTACAACATGCGCGCCACATGCAGCACGCGAGAGGTCATTTCGCCCGTACATTATGCTCAAGTACCCCCGTTGTGACAAGCGGTTTTATTCTTGACCGGACAGCCAATCGCGTAAGCTGGGGCCGCCATCGCTGTGTAGCAGACCGCTTGCGTACCTGCTTGCTATCCCCGCCGGAAGGCCATGCTCCCGCACCAGCAGGTCGGCCAGGGCGTCCACTCGCGCCCTGTATGGTATCGCACGCATCCCCACCGCCTTCTCCAGCACCAGTGCTGCCGGGGCCAGTAGCTCCAGCGCCAGGCGGTCGGCTCGCGTCTCGATGCTCAACACGGCAGACGAGGGCAGCCCGGCGGTGGGACGCTCCATCAGGTGTCCCACCACGCCAAGGGGGGTGCCTGCCATTACCGAGTGTACTCGCTCCTCTACGCTCGGCGGGCGCAGGCCATCCAGCACGGGGCGCACACTCTCTCCTAGCTCGGCCAGGGCACGCACTCGCGGTGCGCGGTAGTCGAGCAAGAAGTGCGCAAGCTCGTGAGCCAGCGTGAAGTGGCGCTCGTCCTCAGCCATCTCCGCATCCAGGAAGACCACACCCCGGTCTCTATAGGCGAGCAGGCACCCGCAGAGACGGCGGTCTCTCCCGGAGAAATGGTAAGGCAACGAGGTTTCGCGGGCGTAACGGTTCACGTGGCTCACTCGCAGGCGGGGCATCGCACGCACGTCCAGGGGCATCGCCCAGGTGAGGCTGCCTTCTAGATCGCACGGGTACTCCGGCGCGGTCCCGGCCAGCGTCCAGAACTCGCGTGCGGCGTTCTCTAGCGCGTAATCAACGGCTATCATCCTCTGTAGCCTCGCCGCTATGCGACGTGTCGTCTTCCTCGGCAGCCGGGTCTTCGTGGTCGCGGGCCGCCATCAGTATGGAAGGACCACCGGCGGTGCCTCCTGCGCTCAATGCCTCATGGACCTCGGCGGCGCGCACCATCTTCGCCAGGCGGCTGGGGTCAGCGCCCGTATGCGCCGCGATTGCCTCGATATCCCCCCTGAAGTCGGGTGCCTGGCGGGGGCGGCGACACAGGGCCAGCCGGGGCAAAGCGCCGGGGTCGCATTCGAGGAAAGCCGCCAACTGTTCGTCGTCCATACCTTCTCGCTCCCTGTAAAGCTTCATCAAGCTCGACATGAGGCTGGAACGTGAAGTGGCGAGGCTCGCGAGGCGAGTTAGGCTTGGTTGGTAATGCTCATGTTCGCCCATCGTGCGACTCCCCTAACCTTTTCAGGCGCTTGAGCAGGCGGTCCTTCGCCCTCTTGACCTCCCGCGCCTGCTCCTCCGTAGGCAACCCGGTTATGCCCAACACCTTCGCGTAGCTCTCCGTGGCGCGCACTCCGTTCGCCAGCATTATCACCAGTTGCCGGTCGGCAGGCTCGCTGAACGTGCTTTCGACCAGCGACCACCACTCCTCCGCCGAGATGCGATTGAGCAGGTTATCCAGCTCGCTCCTGCCGTCGGGCACATCTATCTGGGCGGAGTCCTCACCGGCTAAGGTGATCTGGCGTTGTGCGTGCCTGCGCTCCTTGCTCGCAGCGTTCTGGAAGTCACGATACGCGGCCATGACCAGGTACGCGTGCAAGGTCGCCTGTTCTGGGTCGTAGCGTTCGGGTGCGTCGTTGTAATCGAGCAGGGCCTCTCCTACCGCTTCCTCTACCAGCGTCATATCTACGGCGTTACCGGAGCGGCTGCGGGCGCGCCTACCGGTATCTCGCACCAGGCTTGCGTACAGCCACTCGGCCAGCTCGGAGAAAGCGACCGGGTCTCGCGCAAGCACCCGCTGGTGGAAAGCGTACTCCTCCGGCGTGCATTTCACGTTGCGGGATTACCTTTCATAGAATATTCCGACGAAATGAGATAAGTTCGACGCGACAGGGGACGAGCGTGCAACTATAAAGCAATACGTACGTGGTAGTGAGAGGATTGGCGGGAAGTCATGAATAAAGCCACAGACACGCGACTAAGATGCAGACTTGGGCCTTACTATATCATATACCAGTGGCCTTAGCAACGGCTAAAGTGCGCTGGGTGGGGAATGGGCACGCAGGGGGCCAAGGTTAGAGTGATGAGGACTGAGGACTGAGGACTGAGGACTGAGTAGTGGTTAGTGGTTAGCACGCCTGCCAACAACAATCCTAACCTTGGCGCGTACTTGGCGTCTTAGCGTCTTGGCGTTTAGCGTCTCCTACTATCGTCCATCGTCCATCGTCCATCGTCCATCGTCCATCTTGACGCCAATCCCCGCCGCGTGCTATGCTCCCTACAATGCGGGCAGAGTTGCCGCATGGCCGGGTTTTATGTCGCCTCCATGAAAGGGGCCGCGAGATATGGCTGATGAGCAACCGCTGACATTCCTCTGCATCACAAGTTACGAGAAGGGCCACCCGTTCCTGCGCGAGTGCAAGCGCCAGGGCTGCTACGTGGTCCTGCTCACCGTGGACCGGCTGCGCGAGGCACCCTGGCCCCACGACAGCATTGACGAGTTCCACACCATCCCCGACCTGTTCAACCGCGAAGACGCTATCCGCGCCGCGAGCTACATCGCCCGCCGCCGCAACCTCGACCGCATCGTGCCCCTGGACGACTACGACGTATTTATGGCGTCCCACCTGCGCGAGCATTTCCGCGTACCCGGCATGGGCGACACCACCGCCCGCTACTTCCGCGACAAGCTGGCTATGCGCATGCAGGCCGAGGAGAAGGGCATACTCGTGCCACCGTTCGTGCCGGTCATCAACTACGACAGGCTGCGGGAGTACATGGACCGGGTGCCGCCGCCGTGGGTGCTCAAGCCCCGCGCCGAGGCCGCTTCTATCGGTATCAAGCGCATCTACGGCAGCGAGGAACTCTGGCGCGCGCTGGACGAGCTGGGCGACAGGCAGTCTTATTTCCTGATGGAGAAATATATCCCCGGCGATGTGTACCATGTGGACGCCCTCACCTACGAGCGCGAGGTGCTGTTTGCCGAGGTGCACAAGTACGGCGCGCCTCCGCTGAACGTGATGCACGAGGGTGGCCTGTTCGTCACCCGCACCCTGCCCAGGCAAGGCCCCGAATCGACCGAGGTACGCGAGTTGCACGACCGGGTGCTGGACCTGCTCGGCTACGTGCGCGGCACGACCCACACCGAGTTCATCCGGGGCAAGGAAGACGGGCAATACTACTTCCTCGAAACGGCGGCCCGCGTCGGGGGCGCGCACATCACCGACCTGGTGCAGGCCACCACGGGCATCGACTTGTGGGCTGAGTGGGCGAAGATAGAGATAGCGGGCGGCGACAACCCCTACGCGGTTCCGGCCCACTGGAAGGACTACGGCGGCATGATCGTCTCGCTCGCTCGCCAGGAGTGGCCCGACACCAGCGCCTACAACGACCCCGAAGTGGTCTGGCGCGTCAATCGCCGCCACCATGCAGGCCTGGTGGTGGTCTCCCCAGACCAGGCTCGCGTGCAGGCCCTCCTCGATAACTACCAGCCCCGCTTCTACAACGACTTCTTCGCCAACCTCCCAGCCCCCGACAGGCCACCCACTTAGTGAATTACGAATTACTAATTACGAATTACAGGACCAAGCCCAATTCGTAATTAGTAATTCGTAATTAGTAATTCACTCTATGACTTCCAGACACGCGCCTGACGCAGAACTCGCGAGCGAATTGTGGGCGGGCGAGCGGGTGTTGTGGCGGGGGAAGCCGGTGCGGGAGGCGTTTGTCTGGCGCACGTGGCCGCTGAGTGTGTTCGGCGGGGTGCTGCTCGCGGCGGTAATCGTCTTTTTCGTGGTGGTGCTCACCACGGAAGCGCCGGACTGGCTGGCGATCTGGGGTCTGCCGTTCGGCATCGCGGCGCTCTACATGCTGGGGGGCCATTTCATCCTCACCCACCGGGAGTGGAACAACACTGAGTACCTCGTCACCCACAGCCGCGTGCTGATCCGGCACGGCATCTTCTCTCCTAAAGTCACCAGCTACAGCCTGGGCAGCTTGCCCCATACGCAGGTGGTCATGCATGGAGAGAATGTCGGCAACGTCATGTTCAAAGGGCCGTTCGGCCAGGGCTACGGCCCCGCTCCAGGCTACCAAACTATGTGGCCCTACACCCCCGGCTACGTGCTCGGCCTCATGTACGTGCGCGACCCCAGAAGCGTACAGGCAATAATCGAGCGTGCGCGCATGGGCTAGAGAAAAGGTCCGCAGGAGGGCGGGTTCGCATGAGGTCACTAACCTGGAATGAAGTGTGCGAGCGGCGGTTAAGGCGGCAATACCTGCTTGAGCGGGCACCGGCCTCCCGCATGGTGGATGTCGTCAGCGCATTTTGCGGGGCACAGGCCCAGATTATCACAGCCGCCGAGCTTACGGTAGGGGCTAGGGTGAATGGGGTTACCCAGCAGGACGTGCGGGAGGAGATATGGGAGCGGCGACACCTCATCAAGACCTACGGCCCGCGCGAGACGTTACACTTGCTTCCCGCCGGTGAGTTGCCCCTCTGGATGGCGGCCATGCGCGCCCGCGAGTCGTTGAAGGAAACGCAATGGTATGAAGCGTCGGGCTTGGAGCCTGAGCAGGCCGAAGCCCTCCTGACGGGTATAGGTGAGGCCCTCGATGGGCGGTGTCTCACCCGCGAAGAGCTTGCTACCGAGGTGGCACACCGGGTCGGCCCGTGGGCAAGGGAGAGGCTCGCTTCTACCTGGGGGGAGCTACTGGCACCGGCAGCGTATACGGGGCGGCTCTGCTTCGGCCCAAGCCGTGGTAGCAAGGTAACTTTCGTTCGTGCGGGCCAATGGGCGGGCACCTGGGAAGAGTTAGAGCCGGATGCCGCGCTCGTTGAGGTCTTCCGCCGCTACCTTCGAGCGTATGGTCCCGCCGTGCACCAGGATTTCGCTCGCTGGTTCTGGTTGAAGCCGCAGCAGGCCCGCCGGGTTATGGATTCCATTGCCGGAGAACTGGAAGAAGTCGAGGTAGAGGGCCGTACCGCCTACGTCCTGGTGGAGGACACGGACACCACACCGGCACATGAGGCAGGGCCGGTGCGCCTGCTGCCACAATACGACTGTTACGTGCTGGGCGGCGTTCCGCGAGACCGTCTGGTCCCGGAGGCTGCACGCAAGCGCATATCCGCTCATGGCCGAGGACGCCTGGAGGGGGCCGTTGGGCTGCCGGTATTGCTGGTCGATGGCGTGGTGGCCGGGATGTGGGAGCGGCACGTACGGAGCAAGTGGGTCGAGTTGAAAGTTGAGGCTTTTGTCGAGCTTACGCAGCTTCAGCGCGTGCAATTGGAAGCCGAAGCCGCCCGCATTGGTGATTTTTTCGGCCTGGAAGCGGCACTCGTGCTCGGTTCGCTTGAGTGAGGTAGGGAACTTTTTCGCTTTACTGCCGTTATAATAGACACAGATAGGAGGTGCACATGCCTATAAAATCGCGCAACCGGCTCGCGGCCCTGCTTGCGGGTGCGGTCGCTTTAGCCCTCGTCATGGCATTGGTGCCGTCCGGGCAGACGCTCGCACAGGGCCAGACTAACTGCCAGAGGTTCGCGGAGACCGGCAAGTCAGCCTGCGGCAAATTCCTGGACTACTGGAAGTCGCACGGCGGCGTTCCGCAACAAGGCTATCCCATAAGCGAGCAGATGCAGGAGAAGTCGGACGTAGACGGCAAGACGTATACGGTGCAGTACTTCGAGCGCGCCGTGTTCGAGCACCACCCAGAGCAGAAGCCGCCTTACGACATGCTCCTCTCGCTACTCGGCAGCATGCGCTACAAGGAGAAGTACCCTAGCGGCGCGAGAGAGCTGCCCGACGATGCCAAAGCCCAGGCGGGCATGACCTTCCCGGAAACGGGCAAGACGGTAAAGGGTGCCTTCCTGGAGTACTGGAAGAACAACGGGGGCCTCGCGCAACAGGGCTTCCCTATCACCAACCTGATACGCGAGAGGTCGGAACTGGACGGCAAAGAGTACACCATGCAGTACTTTGAGCGTGCCGTGTTCGAGCTACACCCCGAAAAGCAAGCGCCCTATAACGTGCTGCTGTCGCAACTGGGCACAATGAGGTACAAGATGAAGTATGCGACCACTCCCGGCACTACGCTACCCGAAGGCCAGTACGGTGGCGATCACCTGGGAATCAGCGTGAGCACGAGCGGGATGCACATAGAGTTCGACTGCGCACACGCCGACTTCCAGGGTCCGATCTCGGTGGTAAACGGGCAGTTTACGGCAAAGGGGACTTTCACCCGCGAGACCGGCGTTCAGATGGACCCCGAACTGAGGTCGCAGGGAGAGCCAGCCGTCCTCAATGGCACGCTGACCGGCAACGCCCTCACCATAACAATCACGCTAGAGGGCGACAGAGCCATGCAAGTCGGCCCCCTCACCGCCACAAAGGACAAAGAGCCATTTCTTCGTAAGTGTATGTAGGTTCTGAAACGTGAAACGTGAAACGTGAAACGTGAAACGTGAAACGTGAAACGTGAAACGTGAAACGTGAAACGTGAAACGTGAAACGTGAAACGTGAAACGTGAAACGTGAAACGTGAAACGTGATGCGGCTTGTGCTGGTTGGTTCGTGAAAATGAAATAGCTGCTATTCCAGGACCAACTTCCGCTTTGTCATTCTGAGCACAGTGAAGAATCTCGTCCTTCAGCACCTAAGTTGCCTCTTTCTTTGAGCCATCAACAGGCACGAGGAAAGGGGCAACACCGTGGTAAGGGACGAGATTCTTCGCTGCGCTCAGAATGACAAAGGGGAACAGTGCTCTGACAAACCAACAGACACTATTCACGTACCAAATACATGAGCCGCATCACGTTTCACGTTTCAGATTTTCAATCTCCACCGGCTCCACATCCTCCCCCAGGTGGAATCCGAAGATGCGGGAGTAGAAGTATAGCTCGGCTTCGAGGGTGCGCTTGATCGTCTCGGCCTTGCGGAAGCCGTGTTGCTCGCCCTCGAACGCCAGGTAGGCGACGGGAAGGCCCTTGTTGCGTAGCGCCTCCACCATCATCTCCGATTGGCGCGGCGGCACCGCTTTGTCCTCCAGGCCCTGGAAGAAGATGATGGGGCAATTCAGCCGGTCGGTGTGGTGTATCGGGGAGCGCTGCCTGTAAAGCTCCTTCTGTTCCGGGTAGGGGCCGATCATGCTGTGGTTGTAGCGCGCCTCGAACTTGTGCGACTCCTCGTCCAGGGCTTCCAGGTCGCAGATGCCGTAGTAGCTGGCCCCCGCCTTGAAGACGTCGCGGAAGGTGAGCGCGCAAAGCGTGGTATAGCCCCCCGCGCTGCCACCCCGGATTATGAGGCGGTCGGGGTCGGCAGCGCCCCATAGCACCATGTAGCGCGCCCCGTTCACGCAGTCGTCCACGTCCACCACGCCCCACTGCCCGTTGAGCCTGCGCCGGTACTCGGTGCCAAACCCGGTGCTGCCGCCGTAGTTCACGTCGAGCACGCCGAAGCCCCGGCTCGTCCAGAACTGTATGCGCAGGTCGCGGGAGGCCGCCGTCTGCGAAGTCGGCCCGCCGTGGCTGATAACGATCAGCGGGGGCTGCTCACCCTCCGGCGCTTGGTAGTCCCTGTTCGTAGGCGGATAGAAGAAAGCGTGAGCGGTTAGCCCGTGCTCGGTGGGGAACTCAACCGACTCCGGGATGGAGAGATAGCCGGGGTCCACCTCCAGGCTGCTTGAGCGGCGTAGCACGGTAAGCTGCTCGCTGCCGAGATCGACCTGTATGATTGAATGCGGTTCGGTGGGCGATTTGGCGTCGGTGACTACTTGGCCGGACATCACCTTAAGCGAAAGGCCGACCTCTGTGTAGGGCGTGTCAATGGTCGCGAACTCCAGCGTTTCAGTGTCGAGACTCGCCAGCCGCCACACGCCCTTCTCGGCGTAGGCGCAGATGATGCGCCCGGCGTGCTCGAAGCCGTAAGTTGTGGAGCCGAACACCCACTGCGGCCTGCCGAACTCTGCCTCCACCGGGTGTAGAGGCTCGGCCTCTCCATCCCGCAGGCGGTAGAGGTTCCACCAGCCGGTGCGGTCCGACACGAAGTAGAGCTTGCCGTCCGGCGACCACTCCGGCTGGAAGACCGACTCGTCCGGCCCGCCCGCCACCATGCGCTTATTGACCGGCATACCATCTTCATCGAAATCAGCTACCCATAGCTCGGTGCCGTCCCAGGGCATGTTGGGGTGGTCCCAGGCGAGCCAGCACAGTTGGTCGCCGGAGGGGCTGACGCGCGGGTTGGAGTAGAAATCGCTGCCCGCCATGAGCACAGTCTGCTGGCTCTCGCCTCCGTGCCACTCTCCGCTAGTGGGCAGGCTCACTAGCGTGTTGATCGCTTCCGGACCGCCCACAGTGTGGTCTTCGCGCACGCTGATGAGACGCTGGCGGGCTTCGTCCACCACGAAGTCGGCGTAGCGGAAGTCCACGTCGGCGGGCGAGATGGGCTGAGGCTCGGCCCCTAGCTCCTGGCGGTACAGGCGGCCATCCTGGTAGTTGGAGAAGTATACGGTGCCATTGTGCACCGTATATGCCCCGCCGCCGTACTCGTGCACCTTGGCGCGTACGTAGAACTCCGGCAGGGTAATCTCCGTCACCTCGCCGTCGGGCGGGCGGCGCATGATGGCGACCCTGCCCTTCTCGGCGGGCCGCCCCTCGCTCCAGTACACGTCGCCGCCATCGAGCACGACCTGCCCCAGCGACAGCGACCCCGCCACGATAGCATCAGTTGTGATAGGTGACTTCCACGACCCGTACGGGGCTACTTGCGGGTTAGACAAAGGGGTGCCTCCTGCATCGTTTCCGACATGATACAGCAATCCGCCTCAGCAGGCACCCTCATGGAACTTAATAGGGCGGCTTAATAGTATCGGGTGGAGGAGGTTCCACCTTGCCGAAGTCCTCGTTGAACCGGCTCCACTTCCAGTGCAGAGTATAGGGGGTCTCTGTAGGTTGCTCGTCTTCGTTCAGGATGGTATTGGTGCTCGCTACATGCATCTGCCTGATAGTTGGCGTTATGTCTGTGGACACCCATAAATTGATGGTGCCTGTGGGGAGTGGTCCAAACCCGTAGATATGGTCCTGGTCTTCTTCATTGCCGGTAGGTTCCCGCTGGGCTACCATGTGCCTGGTAGTCGCCCCGTCTATGACTTCGAGGCGTGGAGTACCATCTCGGAACGTCAAGCCCTTTACCAGTTGTCCGCCGATACTCGGCCTGGTACTCGGCCTGGTGCGCTCTTCATGAACCTTCCACACAGGGACAAACATGACAAACAGGTAGTCTTGCGGCGTATCCACTCCCCAGGTGGTCCAGGTCTCGCCGCCGTCGTAACTGTGGTAGGACTCCTTTGCGGTGTACAGCACATCCACCCCTGCTCCACCTCTCAGGTCCACCGAGTCGGGATTGGGGCCGGTTACCGTTTCTGGTTCTGCCTCGTCTCTAATAGTGATGCGGTTGCCGCGCTCTATGGGTTGTACTTCGGCAGTGATAGCTATGCTCTGGCTCATCTTGACAGCGTCCGACGGGATTCCACCTCGGAATACTGAGTTATAGCTCTCCGCCTGGTGCATGTTCTCTACAGCGATAGCCAGTAACTCATCATTGCTCAGATGTGCGTTCGGCCCTTCATCCACAGGCTCAGCCGCCCTACCGCACGCCGCCACTAGCAGGCATAAGCCCGCCAGCAGACATATAACCACTAGCTTGTTCCAAGTCGTTGGTATCATTGCCGGTATCTCCACTAAAGCTGTTCGCTCGTCAATTGCGTCCAATACAGCATAAGGGACACCGGCTGCGGTGCCTTCGGTGAATTTGCCTATCTTGATGGATGGTATGGCTTAGGTAGTACTGCCTAGAACCGGCATGAAACAGAAGAAGGGGCTTGGTGCGCCAAGCCCCTTCTTCTGTTTCGTTACGTCGCAACCCCAGCTTTAGGGAACTGCGGTTGGCTGTGGGGGTATTATATCCGTCGGTGGGCGCTCAGGGGTTGGTGCGGGTTGTTCCCCACCTGGTAGCCCGGCGGTGGGTTGGGGCGGTCGGGCCGCCTGTTGTGGCTGGACGTAGCGCCAGTTGTAGTATTGCTGGCCGACGTTGCCGAACTGCACCTGGTACTGCTGGACCTCGGCGGGGTCGTACGTCAGGGTGCGGCGCTCGAATATCTGCACCAGCACGTTGCGCGGCTGCCCTGCTACCTCGGTGCGCGTCCAGTACGGCTCCGAAATGGGGTAGCCCGCGATGTACACCCAGTCCCACGGCTGACCCTTGAGATAGCTCATGAAGACTTCGGGTACGTTATGGCCGGTCTGCGGGAAGAACTCTCCCACCTTGGCCGTGCCGCCGAGCGCCGCGTCCTGCGTGATCGTGCCATCCTTGCCGAGCACCGCGTCTATGGGCTGCCCTGTGCGGTCCTGCGCCCTGCCCGCGTCGGTGCCAGCCGCCAGCTTGCTGAAGGTGGCGTAGGTGGGCGCGTCGGCTGCCGGGTTATCTCCCGCCACCAGCACCTCAGCGGGCTGCCGCACCTCGACCTGGCTCGCTCCCGTGGCAATCTGCCCCGTTACAAGCTCCTTTGCGAGCGCCCCCGCCGTCACGAGGTAGCGAGTCGGCTGTGGCGGCGACGGGTTGACTATCTCCATGCGGCCCTTGTCGAAGTAAACCACCGACATCTGCCCGCCGGGGGCCTGCACGAAAGTCTCGGTGCCCGAGTAGATGGCCGTTGGACCCCACAGGTAGGGGCGGGCCGCCTGCTGGTTGGCTACCGGAAGGTCGGTCGTGCGCCACGCGAACCAGAAGCCGGGCATCGGCAGGTCGAGGCGGGGCTTGGGCCGCCAATTGGCGTTGAAGCCGTCCACCAGCTTCTCGCCGCCGGAGCCGTCAGTGCGTACCAGCCACGACTCGTGGGTGTAGATCAACTGCCCTCCCTGACTCGTCGTGCGGGAGACGCGCAGGAGCATTGTCTTGCTATCCGACGAGAAGAAGGGCGGGCCGTAGTCGCTCACCTGGCCCGTGTAGCGCGCCGGGCGGGGGTGCGAGAGGATTAGCTGCGGGTTGCGGCCGTCGAGGTCGGCCAGGAAAAGGCGCTGCCCGTCCTGCGCGGCGCTGTTGATGGCGAAGGCCACCTTGCGGATGCCCGCCGACCATGACACGCCGGGCCGCGCTATGCCTGCCTGCCGGAAGGAGCGGGCTATCGTCACGAACTCGCCGGTCTGCATGTCGAGGATGCCGTAGCTGATGCCGTCGGTCATCGCCAGGTGCCGGTTGTCGGGTGCCCAACCCCCCGCCACAACGAACTTGCCCTGCCCATCACCTATAAACTGCTCCACCCTGACTTCGGAGCCGGGGCCGCCGGAGATGTGCAGGATGCGTCCAGGCCAACCCGCGGCGATCTTGGTGCCGTCCGGCGACCAGGCGACCGCGGAGGCCCCCGGCGGCAGCGACGGTATGTCCTCACCACCGGGCACGAGCCACACAGGCCCACCGGCGGCGGGTATGATGCGCAGGTTGCCACGGGCTATTGGCGCACCGAACTTCTCACCGCCCACGAAGGCGATGAAGTGGCCGTCGGGCGACCAGAAGGGCGGCGAGTAGGCACCGCCCACGATCTTGCGCAGGTCCGAGCCGTCAGCGTTGAGGGTATATATCTCCGCTCCCTCGGTGGTTACGGCGAGTTTCTTGCCGTCGGGCGACCAGGAGGCGAACCAGACCTTAAACCCGCTGGTAAGCTGGCGCTGCTCGCTGCCGTCGAGGCGCATCACCATCAGGTTGCGCTCGCGCTGCGGCAGGATGTCGGTGACGTACGAGAGCATGTCGGGTAGAGGCGCGGGCTGCGGAGTGGGCGTGGCAGGCTGCGCGTAAGCGGCGAGGCTGCCCGACATGACGGCCAGCGACATGAGAATAGCGGCAAGTATCTTTATGCGCCGCTTCTGGAGGATAGGAGGCATAGATGGTTCTCCTGGTGTGAGGGGTCGTGTGGGCTGACGACCGCGAGATAGATTCGGGAGATTATAGCACACAACGACTTGATGCCACCCACCCGGAACTCGCACACGGCACCATACGTTATGACTGTGTAGCAACAGTTAGTCTGCTACAATGAGAGACGACAGGTATCATACCTCCCCAGGAATAAGGAACTGAAATGCTTACGAAAACGCGCTTCAATCTTATAGCGGGCTACTTTGTTCTCCTTCTGCTGCTGGCAGGCTGCGGAAGTAATACAGCCACCGTACCGCCTATCAACACGCCTACGGCGACCTCACCAACGGCGGCCGCTTCGGTACCAGCTACCCACACGCCTATGGCGGCGTCACCAACGTTGGTCACGTCGGTAACAGCCGAGCCGACGGAAGAACCTCAGCCTACCGCCACAGGTGTGCAGGGGGAGACGCCGGTGCCGGTTACACCCACGGAGGCGGTGGTGCCATCGGAAGCCCCGCCCACGCCGACAGTAGAACCTGTATCGGAGCCGTCGCCCAGCATAGAGCCTCCCCTACCAATGGAGGGCCAGCCCAGCATGTCCCCGGCCCAGGCAGAGGCCACTATAGCCGCGAGAGCGTCTGAGGCGATTGAGGCCCTCAAGAACAAGGATATGCAGAAGCTCTCCGGCCTGGCGCACCCGGAGAAGGGCGTTGGCTTCGCTCCTTACCAGTACATTGACGAAACCAACCTCACGCTGACCCGCGAGGAGCTTGCCGGGGCGCTAGAAGACGACAGCGTCCGCCATTGGGGCGCTTTCGACGGCACCGGCGACCCTATGGATATGACCTTTGAAGAATATTACGACCGCTTCATCTACAACCACGACTTCGCCGCCGCCCCCAACATCAGCTACAACCAATTCAAGGGGCACGGCAACTCGATCAACAACATGTTCCTGGTATACCCGGAGGCTATCGGGGTAGAGTACCACTTCCCCGGCTTCGACCCGCAATACGAGGGCATGGACTGGAACGCCCTCTACCTCGTATTCGAGCAGCACACCGACGGCAATTGGTACCTGGTGCACATCAGCCACGGCCAGTGGACGATATAATGACTATGCAAGCACCCTTCAATCGCGTTCAACGCGCAAGCTATGTTGTCTTGGTCGCCCTGCTGGTGGGGTGTGGGAGCAATACCGCCACTGTACCTGCTGCGGACACGCCCGGCACGCCTTCTACGCCGCCTGTAGCTGTCTCAGCCGGCACTGAAGCGTCCAAGGAGGTGCCGACTACCCTTGTGACACCCTCTGCTATAGCGACGTCCGAGCCTACCCCGACCACTCCAACCTACGTGCCGACATCACAGGCAGTCTACCCCACACCCGAGGGGTGGCCTACAACGGAATCGACACCGACCTACCCACCCGAACTGCACCTGCCATTTCAGGGCGAACCTAATATACCCCCTGCTGAAGCGCGGGAGATTATAGCAGGTAGGGCCACTGAGGTAATCCAGGCGCTCAAGAGTAGGGACATGGAGCGATTGGCACAGTTTGCCCACCCGGAGACGGTTGTGCACTTCTCTCCATATCCTTCCGTCGGCAACATGGCCCAGGGCCTTACGCCCGCCGAGCTACGGAACGGCTTTACAGATGACACGGTGCGCACCTGGGGGTGGTATGACGGTAGTGGGAAGCCTATGGAGACGACCTTCAGCGAATACTACGACGAATTCATCTACAACCAGGACTTCGCGGCCGCGCCGAGCGTTACCTACAATGAATTCGAGGGGCAGGGTAACACGGTGAACAACATCTTCGCCGAGTATCCCGACGGCATTACCGTTGAGTACCACTTCCCCGGCTTCAACCCACAGTACGGCGGTTCGGACTGGGAGAGCCTGTACCTGGTGTTCCAGAAGCACACGGACGGTAACTGGTACCTGGCGCACATCGCCCACGGCTACTGGACGATATAGCCAAAGAGAGTTGAAACGCCAAGACGCCAAGACGCGGAGAACGCGCCAAGAGTATAGAGGTTTAGAGAGTAGCAAAAGGAGCAGGGTACATCATATCGTACCCTGCTCCTCTTTCTTGAATAACACTCCTTAACCTTGGCGTGGTCCTTGGCGTCTTGGCGTTTAGCCTCGTCTTGCTCTAGCTTCTAACTCGCCTTTGACCCGAAGGTGGTCCTGGACGGCCTGTTTGCGGCGGCGTTTGGCGTACATACGCTGGCGTAGCATGTTCAGGGGCGGGCTTTGGGCGTCAACCAGGGCGTTCACGGTGAACTCGGTGCCCCTCGTACCCGCGTCCTCGTACACGAAGCGGTAGATCAGGTGGCTGCCCGTGAGGTAGCGGTAGCTGATCTCCACGTCCCGCTCGAAGTAGAGCAACTCCATCTTCACCGCGCCCACTGAACTGGTCGTGCCGTCCTTGCGCCTGGCAGACAATGTCATAGTGGAACCGGGACGAAGCTGCGGCCCCTCCCAATCCAGCACCAGGTTCGGCAGCGGCTTGCCATCGAAGTCCCGCGACCAATACGCCGGGTCCCCCGTAAAGCGAAACACCACGTCCAGGGGCGCTTTCACGTACATAGTGTACGCATACAGCAACCGCGCCCCCTCCAACGCCTTCTCCAGCAAACCAATTTCCGCCCCACGCGGCATCCGCTGCTCCTTCGTCGCAGAATTACGAATTACGAATTACGTGAGCATCTCCTGTAATTCGTAACCCGTAATTCGTAACCCGTAACTCTCAATTCGTAATTCGTAATTCGTAATTCGTAATTCGTAATTACTTTGCCAGCGGGCCTTCGCCTACTATCTGGTCGAGGCGGTCGATGATGCGGGTGAGCACGGCAAAAGCCTTCTCCACGGGTTCGGGGGAGTTCATGTCGATGCCCGCGATTTTGAGGGCTTCGATTGGGAAGGCCGCATCGCCCGTGCTGAGGAACTGCACGTAACGCTCGGCGGCGCTGGGGCCTTCCTGCAACACACCCTCGGCCAGGGCGTTGGCGGCTGAGATGCCGGTGGCGTACTGGTAAACGTAGAAGTTACCGAATAGGTGGGGGAAGAGCGCCCAGGTGATGCCCACCCTGTCGCGGTCCACCGTCACGGCGTCTCCGTAGGCCTCGGCGTAGAGGTCGGCCATGAGCGACGACATAGAGTCGGCGGTGAGGCTCTCGCCCCCCTCCACCCGCTCATGGCAGTCAAGCTCGAACCGGGCCAGCGTGGGCATGATGAACAGGTAGCGGTGCAGGTTGCTCATCGCCTCGGCCAGTATCTCAAGCTCGAAGTCCTGCTCGATATCCCCTTTGAGCAGGTGGGCGCGCACCATCGCCTGGTTGAAGTTGGAAGCGGTCTCGGCCACGAACATCGTGTAAGACGCGTAGACCGGCGGCTGGTGCTTCCACGAGAAGTAAGAGTGCATCGAGTGCCCAAGCTCGTGCGCCAGGGTGCTCACGCTCTCCAGCGTGTCGTCGTAGTTCATCATGATGAACGGGTGGGTGCCGTGGGTGCCGTAGGAGAAAGCCCCCGACCCCTTGCCCTGGTTCGGGTAGATGTCCACCCAACGCTGCTCTCGGAGCGCCTTCGTCAGCACCGAGTTATACTCATCACCTAGCGGCTTCATGCCCTCGATGACGATATCGCAGCCTTCCTGCCACTCTATCTTGCGCTTGGAGCGCACCAGCGGCACGTCAATATCGTAGCCGTGCAGCGACTCTACACCGAGAGCGCGCTTGCGTATCTGGTAGTAGCGGTGCCACACGGGAAGCTGCCGCTGGAACGTCTCCAGCAGGTTGAAGTAGACCTCCCTCGGTATGTTGCCCGCCCCCAGGGCCGCATCGAGGGCGCTGGGGTACTTGCGGGCGCGGGCGAAAAAGACGTCCGACTTCACCTGCCCGGAGAGGGTGCCCGCCATTGTATTCTTGACGCTGATGTAGCCGTCGGCGTAGGCTTCCCAGGCGGCCTTGCGTACCTCGCGGTCCTGGTGCCGGATGAGGGTGTCAATGTTGCCCTGCATCACTTCCAGGTCCTCGCCGGTTTTGCCCTTTATCGTAGCGAACTTCAGGTCGGCGTTTTCCAGCGTCGTGTGGATGCGGTAGGAGCTAAAGGCCACGTCCTGGACCTCCGCCAGCAGGCTCTCCACCTCGGCGGAACGCACGTGCTCGCGTTGCGTTTCCAACTTGTCGAAGTAGTGCTGGAACGCCCCCAGCTCTGGCTTCTGCGACACGAGTTCCTTCACCCGCTCGGTGCTCAGGGCGAGGATTTCAGGCTCGTAATAAGAGACCGCCGCCGCCGCCCGCGCCAGGAGGCCCTGACCTTTGTCCTGGCGGGCAACATACTCCTGGTTGGTGATATCGCCGCTGGCCTGCATGCCGCCGTATACCACGACCTTCAATACGTCGGCCAAATAAGCGTCACGGGCTTGCAGGGCTTCGAACAACACCGCCGCCGACTCGCCAAGCCTGCCGCTAAACCGGCCCATGCTCTCCATTTGCTGCTCGACCTGCTTGTACGCTTCTTCCCACGCCTCATCCGAGGCGAAGATGCTCTTGATGTCCCAGGTCTGCTCTTCCGGCACTTCGTTGCGTTTCGGTAAAACCGCTACCATGATCTGTCTCCTCCTGGTTTGTTAGAAAGGCAACTCAGCTGCCGCCATGTGAATTGCCGAAAATGGGTGTTGTTAATAAATCACCAATGTAAAGGGTTTGGTTAACGCCCTTGCAGACTGTTTGTAGGAATCACGCTGCACAAAGGCCCTGCCGGGACTAGCAGGGCCTCCAAAAGCGATCAATAATTACCCTCGCTCGCTGGCAAGCTTGACCGCTATCTGTGCGGCCTCGTCCAGCGTCTCGGCGGCTGGGAGGTTGGCGGCCTTCAATATCTCGCGGCCTTCCTCGGCGTTGGTGCCCACCAGCCGCACCACCATCGGCACGTCCGGCTTCAGGTTCTCCAGCACCTTGACGATGCCCTTAGCCACGGCGTCTCCACGCGTGATGCCGCCGAAAATGTTGAACATCACCGACTTGACGTTGGGGTCGCTCAGGATGATGCGCAACGCGGCCTCCACCTTGTCTTCTCTAGCGCCGCCGCCGATGTCGAGGAAGTTGGCCGGGGTGCCGCCGTATTCTTTGATCGTGTCCATCGTCGCCATCGCCAGCCCTGCGCCGTTCACCATGCAACCGATGTTGCCGTCAAGCTGCACGAATGAGATACCGGCCGCCCGCGCCTGCCGCTCCGACTCTTCTTCCTCGGCGGGGTCGCGCAACTCCTCGGCCCACTTCTGGCGGAACATAGCGTTGTCGTCCAGGTCCATCTTGGCGTCGATAGCCAGCAGCTTGTTCTCCGGCGTCATGACGAGCGGGTTGATCTCCACCAGCGAGGCGTCATGGTCCACCAGCACCTGCACCAGGGCCTTAGCCATCTTGCCGAAGTCGGCCAGGTGCTCGCCCAGGCCCATAGCGAACGCAAGCTCGCGCGCCTGGTAGTCGAGCATGCCCATGCGCGGGTCCACGTAGACCTTGTGGATCGCCTCCGGGTTCTCACGCGCCACGTCCTCGATGTCCACGCCGCCTTCCGCGCTGCCCATGACCACGATAGACTTGGTGCCCCGGTCCACGGTCGCGCCGAGGTAGTATTCCTTGGCAATGTCGGCCGCGTCGGCTATGAGCACCCGTTTGACTTCCTCGCCCCTCGGGTTCTGCTCGTTGACAAGCAGCTTGCCCAGGATGTTGGAGGCGTTTTCGCGCACGGCATCCAGGTCCTTGGAGAACTTGACACCACCCGCCTTGCCGCGCCCGCCCATCATCACCTGGGCCTTGACCATCACGGGAGGACCGATGCGCCGGGCGATCTCCAGGGCTTCGTCTACGGTGTCGGCCACCTGCCCCTCGTTTACGGGCACGCCGTACTTGGCGAGCATTTCCTTGGCCTGGTACTCATGGAGTTTCATCGGTGAATCCCCCTCGAAGGCAGTTGTTTGTTGTTAGTTGTTAGTCAGGCGCGGGAGCGCCATTTGTTAGCACAAGCGGTGGGATTATAACACAAAGAGGGGGCGGGGGTCAGGGACGGAAGCGGGGTCTTGGGCGGGTCCAGGCATGCTCCTCGTCCGCCGCAGCGTAGTGTAGGTCGCAGCCAAGAGGTACTAGGACGTATAAGCATATATAACTATATGCAGCAACAGTGCTCTCGCTTATAGTTAGTGCAGGGTTATGACAAGTTAGGTAGGAAGTTTCCGGTTATGGTGGCTACAGGAAGTAGCCTGAGGCACGAAAGCCTGGAGTAATGCACAGATGACCTGGACAAACGCGCTGGGTTTATGTCCTCGTTGCTACGGTCCGGTTGAGAGGGGCCTATTGCTGTGCTCGCGCTGCGGGCTGGAATTGGTCGCGCCTGAGTACCTGGGGAACAAGGTCCCTGCTAAGATGGACACCAGCGTGCTCCAGCCGGTAGACGTGCCGCACAAGCCCGAAAGCAGGGTGCCCGCCGTGCTCGTGATATGCGCGGTAATAGTGCTGGGGACGTGGGCGACTCTGGCGACCCTGGTCAGGCACGACGGCATCGCCCAGGCCACGCCAGATGCTACCCCTACGCCTTTGCAACTGGCTGTCATCGCGACCGAACCATCCAAGAGCCTGGCACAAGCAACAAAGCCCACTCGCACCCCTACTCCACTGCCCCCGGTATACACAGCCACGCCCCCGCCCGCCGCTACGTCCCAGCTGTTGGCCCCACCCACCTACACACCTGTGCTCCCTGCCCCTACAGTTCCCGCAGCAGCCGAATCACAACCCCCACAGCTACTGCCCGGCATCGGCAGGTACGCGAGCGACCTCAACGGCTGGTGGGTGAAACTGGACGGGCTAGGTGCTCGGTCCGTGCTATGGAGTTCCAATCCCACCACAATGCACGAGCCACAGGGCACCTTCTGGCTGGCTTACCTGGTATACCGCAACCACAGCGACACGCCACGCGCCCTGGGTACCACCGTAGACTTCGCCCTCAAAGGCAGCGACGGCCAAGCCCACCCGGAGTACAGCGGCGGCAGAGACCCTCAACGCAAGAATATCCCGCTGGCTTTGCAAGCTAACCCGCTTGACTTCATCGCCGCCCCAGGACAGCGTACCGCCACCGTGCTGGTGTTCGACCTGCCGCCCGGCGTAGAGCCAGCGCAGCTTGTCGCAAGCGTCCTCGACGGCGACAGTCCTTCCCCCGCCGCACAGGTAGCCTGGGACCTCAGCAACACCCCCTGACGCACCGGCCAGGTATACCTCTCCTAACTTAGAACCAAGTCCCACCCCGTCATCCTTCGCTACGCTCAGGATCAGCTAGGGGCATGTTCCTGCAACAGTGATATAGACTAATATGCGCTAGAACGTGGCGAAACGTGGCTTTACAATATCGTTCTCGCACGTAGCAGGATATTACTAATGTGCCATTTGTGCATAGGCAATTAGCCCTATATTGCTCAATGTTATAATAGTGTAAGCTAGTACCGAATAGTCGTAGTACCGAACGCGGGTAGCGCGCGTCATGCTGAGTGAGAAGGACCGTGACCCGGGCGTAGCGATAATGGCAAGAGGTACCGCACACAATATATGAGCACAATGACGACCTCAGGCCTCGAGGCCTGCCCCAGGTGTGACACCCCCCTACAAAGGGGGCAGACTATGTGCCCCCGGTGCGGCTTACGCTTCGCGGTCCCTGCGGCTACGGAGCAGAACGAAGCACCCCCTGAGACTGCTACGGCAGACGCATCCGCTGAGGCTGTCGCCTACGCCGGGGCGGGAACCCAGGACCGCGGAATCGCCACCGGGCCGCTTGTATCTCAAGATGCCGGGGCGCACGACACCGGCGAGCTTGCCGACGTAGAGGAGAGCCGAGGTGCGGACGAGGGCTACGAGGCCGGTGAAACCGGAGAGCCTGAGAATACCGCGACGGACGACGAAGAAGATGCGGCCTTCATAACCGGAGAAAGCGTCTCCCTGAGCACGGGCGACACCGATACAGGGGCTTTGGCGGGCAGAAGCACCCGCGCAGGCGACGACCCGATTTTCGCCTCCCTGCCGGATGTTGAGGACGATGTCCCTAGCGGTATGGCCGGTCCCCCGGTACCCTACGTCCCATACGAGCCAGATGTTACCCCGGACGATGTTGATGCAGCCGGTGAGGTGGACGTGGCGGGCGTGGATGAAGCGCCCCCACCCTATGACGCCGCGACCTATGAGGACGCCGCTGAGGACGCCGCTGAGGACACCGCTAACGATGCGGCAGCCTACGATACCGGCACCTATGATCCTGCTGCTTATGGGGGTGCCGCCTATCATACCGGCACTCTGGGCCAGCAGCAGATACCCTACGAAGCCACACCTGAACCCGCACCCGAGGAGGCACCCGAAGCCGTTCGGGACCTTGCCTCCAACATAGCCCGCGATGCCGAAAACGAGCCGGAGATCGTTGGCTCTCCCGTGGCGATGGCTATTCCGACTACCTCGGTAACCACTCTCAAGGTAGGGGACGAGCAGAGATCGAGGAACCAGCTATTGGTGGCGGGAGTGGCGGCCCTCGCTCTCCTTGTGCTGTGCGTGGCCGTGATACTGGCTACGCGTAATGCTGGTGTCGGCAACGTCACGCCCACCATCGAGGCCCTGGCATCCCCTTCGGCCACAGTGCAGATAGTAGCTATAGCCACCTTGACTCAAGATACGACCTCGCCCAATCCCACCACCGACGCGATCCCGGTTCCGTCAGAGACAGCCACCTCGGCCCCTGTGGTTGTCGCCACCAACACCGTGCTCACGCTGCCCACGGAGGTAGCACTACCAACAAATACCGCGCTGCCCATAGCCACCGATACGCTGCCACCGGCACCTACAGACACCAGCGTCCCGCTACCGGCCGACACGGTGGCTCCTTTGCCCACCGACACCGTGCCTCCCTTGCCGACGGACACCATCGCGCCCGCGCCCACGGATACACTCGCGCCTGTGCCCACCGACACCGTAGCCCCGGCTCCAACCCGCACACAGGTGCCGAGACCTACCAACACCAGGGCACCAGTCCCGACCAGCACGGCGGTGCTCGCTCGACCTACCGCCACGCAACCCGCTACTGCTACGTATAACATGGGCGAGCCGGTTACGGGCTTCAACGGCTGGGCGGTGCTGCCGTTGTGGACGGCAACACGCAGCGAGCTACGGGGCACCGACCCCCAGGTCATCTACAAGCCCAGGGGCGTGTACTGGCTCGTGCGCGTCGACGTGCGCAACACGCTCAACGAGTCGCGTTCGTTAGGCGGCACTATGGACTTCGTGCTGAGGGACGCGAACGGCAACCGCTACACCGAACTGTCGAACCACGGCCAAGCGCCGGGCGTGCGAGAGATAGCCCGAAAAGAGGGCTTCAGCTACCTGGACGCGGTGCTCGGCCAGGGCGGGGAAGCCGCCCATTTGCTGATATACGACCTCCCGGCCGGGATGCAGCCTACGCAGCTTGTGGGCCGCATACGCTCGGGCAACAGCGTGCTCAGCAGCGGCCAGGTGGTGTGGAGACTGAACCCATAGGCCGGCATGCAGGGGCGCAGGGGAGTACTACTGCCACCCAATAAAATTGGTATAAGAAGCAAAAGAAGTCCCCACATGGGGACTTCTTCATTGTAGACCGTGCTAATGTGCACGGTGCTTTTATGTTCCTCGACAGTTGGCGGCAGCAACATCGCCATGAGGAGAGTTCGGCCTGTGCCGGAGCGCAACGCCAAGCAATAGAGAGTCACCCCTTGAGGCTAAAGCTCGCCGGGTCGAGGGATCGACGCAACGTGTAAGCCGATGTCCTAGGTTGGCGGGTAATGTAAGGGGCAGGTCTGCCTATCCGTTGCACCATTGCGACGTACATGAAGGTGACTATTAAGGAGATTACGAGGGCAAGAGCCACGTCCAGCCCAGGTCCGTACACATCCATGACGGGGTCACCCCTGGATAACTGAAACGACTTGCCGAAGTCTCCGGTAGCCAGCCCTGAGCCTTCGATCTTGGCACCCAGGATGGAAACATGTATGCCTTTCGGCACCGTTACGCTTGTGTATCTATCTATATTAACAGTCTCAACAGTCTCACTCGGGTCGAACATATAAGCCAGGAAGCTCACGGGCCAGGGTTTGTCCAACTCGTACATGTCTGCCAATAACTCGCCTGGACTAGGACCATGTGTGGCAATCATGTCTTGCGGACCGCCGGGAGTGTAGAGAAGTACGGTATAGAAGGCAAAGAGAGCAAGAAGGAGGGCGAGCGCTCCGCTTATTGCTCGAAACGTACAAGAAAGAAGTGTCCTGGCAACAGCCACTACCAGTTCTCGAAGGTGAAGCATCATATCTCCCTCCTCTATAGATTCAGCGCCCATCTCTATATTACTACCACTTAGTCATATGAGGAGGTTCACCAAAGTTCGGTATGCGAAGAGGAGCGGCTAATTGCGGGTTAAAGTAGTGATGCCAATCTCTAGCGGAGGGCGCATCCTCTAGAGATTGGCATCTTCTGTAATATGAAACGCCGAAAGTCGAAAAAAGATAGGACCAAATCAGCAAATTAAGCAGAAATTGCTCAATTCGCTATCTGCAAAGTGCCACCACCTTACCAACTTGCCCGCCCCATAAAGAACTAGCTGCTCAATAAGCCCAAAATTCGCAATTCGCAATTCGAGATTCCAAATCCGTCACCCTAACTGGCCGTGCGCCACGAACTCCAGCAGGTCGCTACGGGTAATCAGGCCCACCGGCTGGCCCGCCTCTTCCACCAGCACGGCGGAGTTGTTGGCTAGCAGCGCGGGCACCACCCGCTCCACCTCCTCGGCCACATCCACCAGCGGGAAGGGGCTGTCCATCACCGACTCGACCTTGGCGTCAATCAGGCTGGGGTCGCGGAACACGCGCTCCAGCAGGTTGCGCTCCTGGATCGAGCCGATCATCTCGTGCACGTCGGTGAAGGGGCCGCGCCCGTTGCCGTCGCCCGACTGCGGCCGCGTCACGGGAAGCTGCGAGATGCTGTACTGCTGCAATAGGTCTATAGCCTCGCGCACCGTCTTGTTGCAGGGCACCGTCACCAGCTTGGGTAGCTCGCGGTCGCCACGCACCACCAGATCGCGCACGCGGGCCTTGGTCGGCAGCCGGTCGAGGAAGCCGTTCTCCCTCATCCAGGCATCGTTGTACAGCTTCGACAGGTAGCCGCGCCCGGTGTCGGGCAGCAGCACCACTACTACCTGCCCTTCGCTCATCGTCCTGGCAGTCTGGAGGGCCGCGTGCATGGCTGTGCCGCCGGAGCCGCCAATCAATATACCTTCTTCACGAGTGACGCGGCGGGCCGCCTCGAACGAATCGCGGTCGCTCACCGTCACCCAGTCGTCAATCACACTGCCGTCATAGGTGCCGGGTATGAAGTCCTCGCCTATGCCTTCCACCTTGTAGGGGCGGGCGCGGTCCTGCGTGTAGATGGAGCCTTCGGGGTCCGCGCCCACGATGCGGACGTTGGGGTCCTGCTCCTTGAGGAACTTGCCGATGCCTGAGATGGTGCCGCCCGTGCCCACGCCCGCGACGAAGGCGTCTATCCTGCCGCCCGTCTGCCGCCAGATTTCGGGGCCGGTGGTCTCGTAGTGGGTACGGGGGTTGGCGGGGTTGAAGTACTGGTTGGGCTGGAACGCGCCGGGTATCTCGCGGGTGAGGCGGTCGGCCACGCTGTAGTAGCTTTCGGGGCTTTCGCGGGGCACGGCGGTGGGGGTGGTCACTACGTCGGCCCCGTATGCCTTGAGCAGGGCTATCTTCTCCAGCGCCACCTTGTCAGGCATGACGAACACGCACTTGTAGCCCAGGATGGCGGCGGCGATGGCAAGCCCGGTGCCCGTGTTGCCGGAAGTCGGCTCGACTATGGTGCCGCCCTTCCTGAGCAGGCCCTTCTCCTCGGCGGACTGTATCATGCGGATGCCAATGCGGTCCTTCACCGAGTTGCCGGGGTTGAACATCTCCAGCTTGGCGAGCATGGTCGGCTTCAGCCCGCGTCCGACCTTGTTCAGGCGCACCATCGGGGTATTGCCTATGGTCTCAAGGATGTCGTTATAGACTTCCATGTCTATGCCATGTCCTTTCACGGGCGGCGCTGCCCGGCTATACGCTGCAATTTGCTATACACCAACTATAAACTGCTCTCACCCTCACAGAGAGGAAGGGGATGCTCTCAGCCGAATTATAGTTTGCCCGGCGCGGCGAGTCAATGGCACAAATGGGTGAGCTACGCTTGCACAAACCACGGGGGTAGGAGCACTATGCTGCGTCCGTTGGCGCTTGTCCTCCAATGGCCGATATTTGCGACCAAAGGTGATTTTGTCATTCTGAACGCAGTGAAGAATGTCGTCCCTTTCTTAGGTATTACCCTTTTCTTGTGATAGGGAGTACCGCCTTCAAGAAAGGTGATACCATGTGCTGGAGGACGAGATTCTTCACTGCGTTCAGAATGACAAAAGGGGGTTTGGGTGCCCCCATTCAGCAGCACCGCTACCCACCTGATCCTTCGCTGCGCTCAGGATGACAAGGGGGAGGCTCAGGATGACAAGGGGGAGGCTCAGGATGACAGGGTGGGGCATGTTTCTAAACATCATAAGACAGGGGCTTCCCAACTACAGCGTGAGGCATCACGCTCATATGCCTGGCCCTTTGCTATCGCGTACAATAAGCTGGAAAGACAACGCCACCCCTAGAATCGAGCCATTCAAGTGCCAGTGAACCGCGTAGTTACCCCCACGACGATCCCACATGCTCGTATTTCCGCGCTTCCCATCTTGCTGCTCACCTTAGCCGCTCTCATCCTGTCAGCCTGCAACTCGGACCAGCAGGGTAGCGGTGCGGGTCAGGCGGACGGTTGCTGGGTGCGGGTACCGGGGCCGGAGCTTGAGGCCGAGTTCGTGGACGTGACGGCGGCACACGCCCTCGCGGCCGACGACGTGTGGGCGGTGGGGCACACGGGCACACCCGGCGGTGACGTGTCACGCACGCTCATAATGCACTGGGATGGCACGGAGTGGCGCACGGTGCCCAGCCCTAACGGTCCGAACCCAGACAGCGGGCGCAACAGCCTCTACGCGGTGTCGGCCTCGGCTCCCGACAACGTGTGGGCGGTGGGCGCGTATACGACCGGGGGCAGCCAGTTCAGGACGCTGGCTCTGCGCTGGGACGACAGCCAGTGGCGCGCCGTGCCCACTCCGAAGCTGGGTGAGTACGACGACGAGCTAAAGGCGGTGCTGGCCCTCGCCCCGGACGACGTATGGGCCGTGGGCAGCTACCTCAACCACGAGAACGAGGACGGCCACATGGTCATCCTGCACTGGGACGGCAATACGTGGACCCGCTCGCCCCTGCCCCTCAACGTGACGCACACGCTGCTGAGCCTCGCCGCCAACGGTCCCGATGACATCTGGGCGGTGGGCACCCAGGTGCTCCACTGGAACGGCACGAACTGGCGCATCCTCTCCACCCCTACCGCTGAGGGTGCCTACTTCGACGGCGTAACGGCCCTCGGCAATGACGACGTTTGGATCGTGGGCAACGACGGCACCGACGCCATCACCCTGCACTGGAACGGCAACAAACTCGACATTGTGCAAGTACCTGGCATGGCCGCCGACGCCTTCCTGCACGAAGCCACGACTTCAGGCAGTGATGTGTGGGTCGCGGGGGAGAACGTCGCCAGGCCGAGCATGCGCGAGACGCTGCTGATGAAGTGGAACGGCGCGCAATGGTCCCTCTACCCCAGCGTCTTGCCGGGGACCGATGCGCGCTTGCAGGGCATATCGGCGGCCGGGGACGGTAGCCTGTGGGCGGCAGGTTCGGTGACGGAGGGCGGCAAGAGTGCGCCGTTGTTCCTACGCTACAGCAGCGGTCCCTGCGCCAGGTAGAACAAGCACACAAACCCCCACAACTACTAAGTTCCAATCTTTCTCTGCAGAACCACCCCGGCAAACTTTCGTTCATCTAGTGGGCTTAGGACGATTCAGGCAGAAGTTACGCTCCAAGGAGAACAGCCATGCGGTCCAGGACGCTCATGCTAGTAAGTTCGACAATACTAGCGGCGCTGCTTGCTGTTGCCGGCTCTAACCTGCTATTTGCCGGACAACCGGCAGGGAGCACGGCGCACGCCCAGACCGCTATCGTGCAAGGTTGTTGGATGCCCTTCTCCGTCAGTCCCGAGGCGGAGGGCAAAAAGCAGACCTACTTCGAAGACATCTCGGCAGCGTCGGAGAACGATGTGTGGGCCGCCGGCTGGTACAGGATCAATAACCGCGGCAGTTGGTCGTTCCTGGCGCACTGGAATGGAGTCGCCTGGAGCGAAACACACCTGCCCTTTTCTCAGGAGCACCAGAGGTTCTACAGCATAGAAGTCCTCGCGAGCGACAATGTATGGGTGGTAGGTGAGGAATTCAGCGCTACCGACCAGCCGGTTACGGTGCCGCTGATTGTACACTGGGACGGCAAGACGTGGGAGAGGGTGCAAGCCCCCGCATTGGAGCAAGGTGCGTACAATCCGCGACTCGTATCAACGGTCGCTATCAGCCCGACCGACATTTGGGCTGTGGGCAATTACATGGTGCCCTCACCCGGCCGCCCTTATGACGCCGAATGGCTGTTGATTATGCATTGGGACGGGATTAGTTGGAAGCGTGTTTCGACCGAAGACATTCCGGGCCTGGAATATGACCCAAAAAATCGAACCAATAGCGGATTGCACAGCATATCGGCTAGCAGTTGGGACAACGTGTGGGCGCTCGGTTCGGGCGGTTCGGGCAAGCTGCTGATGCATTGGGACGGCAGGGAATGGAGTGTACCCCAGCGTACCGGTATCGAGAGAATGCTCCACCTGGAGACGATAGTGACGGCCGGTAAGGAGGACGTGTGGCTCTTTGGCGAGGGGAATGGGAACATTCGGGCGGTTCACGGTGGGGCAGTTGGCAAAGAGTGGATCGCTACGTCGATACCGGTGCGGGGAGCTTCGCGCGGACCCGTCAGCGTCAAGGCAGCACTGGCTAAGGCAAGCAATGACGTGTGGGCCTTTGGCTCGGACTATGTGTTCCGCAATAGCGAGAGTCGAGGCGACAGGCAGTTGGTGACTGCGCACTGGGATGGAACCCAGTGGACCGCGCAAGCCTCATTTGTGGAAGGCACCGACAGGTGGGCGGAGGTCTATGCGGCTACATTTGCGGGGGACGACATCTGGACCGCGGGCTACCCCTTCCTGAGGTACACGACCGGACCTTGCCCCCCACAGTCTCCACCCACACTCACTACGCCAGCCCCAAGCCCCACCGCCGACCCTGGTCCTCCTGAGCAACTACCCGGCACCAGCAGACGCACATTCCCAGAGACCGGCTTCACCGTAGAGGGCACATTCCTCGACTACTGGGACAATCATGGCGGCCTGGCCCAGCAGGGCTACCCCATATCGGAGCCATTGCGTGAAGTCTCACCTCTGGACGGCAGGCCCTACACGATGCAGTACTTCGAGCGTGCCGTATTTGAGTACCACCCGGAGAATCAAGCGCCCAACCAGGTGCTGCTCTCGCAGCTAGGCACATTCGAGTACAAGAAGCGCTACCCTAAAGGCGCGCCCAACCAGCAGCGGAACATGAGCCCCGCGTCCCTGTACTTCCCCGAAACCGGCAAATGGCTGGGCGGCGAATTCCTGCAATACTGGCAGGCGCATGGGGGTCTGGCCCAGCAGGGCTATCCTATATCAGATGAATTCACCGAAAAATCGGCTCTGAACGGCGAGATATATAAGGTGCAGTACTTCGAGCGCACCGTGTTCGAGTTGCACCCCCGGAACCCGGTACCTCATAACGTGCTGCTCGCACAACTAGGCAGGTTTCGCTACGATGAGACGTACGGTCCCGAACAGGGCCGCCTGGAGCCGCCACCCACAGACCAACTGATAGCAAAGAACGTTCTCGGAAGCGTCGTGGCAAACGAGCGGTACCTGTTCTGGATCGCCAACGAAGAGCCTGGTTTCTCTCTTTATGGTTACGATTTGCAGGAGAATACGAGCTTTCTAATCTCAGACGCCGGAGGGTACAAGTATTCGCTGGCGTGCGACGACAACTTCCTTGCCTGGGTGGAGATGGGTAAGGACCAATACCCGCCTACTCCGAGCCGTCCGGTCCACGTACGCATAAAGAAGCTCGACCTGGAAAGCATGGAAATAACGACCGTACGTGAAGGCAAAACGTCAGACCAGGTACGGGACGGTTACGCGGCGATACGGGACTCCATGCTGTACTACAACTATGGGCTTGGTGCCATCTGGATGCAGAGCCTCACTTCATCGCTGGAATACCCGGTCATTTCAGATGGACGCGACCCGGTTATCTCAGGCGAGGTAATGCTATGGTCCAAGTCCCTGTCTAACTGTCTTCCGGGGGGAGGCCGTTCGATGTGTATCGGCGCCCAGGAGCTATATATTAGAACAACCCGTGGGGGCGAGGACACCCTGCTGGCTAGCTACACGGGGCAGTTCCCGTTCCAGCATTACGCTGTACACGGCAACAGGGTAGTCTGGACAAACAATCCCGACTTTGGAACCGGTGCTCCACCGCTCTTGCACAGCATCAGCGAAGGCAAGACGATTACAATGTCTCAACAGCACGTCAACTTCCCAATGGTACGAGACGACCTGATCGTGTGGGGGAGCGTGCCCGGCGTTGGGAAGGACTGGTCAATAGACCGCTACTACCCTGCTAGCGGAGCCATCACCGTGCTGTTGCAGAGCGCCACTCCTATGTACCCACAGGCGCTAATGGGGCATGAAGCCCTGGCCTACATAGCGAGTAACGAATCGCCCAAACACGGTTACCGTACTTCGGGCGACCTGTACCTATTGAGGCTGCAACCGTAACCTAAGAAACAGCGCCCGCCAGCACCTCACCGTGCCGCACCTCTAGCAGTGTGGCGCGCTCCAGGAACTTAGGATCGAAGCCTGCCAGGTCTGTAGTGGTGATGAGCGACTGGTACTGCTGCGAGCTGACCGCGTTGAGCAGGTACCCCCGGCGATTGGCGTCAAGCTCGGAGAGTATGTCGTCCAGCAAGAGGATGGGAGTGTCGCCCGTCTCGGCGGTCATGAGGTCCACCTCGGCCAGCTTCAGGGCCAGCACTGCGGTGCGCTGCTGTCCTCGCGAACCGTAGGCGTTAAGCGGTAGGCCCTGCCCCGGACCTGTAGAAGCCTCCCCAAGCTGGAACACAATGTCGTCGCGGTGCGGCCCCAATACCGACATGCCCCGCCTCAACTCGTTGGGCCGCGACTCATCCAGTTGCCGCTTGAACTCCTCGGAGATACGCTCGATGTGGCGCTCCAGGTGGGGTATCCTGCCCCTGGCCGCCGGGTCCAATGCTGCCGTGGTCTCGTCTCGGCCCAGGTCGGAGAGGGCGCTTTCGGCCTCCATCTGGGCTACAAGCTCGGGTATCACCAGCTTGCGGGCTTCGGGGGCCACGGCCGATTGGTAGGCGACGTTCAGGCGTAGCTCGGCGGTGGGGCGGCGCTCGCGCAGCATCTGGCGGGTGTTGGAGCGGCCGTTCACAGCGTCGGTGCCCGCTAGCGTGTGGTGCACGGCCTCGGCCCTCTGGGACAAGCGGACGGCGAACACCTCCCGGCGCAGCACCACGTAGGCCCCGTGCTTCACAAGCTCCTCGTCCCAGTAGGCCATCTCCTCGGCCACGTCTCGCGACCCCGCACCCCTGCCTTGCTCCTTCAGCGCCTTGAGCAGCGAGTTGCGTTGGGCCAGCACCTTCATGTACTGGGCGAGCAGGCGCACGTAGCGGTGGTCCATCTGCGAGATGGTCACGTCCATGTACTTGCGGCGTAATGCGGGAGGGCCGGTCACCAGGTCAACGTCCTGCGGCGTAAAGAGCACTACGGTGGCCTGCCCCACCAGGTCGAGGGCGCGGCGGGCCACCCCGTTCACCTTGATCCGCTTGCGCGCCTGCACCGTGCCCGCCAGCCCACCCGGCCCCGCAGGCTCCTCGTCGCGCACGATGAGTATCTCCACAGCTAACGGACCCCTCTCGCGCTCGACGTGAGCAGTGATTCGGGCGAAGGGAGGGGAGCCAAGGTCGGCGGGCGCGGCGAAGTTCACCAGTTCCAGGTCGGAGGTGGCTCGGGGCGAGCGGGTGGTCGCCAGCATGTATACGGCTTCGAGTAGCGAGGTCTTGCCGGAGGCGTTATCGCCTTGCAGCACGGTCATGCCGGGCGATAGCTCCAGGGAGAGGTGGTTATAGTTGCGGAACTCGTCTAAATTGAGAGTTTGAACGTGCATGGCCCCTTTGGGGCGAGTTGTTAGTCGTTAGTTGTTAGTTGTTAGAGGCTCTTCACTAACAACTAACAACTAACAACTAACAACTCACTCAATCTCGTAAGGCTCCGTGAATTCAAGCAGGTCGTCGTATCCGAAGGTGCGGTTGTACTCGTACTCGAGTGACTTCATCATCTCGAAGAGGAGGTCGCTGACTTCGTCGGCCACAGAGGTCGCTACTGCCGTCTGCTCAGGGGTGACGTAGCCCAGGTCCTCCGCGATGGTCAGGTAGGTCTCGACGCGCATGAGGGAGCCGTGGGCTATGCTCAAATGCCGGTAAAACTCGCCCTTGTGCCCCATGCCCTGCCCTTCGGCTATCTTTGAGGGCACGGCGATGGCCGCCTTCATCAGTTCGGGGATGAGCACCTCCTGCTCCTCTTCGGGGAACAGGCGCACCAGCCCATAGACCTCAACGGCGAGGTCCATGCTCTTCTGCCAGACCGGCAGCTTCTCGTAGGCGCGTCGCAGCATATGCCTCCATAAAGGAGAGGTATGAAGTACGCCCGGCTCCGGTACTCCATACCTCTTACTACACCAACATCTTTATCGCCGGTAGCGGGTGCCCTCAGCCGAGCGGTCCTTGTTCAGGCGGCGGTTGAGATGCAGGCCCTCCAGGATGAACTCCACGGCGGCGGCAATGGAAGAGGGGTTGCTACCGACCTCCAGCTTCGCCAGTGCGGTTCGTATGCCCTTCAGGTCGGACGCCTGGTGCACGTACTCCATCGAGGGCAGCGTGTCGCTCACCTCAATTACCAGGCCGTTGTGGAAGCGGGTCACCACGTCATCGAAGTCGCCCACCGAGAAGCGGCGATTCCACGCGGCGAGCACCGCCCCATGCACCAGCTTCTCGACCACCTTCTCCTCTCGCACGTCGCCCACCGACTCCAATTCGATCTTGCCCGCCGTGGAGGAGGCCAGCGCGCCCATGTCGGACACACGGGGCACCACCTGGTGCTCGTTGAGCTTGATAGCGCGCTTGAGGGCGTTGGAGACCAGATTTTCGTAGTTGGCAATGGAGACGCGCACCGACACGCCCGAACGTTGCGAGATGTCGGGGTGGCGGCGGGCCAGGTGGGTCACCTCGGCCACAATCTCCTTCATATACTGCGGCACCTCGACCTCGTAGCCCGGCGTGTTGAACGTCATCCGCTCCTGCTCCATGATGTCGATCTCATGGTCCAGGGTAGTGGGGTAGTGGGTCTTGATCTGCGAGCCTGCGCGGTCCTTGAGCGGGGTGATGATGCGGCCCCGGTTGGTGTAGTCCTCCGGGTTGGCTGAGGCCACCAGGTACACGTCGAGCGGCAGGCGCACCTTGTAGCCCCTGATCTGCACGTCACGCTCCTCGAGCACGTTGAGGAGGCCCACCTGCACGCGCTCGGCAAGGTCGGGTAGCTCGTTGATGCAGAAGACGCCCCGGTTGGTGCGGGGCAGCAGGCCATAGTGAATGGTCATCTCGTCGGAGAGATAGCGGCCCTCGGCCACCTTGATCGGGTCCACGTCGCCAATCAGGTCGGCTATCGTGATGTCGGGGGTCGCCAGTTTCTCGCCGTAGCGGTCCTCGCGCCGCAGCCACTCTATCTCGGTGAGGTCTTCGTGCTCGGACATGAGGCGTTTGCCCTCGGCGCTGATGGGGTTATATGGGTCGTCGTTGATCTCACTGCCCTTGATGACGGGGATTTCCTCGTCGAGCAGGTTGATGAGGGCGCGTGCCAGCCGGGTCTTGGCCTGTCCACGCTCGCCCAGGAAGATAATGTCCTGGCCCGAAAGTACGGCGTTCTCTATCTGCGGGATGACGGTGTCTTCGTAGCCGATGATGCCGGGGAAAATAGGCTGGTTCTCGCGCAGCTTGCGTATGAGGTTCTTGCGCATCTCCTCCTTCACCGGCAGCGACTGGTACTCGCTACCGCGAAGCTCGCCCAGAGTGCGCGGCCTGGCGGGGGTTTTAGGCATGGATAAGTCCTTCTATGATATGGCTGAGTGCTGGTAAATGGAGGTAGGGTGATCGTGCCCTGGTGTTGTAACTATACGCCTTTGGTGGGGTTGGCGCAAGGTAGCTACAAAGTGCTACCAGGCTTCCACAGGGAAGACCCACGCCGCCTGCATGCGTTGGAAATCACTATCCGAAGAAACAACTGTAAGGCCATGTTGTATCGCTGTAGAAGCGATCCACAAGTCATTGTCAGTGAAGCCTAGTTGTTGAATTGTGGTCTTGATGCGTTTGCTCTTTTCCTTGGGGCCGAAGTGCCTCATGAGATCAGCTTTGAGCCTGCCATAAATATCGCCCGTTTCGCTGTCTACAGGGTAGCTATTGAACCTTTGCAGAAAAGCGTGCACGAACGTAAGGTTCTGTGCCCGCTGCTGCGATCTCTCAGCCATATAGATTAGCTAACCACGAATCACGGTCGACGTAGCAAGCTCATCAGCATCTATGCCCATGAGCTGGGAGATTGCAGTAGCATCACCTCGTATGACTCTGCTGCAATAGTTGGTATCAAGCAGGTACATGCTTAGAACTTAGCTTGGCTACGGTTCTCGTACGCTTCACGGGTTAGCTCTTCGAGGTCATCACCCGCCCAGCCGCCCACGAATGGCGTCAGGGCCGCGGCTGCGGACCCTACAGGAGCATTTTTCAATGTACCGGCTTCACTGGGGAATACAACCAACCGCACACGCCTGCCCGCCAACTCCTCCGCGTGCTCCATTATCTCTTCCCAGGTGCCTTCTAGCTCCCTTATCTCTGTTGCCATAAGTCTCACCTCCCACCTATCAACTGATTCCATTCTACCACCCTCAACCCCGCCCCACCGCCGGAAAACGCCCCAACGCGCCCCGAGTAGCCCCAATCGCCAGCACACCTTCCTCCCGCAACCCATCCAGGTACGCCTTGCGCCGCGCTATGTCCTCCTGCCACTCTTCGGGCGTGCAGTTGGCCCAGGCAGCCAGCTTGGCGACTATCTCAGGTCGCATGAAGCGGTGGTCGAAGGTGTCGCCAGGCCGGTCCCAGCTTGAGAGGAGGGTCGGCTCCACGCCTGGGAGCATGAATGTGCTGCCGTCCTCGTTGCCATGTCCGAGCATGTTAACGGCGTTGAAGCGCCGCACGCCACGGCCGTAGGTGCTGCTCACGTATAGGTTGATTACCAGCGTCAGGTTGGCTATCCACCGGGGCGGTACCTTCAGCGGGTCCGAGTTGAGGATGGCGACCACGTCCTCCACCGTCTCGGCGTGCATGGTAGAGCCTATGGCGTAGCCCTGCTCAATCAGCTCGAACGTCTTGTAGATGCGCGAACCCCACAGGTAAACCGCCAGGTGGTCGCTCATCTCGTTGGCGAGCACGTAGGTGTTGCGGGGGTCAGCGTCCTCCTCGCGGGTGAAGTCGAACGTTTCGTAATGCCCGCGCAGGTAAACCCGCTTTGTATCCGGAGGCATCAGGTCGAGCAGCGCGGTGAGGGTGGTGGTCTTGCCTGCCATCGGGGGTTCCGCTGCCACAAGTATTGAGGCCCGGCGCGAGAGCATCGCCCAGATGAGGGCCATCAATTCGGTGTCGGCGCTGCCAGCCTCGATTATCTGCATGACGGAGAGGGGAACGGGCGGTTGCCAATGCCAGCCCCACCAGCCAAACGGCTCGTCTTGCTCGTCCATATCGCCTCCGGGGTACTCAGTTGTTAGCTGATAGTTGCTAGTTAGTGGTTGTCAGGGCGCTTGGGGGTGTGGGTGGTGCGTGAGAGGAGGTCCAACGATAGGGCGCTGGAGTGCTTATGTATTATTATACGAGAGAACGCGTCTTAAGATGCACGAGGGGGCGATTATGCTCGTTTCAGCAACGAAAACCACTATATCTCTGCGCTCTCTGCGTCTCTGCGGTGAATAAAATTGCGGCACCAAGGCACCCAAGTGCTTCCCTCTAGAGAGGCACGACATGGTATAATATTTGGGCTTGAAACTTGCTTTAGACCATTAGCGTAGAAACACGTACAGACATCCCGCGGGGCGACAGGAGAGCGTAGGAGATGATACTTCACAGCCGTAAGTGGCGGCTGGTGATACGTACAGTGACGTTGGTACTTACCAGCGTGCTCATGCTCGCGTTCGCGGGCGCGGCTTCCTATGCCTTGCAGGACGACAGCCCTAACCTCCTGACTACTCCCGCCCAGCTCCACAACAAGCAGAAGCCGCTCGCTGAGACCTACGTCAATGTGACTGCCGTGCCCGACCTCGCCCGCGCCTCTGCCACAGACGAACTGTTAGCCGAGCACTACTGGATACCTCTGCACGGCTACGGCTACCAGCTTTTCGTGCGTACCGACAGCGGCCAGTACCTCTTTCCATATGACTACAACCCCGAAACCGGCTTCGAGGGCGATGCCGCTCCCATACTCTATAGCGGCAAGATTACCCCTCTCAAAAGCCAGGCAGGGGCCGGTGCACTGATAGAGCAACTGGAGGAGCAAGGGGTAACCGTAGACAAAGACAAGGCGATGGTGCTCCTACTCAACGAAGCCCCTAGCGCCTACCGCCCCGTGGTGCCCGTGATGCCGGTACTGGCCTGGATGTGGCTGGCCGCTTTCGTCGGCCTGGTGCAAATCTGGCGGGGCAAAGGCCGGGTCCTGCGTACCGCCCCGCAACCACGCACTGCGTAAGTCTGAAACGTGGTTCTGAAACGTGAAACGTGAAACGTGACTCGCAAGGCCGCACTTTGGTCCTGCGAGTTTTATGATTGTACTTTGCCACCTGTGTTATGCTGACACCGAATTCCCCTAACCGCATCACGTTTCACGTTTCACGTTTTACGTTTCAGAGTCGAGGTGAGTAATGTTCTTTAAGCAGTATGTGAATGAAGACCTGGGGTGCGCCTCCTACCTTATAGGGGATACGGACGCGGGCGAGTGCTTGGTGGTCGATCCTGGGTGGGACGTGACACCTTATGTGGAGCTTGCTGCTAGTAAGGGTATGGCTATCCGCTACGTAGTAGAGACGCACAACCACGCCGACCACGTTTCGGGGCATGGCAAGCTGGCGCGACTGGGGGCTAAGGTAGCGGTGCATCAAGAGGCGGGTGTGAGCTACCCCCACAAGTCGCTCAAGGACGGCGAAGTGCTAAAAATCGGGGGCGTTGAGCTTAGAGTGATACACACACCAGGCCATCGCCCGGAGCACATCGCCCTCGCCGTGACCGACACCTCCCGCGCCGGCGAACCCTGGCTGGTGCTCACCGGCGACTCGTTGTTCGTGGGCGACGTGGGACGGCCCGACCTGGCAATCGAGCCGGAAGAAGGGGCCGCCCAACTGTTTACTTCGCTGCACAACCTGCTCAAGCTGGAGGATGGCGTGGAGGTCTATCCGGGGCACGTCTCAGGCTCGCTGTGCGGCAAGTCGATGAGTCCCAAGCCCAACTCCACCATTGGCTTCGAGCGGAGGTACAACGCGCCGCTTGCGGAGAAGGAGCAGGACGCTTTTGTGAGGCGGGTTACCTCCGAATTGCCCCCGCAGCCTCCCCAGTTTGGCCGCATAGTGGAGAAGAACAAAGGCCCCTTCCTCACTGATGACGCTGTAGTCCGCCCACTCACCGCCGAGGAAGTAGACTCCCTGCGCAAGGACGGCGGCTTCGTGCTGGACACGCGCGACCCTGAGGCTTTCGGCGGCGGGCACATACCGGGCGCTATCAACGTGGACCTGCGCGGCGGGCAGTTCGCCACCCGCGCCTCCTGGGTGATACCGGAGGGCGCGCCTGTGGTGCTGGTGCTGAACGCGCCGGGCGACCTGAAGCGGGCCATGTCGCTGCTGGAAGCGGCAGGACAGGGCAACGTCAAAGGCTACCTGCTGGGCGGCATACACGGCTGGGACAGCAGCGGCAGGCCCATAGAGACCGTCCCGCAGGTGCCCGTATCGGAGTTGAGGGAGCGGCTGCAATCGGGCGACCGCAGCTTCACCGTGCTCGACGTGCGGGAGGACTCCGAGTGGCGAGAAGGCCACATTGAGGGTGCTATCCACATCCCCTTCCACCAGCTATCGAAGAGCCTCGACCGCGTGCCTAGCCACAAGCCGGTAGCGGTGGTGTGCGGCGGAGGCACCCGCAGCAGCATAGCGGCCAGCCTCCTACAGGGCGAGGGCTTCGACCCGATGAACGTCAGCGGCGGCATGGATGCCTGGAACTCCTCCGGGTACCCACTGGCGGGTGAAGAGGTAGGAGCCGG
>DASVVE010000006.1:0-153019 GCA_036386675.1 Chloroflexia bacterium | reverse complement strand
GCACCACGGTTGCCCCCCCGCCTCTGTTCGCACCATTTCAGCTAAGGTCTATGTGCTTGCGGAACAGGGCCGTAATCTCGCCAATGTCCGAAAGTGCGGAAGACGGAGCGCCCAACGAAAGTTATGTCTCCCAACTCGCCGGATACGCGAAGGGCGGGGTCGGGTTGGTGCTGACGGCCGTATGCGCAGTGTCGCCGGAGGGACGTGTCACCCTGGCTGACCTGGGCATGTACAGCGAGTCGCAAGGCCTCGCCTGGGCTTCCGTTGTCGAGAGGGTGCGCGGCATGCCAGGTGCTAGCATAGGGGTGCAGCTAGGGCACGCGGGACGCAGAGGCTCCACCCGGCCCAGGTCGGCGGGGCTGGACAGGCCGCTTAAGGAGGGTGGCTGGCCCCTCGTCGCGGCTTCGGCAATTCCGTACACGGCATTAAGCCAGGTGCCCAAAGAGATGGACCGCGTGGACATGGACCGCGTGCGGGAGGACTTTGTCAGGTCGGCACGCTTGGCACACGAGGCCGGTTTCGACCTGCTGCAACTGGACTTCGCCCACGGCTACCTGCTAGCGGGCTTCTTATCGCCCCTTACCAACCGCCGCACGGACGAGTATGGCGGCAGCCTGGAGAACCGCGCTCGCTACCCACTTGAGGTGCTCGATGCCGTGCGCGCCGTATGGCCGGAGGATAAGCCGCTATCGGTCGGCATGACCGCCACCGATTACGTGAAGGGCGGCCTGGAGGTAGAAGACGCTATAGAAATCGCGCGGATGCTGAAGGCACACGGCTGCGACCTGGCGCACGTCCACGCGGGACAGACCACCCCCGAAGCCGAGCCGCCATACGCCAAAGGCTTCCTCACACCCTTGAGCGACCGCATCCGCAACGAAGCGGGCATACCTACAATGGTGGGCGGCTATCTCACCACCAGCAACGAAGCGAACACGGTCCTGGCGGCGGGCAAGGCCGACCTGTGCGTGATGGAGGGGCCGGCATGAAGCACAGGGTCCTACTATTGGCGGCTCTGCTGGCACTCGCGAGCTTGTTCTTCGCGGGCGCAGCCTGGGCGGACAGCCCCGCCCCTGCGCATGACTACACGGTCGTCACTGAGGATGGTCAATACATCTTGGTCATGATAGCAGATAATGCCAAAGGTGCTTACAATCAACGTGGCTACCCGATGCCAGACGAGACCATTCGCGCAAAGTATTCGCAGGCTGGCCTCTATAAGAATGATGGTTCAACGACCCCCGTGTGGACTATAGACTGGTATTCTTTCGGTGTTGAGCTATCATCAGACGGTCAACACCTGGTCCAGTATGGACCCTGGGCCTGGGCGGACGACTACGACGAACTGGCACTTGCCTTTCACAAGAACGGCAGACTACTCACTCAATATTCCGTAGCTGACCTTGTAACCTTCCCTTGGACCCTACCGAGCACAGTCAGTCACTACACGTGGCTGAAAGACTCCACATTTGATGATGCTAAGGCCCAGCTACATATTGAAACTAAGAGCGGGGAGAAGTACATCTTCGACGTGAAAACGGGCAAGGTGATCAGTGGCACACTAGCTCCAGCCAAACAGGGACCGTTAGTCCTTGGCCTGGTAGTTGCGTTTGTAGGTGTGATTGTACTCGTCGCAGTGTTATTCGTGTTGCGCACAAGGCGGTAGGCTATCAAAACGTCTGAAGAATCAGTTTAGAAGGGGGTTTATAATGGGCTGCGTTGACGCTTTGTTTTGCATCTTCCTCCCGCCGCTGGCAAGCGGGGTCCGCGCCAGGGGCTGCGGGGCGATGCTTTTCGTATTACTAATGACATGCATCTTCTGGTTGCCGGGCTGCCTGGTGGCTTTCATCATGACCCTCAACTACAACCGCGAACGCTGGCGCTAATAAGTCACTAACAGGCTGTACAAGCGCGTAGAAAGGCAAGACGCTATGGAATTGATTACACCCGACCTGTCCGAGGCTTTCGAGGATGGGCGCGTCATAGATGTGCCGGTCCAAGAGGACACCTGGCGGGTGCGCCTGGAACGCAGGGAGATAGCCGACCTGGTAATCGTATCGGGCAGAGTGGTGGCTTGCGACCCCTTCACCATCTACGAGGATGTGCTGCCGTTCGACATAGAGGTTGCGCCGGGCCGCTACCCGGTCGTGTTGAGCATCGCGCACGTGGAGGAGAACAACGACCAGAGGATAGCTTACGCCATGCTATCGTTCGGTGAGGGACAGCCGGTGCGCTGGGAACTGGCTACCTGGCCCGGCAAGGGGCTGGACGACCTCGGTGAGGGTGAGGTGTTCGGCTACGGGGTGGACGCGGGCACCGGCAGCTTCATGGACGAGGTAGCCGCGCGGAAACTCACCCATGACGAGGACTTGATAGACAAGCTGCTGGACGACTCGCAAGAGAACTACGTAGACACCTGGAGCTGGACGAACTTCGTGGTGGACGAGGAAACGGGGGCGAACGTGGTATCATTCTCCTCCGGCTTCGGGGATGGATTCTACCCCTCCTACCTGGCCTTTGACGAGAGCGACCGGCTGGTGTCCCTGGTGACCGACTTCGGGGTGGTACAGGCTTAGCCTGCTACGGTGACGCAACGGCGTAACTGCGTGAGGACTTCCCATGAACGCACAGAAGAACGCCTCACATGAGTGGGAATACACAGAGGTACAGGTAAGGGACCCATTATCTGCTATCCGCCAGTATAGGGAGCAGGGATGGGAGTTAGTCAACGCCGTGTCGGTGCCCATGACACCGGCTGCACCTGCCAAGCCACTCCTACCCAGGGCCTGCCTGCCGCTTTTGATAGCTGTAGGGGTTATTATGTTGTTTGTGCTGTTCTTCACCTTCTTAGGCGGACGACCCAGAGAAGAAGATATACCGATTTCAGAGATTGTGCAGGACATTCGGTCGGGAAGAGTGGCCGCAATCGTCCGACGCGAGGAAAGTAACAGACTAACCCTCTACTATGGAGATCCTAATAGTACCGATACGCAGGTAGTCACCAGCATCAAAGAACCGGAGTCCAGCCTGCTTGAGTACCTCGTGGGCGCAGGCATCCCGCAAGAAACCCTGGATGATCTCAAGATAGAGGTACAGCCGACATCGTCCCTGGGCAATTACCTGGGACTAGCAGGCTTCTGCCTTCCCGCTATCTTCTTCGTTGCAACGGTAGCCTGGGCGGGATGGCGGCTCCAGTCGCGCACGCAGCAGTGGGGTACATTAGCCATCTTCAGACGACCGGCGGCCACGAATATGTAGCCGGAAAGGCAGATAGAGCCAACGCCAGAGGGATAACATCCAGATGTCTGTTAACAGGGACAAGCTACCCCTCCACGGCAAGCGGGCCATAGTCACAGGCGCGGGACGTGGCATTGGCCGCAGCATAGCCCTCGCTCTTGCACACTCTGGCGCCGACGTGGCTATAACCGCCCGCACCGCCGCCGACCTGGAACCGCTCGCCGCCGAAATAGAGGCATTGGGCCGCCGGAGCATAATAGCGGTCTGCGACGTGACCGACCCGCGGCAGGTGGAAGCCATGTCTCAGAGGGTGCTGGAGGGGTTGGGCGGCCTTGAGGTATTGGTGAACAACGCGGGCCACGCCCAGAGCCATAAGTTCGTGGGCCACCCAGACGAGCTATGGCACGATATGTTGCTGACCAACCTGACCAGTGTATACTATGTGACCAAAGCCTTCGCGCCAGCCATGATAGATGCGAAATGGGGCCGCATAATCAACATCGCGTCTACGGCCGCACGCGTCGGAGCCAGGTACGTAGCAGCCTACACCGCCGCCAAGCATGGAGTGCTCGGCCTGACCCGCGCCCTGGCCGTGGAGCTAATGCCGCACAACATTACCGTGAACGCCATTTGCCCCGGTTTCGTGGACACCCCCATGACGGCCGAGAGCATCGCCAACATCATGGCCCGCACCGGCATGGACGAGCAGCAGGCCCGCGAGTCGCTCGAGAAGACCAGCCCCCAGCGCCGCCTCATCGAGCCTGAAGAAATTGCCGCCATGACCGTCTACCTGGCGGGCGAGATGAGCAAAGGCATCACAGGACAGGCGATCAATATCGACGGCGGCGCTGTAATGTCGTAGATGGCCGATGGCCGATGGACGATGGACGATGGCCGATGGCCGATGGACGATAGAAGTGATGAGGTCTGAGGACTGAGGTCTGAGTAGTGGATAGAGGACAGCACCCAACTAAACAATCCTAATCTTGGCGCGCTCTTGGCGTTCTTTGCGTCTTGGCGGTTCCGTCTCCTATAGTCCATAGCCCATAGCCCATCGTCCATCGTCCATCGTCCATCGTCCATCGTCCCTACAGGAGACTATGTGGACTTCAATCCAAAATCCAAAATCCAAAATCCAAAATCGGCCGACTTTCTCTATGAAGTCGCAGATGACGGCGTGGCGGTGCTCACCTTCAACCGGCCTGAGGTGCTCAACGCCCTCACCTTCGAGGTGTACGCGCAGTTCCGCGACCTGCTGGAAGACCTGCGCTACGATGACTTGGTCAAGGTGCTGGTGGTCACGGGGGCGGGGGATGCCTTCTGCTCAGGGGGCGACGTGCACAAGATTATCGGCGCGCTGTTAGAGGGCGACGTGAAGGACCACCTGGCCTTCACCCGCATGACCGGGGCGGTGGTGCAGAACATGCGTCTGCTCGACAAGCCCATCATAGCCGCCCTCAACGGCACGACCGCCGGGGCCGGAGCCGTGATCGCCCTCGCCTCCGACCTGCGTATCGCCTCCGACCGCACCCGCTTCGCCTTCCTCTTTTCGAGGGTGGGGCTTGCCGGGGTGGACATGGGTTCCGGCTACTTGCTGCCCCGCGTGGTAGGCATGGGCCGCGCCACCGAACTGCTCATGCTGGGCGACACGATAGACGCTGCCACCGCCGACCGCTACGGCCTGGTCAACCGCCTGGTGCCCCACGAAGAACTGATGCCTACCGCCCTGGAACTGGCCCGTCGCCTCGCCAACGGCCCAACCCAGGCCATCGCCATGACCAAGCGGATGCTCAACAACGAGTGGAACATGGACCTGGTGTCGGCCCTCGAAGCCGAAGCCCAGGCCCAGGCCCTCATGCTCATGAGCGATGACCACCGCCGCTTCTACGAGGCCTTCCAACGCAAGGAGAAACCACAGTTCGGCGGAAGGTAATGTAATTACGAATTACGAATTACGAATTACGGGTTACGAGCAGGGGTGTACGACCTATGATGAGCAGGTTTACGGAACGAGCGCAGGAAGTTTTGCAGAAAGCGCAACAGATCATGTTCGCCAGACAGCATAAGGAGCTTGACGTGGAGCACTTGTTCCTCGCTCTGCTGCGACAACGCAACTCTCTTCCAGCCGTCATAATCGCCAAGTTAGGCGGAGACGTGGAGACGATTACCCAGCGTCTGGAAACGGCTCTAGACAGCTTGCAGAGTTATGAGGTGCTTGAGGGCGTAACTAGAGGGTACATCACGCTGCGGGCCAACCGCGTACTACAGGGTGCAGTGGAGGAGGCAGACCGTCTCAAGGATGAATTAATCTCTACCGAGCACATCTTCCTCGCTCTCGTGAACGAGCGGGGTGGAGCCGCTGGCCGTATCCTCCAGGAAGCCGCTATAGACCAGGAGAAAGTATCCACTGCCTTACGCGAGCTCCGGGGCAACCCCAGGACCTACCGGAAGGAAACGCCCCTCCCCGCAGACCACCCTTCGCGAACAAGCCCCCACACCATAGTCAACCCCGAGACGTTGGTACGGCCTACCGGCTTCAGCCACGGTATCTTCATGACCGGAGGACGACTGCTCTTCCTGGCGGGCCAGACAGCTACCGACCGCGAAGGTAATATCGTAGCGCCCGGTGACGTGGTGGGGCAGTACAGGCAGGTGTTGAGCAACCTCAAGGCGGTAGTCGAGGAAGTAGGCGGCGATATGGCCGGTATCGCCAAGATGACAATCTTCGTGAAGGACCGCGACGACTACAAGGCCCACCTCAAGGAGCTAGGCCAGGTACACAAGGAGTTCTTCGGCGCATACTACCCTGCTACCTCCCTGTTCGAGATTTCGCGCTTTTACGAGGACGAGGTGCTGGTGGAGATAGAGGGTATGGCGGTAGTGGGCAGCCCGTGGTAGGCGCTTGAATGGAGGAGCCACAAGAGCGCCGCAACATCGTCAGGTGCATGGAGGGCAGCCCGAGGCAGCGACATAGAGGACCACGACCTAAAACGATAGGCTGGCTCGGTACGCAGCGAATCATAGGCCGGAGGATCATCAGGTGGGGCTATCGTGGCAGTTATGGCGTGGGCGGGCCGGGCTTCTTCGGGTTGGAGTTGGCCGCGAAGGGACGCTACCCGAGGGAGTGGCTGGTGCTGACGCTGTGGAGCGCGGGTGAGTGGTTACTGCTCGATGGAGAATGGGTCGAGGCCCACCCGAACCAATATCACATTCGCCGCCCGCTGTTCAGCAATTTTGGCGGCGATGAAGACTGGGACGACCTGGCGAGCAAAGTTGCAGGTGCGGAGATAATCGAAGCCGATATCACCGATTTCTCGTCCAAGCTTGTCCTTCTACATGGAGTAGAGCAGCATATTTTGGAGTTGCCGGAAGATACGGCCCGCCTGCCGGTCTGGGGCGGCTCGCTTGAGCCAAAAAGATGGCACCCTGACGAAAGCCACCTGGATGCATGGGTGCTCTCGCGCAGAGGCGAACTATTGACGTGCTGAAGTAGTCGAGGCAAGCCATGACCTATGGACTTTGAACTGACACCCGAACAACAGCGTATCCAGTCCCTCGCCCGCGACTTCGCGCAGGAGGAAGTAACGCCCATTTCGAGGGAAGCCGACGAACGAGGTGAGTTCCCTATGCACCTTGTGCCGCGTATGGCTGAGCTTGGCTTCCTAGGGGCTATTGTCGCACCGGAATACGGCGGCGCGGGCATGGACTACCTGAGCTACGCTCTTATCTGCGAGGAGCTTGGGCGCGCCGACTCCTCGGTGCGGGGCTTCCTCACGGTGCACGTGGGCCTGGTGGCGGGCTGCATTCAGGACTGGGGCACGGAGGAGCAGAAGCGGCGTTACCTCCCCAGGCTGGCCTCGGGCGAATGGATAGGCTGCTACGCCCTCACCGAGCCGAACGCAGGCTCAGACGTGGCTGGGATGGAGTCCACCGCTACCGAGGATGGCGAGGTCTACCTCCTCAACGGCGAGAAGATATGGATCACCAACGGCACCAGCGCCAACCTCGCCATCGTCTTCGCCAGCATCAACCGGGAGGCCAAACACAGGGGCATCTGCGCCTTCCTGGTGGAGACGGACGCGCCCGGCTTCGAGCGAGAACCCATGCCCGGCGTGGAGCTAGGGCACCGCGCCTCCGAGCACGTTCGCATCACCCTGCGCGACTGCCGGGTGCCACACGCTGCTTTGCTGGGCGAGCCGGGACAGGGCTTCAAAGTGGCAATGTCGGCGCTGGACCGGGGCAGGCTGGGTGTAGCTGCCGGCGCGGTCGGCGTGGCGCAGGCGTGCCTCGACGCGTGTGTAGCCTACACTAAGGAGCGGCGGCAGTTCGGGCAACGGCTCGCTGACTTCGAGATGGTGCAGGCTTCACTGGCAGACATGGCCGCCGATGTTGAAGCCGCCCGCCTGCTGGTCTATAAGGCCGCCTGGACGAAAGACCGGGGCCTTCCCGCTACCAAAGCTACTTCCATAGCCAAGCTCTTCGCCACCGAAGCCGCCGTGCGTGCCGCCTCCGAAGCGGTGTTGCTCCACGGTAACCGGGGCTACTCCAACGAGTACTCGGTCGAGCGATATTACCGCGACATCAAGGGCCTGCAAATCTACGAGGGCACCAGCCATATCCAGCGCATAATCATCGCGCGGGAGCTGGTTGGGCGAGAACCGAAACCGACGGATACGAACCAGGGCACTACCACCAGGACGGCTAGCCGAGAAGTCTCGGAATAGCTCACATTCTAACATCCATCACCGGAGGCCAAGACATGACGACCTACCCGCGCCGCGTGACGCCAGTACGAATAGCCATACTGGCCCTGCTGTTCGCCTTCGCCTTCATGACCACAACTAGCTTCGCCGACGTCGCCCCACCCCAGCAACCACCCGGCAGCAACATCAGCCCGGCCGAGGGCACGACACAGGTCAGGATGCAGGCGGAAGAGGTGGTGCTACATGTGTTGGCCGACAATGATAGGGCTGTAGCTGAGGTACGGTGTGAATTCATCATGCTCAACACGAGCGATACCATCGAGCAGATGCAGGTGCGCTTCCCCCTTATGGACCCAAGCGGTTACGGTAATGGTTTTGGGGAGTACCCTGAGGTCCAGAATTTCGGGGCCAGCGTAAACGGAAACCAGGTCAGCACCGGCATTCTTACTACCACCAATCCAACACGCCCGGAAGCACACCCAGTCCGCTGGGCAACCTTCGATGTCACCTTCCCACCAGGTGAGGAGGTACGCATCCGCGTGCTCTATAGAACCCCAGGCACAGGTTACCCACCCGCTCAACAATTCACCTATATCCTGGAAACCGGCGCGGGTTGGAAGGACTCCATCGGCTCGGTGGATATCAGCGTGCGCCTGCCATACACGGCCACAAGCGAGAATGTGCTGCACTATTCCGAAGGGCAGACCACGCCGGGAGGCAGGTTCGAAGGCAACTTCATTCGCTGGCACTGGGACAACCTGGAGCCGACCCGCGAAAGCAACCTGGAGGTGACTGTGCTTGCGCCTGTCACGTGGCAGGCCGTCCTCGAGGCCCGTGCCGCGGTGGAGGCCAGCCTCACCGACCGGCAAGCCTGGATGAGGCTTGCAGGGGCATACAACGCGGCCACCACGAGCCGCTTCCCTATCATGGCAAACGACCCGTTCGCCGCCCTCAGCCACGAGGCCTATGAGCGTGCCATCGGCCTGCAAGCGGACGACCCTCAGTTGCACGCCGAGTTCGGGCGGCTGATGTGGGACCAGCTGGCGGTACAAGCCTTTCCCGGCGCAGACGACCCGTGGATAGCGCGCATCCTCAACGAGATAAGCGCGGCCCTTTCCCTCGACCCGCAGAACGAGACCGCCCAGGACCTGTACGACGAGATGCAAGCTATCTCCGGCCAGCCGCTCGCGCTCGGCACGCCTACACTGGTGCCCGACATCCCACCACTAGACCTGCCGGGGCCAACCGCGACCGCTATACCGCCCACTCAGGTCGGTGCAGCCACAGCCGAGCCAGCCATCTCCACCACCACACCCGGAGCAGTGGACCAACCCAGCGTAACACCATCAACAGCCTCAACAACGGCACCGACTGCCCCGCCCGAAGCCGCTACCAATACAGCCGTTCCACCACGTCCCAACGAGGGCGGCGATAACACGGTGATTTGGATTGTCTTAGCGGCAATCGGAGGTGCGGTGCTCGGCGGGGCCGCGACAACACTACTACGCAGGCGAGGCTGATAACCATCAACAGGTATTTATGTGCTCACCACATGCCTACCGAGCCGTGCTACTGATTGGTAGCACAACACGGCCAGAATGGTGATACTATAGAGCCAGTGCCGGCAAGCAAGGAGGCAGCAGCCAATGCAGTTAGTTGACGTCACGTACGAAGGCCCCCCGAGTGACGACCTGGGTCTGCTTGACCCGCTGCCTCCCGACCTGCGGAACCTGCTCGAACAAATCAACGGCTTCATACAGTTCGGTGGGGGGCTGCACGTGAGGGGCGCTTGTGTGGAACCTACCTGGCACTCCCTCAGAGAAGCCATGAGCGGGGAGTTTGCCCTCCACGAGCACTACCCGGGCGTGCTCCCCACCGACGTGCCATTCGCCCAGGACGCGATAGGCGACCAGTACCTGCTCCGCGACGGCATCGTGTACTGGCTATACTCGGAAACGGGCGACATGGAATCGCTCCGCATCGGCCTCATCGAGTTCCTTGAAGCGGCCCAGGCCAACCCGGACGAGTACCTGGGGCTGCAACTGCCCCGGCAGTTCCTGGCGAGCGGCGGCACGCTCCAGCCTGGGGAGCTACTGCACGTCTACCCGCCCCTCTGCACGGTGGAGGCCAGGTCGGGCGTGTCGGTTACGGCTGTCCCAGCGGCGGAACGGCTCGCATTTCTGCGGCAGTTTGCTGAGCAGGTCAGGGGCGTTTCGGAAGGCGGCCAGATAGACATGAGGGTGGAGGAGTAGGGGAAGATGGAGGGCGGCAGATGAAGTGGAACCAGGTAGTAGCGGTATTGCTACTTTCATCCGTTCTATGTTTGTTACAACTCCAAACGGCTGTGGTGGTGTTCGCCTGTAGTTGCGCTCCCTACTCGGCAGAAGCTCAATATGATAATGCGGATGTCGTGTTCTCCGGGCGAGTTCTCGCTATGGAAACGCAGAAGGTCACCCGGCCTAAGGATGGCTGGACCTTTTCAAAGAATATCTATACCTTCGAGGTTACTCAGGGTTGGAAAGGCACCCCAGGCTCGCCGGTAAAGGTGTACTACACGTCTGATTTTATGACCCCTGAGGGCCTGATTGTCTACTCCTCATGCGGCCCAGGCCCCGGCTTCGCCGTCGGTAGTGAGTATCTCGTATACGCGAGTTCCGAAGGCGAAGACCCAATTCTCCTGGCGCACTACGGTGGGTGTTCTGGAACGCGTCCCATCCAATATGCCCAGGACGACATCGCTTTTCTAGAGAGGACTACCGGGGTGGATATGCCTCAGATAGGCGAGTCGCTGCAACTGACGATATTGATTCTCACCGCGGCAGGCAGGTGCCTGGCCGGAGGTATTGCAGCGCGCAGGTACTTATCGCAATAGTCGAATCTCAATCATACAAAGCGTAAGCACAAAATGTGAGATATCATAGTTAGACTAGAAGCTATCTCAAAAATGGTAGACTGAAGGTAAAAGCCCTTCAGGAGTACCTACAAAGTTGGATGTAACAGATGAACAATGGGAGGTGCTGGCACCACTCATAGCGGAAGCTGAACCTACCCGACGAGATGACGGCAAAGGTAGACCTCGTCGCAACCCGCGAGAAGTGCTCAACGGCATCTTGTGGATACTGAGAACAGGAGCACAGTGGGCAGACCTGCCGGATAGGTACCCACCACACCAAACGTGCCACCGCCGCTTCCAAGAATGGGTGCGCTCAGGTGTGCTCGACCAGGTGCTGCAAGCTCTTGCGAGGGACCTACAGGAGCGTGGAAACATCGATTTATCGGAGTGTTTCATCGACGGCACCTTTGTGGTGGCGAAAAAAGGGGCCTGTGTGTTGGAAAGACCAAGCGGGGCAAGGGTACGAAGATCATGGCAGTTACAGACGGCTCTTCTCTTCCACTCGCCATACACGTTGAAAGTGCTTCTCCACATGAAGTCACCCTTGTTAGAGACACTCTCCAAGCATCCCATGTTGAGGGCACTCCAGCGCGGCTCGTGGGAGACAAAGCTTATGACTCTGACCCACTTGACGCCGAACTGAAGCAGATGGGCATCGACATGATTGCTCCTCACCGGCGCACCCGTAAGAAGCCCAAGACCCAGGACGGGAGAAAGCTCAGAAGGTACAAGCGCAGGTGGAAAGTTGAGCGCTTCTTCGCCTGGCTTCAGAACTTCCGCAAGGTGGTTGTCAGGTACGAGCGTCATGTTGACAACTTCGCTGGCTTTGTGAAACTCGGTTGCATCATCATCCTTCTTCGTGCCTGTTTTTGAGATGAGTTCTAGTAGGTCAACATGCGACGTTCGCACATGCCTGCCTGGGTGCTAATAGCTATTCTGTTTACGTTGCTAGCGGCCAGTATTGATCCGATCCTGGCTGGGGCTGCGAAACAGCATTCGGCATCTTCTACTCCGACGATCATTGAGATTAGCCCCGACTTTGGAGGGCCGGGTACGGTAGTCCAGGTTCGCGGTATAGCTGGTGATTTGGAGGTGAGCCTGTTTCTTGCCGTGCTGGGCACGCCACAGGCCATAACCGGCTCGCGCTCCCCGGACCTGAACGGACCGATTATACCTTTAGGATCGCCTGAAGGGCGGGGTGAAGACGGAACCTTCAGTGCTACTGTTACGATACCGGCTACCTGGTGGGCTGGGCGACCTATTACGGAAACGGATCTGTGCATCATCGCCGGCGAACAGGGGCACCTTAACGATTCCAAGCCGTTTACTTTCGCGCCATCTGCGCTGCCAACAACAGGGAAGGGGAGTGGCACCGGCTGGTTGATCGTGGTATTACTGGCTGTTAGTTGCACCGCTGTGGGTGGCCTGGTACTAAGGAAGGCCAATATAGTCCACGGAAGTAGCAGGCAATATTGACAAGGAGGTCACCATGCCATACTCAGAGTACTGGAACCCCAAGACCGAGACGCTACCCCGCGACAGGCTGGAGGCGCTGCAACTCGCCAAGCTGCGCCGCCTGGCCGAGTACGCCTACGCCAACTCCCCCTTCCACAGGCGGCGCTTCGACGAGGCGGGCTTCCACCCCGAACAACTCAACTCGCTGGCCGACCTGCGCCGCATCCCCTTCATGACCCGCGAGGAGTGGATGCAGTCGCTGGTGGACGAGCCGATGTTCGGGGACATCATCTCCACCGACCCGCGCAACGCCATACGCTACCATCTCACCTCCGGCACCACCGGGCGCACCCCCATCCGCGTGCTCGACAGCACCAAAGACTGGGACTGGATCAGCGAGATGTGGTGCTATGGCCTCTGGGGTTTCGGCATCCGGCCGGAGGACACCGTCTATTTTGCCTTCGGGTACGGCTCGTTCATCGGCTTCTGGGGCGCGCACTACGCGTGCGAGAAGATGGGCGCGCTCGTCATCCCCGGCGGCGCGCAGCCCACCGAGTCGCGCATCAAGCAGATAGTGGAGCTAGGCGTCACCACGGTGGCCTCAACGCCCACCTACGCCCTCAACATGTGGCAGAAGGCGCGCGAGATGGGCATTGACCTGGCGAAGGACAGCAAGGTGGACAAGCTGATACTGTCGGGTGAGCCTGCCGGGTCCATCCCAGCCGCCAAGAGGCAGCTTGAGGAGGCGTGGGGCGCGAAGGCGGGCGACACCGCGGGCATGACCGAGCTTGGCACCATCATGATCTTCGAGTGCTCCCACCAGCCTGGCGGCACCCACATCATCGAGGACCACTACATCGAGGAAGTCATCAACCCCGACACCGGCGACCCTGTGGGCTATGGAGAGCTAGGCGAGCGGGTGGTGACCTCGTTCGGGCGAGGCTTCATCCCGGTGCTGCGCTACCGCACCAAGGACATGGTGATGAAGGTGCCCGCCTCCACCTGCGACTGCGGCCGCACCTGGGATATCTACGACGGCGGCATCCGCGGTCGCTGGGATGACATGAAGCTGATACGCGGCACGAACGTTTACCCCCGCGCCGTGGAGTCGATAGTGCGCGAGTACTCAGCGATAGACGAGTTCCAGGTCTACATCTGGCGCACCGATAAGGGCACTGACGAGATAACTGTGAAAGTGGAAGTCAAGCCCGACTTCGAGGACGAATGGCTCGACCTGCACCTCAAGCTGTCCAAGGACCTTGCCGAGGCACATGAGGGGCTGCGCTTCAACGTGGACCGGGTGGAGTACGGCTCGCTGCCCAGGTTCGAGCTAAAGGCAAAGAGGCTGGTGGACGCAAGGCCGGCGGCGGAGTACGCGCAGGCTCCAAAGAGCTAACATCCACTGAGAAGACTCAGCCCACTCAGCCCACTCAGCCCAGATAATTAGATACAGGTTGTAGGGGCAGGCCCCCGTGCCTGCCCCGGGTGGCAGTCGAAGATTGTTGCTAATCTCATGAAGGGCAGGCACGGGGGCCTGCCCCTACAACCATCACCACACTATTCTTAATACTCATCCCCGCCTTACGGATGATGAACTACTGAACTAAGACAGGAGGCAACGATGCCCGAAACCAACACCGACCTCATAGGCAACCCCTTGACCGAGCAGGAGCAAGAACTCCTCCGCGTCTACGAGTCCCTCAAGCGGCTGGCGGCGCGAGACGACCTACCTCCATGCGCGGCACGCAACGTCCGCCGGGCGCTCTCCTCTATGTGGCAGGCCACCAACGACCTCCACTTGCAGTTCGAGCAACTGTACGAGTATGGCGTCTAAAGGTCTGGAATAGTGGAACTGCTGCAACTCATCCTGGTGACGAGCCTCGCCTACTTGCTTGGCTCCATCCCCACTGGCTTGCTCGTAGCCCGCATGAGGGGAGTGGACCTGCTGGCGCAGGGCAGCGGCAAGACCGGGGCGACCAACACCATGAACGCCGTCGGCATTGGAGCCGCTGTCGTCGTATTCGCCGTGGACCTGGTGAAGGGCGCGCTGGCGGCGCTGTTGGCCTACATTCCCCGGTGGGAACAGGACTTGTGGCTTGCCGCCGCCATAGCATGCGTAGGGGCAGCCGCCATCCTGGGGCATAACTACTCGATACTGGTGCGGCTCATGTCAGGCAGGTGGGGCGGCGGTCGCGGTATAGTTCCCGCGTTGGGCGCGATGCTCATACTGCACCCCCTGGTGGTGCTCGCGGCCATCGTATTCGGGCTGCTTGGAATATTGCGCACCCGCTTGATGGTAATCGGGGCCGTAGCGGGCACTATCGGAGCGGTGGTGATTGCCGTTATATTAGTAACGGTAAACGAGCTATCCGCCATCGCCCTGCCCGCCATCATCGTGTGGGCCGTGCTGGTGACGCTCGGCTTCCGCGACAACCTTCAACGCCTGTCGCAAGGTGCAGAACCGAAGTTAGGACTACCCCGCTAGCTATACTGGAGAGTATGAAGCACGTCGATAATCCACCCGAACTCCCCGAGGACAAGCACCCTTCCAAGTTCTCGCGCCGCCGCTTCCTCACCCTGGCAGGCAGCGGGCTGGCGCTCGCCATGCATTCGCTGGCGGGGCGTGCCTGGGCAGCGTCCACCGAGGACCGGGCGGCACCCAGGAAGCAAGAGACGCTCGACTACAAGATCGCCCAGATGCTCATGATAGGCTTCTCCGGCAGCACGCTGCAAGCCAGCAACCCTGTGGTGCGGGATGTGCGCGACCGGGGCGTGGGCGGCGTCTTCCTGATGGACTACAACGGCGCGGCCTCGGGCAACATCACCTCGCCCGCGCAGCTAAAGACGATCACGGCGGGTCTGCAAGACCTGGCGGGCGGCTGGCCGCTGCCCCTGCTCATCGCGGTGGACCAGGAAGGCGGGCAGGTGGCGCGGCTCAAGACCCGGTACGGCTTCCCCGCCACGGCGAGCCAGCAGTACCTCGGCTCGCGCAACGACCTGTCAGTAACCCGCAGCCAGGCCCAATCCACCGCCCGCACCTTATCCTCCCACGGCCTCAACGTGAACTTCGCCCCCGTGGTGGACGTAAACACCAACCCGCGCAACCCCATCATCGGCAGCAAGGGCCGCAGCTTTTCGGCCAACCCTGCCGCTGTGTCCGAGCACGCCCTGGAAGTGATAAAGGCCCACCGCGAGCAGGGGGTGTTGTGCACGCTCAAGCACTTTCCGGGGCACGGTAGCTCCACCGCCGACTCGCACCTGGGCTTCGTGGACGTGACCGACACCTGGGCCGAGAAGGAGCTACAGCCCTACCGGCACATCATCGGCGCGGGCGAGTGCGACCTGGTGATGACCGCCCACATCTTCAACTCGCGGCTCGACCCCAACCACCCCGCCACTCTCTCCTACCGCACGATCACCAACCTGCTGCGCGAGCAGCTAGGCTTCTGGGGCGTGGTCCTCTCGGACGACATGCAGATGAGAGCGATCACCAGCCACTACAGCCTGCAACAAGCCCTCGGCCTCAGCATCAGCGCCGGGGTGGACATGATCACCATGACCCCTACTCGCGCCTACCAGGCCGATCTCGCCTCCCGCGCCATCGACATCATCAAGGGCTACGTGATAAGCGGGGCGATCTCCGAGACGCGGATTGAGGAGTCGTATATAAGGATCAAGCGGTTGAAGGAGAAGCTAGGGCAGTAGTCCGGAAAGCGAGGGCGCGATGGACTTTTGGGACTTTCTGCAACGCTGGAGCCCCTATTCTTTAGCTCTACTTTACGTCTGGCTGTCGAGCGCTCTTGCCGTCGCCTACCTGCACACAAAGCAGAAATACTGGCTTGACTGGCAGCCGTTCCTGGGCCTGGGCTTATTCGTGACCCTGGTACTCCTGCCACTGAACCCAGAGCGATTCTCCGTATTCAATATAGTCTTTATTACTCTTTTGCTAGCCCCAGTCCTCGGCGTCATATATTACAGACGGTTACCGACCGGACCAACCAAACGCAAGAACAACCCCAGGCCCTCACACCCGCACCTGCTGGACGTGCTTCTTTTCCGCAATCCCGCACGCACCGATAAGGACACGGACCGTACAGAAGCCGAGAGCAGCGTGCAACCTGACCATAAACGGGAAAGCACCAGGTGGTATATGGCCCTCGGCCTGGTGACGACTACGACAGCCCTATGCACCACAGTGTTCCTTGCCGGTATCGGCCTCCGGATGTGCGAGTGGCTCGATACCAGCCTCGCTCGAAGCGGCTGCATCCGCCAATTCACATACAACGGCGCGATCCAGTCTATAGCTTTCTCCCCGGACGGGCAACTGGTGGCATTCGGCGGCTCCAGGCATACGACAGAAATCTGGAACGTGAGTGACAACAATCGGGTAAGGACGCTATCTGGACATTCAAACTGGGTCGCTCAGATTGCTTTTTCTCCCGACGGTAGTATCTTAGCCACTGCATCCTGGGACCGTACCGTGCAGCTATGGCGAGCGGACACCGGGGCGGTACTACTCACCTTGGAACTGAAAGACGAATATGGACTCCTGCCGATTACACACATGGCATATTCACCGGACGGCAAGATGCTGGCTGTAATAAGCCGCGGTACGGTGGACCGAGCTATATGGCTGTGGCGAGTTGAAGACGGCAGTTTGGTACGTAAAGTGGACGCTTTTTCCAATGCACTGGCGTTCTCACCTGATTCAACTACGCTCGTCGCGACCAATCAATATGGAGACCTCACCTTCACCGACATCACTACTGGTAATTTGACGCGCACCATAGACATGCATGGTGCAGCACCGTGGCAGGTCTGGGTCTCCCCGGATGGCAAGCAAATCGCTGCTTATTCTGGGAAAGTGCTGTATATCTTGGCCGCAGATACAGGTGCAACTATCAAGGAAATAGAGATTATAGAACCCTTTAGTCTGCCTGCCGGCATCTCGCCTAACTGGGAATACTTTACTGCTTCCGGTTCCACCCTGGAGGGTCAGCAGTTGGCGGTCTGGGGCATACGAGATGGTACTTTGATCAAGAGTTGGCTGGCGAGTAAGCATACTCCCTACGACTTGACCTTCGCACCGGATAGTAAGTCCATAGGTGTGGCTACGAGTTGGGAGATCGCTCGCGTGTGGCGAGTACCCTGAGTTCCTCATCAGCTTCACAGGAACCCCAGCACCACTCTATCACGTTCCCCCTGGTTATGCATGAGCAGCACCGGGGCTTCGACACGGGCAAGATCGCCGCAGGTGAGCGGGTGACTACTTCCGGTTCGGGCGGGTCCCTAATTTAGAACCAATACCATGCTGCTCGAATACTTCAATCATCAATGAAGCCACGCCGAACTGATCGGCAGAAGAAACCAAGCAGCCAGTACGAGCGCCCCGGCAAAGATATAGCCGGTGGGTGGGCGGAAAGAGCGAAACTCCAGCACGCCGAGCAGAGTTCCCCCCAGCATGGCTATAAGGCTGTGGCCGGTGAAGGCGCAGGCCAGCATCAAAAGGCCACAGGTAGCTATACAGGACGCTCCGATAATGAGGCCAAATCGTAGACAGTTGCGGTCCGCGTTCCAGCCCGAAGGCGCGAGAGGTACCGTCAGGTGGCAGAAAACCAGCGCATGCCGCCGTACAGGGCCTAGCACCCAGAGCGCCGCCAGACCGAATGTCCCAGATGCCAGGAGAGGGTTATAGCTCCAGTCGAAGGTCCGTAGCCATGCCGGCACAACACCAACCAACATCCACGGCAGGAGAAAGCCGACAAGGAAGAGAAGAATGGCTCTATGCCGTCGCTGGCGAAAGCTCTGGAAAGCCACCCACCGTAACGGCGCCAGCATTAGCGGCACCATCATCGCCACCACCATGAGGCACCAGTAGAGAAACTCCACCTGGAAGGGCATGATGTGCGGGACGGATATGCTATGGTGAACGTGCTCCTGGTGCCGTCCCGCACCAGAAACTATCGTAGCCCCGCCAGCATGAGAGACTACCGCCCCCCATGCCAGCGCGGCCAGGCCAAGGCTCCACCACTCCGGGTGCGTCCAGAAGAACCGGCGAAGCCCTTTGCCGGGAGCACGGTTCCTCATAACCACAGCCAGGCTCATGCGAAGAATAGGCTCACTCGGCCGACAGTCACTGTGGCCCCTTCCCAGTTACGGACCGGCACCATGGAAACGTCGATATTTTCCGGGTTCCAGTCCGGTGCTGCGGAAAGTTGCTTGTAGATGCCGGATATATCGAGGGTGTAGGTAAGCCCCGAACCTGGGTGCTCGGCACCGGCGCGACTGGCCTCAGCCACCCCAAACAGATCAAGCCGGCCTGCGAACCGTTCGGGGTGCTTTGTCGGGTCCTCGCCATCAGGGATGTTCACATACACATCGTAGGAATTAGCTCGTCCGCCGGCGGTAAGGTTCTCAAGCTGGAGCAGGATGCGAGGTTCGGGGGCTACCTCGGCTGCCTCCGTCACGTCGAGAAAGCGGCCCTGCGCGGCGGCGTGAGCCGGTGTGGGAACACGTATGCGGGAATGAGTATTACCTACCTTGACGCTGGTTTCCGTCGCGCCGACCAATTCGGGCGGGACTGTATCATCGGGCATAGCTGCCTCCGTCTCGGGTTCTACAGCCGCGAACCCCTCTTCGAGCACCGGTGCCGCCAGGGGATCGCTAACATCGTCATATGTGTAGTCAAGCGCATTGGTATCGAGGACATCCAGGCAACGCATCGTGACTACCCGCTTAGAGGCGTCGTGGAAGGAAAAGGCCGTTCTGCTGAGCCATTGAAGGCTGGTGGGGTTCCGGTGAGTGGGATCACGATTGAGCCAGACCTGCCAGAGGCGGTCGATATTGGCATGGTGCAGCCAGAAGATCGGGTCCAGTCCCGCAGTGTTGAAGGCACCCATCCACCCTTCCGCTCCTCCGACAGCCATGTGCATCGAGCCATGAGGGACTCTCTCTAACTGGCCCGGACCAGAACCGCTGGGCGAGAAGTTGGTCGGAAATCCGCCGAAGTTGTTGGCATTAGAGCTGGAAAAAACGGCCTGGATGAGCGCGGTCCGCAAGGCGACATCGCGGTCGTCCGCGAATTGTTGCCCGGCGTTACAGGCTGGGTCGCGCTCCGGCACATTGAGAAAGTTCTGCGTGCCGTCCGGCAGGGTGGGGTCTCGGAATGCCTCCGGCAGCAGCCGTGACTCTTCATCAGCACTGTAGTTCCAGTAGGGTAGCGCCCAGTCATCCGGCCCGCCCAGGTTCGCCACTTCCGCAGCGACTATCTGCTCGAAGAAATGGAGGTACATACGGTGCCAGGGGATGAAGAACCATGAACCATGCTGGCACTGCGACCAAAATTGTCTTCGCAAGGCGGCGGATGGAAGTCTTTCTCCTTGTACCGCGAGCGGGTCTGCTCTTCGCACGTATGCGTGGATCGCTGCCTGGAATCTCCAGCTCGTGGGATCGGTAATAGGGCGCTGCTGCATTTCTCCAATAGCGCGTCCGTACCAGAGAAGGGTCTCATCGCCGGCGGGAAGGTTCCAGACGTTGCGGCGAATTCGGGCCATCTTATTACCTCCTGTTTTAGGTGGCATAGTCAATATGGACCAAGGGCTTAGCGAGAGACGCAGTTGAATGGCGCGCCCTGATATGTTGGAGCTACATCACGTGAGGTTTGAAACAAGCTCCAAATATGTGGTCTATATTATTGACCGTTACGGTCCTGCTTGTCAAGCGGATTAAGGGAAAATAGTTCTAACAATAATTCTAAAGAGCGTATACTTAATCGAGCCACTATTAGGAAATTCTCCGTCAAAACCAACACGAGGCACAGACCTATCGCTCTACTGAGAGTAGGAACTCCAGCACAACCCTATCATGCTCCTCCTGATTGTGCACGTGCAACACATGCGAAGCCCCAGGAATGACCGCCTGCTCAACACGAGGCAAGCACCGCGCCAGCTCGTTGTTGATGAGGGTGTACATATGCGGGCTGTGCTCACCGCGCATGAGCAACACCGGGGCTTCGATGTGAGCAAGGTCGTCGCAGGTGAGCGGGGGCATGTGCACCTCGAATGGCGTGTGGGTGGCAATTGCCAGTTCGGGCGCGTCCTTCAGCATCGCCTCTCGCGCACGCGGTGATAGCTTGTCCCACTCGCCAGGTCCCACCGCGCCCTCGATGAAGAGCCGCACCCCGCCCTCAAGGTCGCCATGCCTAAAAGCCTCGCCCGCCGGACCCCACGCGCTGTGCATGAAGCTGTCGAACATCTCTTCCCCTCCCGGCAGCGTCCGCAACAGTGGGTGCAACGGCGGCTCGGCCAACGCCAGCGCACTCACCATATGGGGGTACTTCAGCGCCAGGTGCAGGGAGATGTACGAGCCGTAGGAGTTGGCTACTATGTGCGTCCGCCCCAGGCCCAGCCCCTCTATCAGCGCGGCCAGGTCCTCGACGTGCAGGAGCAGCAACGCCAGGGTGTAATCGGGCGGCCAGGCGTTAGGGTAATGGGCGCGGCGACTGTACGAGATGGCCCGGTAGCATATTGAGAAGCTTTCGACCTGCGGCAGCCAGGTGCGAAAATCGCCCAGTCCCCCATGTACGAACACCACCGGCTCTCCCTCGCCCCGCTCGACGTAGTGCAACTCAGTCCCGTTTACCTCGATGGTCTTGACCTGCGTGCGCTCTCGCAATTTACCTCTCCATGTGCCCGGTTGTTCTTAGCCATTGTATAGCACTGCACGTGAGAAGCAAATGAAACCTGGATCACCTGAATAATGGACATGCGGATATCCAGGCACCCCAATTGCATCATACTGCTTTGCTATAGTCCCGAATACTACCACGGACCGATTGACCGTATACTCTCCGTCCTGTACAATCTGCTCCTACAAAGCGTAGATGGAGACGAGTAGCAGGTATGCCGGAGCGCAGAGAGCAACCGTTGCTGGGATGGTTGCCTCCGGGCACTGTGAAGACACTCCGGAGCGCGGGGAAGAACGGGCAGCATGCCCATAAAGCCCCGACGGCTCGCCCCCGTTACAGGGCAATAAGACCGCTACACGCCTCGACAGCAGCAACGAGGAAAGTGGCGGTGAAATGCGGTGGCACCACGAACGCCCCATCGTCCGCATGGCGATGGGGTTTTGCATTTAATGCGAATTTGGAGGTGTCAGCATGGAACGAATTTGGACAACGGAACTACCCAGCCACGTAGGCGAGCGGGTACAACTGGCTGGCTGGCTGCACCGCCTGAGGCGACACAGCAGGGTCAGCTTCCTCATCCTGCGCGACGCGAGAGGACTGGCGCAGGTGGTAATAGAGGAACCGGCCCTGGTGGAGAGGCTGGCCGAGCAATACAACGAGTCGGTTATCGCAATAGAGGGCGTAGTGGCGGCCGAACCCCAGGCTCCGAACGGGATCGAAATCAGGGAGCCGAAGGTGAGCGTAGTATCGCCAGCCTCGGCCCCGCCGCCGATAGACCTCTTCCGCCCCACTCTTCAAGCCCAACTCCCCACGATACTCGACTACGCAGCCCTCGCCCTGCGGCATCCGCGACACCGAGCCATCTTCCAGGTGGCCTCGGCTTCGATGATGGGGTTCCGCGAGACGTTGCGCACGAGGGGCTTCGTGGAAATACAGACGCCCAAGCTAGTGGGGTCGGCCACCGAGAGCGGGGCCAACGTGTTCAGCATGGAGTACTTCGGCAAGACGGCTTACCTGGCACAAAGCCCGCAGTTCTACAAGCAGATGCTCGTGGGGGTGTTCGAGCGCGTGTTCGAGGTAGGTCCGGTATTCCGCGCGGAACCACACGACACACCGCGCCACCTCAACCAGTACGCTTCACTTGACCTTGAGTTCGGCTTCATCCAGGACCACACTACCGTCATGGCGCTGCTGACCGAGGTCTTGCGGGGTATGCTGGCGGCTATCGAACGAGAAACGCCGGGGGCGCTGTCGTTACTGGGCATCAGCCTGCCGGAAGTGCCCGCTACGATACCAGCCATCCACTTCGCTGAAGCACAACGGCTCATGCACGAGGCTACGGGCGAAGACACATCGCACGAACCCGACCTGTCGCCCTCCCAGGAGCGATGGCTGGGGGAGTGGACGCGGCGTGAATACAACTCCGACTTCCTCTACGTGGTAGGCTACCCTATGATAAAGCGCCCTTTCTATACGCATCCGGAGCCGGAGCGCCCGCAATACTCCAACAGCTTCGACCTGCTGTTTCGGGGCATGGAAATCGTGACTGGCGGCCAGCGCCTGCACAGGTACGAGGACTACCTGAAAGCCGTAAAGTCGTGGGGCATCACAGAGGAGTCGCTGGGCGGCTACCTGGACGCCTTCAAGTACGGCATGCCTCCCCACGGAGGCTGCGCCCTCGGCCTCGAACGCTGGGTAGCGCGGCTTGTCGGCGCTGACAACATCCGCGAAACAACCCTCTTCCCCCGCGACATGCAGCGCCTGACGCCCTGACCAACGGAGTAGGAGACGAAACCGCCAAGACGCCAAGGACGCGCAGAGATTAAGGATTGTTATTCAAGAAAGAGGAGCAGGGTACGTAATATTGTACCCTGCTCCTTCTTGTACTCTCTAAACCTTAATCTACTTGGCGCGTTCTTGGCGTCTTGGCGTTTTCGTCTCTCCTTATCCCTCGGACGACTCGTATTGTTGCTTGATGGAGGCCATGACGCTGGGGTCAGACAGAGTGGTGGTGTCGCCCAGCACGCGGCCCTCGGCTATGTCGCGCAGGAGGCGGCGCATGATCTTAGCCGAGCGGGTCTTGGGCAGCTCGGCGGTGAAGTAGATGCGGTCGGGGCGCGCGATAGGACCGATCTTCTCGGCAACGTGCCGCCGCAACTCCTCCGCCAGTTGGTCGGTGCCCTGGTGCCCCGACCTGGGGGTGACGAAGGCTACCACGCCCTGCCCCTTCAACTCGTGCGTCACACCCACCACGGCGGCCTCGGCCACAGCGGGGTGGCTCACCAGCGCGCTCTCAAGCTCCATCGTGCCCAGGCGATGCCCCGCCACGTTGAGCACGTCGTCCACGCGGCCCATGAGCCAGAAATAGCCCTCCTCGTCCTGGTGCGAGCCGTCGCCGGTGAAGTAGATATCGTACTGGCGGTTGAACTTGCCCCAGTATTGCTGCTTGTATCGCTCGTCGTCGCCCCAGATGGTGCGCAGCATAGAGGGCCAGGGCTGCTTGACTACGAGCAACCCGCCCGATACGCCCTTCTCCACAGGGTTGCCCCAGTCGTCCACGATCTGAGCCGCGATGCCGGGGAAGGGGCGGGTGGCCGAGCCGGGCTTGGTGGGCACAAGGCCCGGCAGCGGGGAGATCATAATCGCCCCGGTCTCGGTCTGCCACCATGTGTCAACGATGGGCCGCTGCTCCTTGCCGATGTGCTTGTGGTACCAGATCCACGCCTCCGGGTTGATAGGCTCGCCCACCGTGCCCAGCAGCCGCAACGACGACAGGTCGCACCGCTCCGGGTATTCGGTGCCCCAGCGCATGAAGGTGCGTATAGCTGTGGGCGCGGTGTACAGGATGGTGACCTTGTACTTCTCGATCAACTGCCACCAGCGGTCCTTGTCAGGGTGGTCGGGGGTGCCCTCGTACATCACGGCGGTCACACCGTTGGAGAGCGGGCCGTACACCAGGTAAGAGTGCCCGGTCACCCAGCCGATATCGGCGGTGCACCAGTAGACGTCGTGCTCCTTCAGGTCGAACACCCAGTTGGAGGTGAGGGTCGTGCCCACCATGTAGCCGCCCGTGGTGTGGAGCACACCCTTCGGCTTGCCCGTGGTGCCCGATGTGTAGAGGATGAAGAGCGGGTGCTCGGCCTCGACGTGCTCCGGTTCCACTATCGTGTCCTCGGGCACGTCCTCCCAGGCCTCGTGCCACCATACGTCCCGTCCCTCCTGCATGTTCGCCTCGACGCCTTCACCTATGCGCCGCACCACCAGCACCTTCTCCACGGGCAGGTCTGGTGAGTCTAACGCGGCGTCGGTGTTGGCCTTGAGGGGCACGATGCCGCCGCGCCTGTACCCACCGTCGGCGGTAATTACCAGCTTGGTTTGAGCGTCTATAATGCGGTCGCGCAACGACTCCGGGGAGAAGCCGCCGAACACCACCGTGTGGGGCGCACCCAGCCGCGCGCAGGCCAGCATCGACACGACCGCCTCCACGATCATCGGCATGTAGATGGCAACCCGGTCGCCTTTGCCCACGCCCAGGTTGCGGAGCATGGCGGCGGCGCGGTTCACCTCGCGGTAGAGGTCGCTGTAGGTGAGGGAACGGGTGTCGCCTGGCTCGCCCTCCCAGATGAGGGCTACCTTATCGGCGCGGGACCCCAGGTGCCGGTCCACGGCGTTGTAGCAGGCGTTAAGCTCGCCGTCCTGGAACCACTTGGCGAAGGGCGGGTCCCACTGTAGCACCTCGGTGGGCTGCTTGAACCAGTCGATCACGTCCGCCTGCTTGCTCCAGAAGGCAATGGGGTCGGCCTCTGCGCGGGCGTACACTTCAGGGTCGGAGATGTTGGCCTGGGCCACGAACTCGGGCGAGGGCGGGTATACTCGCTCCTCGTTCAAAAGGCTCTCAATCGTGCCTGCGCCGTCGCCGGAAGGCTCCTTCGTCGGATGCATCGTTGACCTCCGCATTAGGGGTGGGGATTAGTGCCCCCAGTATATCGCAAGCGGGGGGAATAGCAAAGACCCTCATGTTGGCTTCCCGATTGCGGGTAGGCTCAGCAGTATCACCATGCAGGATTGGCTTGTATGAACTCGACCAAGTAGAGACGATAATCGTAAAAGCAGTAACTGCCACGCCGGCCACTCCCGTACCACTTGTCCACTTCATCTTTTGTAGCCATGTGACCGAAGAGAACAATTGATTGCCCTACATCAAGCAACCCCGTTCCTGTATTGGCTCTTTCTCCGGGGCCGATAATATCTACACTAAAGCCAGCAGACTCGACATAAACGATAGCACACGGCTGAGGCGTCATTCCAAAGGGAGGTGTGGCTTTAACCTTGCCTGCAATCCAACTCATGTCCTTAGCGTAACCCTTGGGTGGAAACCACCCATAGAAGTACCCCTTCTTCTGAGCTAACTGCCGTCCCAGTTGCCCCAAAAGCACCTCATACGGGCTACCGGCGTTCTCCGGGTGCAACTCAAACCGCGACCGTTCGAAGTATTGCACCTTATATGTCTTGTTATCAGTGGGGCTTTTCTCCTCGAACTCCTCCGATATGGGATAGCCATGCACCGCCAGCCCGCCATGTGCGTTCCAGTACTTCAGGAAAACGCCACCGAGGTTGTGCCCGGTCTCGGTGAAGTAGACCCTGGTGGGAGGGAAGACGTCTGTCGAGGCGAGGGCTCGCGCTGGCGGGTCTTGCGGGTGGAACTCTCTGCCGAGCGCACCAAGTAACACCTCGTGGGGAGTGCCCGCGTTCTCCGGGTGGTGCTCGAAGCGGGCGCGCTCGAAGTACTGCACCATGATGGGAGCACCCGCTACCCCGATTGGCTCTGTGAACTCCTCTGTTATGGGGTAGCCGAATTGCGGAAGACCGCCGTGCTTGTTCCAGTAGTCGAGGAAACTACCACGCAGGGTGTGGCCCGTTGGAGCGAACCAGAGCACGCCCGGTTCCTTGGGGTCAGGTACCGGATCGGTAAGCAAAGTTACGCGCGGGACAGGCGGGGGTGTCTGTGCAAGAGGAGTCGCGACTGCCAACCGACCTGCCAGCAAATAAATGCCAACGCACGCCGCTGCTACTACCATCACAGTGAGGTACTGTCTGCTTCGTGGCATAAGAGGCCCCCTTCCGTACTACGCAATAACCTACAGGCTGGTGCCAAGAGATGTGATCTTAGTATAGTACACACTCACGAATGACAAAAAGGGTTCTATTTGCTAAACCACAGGAGGAACTTTATCTCGGCCAATTTGAGGGGGCTACCCTCGGCGTTGACACTATCACACCGGGGTTGTAGACTGGCAAATGAACGGCGGCAATCCCTCAGATATTGCACGTCGCGTTGTTTGTGCTCCGAGTAGGAGGGTAACGAGCGGGTCATGCAAGACACGATCACGATTAGAGGAGCGCGCCTTCACAATCTAAAGAATATCACCCTCAGCATCCCCAAGTACAAGCTGGTCGTGCTCACTGGGCTGTCCGGCTCGGGCAAGTCAACCCTGGCATTCGATACCCTGCACCAGGAGGCGATACGCCAATACCTCGAATCTGTCGGTATGGTAACTTATCAGCAGAAGCCAAGCGTCGAGCGCATCGAAGGACTATCCCCCTCCATCAGCATCGACCAGCATCTGACCAATCACAGCCCACGCTCCACGGTGGGCACGGTCACGGAAGTGTTCACCTACCTGCGCATCCTGTTCGCCCGCATCGGCCAACAGCCCTGCCCCGCCTGCGGCCGCGATGTCCCACCATCTCACAACGTCACCGGGCTTGAACTGCTAGATGAAGACTCCGCCGATGATCCAGGCACAGCCACCGAGAACACATACCCGTGCCCTCACTGCGGCGCGGGCGTACCCGAGCTGGGGATGGCTCACTTCTCCTTCAACAAGCTCGAAGGCGCGTGTCCGACCTGCACCGGCCTGGGCGTCGTGTACGCGGCCAACCTATCGCTTCTCATCGATCCCGCACGCAGCATCACGGACGGCGGCGTCATACGCTGGATTTCACCTGAAATCAAGCGGCATCTCGAAACTCTGCAACTGGCCGCCAAGCACTTTGGGTTGGCGTTCGAGCCGACCGCGCCAATTGGAGAATTCACGCAGGTCCAGCACGATTTGCTGCTATATGGTAGCCATAGCCCGCAGTTTAGACGCCACTATCCAGGTATAGAACCGCCACAGAACGTCAACCAGGGGCGGTTTGAGGGCGTCGTCACCACCCTCATGCGCCGCTACCAGGAACACGCGCAAGATGCCGACTACCGCGAACGCATGGAACAACTCATGTTGACGCAAACCTGCCCCGGCTGCCAGGGCACTCGCCTGCGCCTGGAAAGCCGCCGGGTGACCATTGCAGGGTTGAGCATCATCGACGTATCGCAAATACCTTTTACGGCGCTGCAAACGTGGATAGAACGGCTGCCGGAAGTCGTGCCTGTGGAAGAAAGGGATGTCATCCAGCCAATCATAGACGACCTCAGCGAGCGCATCCACCGCCTGGTGAAGGTGGGAGCGGGCTATTTGAGCATGGAGCGTTCCTCCCCCACCCTGTCGGCGGGTGAAGCCCAGCGATTGCGGCTGGCGGCCCTCCTCGGTTCCAGCCTGACCGGCGTGATGTACGTGTTCGATGAGCCGACGGTCGGCCTGCACCAGCGAGACACGGGCCAGCTCATAGACGTACTGCGCCGCCTGCGCGACCTGGGAAACACGGTGCTGGTAGTCGAACACGACCTGGATGTAATCCGGGCGGCCGACCACGTGATTGATTTCGGCCCCGGCGCGGGTCGGGACGGCGGGGAAATCGTCGCGGAGGGAGCGCCCGGCGAAATCGCGGCTTCCACATCGTCGGCCACGGCCGATTACCTTGCGGGCCGGGTAGCTTTACCAGGCTCACGGCTGCGGCCCGGCAACGGGAAACGCCTGGTCATTCGCGGGGCACGCGAGCATAATCTGAAGAATGTCACCGTTGGGATACCCCTGGGCACACTTACCGTCGTCGCGGGGGTATCCGGTTCCGGCAAGTCCTCCTTGATGCTCGACGTTCTAGGTCCTGCGGCCGGGCAGCACTTCAACGGCGCGACCGAAGCTCCCGGCAAACACGACAGCATAGAGGGGTGGGAACACCTCGACAAAATCATCTCGATTGACCAGGCGGCGATCACGCGTACATCCCGCTCCAACGCGGCCACCTATACCGACGCCTTTACACCCATCCGCCAGGTCTTCGCTGAGACGCCAGAGGCGCGCCGCCGCAACCTGACTCCTGGGCACTTTTCGTTCAACGTTCCGGGCGGGCACTGCGAACGCTGCAAGGGCGCGGGTACGCTCACGGTCAACATGCACTTCCTACCCGATGTCCTGGTGCGCTGTCCGGCCTGCCGGGGGCGGCGTTTCAAACCGGAGGTGCTAGCCGTTAGCTATCGCGGCTACGACATCGCCGGGATACTGGACCTGACGATTGACGAGGCCATGTCAATATTCCAGGATGTACCGGCGGTGGCCGCGCGCCTGTCCCTCATGTCCGAAGTTGGTTTGGGGTACCTGCAACTGGGGCAGCCCGCCAATACCCTGTCCGGGGGCGAAGCGCAACGTATCAAGCTAGCCAAGGAACTCGCTCGCCGCTCGACGGGCCGGACGCTCTACCTGCTGGACGAGCCAACCACCGGCCTCCACCCCGCCGACGTTGCCCGTCTCCTGGCCCTGTTGCAGCGGTTGGTCGATGGCGGCAACACCGTGGTAATCATCGAGCACCATGTGGGCGTAATCGCCGCCGCCGATTGGATAATCGACCTGGGGCCGGAAGGCGGTGAGGCGGGCGGGTACGTCGTCGCTGAAGGGCCACCGGAGGCCATCTCCAGGGCTGCTCAGTCCTTTACGGGGAAGTTCTTAGGTCGGGCGCTCGAAGGCGTCACCATCTAGCAAGCGTAAGACGCGATCAAAACACAGGACTTGTACTCGTAGGAGAGGTGATACTTGCGTGCTGAGGGACGAGATTCTTCAGTGCGTTCAGAATGACAAATAGAAGCTTGGTACTGACGCCCTACTTGGACACAGCCGTGCCATCGTCCACCGTCCACCGTCCACCGTCCACATAGCATCCCCCTCCAATGTCTGCTAATATATCTTGTCCTCAGCGACAGAAACGCGTGAAGGGGGAGAACCCGTGAGCAACGATCCAGTCGGCCCGCGCAGGCTGCTGATACTATCCTCTCAAAGCACCAACGGCGACCACGATGGACCGCCCGACGTGAAGCGGGCGCGGGGTGGGGCCTTGGGCGCGGTGCGCTCGCTCCAGAAGGAGGGGCGCTGGCCGGAGGGCCTCGACTTGCTGCTGCTGTCCGACGCTTACGGCCTGGTGGAACCCGCCGCGCAGGAGGAGCCGGTGCCGGTGCCGTTCACGCGGGCGGAGAACCCCAACTGGTGGGACGGCTTCGTGGGCCGCAATCTCGACAACATGGCGCAACGCCGGGGCTACTCGGACGTATTTGTGCTGGTCAAGCCGGAGCACGCCCAGGCGGTTCGTGCCTCCCAACGAGTGCGCAGGCTGGCGGCGACCTGGGCCGGGAACGAGGCAAGCGCCGCGCTAGACGAGCTAAAGGCGTGGATAGGCAGCCTTGACGAGCCTGAGCCGGTGCCGGTCCCCGCCGACAAAGCTACCGGCAACCTGGAGGACCGCGATACTACCTCCAATCTCCGCACGATGCAGCTAGGCCAGATCATACCCTTCCGTGAGCCTACTCCAGCGGAGCCGGAGCTGCCTTCGCCTGAGCCACGCATCGACATACCTGGAGCGGTGCACGACCTCATAGAAGACGCCATATATTCGGACCGCTTCATGCTGGTGGCAAGCAAGTTGAGCAAGGCGCAATTGGGGCAGGTACGCCGCGACCTTGATGCCGCCTGGATGCGCCGCTCGGCCCGCAGACACGAACGACCCTCAGTGAGCAACGTGGTGGTGAAGAGTGCCCGCTTGCCCTGGTCCCATTCTCCGGCAGCCACCCTCTACATGAGGCTGTTGGAGAGCGTAGGCATGCCGAGCGTGTTGGGAAGCATCAATAAGGCGGTGAGCCAGGCCGCAATTACCGAGCCGGGCCGCTACAAGGAGATACTGGCCCGCCTGCCCCAGGACGAAAGCGACTTCGTGGCCGACCTGCTCTACCTGCTGTGGGAGGCAAGCTCGCGCATGGACAAGGACGAGATAGCCATGCTCCGGGCCTACCTGTCGGACACCGCCACGCACATAGAGCTTCGCCGCATGGGCATCCCCCGCAACCTGTCGCTGGAGGACCGCTATGAGGTGCTACGAGTGGTCCTGCAATGCATTTCGGGCCTCGCCCCGGAAGCCAACCTGTCCGACCACCGCCGGGTCTGGGTGTGGCTGGACGAGATAGAAAACATCCTCGGCTACAGCGAGCACGAGCGTTGGGAGCTTGTAAAGGCGCTGGAAACCTTCATGGGCAACACCCCGCCCTACCTAACCGTCTGGCTGAACATCAGCCCCACCAGCCCCGCCGCCTCACAAGAGGTACAGGCCGCGTTAGAGAACAACCTCGTCATCACCGACGACCTGACACCTTAGACGATAGACGATAGACGATAGACGATAGACGATAGACGATAGACGATGGACGATAGACGATGGACGATGGTGGGACACGGTCTACTTGTGGCTACGGCTGTGTCCCAGCACGATTGCAGAACCCTGCTCCCCCCTTGTCATCCTGAGCGTAGCGTAGGATCAGGTGGGTAAGTGAGAGTCCTCAACATTAGCAATACCGTTGGTAAGTGGAACATTGGTGCGGTGAAAGGAAGAGTCAAGAACGGGCCACTGATCCTTCGCTATGCTCAGGATGACAAGGGGGGAGCGTGGGTGCTAATGTCTCGCCGTGATGTATTGTTGGGGTCGCTGAACACCCCTGCAAAAACAAAAGGGAGGCCCGTGTGGGCCTCCCTTCACTGTGCACCTCTGAACCTTACTTCTTCACCGTAGCCGGTTGAGCTTCGGTGCCGATTGTGCAGTTGGGGAAGAAGGTGTTGGACACGATCTTGGCCGACTGTGCTCGGGTCACGAGGTTGTGGGGCCGGAAGTACGGCCTGTTCTGGTCGTCGCAGGTCTCGCCAGGGCTGCCACAGGGGTAGCCGCCCATAACCTGCCTGGAAGACAGACGCTCGATGTACTGGTAGTAGGACGATTCGCTTGTGCTAGGCGGCACGTCGGTGTAGGTCTGGCCCTGCGGGGTGTCGTTGAAGCCAATCGCGTTGCTAACTATCTTCGATAGCTGGCCGCGAGTGGCGTTGGACGCAGGCCTGAAGTAGGGGCGGTTGCTGCCGTCGCAAGGCTCGCCTGGGCCGCCGCACGGGTAGCCGCCCATGTGGTGCCTGCTGGACAGGCGGTTTATGTAAGGGTAGAACGGGTCGCCAGGTCTCACGTCGGTATACATCTGAGCGCCGGGGTCCTCGTTGTAGCCCGCCGAGTTGGACACTATCTTAGAGATCTGCCCGCGGGTGATGTTGTTGTTTGGCCTGTAGTACGGGTCGCCGGTCGCGCCGCAAGGCTCGCCGGGGCCGCCGCAGGGGTAGCCGCCGAGGATGTGCTGGCAGGCGAGGCAGCGCACGTACGGGTAGAACGACGAGATTTCAGTGCTCACCGGCACGTCCTGGAACTCGATGTCACAGGGCGGGAGCACGGGACCGGGGCCGCCACCGCCGCAAGGCTGGATTGCCTCCGGCTGGGTCTGCGGGTGCACGTTGAAGTAGAAGATCTGTCCTGCCTCCACCAGCTTGGGATCTACCGTGTTCTGCGGGGTCTGAGGCACACCACGCGCCGCCAGGGAGGCGTTGCGGGCTGCGTACTCAGCGTGCAGGTAGTCTCCTACCTTGAACAGGGCCGAGGCCTGGGCGCGCCACTGCTTCATGCGGTTGAAGTCAGAGGTCCACCCGGCGGAAGGAGTAGTGTTGCCGTCGTTCGACTCGTCAATCAGCCGCTGCTTCAAGGCGTCCTGGCCCAGTATCAGGTACTCGGCCACGCGGCCGCGCTGGAGGTTGTCCTGGTCCTCCACCTCGTACGGGCGATAGCTCATAGCGTAGGTGGTGGGAGCAGCCGAGATGTCGTACATCCAGCCGAGGCCCGACCAGTAGCATTCCCACTTCCCTCGACGCGCCGCGTTAGGGTCGTCCTCGGGACAGCGGTCCACACCATACGAGCCGTCGTGCGGGTGAGACAGGCCCAGGTTGTGGGCGGCCTCGTGCTCAATGGTGTATGAGAAGCCGCCACCACTGCGGGCACCGGGATCGGCCACGGTGGAATGCTTGGGGCAGTTCCACGGCTCAAGGGTGCGCATGGGAGCGGGGCAGTTCGCGGTGGGGTTCGCCGGGTAGTCTGCCAGGGGCGACTTGGCCCGGTCGTTGACATTGTTCATGGTGCCCCAGGCCTCGCCGTCGTCCGTGCCCACGGCAATACCGCCCACGATAACGGGCAGCGCCCAGGTATACGCCTTTTCGAACACCATATTGATACCGGGGATGGTGTTCACCAGGGAGAACTCCGATATGCCGTTCGTGCCCGTCACGATGTCTGCGATGCCGGGCCGGTGAGCGTCGAAGTAGTCGCGCATGTACTCATGCGGCACCGAGAAGTCATAGGTAAGCCCGGTAAAGCCCCTCGCCTTGGCCTTCTCGAAGGCGTTGGAGAGGTCGGTCAGGTTCACCTGCGAGCTACCGTAGGTGACGATCCTGGGCTTTGCATGGAACGCATAGAGCGGTTCCGGCACTATCTGGAACTCCGTCGCGCTGCCTGTGACGTGGTACTCGGGCGCGGGCAGGTCCTCGTACTTGGGCGAGGTGTCAAGCAGCCTGGATGTAGGCTGGTTATTCGTAGGATCGTAGACGGTGATCACTTCGCCCTTGCGCCCAACCCAGCGGGTGTAAGGCAGGGCCGACGACAGCCATCTGAGCACGTCGTCCGCCTCACGCGGATCGCTTGCATTGGCGATCTTGTAGAGCTTGTCGGTGTTGGTCCACCAGTTGCCGTACCAGGGCGCGCTGGTAATCTGGCCCGTCACGGGGTCGTACTGCGGCCTGGAGTAGAAGTCGGTCCAGTTGGACACGGCCAGCCAGTTCACGTCGCCGCGCGGTATCGGGCGGTAGAGATAGCCCGAGGTGGAGCGGAAGAAGAGTCCGTAAGCCACGTCGCGACCCAGGCGAGGCATCATGCGGCAGGGAGTGCCACCCGTGAACTCGTACTGCGGGTTGATATCGTCACCCGCGCACACCTCGCCGCTCTGCTGCCACTGTGGGTCGGCCTTGTACTGCCAGATAGGCGGGTCGCCGTGTGGGTAGTCGGAGGACATAGTGCGCTCGGCACCGGCCCATGAAGCCGACTCGTAGTCGTTAGGCGCGGCACCCAGATCGATGAAGTGGAAGCGATAGCGGCCACCCCAGGTGCGGGCAAAGTCTACGCCGTCCCAATTCCCGGTGTCGGGGTTGGTGATGCGCCACGAGCCACCCTCTTCAATTTTCTTCGATACGATGCCGTTATTGATTACCTTATCGGTGCCCCAGGTGTGGTAAGCGTTCGGGCGGAAGTACTCGGACGCATACTCGGGCATGAAGGTGTCGAAGAATAGGAAGGAGGAGCCTTTGTTGGGGCCTTGCGGCATCGTTTCGAGGTCCAGCCCGTTCTTGTCGTAGTAGGGGTCGTAGTAGGCATCCTCGCCGGGCTGGACGACGGCGGCGCTGTACAGGTAGCCCGTCTCCAGGTCGCGGAACGCGCAATCCCAGGCCGCATCGTAGCGCGAGTTGAAGATCCAGTCCTCAACCGCATAGGCATCAATAAGGTCGGTCTTGGTGGGGTCGGTTACCTTGTAAGCGGGATCGCCGCCCTTGGCTACCACGCGGTAGTTGCCGTAGCTCTGGTCGTAGCGTGAGAGGCTAACTCCAACCTGCGCCGTGTGGAACGACTGGCTGGGAGCGGTGCTGTTCTCGGCCTGCTGGAACAATGCCTTCGCATACTCTTCGGTGGCCTGCAAGAAGCGAATCTTGTAGTTGTAGCGGATGCCGACGTAGTATGGTTCCGCGTTGATGTAATGGTTCTTGTTCCAGTTCAGCAACGCTGCCCCCTCATTCTGGATCTCTTCAGCAAAGGGGGACTTGGTAGCTACTGTGGGCTGGTAGTTATCGGGGATCCACTGCTTCATTTCCGCAATTTCCTCAGCAGTGGGGGTGTAGCCGACGAAAATGACGTTGAGCGGATAGTCTACCGTCAACGCCTCCATGATAGTGTCTTTGTCCTCCGGGAAGATCATTCCAGCCGGAAGCTGAGTCGATTCGAGTCTCGCGTAGCCATTGTAGGTGGAGTTGGCGGCGCTATAAGCTACTACTCGCACCTCGTACATGCCACCTGGCAACTCGCCTAGCTTGACTTCTTCGTAGGTGGTAGCACCGGCGGCGCTACTCTTAACTTCAGTCCCATCTTCGTCGTAAACATAGAGGTCGAAGTCAGCCGAGCCGGTCCAGGTAATGCCGATAGTGACTTCACCTTCAGCAGTCTCCCAGTAATTGTCGGGGAGATTGAGGTTAAGGTCGAATGTGTCGCAGTTGGTGCTGCTATCGGTGCAAACTGCGGGGTCCGGCGTTACGATGGTGTAAGGTCCGCCGGTCCAGGTAACCTGGCTGTTGGGCGGGTTGAGCGTGCCGTCCGCGGGTGTAGCAGCATCGACCACTCCCGGCTGTCCCCACGACGGCTGACCCGCCGGTATCAGGGAAAGCATCATGGACAGCGTTACCAAAATGCCTATAAAACGAACTGATTTCCTCATTCCTTAGAGCTCCTCCTGTCTGAATCGCGGCTCGTCATTGAGCGCGCATGAACGGTGCGGGGCATGCAAAAACGCTTGGAAACGAAATCGTTATACAATCCCAGGCCAGGTAAAAGTATGGGTACCATTATGGGTACTATATTGTGGTGCTATGCCGTGTGCTCTCTTCTTCCACAAGGGTATCGCCGGTCAGAAAGACCTCGTTGAATGTGCTGCCCCGCAAATCGAGAGGTATTATCGGACTGCAAATCGTGTGGGAAAAGGCAACGGATGGGGGTCTAATCAAGAAGCGTGCCCCCGGCGGGATAAAGAAGCGTACCCCACCTGGAACCGAGATGTCAAGGCAAACGTGCATTTGGTAGGGCCGCATCCAGGTTGGAGACCAGGACCAAAGCCCCTCCTTGTCATTCTGAACGCAGTGAAGAATCTCGTCCTCTACCGGGATGTTTCCCTTTTCACTGGCACCTAACGACCCAAAAGAAAGGTGATATTTGGGTGCCAAGGGACTAGATTCTTCGCTACGCTAAGTACCATGCTAACGAAGGAATGACAGCAAATAAAATGGTATCTAGATACGGAGCATTCGGTGCCAGGCGATGCCCCACGATTGAAATCAGGGGCTACACTCTGCAAAGTCCCTGCGGGACTGGCTATATGCATCAGGGTCGCTTTCGAGAGCAGGTGGGTAGAGGAGTCCCCTTGTGGGACTTCGTAACGTGTAGCCCCTGATTTCAATCGTGGGGCGTCGCCTGGCACCATATGTGTCTCTATTAGCTGATATTCCTTCGTTAGCTAGGTACTCAGAATGACAAGATGGGGCTTTGGTCCCTTAACCGCAGCTATCTTCGACGCCGGACCGGGGCTTCTTTACGGGACGCGGGCCGCCGCAACAGCCACCAGCCTGCTAGCCCAAGTAGGGCAAGGCCCAAGATAACCGGAATCGCGATGCCGACACCAGGGCCTGTAGAGGCTGGGGCGGGTGTGGCTGCCGGTGCCGGTGCTTGTGCAGGCGGCTGTGCCGGCGCTTGCTCGGAGCCACCAGGCCCGGCCACAACCACTTTGGTCGAGCCGGTAGCGGTGCCCGCCTCACCTTCCACGGTAAGTTGCAGCACCCATATGCCTCGTTCATCTACCACCGGGTCAACCGCGTAGAAGGCAGGCTGGTCGGGGTCGTCGTACACACGCAGCCTGATCTCACTGGCCGACATGCCGGGAGAAGGTTGCAGCGTGGCCTGTAGCTGCGGCCTGGTGTTGAGCACCTGCCCGCCGGCGGTGACCGGTCGCGGCGCAATCGTGATGGGTATAGCCTCTCCAACTTGCGGGGAGGAGTAGTAGAGCACGTCGAGCGTATACGGTCCCACCTTCACCTGGGTGCTACTCACTATCCTGCCCGCGTGCGCAAAGGCCTGCAACGTCCAAAGCCCCGCGAGCACGCCCAACACAGCCATGACTACCAGGCCGGTACTCAACCTCTTCAAAACCCCATTTCGCATCACGGCCCTCTATTAAGCACAGCCTATGCCGTGGGGATAATGATTTGGAAATTGGAATTTCGAATTGCGAATTTAGTAGATAACGGAGCAAATTCGCAATTCGAAATTCCAATTTCCAAATCACTTCTTACCGGCTATATAGTTCTCCACGGCGAGTTCGAGCACCGGCATGGGCATGCCGCCGTTCTGGAGCATTACGTTGTGGAACTCCTTGATGTTGAACTTGCTGCCGAGCGCGTCCTTGGCCCGCTGGCGGACCTCCAGTATGCGTAGCTCACCCACCTTGTAGCTGAGGGCCTGGCCGGGCCACATGATGTAGCGGCTTACCTCGTTGGAGTAGCCGCCGGGCGGGAAGAAGAGCGTCTCGTCCATGTAGGCGTTGGCCTGGCCGGCGGTCCACCTCTTGTAGTGGATGCCCGTGTCCACCACCAGGCGGGCCGCGCGGAATAGCTCGGACTGCAAGCGGCCCAGGTTGCCGTAGGGGTCGCTCTTGTACGCACCCGACTCGTACATCAGTTTCTCGGCGTAGAGCGCCCAGCCCTCCGCGTAGCTGGTGAACATCGGATAGCCCGACTTCTGGAACATCGGCACGTTCTGCAGCTCGGTCTGGATGCCTAGCTGGAAGTGGTGGCCGGGCACGCCCTCGTGGTAGGCGAGCGTGGGCACCTCGTACTTGTTGTAGCTGGCGCGGCCCAGGTTCACGTAGAAGACGCCGGGGCGCGAGCCGTCCACCGCCGGGGGCACGTAATAGGCACCCGAACCACCGCCCTCCACCGCCCTCACCTCCAGCTTCGCTTTCGGCTTCACGTCGAATTGGCTGGAGATGTTCTTCTCAGCCTCGGTGATGGCGTTGCGGAAGGCGTTGAGTATGTCGTCGCGCCCGGCCTGCGTGTTGGTGGCGTAGGCACCGCTGGCCGTGGCCGCCTCCCTCATGGCCGCCTTGAGGTCGGGGTTCTTGTGACCCAGGCTGTCGAGGGCCGCGCGCAATTCGCCCTGGATGCGCGTCACCTCTTTGAGACCCAGGTTGTGTATCTCCTCCGGCGTCATGTCGGTGTTGGTGTGCCGTCTCACTATCCAGCGATAGTAAGCATCGCCATTAGGCAGACCCCACACACCGTCAGTGGTGCGGCCTTTGCTCACCAGCGTAGAAACGTAGTCTGCCAGCTTGCGGTAAGCCGGGTTGACCGTCTTGTCTATGGCGTTGCGAGCGGAGTCGTACAGGGCCTCCTTCTCCGCCGCGCTCACGTTGCCCAGCGCTTCCACCTTCGACCGGAAGGCGGTGTAGTAGTCGCTGGACGCGGCATTGTCCGAGAGGGCGCTGCGTATCTGGCCGAGCGAAGCCTGGGCCATCCACCTCGGCATGTGGATGCCCTTCTGGTCCCGCAGCTTGAGCGCCTCGATTAGCTGGTCGAGCCTGGTGTCAAACTGTTCCAGGCGGGCGATATAGTCCTCCGCGTCCTGCTTGTTGGTGATCGATTGCAGGTTGACCATCAGGTCGTAGAGGCCGTACGCCGCGCCGTATATCGGGTTGATGATGTACTCGTGGTACATAAACTCCTGGCCTCGCAGGGTGTCGTCCAGCCACCACTCAAGGATGCCGGTGGAGACCTGCTGCTTCGGCGTCTGCGTCTTCTTGTCGTAGGCCCTGAGCCTATCGAGCGTCTGTTTCATCAGGGCATAGGTCTGCTGGGTGTACTCGTCAGAAAGGTTCGTTAGCTGGTTGTGACGAAAGTCGGGATAGTAGCTTTTTGGAAGGCCCAGCGCGGAGAAGAGTTCGGGGTCGCGCAGCAGTATGTCCTGGAACGCCTTCTCGTAGAACTGGTCGAGCGTGAGGTTGCCCTGGGCCGCCGCGTACCTGGCCTGGTAGCGGAAAGTGCCCAGTTGCGACAGCAGCACGTTGAAAGGCGGCTGGTGCTCGGGGTGGTGCTCGAACACCGCACGCTCGAAATATTGGACCGTGTATGTCTTGCCATCCAGCGCGCTCTTCTCTGCGAACTCCTCGGAGATGGGGTAGCCTTGCTGAGCCAGCCCACCGTTCTTCTGCCAGTAGTCGAGGAATAGCCCGCCCACACGCTTACCGGTCTGCTGGAAAAGCTGGGAGCCTGCCGAGGTGTTGGGTTTCTGGCCGGGCGCGCCGCTCGGATATTTCTGCTTGTATAAGAAGTTACCCAGCAGAGACAGGAGCATGTCGTTAGGGGCTGCGTTCTCAGGGTGCCACTCGAAGACGGCGCGCTCGAAGTACTGCACCGTGTACGTCTTGCCGTCGGTGTCGCTCTTCTCCAGCATCTCGCTGGAAATCGGGTAGCCCTGTTGAGGCAGGCCGCCGTGCTCGTTCCAGTACGTGAGGAACCTGCCCTTTACGGTCTTACCGGTCTCCGGAAACGTACGTGAATCGCTCTGGACGTAAGCGTGAGAGGCCGGTAGGAGGGGTATGGCGAGCAAGGCCATTACAAAGGCCAGGCATAGGCGCATGGTTTTTTGCCCGTTAGGGACTGGCATCGGGGGGTTCTCTCCTTTGGGTTGTGTCAAGAGCCGTGCGTGGGGCCTTGCTCTCTCGGCACAAGGTGCCACCCTGTGCGGCACAATCCACGCCCGGCTCACTATATCTTCATTTACATATATGCAAGCGATAGTTCCCTGGGTTCCTATACTTCAGCATGGGAAATGGTCCCACCACGCCTGCGCGTCAGCCGTTGCGTCAATCGTCGCCTCCCCGCCGGACGTTAGCGCATGCGCAATCGCCAGGACTAGCACCCGGTACTGCCCACGGCGTAGCGGGGTACACCCCGAACGGCGCAACCCTGCTGCTACACCCACGGTTATACTGCGTGATATAGTACCGTCCTACGTTCAAGAAAGGCCATCCACCCAAATGAAAAACCCCAGGAGAATACTCACCTGCCTGCTGGCCCTGGCGGGGGCAATTAGCGTCCTGACGGCATGCGGGCCGCAGGCACCTATAGCTCCCTCGACTGGCACACCCACGGCAACTTTGCAACCCTCACTCACACCGCAGCCGAGCGCGACGGTCCCGGCCACGCCCACGATCCCGCCAGCCCGACCATCACCGTCAGCGCAGAGCGAAACCCCTCCCAAAGGCGACGGCAACACCCACGAAGTGCTGTTCACTATCCCCGTTGGCGAGCAGAAGGAGGGCGTGCAGTACCGGGGCGACAACGTGGAAGGGATGCAACGGAGCGGCCCGGCGGCTTTCACAGTTGCCCCGGACGGCAGCTTCTGGATAGCCGACACAGCGGGCTTACGCGTGCTGCAATACAGCCCCGGTGGCGAGTGGCTACAGACGGTGGACCTGGCTACCCAGCCCCGCTCGCTCATAGATATAGAGGCGACCGCCACCGAGATCTACGTGCTGGACGCCTTTCCCACGCCGCCCCTGGTGCTACGAATCTCTCCCGAGGGCCGGGTGGTGGGCCAGTACGAGCTACCAGAAGAGTTTCGCCTGGAGACGTTGCTGAGCGGCATAGGGCTGGACCAGGAAGGCGCGCCGCTGGTGGAAAAGGATGGCGGAGCATCGGTCTTCAGGTTGTTGGACGAACAGGGCAGAGTCGCGCCCACGTCGCTGGACGGTTATACGCACAACGGAACGCTATACGAGGCCAGGCCCGCCGGAATACAGGCCGAAGACAACAGGGTCGGGCACATCACGATAGACGACCGGCGCGTCGAAGTCAGGACGGAGCACTTCCTTGGAGGCTTACGCATCCTGGGGTTCGGCCCTGAGGGCAGCGTATTCGTCAGGCTGGAGGAAGTAGTGGTCGAGGTGAGAGAAGGCGAGGTGCCTGTCGATCAGACCGTGCGCCGGTACAGCGCCGATGGCAGGCTGCTGGGCATGGCGCGTATGCCCCTGGTCCGCCAGCACACTTACGTAACCCAGGCGGTGGTAATAGGTCCAAACGGCGAAGCATTTGCCATGCTCACACAGCCTGAACGTGTAGATATCCTGCGTCTGCGCTTCGCGGCCACCCTCGACCGATTACTGGCACCGCCTGCCCCCATCACCCCTCCAACACAGTAGCACACGGCCTGTGACTGCGCTCCTGGCTCGTGGCTCCACGGGCGCGGTCTGCGGCTTTTTGTATTCCCAACAGCCAGCTTCAGCGGTAACGAAGGCACATTTCGTGCAGCCATACTACAGCCTTACATATTAGTCCTACTCTTACCTTCCAGTACATTAGACGTTATGTGGTATTTTCCTGCCCCCTCGGCGCGCATGGGCATGTGAATCCACCTCCTGCTATGACCTGGGTGTGTTCATAGTGCGGCTATTGAACGTCTTTGTTGCATTACCACTTATACTAGGACGAGGGTGTCTATTGTAGTTATTCGAGGAAGGAGCACGGAGTGAGAAGCAGGATAGCAGTGGACCGCCGCAAGCTCGCCGTAGCGCTTATGCTACTGGCCTTGATAGTCACGGCAGCTTTCGCGGTGCAGTCGGCCCAACGTAACGCGGCAGTGCAGCCGGGTGCCTCCCTCACCAGGGCGGATATAGCCAACAATCTCTACCTGGCCGAACCAGGGGAGAGTGGGCAAGAGGAGAGCATCATGCTGGGCAGGCGTGATGCCTTTATGGAAGCGCGCTACACCTACCCAACAGGTAAGGCAGACCGCCAGTGGGTGCTCGAAGCGGCCAAGCAAGACAATCTGGTGCGGTCGGGCATACCTGCCGGGCGAGTGACCTATAAGAACCCTTCTGGCCCCAACGCCCCTGAAGCGCTTAACGCCTCGCGGTGGATATCGCTTGGCCCACAGCCCCAACAAAGCGATACCTGCCAGGTATGCTTCCCCTTCGGCACCGTGGCGGGACGCGTGAACGACATTGTGGTGGACCCGATCAGCCAGACCATAGCCTACATCGCTCCCGATAGCGGCGGTGTCTGGAAGACCACCAACTGTTGCAGCGCCTCCACTACCTGGGCGCCCACTATGGATGACCCCTATATCTCCACGCTTGCCATAGGCGACCTGGCTATGGACCCGATCAGCCATACTATTTACGCAGGCACCGGCGACCTGCGGTTCGGGACGTTCTCCTTCGGCAGCGGTGGACTGCTCAAGAGCACCGACTTAGGCGCTACCTGGCAGGTAAAGGGCTACGACGTATTTGGCCCCAGGTACGAGCAGGGCCCGAACCTCTTCCCCCAGTACAACTCGATAGGCAAGGTAGCCCTCAACCCACACGACAACAACGACCTGGCAGTAGGTACCAAGCATGGCATGTACTTCTCCTACGATGCGGGGGATACCTGGGCGGGACCGTGCTTACCCAACCCCTTCCCCAACCAGCGCCAGGACATTACCGCCGTTATTGCGATGACCCAGACCGGCACGCTATCCGATCTATTCGTAGCGGTGGGTGCCAGGGGCTATAGCACCACCGTGCAGGTCAACCTGGCCGAGAATGGCGCTAACAGCATCTACAAGACCACCTGGCCTTCCAGTGGCTGCCCCACAAGCTGGTCCCACGTGAGCCGAGCCGACAACGGCTGGCCTCCCGGTTCCGGCACCGGCGTTCCCCAGTACCAGGTGGGCGGCAACCAGCTAGGCCGCATCGACATGGCCTTCGCCGAAAGCAACCCCAACTACATCTACGCCGAGGTGCAGGCCATCAACCCCGGCTTTGGTGCAATACAGCGGGGCGGATTGCTCGGCATCTGGCGCTCCACCGACCGTGGACAGACCTGGCAGCAGCGCACCACCGCCCAGGACCTCGAAGACGCCGAGGCGGAGTGCGGCGGCACCTGCGTGGAAGATTCCTTGCTGAACGTGTGCGGAGACGTCGCACAGAACTGGTACGACCAGCACATAGTGGTCGATCCTAACAACCCGGACGTGATCTTCTTCGACAACATCAACGTCTGGAGGTCCAACGACGGTGGCACGACCGTGAAGGACCTCACCTGCGGCTACGCATATATACAGTCGCCGCGGCCTCCCGGCTACTCCGTGCACGTGGACCAGCACGCGATTACGTTCTTGCCCGATTCGTCCAGCAGGCAGCTAATCGGCAACGACGGCGGCGTCTACTTCACCGAGAACGCCAACTCCGACCAGCCGCTATACTTACAACTCAACAACAGCCTCAGCACCATCGAGTTCTACGGTGGCGACATCAGCGCCAACTTCGCTACCAGTCCCGCTCCCTTCGCGGTGGCGGGTGCCCAGGACAATGGTTCGTCCTCCTGGACGGGTAGCTTCGCCAGCGGAGACGCTGTCCCCAAGGTGTGGCAGCAGCGCATCGGCGGCGATGGTATGTTCGCCCGCATAGAGCCTGTGTTCGGCCAGCGCGTCTACATGGAAGCGCAGGGAGGTGCAATGCGGCGGTCGGACACGGGGCATCCTGGCCCTTACGTGCTCGATTGCCTCAATATCAGCCCCGCCCCCAACGCGCCGGGTTGCGTACCCACGAACTTTGACGTGGATGCTCCCTACCTGAGCTTCATCTTCCCGTACGAGATCTACAAGGGCGTGCCCGCGGCTAAAGGCCCTGGAGACGAGTGCGACCTGACACCGGGAGAAGGCTGCAAGCACTTCATCGGCGGCACCAACCGGGTGTGGGAGAACCTCACCGGGTTGCGAGACGGTTCTACAGCCAGTGGCCTTTGGTACCCCACCAGCCCCGTGCTGACGAAGGGCACCCTGTCAGACCGCTCGCACATCAACCAGCTAGCCTTCGCCTTCAGGACCGACAAGATAGCCATAGCAGGCACCAACGACGGCAACGTCTGGATTGGCTTCGGCCTCGGCGCGGGGCAGGGTATTACCTCCACCTGGAAGAACCTCACCGGGGGCAATGCCGTGCTCCCCAACCGCCCCATACTGGACGTGGTGCTTGCTGCCTCAGTGGTCAGCACCACTACCACTCCAATAGGTTACGCCGCAGCGGGCGGCTTCAACGAGAATACGCCTTCCCAGCCGGGCCACGTGTTCCAGGTGACCTGCACGGCCAATTGTGCTAGCTTCACCTGGGTGGACAAGTCGGGCAACCTGCCCAACATCCCGGTGAACGCTATCACTCTAAATCCCAATTTCCCACAGCAGGTGTTCGCGGGCAGCGACTGGGGTGTGTACTACACCAACGACATCAACGCGGCCACTCCGGTGTGGTACCGCTTCAATCAGGGCATGCCTAACGTCATGATCTGGGACTTCGCCGTTGACCGGGGCTTCACCACCTTGGCTGCCTTCACCCGCAGCCGTGGGGCCTTCGTCTGGCCGCTGACTTCCGGCCCCTTCGAGCAGACTGCCACACCTACCGTTACAGGCACTCCGCCTAACACCGCTACCGCTTCCGCCACCGCCCAGACGCGCACCCCGGAAATCCCGGCCACCTACACTCCATTCGTGCCCACTACTCCCACGCCGCTGGCATCGCCCACGATGCTGGCCTGCGGCTCGGAACGGCTCCTGTACGAGACGTTCGAGAGCGGCACGTTGGGGGTATTCACGGCCGAGATGGAGTTGGGGAACGCCAGCAGGAAATGGACCGTAACACACCAGGCATCTCATACGGGGCTGTATTCCGCCCACGTGCAAAATAACGACGTGGAGAGCGACCAACGTCTCGTAATATCGCCCACAAATGTGATGATCCCGGCGTCTGCTAGCAGCGCGCAACTACAGTTCTACCACCGCTACAAGTTCGAGGTGATCTCTGAGCCTGCGTCCTTCGACGGCGGTGTCCTGGAGTACTCCACCGACAACGGTGTCAACTGGTCGGACACGCTCACAATGACTACGGAAGGCGGCTACGAAAATACCATCACCGGCCCCGGTAATCCTCTCAACGGTCGAGCGGGTTGGGGCGGCACAAACCCCGACTGGCCGGACTTCCAGCGCGTAACCGTAGACCTGACCACCCTCAAGGGAAAGAGTGTGAAGCTCCGGTGGCGGCATGGCAGTGACGAAAGCGGCGACGCGCAGGGTTGGTACGTCGATAACGTGGCAATCACCTACACCGGCGCCTGCCCCTTAACTGCCACACCTACCCAGACGCGGACCGCTACCCGCACGGCCACCCCCACTACCACTCAGACCGTCATCGCAAGTGCCACTCAAACGCAGTCAGCGGTAGCTACCGGCACCTCTACGACTACAACTCAGGCCACCGGCACGCGGACCTCTACCGCCATAGCCTCAGCCACCAGCACGAGGACTGTGACGGCGGCGTCCGCTACTCCTACTGCCTGCCTCACCCAGTTCCAGGACCTGCCACCCTCCACCGAGGAAAGCTCCTTCTACCCCTTCGTGCGCTGCCTCGCCTGCCGGGGTGTAGTCACAGGCTACCCTTGCGGTAGTACCAACCCTCAGACAGGTGAGGGTGAGCCGTGCGGTGCTACCGACAACCCTTACTTCAGGCCGGGCAACTACGTCACTCGCGGTCAGATATCCAAGATGGTGTCCGAAGCCTCGGGTAACAACGACGATGCGGGCAACCAGATATACGAGGACGTCGAACCCGGCTCTCCCTTCTACGTCTGGATCAATCGTCTCTCTCAACGCGGTGTGATGGGTGGGTACCCCTGCGGTGGACCGAGTGAGCCTTGCGGAGATGACGACAGGCCATACTTCCGGCCTTCCGCCAACGCCACAAGGGGGCAGCTATCCAAGATCGTGTCCAACACGGCAGGCTACAACGAGCAGCCTAGCGGACAGACCTTCTCGGACGTGCCACCCAGCAACGATGAGAGTTCGTACTACCCCTACATCCAGAGACTCTCCTCACGAGGAGTGATGGGTGGGTACCCCTGCGGTGGTCCTGACGAGCCATGCGACGAGCAGAACCGCCCTTACTTCCGACCCAACAACTTGGTCACCAGGGGCCAGGCAGCCAAGATAGTGGCTAACACCTTCTTTCCCAACTGCCAGACCTCAGCTAGGCCCTAGCCTATAGGACCCGATGGCACAGTTAACACGTGAGTAGACAAGAGGGAGGCCCATCTGTGGCCTCCCTCTTGATTCCTCGACTACTGGGTACTCGAACGGTCTGCTGCGAGGGCGGCGCGCCCTCAGCTCACCGCTTTCTGCACGAGCTCGACGATCCTTGCCTCTTCGGTGTCGGTCAACTCCTTCAGCGCGAAGGAGGTCGGCCACATGGCGCCGTCATCCAGGTTCGCCGTGTCGTTGAAGCCGAGCGTTGCGTACCTGGAGCCGAACTTCTGCGCGCTTGTGAAGAAGCAGACGACCTTGCCATCCCTGGCATACGCGGGCATCCCGTACCAGGTTTTCGGCGTGAGGATTGGCGCGCTGGCTTTGATGATAGCATGAAGCCGCTCGGCTATGACGCGATCCGATTCCGGCATCTCCGCGATCTTTGCGAGCAGGGCGCTTTCACCGTCCGCCTTTTCCGCCTCCGCCTTCAACTCTCTGGCGCGCTCCTTCATCGCGGCTTTTTCTTCGTCCGTGAATCCCTTGGACTTCTTGCCGCTCGCGGTGGTGCTCTTGGCCGCCTTCTTGTCTACTGCTTCCATATGGCATTCCTTTCTACTCCCGGAGTTAGGAGTATCTTTGGCTTCTGCGAGAGCGCGTGCAAATGTTCCACGCTCTAGCGAACATTTGTACTATAACGTGTTTCTAAGCGTTTTTCAAGAGTTCCCCTAAGAACGCATAACAAGACGTCTTCTACAGGTAGCTCAAGTTTCTACCCTGCGTGTAGCGTGCATACCAGGGCACAACCCTTGCTCGTAATCGCCACCGCACTATCAAACCCATACCTTGAACTATAACACGGACACCTTTAGAGTGCCCTTATCTATCGGGCGATATGGAAAGGAGCATATTGGATGGTACCGGTTTCCCCTGGTGCTCGGCGTGGTTCGAGGGTGGGCAGGCCCCTGAACCTGTTGCATAGAGTGGCGTTGTTGATCGGCCTGTCTTTACTCTTGGCATGGGCCTCCAGCGCGGGCGCATCGGCACCCACCTCTAAATCGCAGCCCCCGGCGGCGCAGACCAATCCCGCAGCCAAGGTTTCCAACGCGTTGCGCGACCAGTTCAGGGCCGACGCGGACGGCAGAGTCCGGTACCTGGTGGTGCTCAACGAGCAGGCCGACACGACCAACAACATCCGCGACTGGAACGCCAAGGGCCGCTACGTGCTCGACAAGCTGATGCAGACCGCCAACGCCACCCAGCCGAAGGTCAAGGCGGCGCTACAGACCCAGCAGACGGCCCACAACGTAGACCGCTTCAAGAGCTACTACATCATCAACGCCTTCCAGGTGGTGGGCAACCTGGCGTCCGCCGAGAACCTGGCGGCTCTCGCCGAAGTGGGCCACGTGGTCCCGTTCCCGGTGGTCACCCTGGACGAGCCTCTGGAGAGAGTTACCGCCCCGAACGGTGCCAACCCTACTGAGGTTGAGTGGAACGTTGACCGGGTGAAGGCTAAGGAGGCGTGGGCGATGAACTGCCGCGGGGTTGGCTGCGACGGCACCGGGGTGGTGGTCGGTAGCCTCGACTCCGGCACGCGCTGGACCCACGAAGCCCTTAAGCCCAGGTACCGCGGCTGGAACGGCGCCACCGCCGATCATGACTACAACTGGTGGGACCCCATTAGCCGCCAGCCCGCGCCCTACGATGTGGACGGACACGGCACTCATACAATGGGTACCATCCTGGGCGTAGACGTGAGTTCTAACCGAGGCATTGGAGTGGCCCCAGGTGCCAGGTGGATCTCCAGCAACGGCATCGCTACCGGGGCGGATGACGGCGACATCATAGAGGCGGGCGAGTTCATGATAGCCCCGTGGGACCTGAACAAGCAGAACCCCGATCCCGACAAGAGGCCAGCGGTGGTAAGCAACTCCTGGGGTCACGGGCCGAATACTCCTGCTTGTCCCGGTGGCGAACCCCTGGTGGGCGAGTTCTTCCGCGAGGTAGTGGGAGCCTGGATTGACGCCGGTATATTCCCTTCCTTCTCAGCAGGCAACGGCTTCCCACAAGGTAATCGAGTGCCCGCCGCCTACCCTGAAACTTTCGAGACCGGCGCGCTCTCCAAATTGGAACAAAAGGCTTCGTACAGCAGCCAGGGGCCGTCTTGCTTCGACCAGGGCCAGCACCCCCAGATCATGGCATATGGCGGTGACGAAGGGCCGGGCCTACAGGAGGACTACGTACGCTCGTCTTACAATGGCTCCGATACCGAATATGAGTACTCTATAGGTACCTCAATGGCGCAGCCCGCTACGGCAGGCGCGGTGGCTATACTCAAGCAAGCGAACCCCGACCTCACGATCCCTGAGACCTGGTACATCCTCACCAGCACGGCCTCCTTCGACGTCAATTGGGGCGTGCGGCCCAATCCTATCTATGGGTGGGGCAGGTTGCAGATAGACGACGCCGTTCAGGCCGCACTGGCAATGGTCGAACCGACCGTTACGGGCACGCCTCCCACCGCCACCAATACCCGCACGCCCACTATCACGCGTACCCCCACCAACACCGCAGAGCCTACGGCCACGCCCGCGTGCGCTGTCACCTACAACAGCAGCGACGTGCCTAAGACCATCGTTGGCGCGTTGCCCCCGGAGGTACCGACTACTTCGACGCTACAGATCCAGAACGGGCCAACCGTGGCGGCAATCGATGTAATAAGCCTCACCCTGTCGCATACCTATCCGGACGACCTGGAAGTTTACCTGTACAGCCCTTCGGGTACGCGAGTCACGCTTTTCGCCGGTGGTTGCGGTACCGCCGATTGGAACCAGCAGAATACCGGCTTCACCCTCAGCGATCGCTCGAACATTATGATCTGCGAATCGCTTCCGCCGAATCAGGGCACCTACGAACCGCAAAGCCCGCTGGCGGCGTTCATAGGGCAGCCCTCGAGCGGCACGTGGACTCTGGAGATAATCGACGAAACGCCGCCCGACGGTGGCACCTTGCATGCCTGGGGCCTGCGCATCTACAGCAATGCACCCTGCGGTACTACCTTCACGGCCACTGCCACCGGCACTTCAACCACGACAAGAACACCTACAGCCTCCGTCACAGGCACCCCACCTACCGCTACCCAGACGCTGACCGCCACCGCCACGACTGTGCTCACCAGTACCTTTACTCCAACGCAGGTGCCAAGCCAGACGGCTACAACCACAGGTGTTGTGCCCAGTGCCACAATGACGCTTATTGCTACCGGCACTTCTACCGGGACAACCACGGCCAGCACGGCCACGGCCACCAACGTCAATGCCAGCGCCACCACTACAGCCATGCCGCCCAACACGGCCACCCGTACCACCACTTCCACAACTGTACCTGTTAGCTCCTCTTCCACGGCTACCCGCACGGCTACGAGTATAACCGCCTCCGTCACAAGCACCACTACAGCCACAGCATGCCCGATAGAGTTCCAGGACGTGCCACCCTCGACAGAGGAAGCGTCGTTCTACCCATTCGTGCAGTGCCTGGCATGCAGAGGCATCGTGAGTGGCTACCCCTGCGGCGGCACCAACCCTGAGACCGGGCAACAGGAGCCTTGTGGAGACAACAACAACCCGTACTACAGGCCATCCAACCAGATCACCAGGGGCCAGATTAGCAAGGTTGTGGCTGGTGCTTCCGGTGCAAGTGGAGACCCAGGTCCGCAGAAGTACGAGGACGTGCCACCCGGCAGCACCTTCTACCAGTGGATCAACAGGCTCTCCAACCAGGGAGTAATGGGTGGGTACCCGTGCGGTGGTCCAGGTGAGCCATGCCGAACCGGCAACAGGCCGTACTTCCGTCCTAACGCTAACGCTACCAGGGGGCAGATGTCCAAGATAGTGTCTAACGCTGCTGGCTTCGATGAGAGTGCCGGGGGCCAGAGCTTCGAGGACTTACCACCCAGTACCTCACCCTCGTCATACTACGTGTACGTAGAGCGGTTGTTCGTCAGGGGAATAGTGGGAGGCTACCCTTGTGGTGGTGCGGGAGAAGAGTGCGGAGAGGAAGGGAGGCCATACTTCCGTCCGAACAACCCCGTCACGAGGGGACAGGCTGCCAAGATAGCCGCTAACACCTTCTTCCCCCAGTGTTCCAACACCACCAGGCCGTAGTGGTAGAACCCGACAGTTGAAGACAAAGAGAAGGCCCCAGGCGATAAGCTGCCTGGGGCCTTCCGTTTGTGCGGAGATCTCTTCATCATCAGCCCTCTTCATCTTAATGAGGTGCAGAATTACAGCCACCAAGCCGGTCTTTGTCATTCTGAACGCAGTGAAGAATCTCGTCCAACAGCACCCAAGTACCACCTTTCTATAGAGAATACGCTCCCAAAGGAAAGGGGAAACATCCGGGTAGAGGACGAGATTCTTCACCGTGTTCAGAATGACAAAGACCGGCTTGGTGGCCGCAATCTGGCAGCATCGCCACTCACCTTCTTGAGATCCTTCGCTGCGCTCAGGATGACAGGGGTGGGGCTTTGGGTGCTGATACCTGACCCAGTACAGCCCCAGTCCGGCTTAATCCTCTATTGACATTCACCCGTATGCTTTGTCACAATTAGCAATAGCCCTTGCTTGTACGCGTGTTTGCATCGTCCTGTTTCTAGAAAGTACCTCCAATGCCTCGTCGCCGGTTTGTTAGCCTCTGGCTCATGTTCGCCTTGCTCTTGCCGTTAGTGGCGGCAGAGTTCCCCATACCCGCCCAGGTTGCGGCTTCCGCACCCTCATTTGCCCTGTCGCAGTTCGAGCGGGTGTGGTCGCGCACCGACTGGCCTGTGGCGCAGGGTGCCGTCTCGCGCTCGTGGCTGTGGGGGCCGCAGCCGGGTGAGGTGCGTACCGAGCCGTTCGCCGGCGCGCCCGGTGGCACGCGCACCGTGCAGTACTTCGACAAAGCCCGCATGGAGGCCAACCCCGCCGTCACCGACCCCGCCGACCCCTGGTCCACTACCACCGGCCTGCTAGTAGTGGAGTTGGTGAGCGGCCGCGTGCAGATAGGGACCAGTAGCTACGAGACGCGCACCCCAGCCGCCGTACCAGTCGCCGGTGACGCTGTTGCCCAGGCCAGCGACGACACGCCCCTCTATAGCTCCTTTCGCGAGGTAGCTTCCCTGCCGGGCGGGCCGGACCGTCGCGTGCCCTCCTCAGTTGGCTCCCCCGTGCTGGCTACTATCAACAAGACTGGTGTTGTTGGCGCTTTGCAGAGCAGCGAGGTGCGCTATACCGCCTATGCCCAGGAGACCGGGCACAACATCCCCGAAGTATTCGAGCGGTTCATGCAAACTCGCGGCCTGGTGAGCGAAGGCGATACCTTGCGCGAAGGCGCGTTGTTCGACCCGGTATACGTGCTCGGCTACCCCATCACCGAGGCCTACTGGGCCACCGTCGCCATAGACGGCAAGCCCGCGCGCGTGCTGTTGCAGCTTTACCAGCGCCGCGCGCTGACCTACATACCCAGCTTTGCCCCGGAGTGGCAGGTGCAGATGGGCAACGTCGGCCAGCACTACTACACCTGGCGCTACACGACCCCGGTCGCGCCCACCCCCACGCCCAATCCCACCGCCGTGCCGCGTCCCGGCGCGAACGACACCTTCCTGCACATCCAGGGCAGCAAGTTCTACTACCGTGGCGAGCCGGTGCGCCTCAAGGGCACCAACTACTGGCGGAGCGACCGGGCGGGCGTGAATACCTGGGCCGAGTGGGACGGCTCGAAGGTGTGGCAGGAGCTACAAAAGGCGCGCGAGCTTGGCATGAACACAATCCGCATCGGCATACCCTACGACACGCCGATGGGCATGGACGTAGTATGGGGCGAGGGCTGCGAAGGGCGACCCGACAAGTGCTCCGAGGTGCGGGGCGACCTGGTCAACTACATGACTCAGTTCCTGCAATTGGCCGCCGAGCACGGCATGAAAGTAATGTTCGTCCCGTTCGATTGGAGCGATAGCTTCCCCGAGGTCGGCACCGCCGAGTACCGCCGCCAGGTGAACTACCTGCGTGCCGTCGTCGGCCCCTTCGCCAACGACGACCGCGTGTTCGCCTGGGACCTGCACAACGAGCCGGAAAACTACAACAGTTGGAAGCTGCAAGGCCCCGCCCGCATTGTCGCCTGGACCGAAGATATAGCGCGGGAGGTGCGGGCCGTCGACAAAGTGCACCCGCTCACGGTGGGCGTGGCGAGCTACCAGACGATGTGGCTGGACGCGGGCGGCAAGAAACTGCTCGACATAGTGGACTTCGTCGGCTTCCACAGCTACGAGGCGGGGGGCCTCAGCGGGCAGATTGCCGAGACCAAAGGCCGCACCGGCAAGCCGATACTGTTGGGGGAGATGGGCTGGCCGAGCGGACCTGGCAGGCTCTCCACCCCTCAGGCGCGCTACGACGAGGCGACCCAGCAGTTCCTCTATCAAGCGATGATCCGCGACGTGGCCGCCAACGACATCGCGGGCCTCATACAGTGGACCCTCTGGGACCAACCCCTCGGCAACCCCAACCATTACATCGACCCGACCATCCAGGCGTGGTTCGGCCTCGTACGCCTCGACGGCACCTTCAAGCCCGCGGCGAGCGACTACCGCGACAGCTACAAAGTGCCCCTGCTCCCCAGCACCACCAAGACCGACGTGCCGCTCACCCTGCCGGGCGGCGCGGTAGCCCCAAGACCTTAGCCAGAAGCTATCTCACAAATGCGAATGAGGGGATGATGTGCTCATCCCCTACTTTGTCAGTTCGAACGCAGTGAGAAATCTCGTCCCTCAGCACCCAAGTCTCACTTTTCTTTCAGCACCGCAGCACCAACGCACCGCAAGAAAGATGTAACATTGGGTGTAGGACGAGATTTCTCACTGCGTTCGAAATGACAAAGGCTGCGCTTTGTCGCCAGACCTCGGGGCTGCTATTTATTAAATGGCTTCTAAGTAAACAAGGAAACATAATAAGCAAAAATCCCGCATAGAGCGGGATTTTTGCTTACTTCGCCATGCGATACGTGCTAAGACCCTATTGACACACGAAAAACATCCTTTATAATAAAATAGATTTGTACAATCACAGAAGGGAAGCTTATGCAGGATGTCCTCTACATAGAGCAAGTGGAGCAGGCCACCACCCTCTTCAAGCCGATGCGGGTTGAGATATTGAAGCACATGGGCGAGCCGCGCACCTGCTCCGAGCTTGCCGCCCACTTCGGAGAATCGCCCCAGAAGATCTACTACCACGTCAAGGCTATGGAAAAGTCGGGGCTGGTAGTGAAGACCGGCGAGCGGCGGGTGCGCGGCACCGTGGAAGGCTTTTACCAGGCGAAGGCCCGCACGTACTGGCTGGCCCCGCACCTCGTCAGCCAGGTAGGTGGAGAGCGACTGGTGCACGAGCAAATGAGCCTGGGCATGCTCCTCTCCCTCACTGAAGAGATGCAGGAAGACATAGGGCACCTGGCGCACGAGACCGCACGTGAGGTCCCGTCGCTCGGAATGTCTGCCTACATCCACTTGCCCGTAGATACGCGTGCAAAGTTTCTACAGGAGGTGCAAGAGGCATTCCAGGGCCTTGCCCGCAAGTATGGGCTGGTCTCAGGTGATGCACCAGGACAAGAACAGGGTCATCCCGGCGAGACGTTCCGCCTGGTGCTGGCCTGCTACCCGAAAGATGAGCCTACGCTTCCTTGATGCGTAGCGCGTGACCCTCAACAGGAGACACTAAGTTGGATAACTTACTGCATATACAGGTGGAGTTGGATGCTGCACGCGAGGCCGTTCTGGAGGCCCTGGTAGACCCGTCTCAGCTTACAATGTGGTTCGCGGAGCACGCCGACGTTGAACTGGACCACTACGACTTCTGGGGCCGCTTCACGCCCGACACCCCCGATCGGGAACAAGGCAGGCACCCTATCATTAGCCTGGTGCCCTACCGCACCCTGAGCTACGGGTGGAAAGTTCGTGGCGCGGACAGCACGGTCGAAATGCTTGTAGAGCCACGCGATAGCCGCACGCTCCTGGTCATTCGGCACAGCGGCGGACCTGGGGACGAGGGTGCTGCCATCTACGGCCTCGAAGACTGGTGGTTCTTGACCCTGGAGAACCTGCGGCGGCACCTGGCCGGTAAGCGCGACTATCTGCGCTATGACTTTTCCGTTGCGCCTGACACAGCCGACATCCGGCATCATATAGAGATCGATGCGTTCCCGGAGAAGGTGTTCGAGACGCTGATCGAGCCAAAGGAAATAGAACGCTGGATTGCCAGCAAAGCCACGGTTGAGCCTCACGTCGGCGGGCGTTACGATCTTGGCTGGGGAGAAGGGATTGGCGCGGTCAAGATACTTGAGCTTGAACCTGGGCGCAAGCTGGCGTATTCGTGGCCGGAGCCTAGAGAAAGTGCGGACGCACCTCCCGCGAACGAGACCATAGTTACATGGGAGCTTGAAGGCTCAGGTGGCAAGACGCGCCTGTCACTGGTGCATAGCGGCTTCACACCCGGCGAGAATATCGACCACCTCCGGCCAGGCTGGCTCAACTTCCTCAGCTGGGTCAAGTCCATAGCTGAATTCGGCCCCGAATGGCAAACGCCGGTGAAGCTCATCACCCAGGACACTGCCGCCTACTATCCTGCTACGATAGGCGCGCGCCAGACTGAGGTCTACGTGCCGGTGGCGTGACGGCTGCGGACGATGGACGATGGACGATGGACGATGGACGATGGACTATAGGAGACGAAAACGCCAAGACGCAAAGACGCAAAGGACGCGCCAAGATTAGGATTGTTTGGTACTGCCCGACCACTAACCCCTAACCACTAACCACTAACCCCTAACCACTAACCCCTAACCCCTAACCACTTTGCCATCGTCCATCATCTGAAGGGTATATACCGTGATCTCTGGGCGGGCCAGGAAGCGCACGGGCAAACGCACCATGCCGAGGCCCCGGTTCACGTACAGGTGCATGTCTTCCACCATGTAATGACCGCGCCAGTACTTGCGGCCCAGCACCGGCAGCGCGGGCGAGCCTATGCCTGGGATGACCACCTGCCCGCCGTGCGCGTGACCGGAGATTTGCAGGTCGAAGCGATGTGTCCTGGCTGCCACGTCAGCGAAGTCGGGTTCGTGGGCCAGTAGGATGGCGGCACCGTCCCGCGGCAACTCTTTCAGCACCAGGTCGAGGCGGTTATTGCCTTCGCGCACCGAGTCGATGCCCGCTACGTGCAGACGCTCACCGTCACGCTCAAGCGTGTGCACCTTGTTGTTCAGGTCGATTAGCCCGCTGGCTGCGATCACCTGCCGCATCAGGTCCGGCCCCTTACCGCCCCAGTAATCGTGGTTGCCCAGTATGGCGACCACTCCGTCCTTTGCTCGCAACCTGCTCATGGCCGGTATGATGTCCTTGGGCGCTCCCCTGTAGACGCGGGTGACGAAGTCGCCGGTCATGGCGATAAGGTCCGGCTCCTGCGCGTTCACCAGGTCCACCACGCGGTCCAACCGCGTGTCCGGCATGAACTTACCGGCGTGCAAGTCGCTTATCTGCACCAGCTTGTAGCCGTGGAAGGCCCTCGGCAAGCGCGGCAGGGTGAGGCGCACCTCCTTCACCTCGATCCAGTCAGGTTCCACCCACACCCCATAACCCAACGCCCCCGCCCCCGCCAACCCGCCCAGCGCCAACAGCGCCCCCGACCAAGTAACGGCCGCCGCCCTGCGCTGCTCTCTCCTATAACGCGACATCATAAAGTCTCCCCCGAACTTAAGTGGGCTGTCATGGATATTAACTATGCAACACTCAGGCCACCGCGTGGTCGATGGACGATGGACGATAGGAGACGGAACCGCCAACACGCAAAGTACGCCAAGAGTGCGCCAAGGTTTAGGATTGTTTGGTACTGCCCGACCACTAACCACTAACCACTAACCACTCGTCCATCAACAACAATCATGCAATTGCATCAGGCATTCTACTCCGTTTGTACGATATGCTAAATGCTCGTACTTCGATAAGATTATGGTAGCAACATGGGCAAGTCTCGGAATGCGCGCAGGTCATGAATACCAAGCATTTTAGCAACAACAGCATAGTGGGCGGGGTGGTGCTCATCCTGCTCGGAGCAACCTTGCTGGGGGGCACCCTCAACCCGTTCGGGCTGGGCTGGGGCAGTCTCTGGCCGGTCTTTTTGGCGATCCCCGGCACGGGGTTGCTGGCGCTGGCGTTCACCATGAGCAAGGAGCGCCGGGCGGGCATAGTCATGTCGGCGGCGAGCCTGCTGATGCTCTCGATCTTCTTCTTCGCCTTTACGCTCGACAAGGCCGATTGGAGCGAACAGGCCACTCTCTGGCCCCTCTACGTTATGATTCCCGGTCTCGCGGCCCTGGTGGCCTACCTGGCCTCGGACATGGAGCGGCCCGGCTACCTCATGGCGGGAGCTATCATCTCCACGGTGGCGGGCGCGCTGCTTGTGGGCACCGTGACCGGCTCACTGTACCGGTTATCCGAGCAACTGCTCATGCTCCACTGATGCTGATATTTAGTCTTTAGCAGCCAAAACAGGCCTACTACGGATTTGTTACCCGTAGTAGGCCGTTGTCTTACTGGAAACCTTGAAGAAAGAGGCTGTAGGGGCAGGCCCCCGTGCCTGCCCTTCATGAGATTAGCACAAGGTATGCACGGGTGCCTGCCCCTACAATGGTTTCCAAAAATGCTCTTAGAGACCTGTGCTAGGCCTCTACAGCCTCACCCGTGATCTCCGTCCCCTCCTCTTCCGAGGCTAAGTCGGCGGACAATGGGAGCACCACCCAGGCGACGACCTGAAGGAGAGTGTTGCTACCTTGTATTGCAGATAGGCGGCGCTTCCCACTTGCGCGCCCAGTCCCACAGCAGCTTGCGCTCAACATAGAGGATGAACAGCGTACGAAGCTCCCGCGACAGCCCCTCCGGCACGAACGCCGACACGTACAGCCTAGACGCATACTCCGGCTCGTCACCGTAAATCTCATGGAAGGCGAGGCCGCCGCTGTGCCCAGGCTTGCCCTCGAAAGCCGCCCGGTGAAACTGCTGCCAGCGGTGCATGAGGGAGTTCTCGGCCGTCTCCCCAATATACACCAGGTCGTGGGAGAGTGGGTCAGCGACGGGAGGTGGGGCGTCATCGAACAGCGCGAGCAGGTAGACGCCCGGAAGGTGGGCGTTCTTCACCAGGTTGCGGTCCGGCCACGCGGTCCAGGGGGTGAAGGTGATTGGAGGCTCTTTTATCACTGGCTGTCTCTGCTGACCACTCTCCGACTAAGGCCGCAATTCCTCCAATTTCTTCACCAGCACCTCACGCGCCTCATTGATGTCAATCTTGATCCTGTCTTTGGCCCTATCTCTCAAGTCGCGGAGCAGGACCAATAAGGCCTGCCTCCTGCCGTCCAGGTAATCGGCTACCACTTCCGGGTTGTTCGCGATAACCTCGTCCACCAGTCTCTCCAATTCGGAAACCACAGGGGTAGGCTCCGGTGGTACAGGCGTATCGGTAGGCACCACGGGCGGAGGTGGAGGTGGCGGTACCGGCGTGTCCGTCGGTACCGGCGGAGGTACAGGTGTGTTGCTTGGCGGTGGCGGCAGCGGTGTATCCGTAGGCAGAGGAGGTGGTATCGGCGTGTCAGTGGGCGGTGGAGGAGGTACGGGTGTATCAGTGGGAAGTGGCACCGGCGTCTCAGTAGGAGGCACTTCAGTAGGTGTCGGCGTATCGCTCGGCAATACTGCCAATACCGTGGGCGTAGACGTAGCGGAGGCCAGCGGTGCTAGCTGCACAAGAGCAGTAGGTGAAAAGGCAGGCGCTTGCGACACGTTATCTGCCGTAGGGGCGAACGCAGACGGTATATTCCCCTCTGCCTGAGGCGAAAAATTGCCCCGTATGGCAATAAAGCCAACTAACGCTATGCTCACCAGCGCGACAACGGCAGCGACAGCCAACCACGGTGCTCGCTTCCTCGCGGGTACGTTCAACGTCCGCACCCCGCCCACGTCCCGCGCCACATAGGGCACAGCCACCCGGACAGGCGGCACACCAGGCGGTGATGTAGTCGGAGTTGCAGCCTGCAACGTGGTCTGCACTCCCGTAGGAGGCATAGTATCAATAACGCCACCACTTACAGGAGCCACCACCAGCGGCACCATGCTCGCAGCGGAAGCACTCGCCCCAATAGTCTTGTTCGCATCCACCTGCACGGGTCTGCCAGTTGACACCTGCTGCGTGGGCTGGTTGTTCGCCTCGTTCACCCTATCCAGGTCCAGCGACAGCGCCTCAGCCGAGGGGTACCGGCCACCAGGCTCCTTCGCCAGGCACCGCATCACCACGCTCTCCAGTGAAGGAGGTACGTCAGGCACCAACTCGTGCAGCGGGCGAGGCTGCTCCCACACCTGCTTATAGGCTATCGTGGTGGGGTTGTCGCCGGTAAAAGGCGGCGTGCCCGACAGCATCTCATACATCACGCAGCCAAGCGCGTAAATATCCGAAGCGGGACCCACCTGCATGCCCGTCGCCTGCTCGGGTGACAGGTAAGCGGCGGTGCCGAAGGTCATACCCGTCTGCGTGAGCGCGGCCCCGGATAGGGCTTTCACTATCCCGAAGTCGGTCAGACGGGCGTTCCCCTGCCCATCTATCAAGATGTTCTGCGGCTTCACGTCCCTATGTATCAGCCCGCTGCGGTGGGCCACAGCCAGCGCGGCGCTCACCTGCCGTGACAACGCCACTACCTCGACCGGCAGCAGCCTACCGCGCTTCCACAGCACCGACTTGAGGTCCGGCCCCTCGACGTACTGCATGGCGATAAAGAGCGTGCCGTCCGGCCCCTCCCCCACATCGTAAATATCGACAATGTTGGGGTGGGACAGCCCCGCGGCTGCCTTAGCCTCGATCTCAAACCGCCTGCGCCAGGTAGGGTCGCTTACGTACTGCGGCCGCAACAGCTTGAGCGCCACCACCCGGCCCAGCCGCTCGTCACGCGCTCGAAATACCTCCGCCGACCCTCCATCCCCGATCTTTTCGAGCAGCAGGTAACGTCCCGCCAGCAAATTGCCGGTGGAGGCGTGCGGCGCGGAGGCGGCGGGTTCGGAGTTGAAGGGGAAGGTGCTCATAGGGTGTGGGGCGCGGGTATGGTTAGGACGCCCCACATCAATTGTAACGGTAGGGGGGTTGAGTTGTCACGATGACAGTCGTGTGAGTGGAGAGACTGGATGAAGCCTCAAGAGGTCAACTAAAGGAAATAGAAGCACATACTAACGTCGCAGCCTGGGATCTTCATTAGCCAGAGCAATGACAGTCTCGAGTTCAACTGTGTTGGAGTCCCGGATAGCTGCTACAAAGTCAGCATGCATCGGGGAATCACGCCAGGGATGATTCGCAGCCAGTAGATTCAACCACTTGAGTCTATCTGCTTTGTATTCGGCCAGGGCTTTCAGGTACTCACGCCGGATTAGATCTATATCAGCCCCTCGTGCTGCAATATTTAGATTGGGTTCCGGAGGCTCTCCGATTGTCAGAAAATAGATAACCTGATTATAAATGTCTTCCACTCTCTGACGTTCTAGCTCTTGTTGGGCTACTAACGATTTTTGATGCTCAGCATCACGTTCACGTTGCCACTTCTCAGTCTCAGCATCGCGTTCACGTTGCCACTTCTCGCGTTCTGCCTGTTGCTGTCGCTCCCATTGTTCTCGTTCACGCTTGGACGTGAACCAATTATTGAGCCAACCGCCTGCGGCTGTTAACACTGCACCAAGGATTAGAGGCCATATGCTGTCCATACAAAGTCCCCAGGATGTACTTTCATCATGAGCTCACCCGCTGCTCACTGCGATCAATGTCTCTGAGACTTGGCTCCATTGTTCTAAATTGTAGGAGGATAAGCTAAATAAGGACGTTAAACAACAAAACTGCAACCCTCAAGCACACCGACAAGCACCAGACTCTCATTATGTCCAGCGTACTTATCTTGTCTCGACCTTTGGTGCAGTCTCAGAACTTATTTAGTTCGGCAGGCAAGTATGCAAGCGGGATAGTTCCCTCCGTACAAGTTACCACCTTGGAGCGGGAGACGCGACTCGAACGCGCGACATTCTGCTTGGAAGGCAGACTCTCTACCGACTGAGATACTCCCGCATGTTTACCTCACAATTATACCGACATCCGCCCAAGCCTGCAAGGGTTACGAAGCAATCAAACCGCCATGCGCGCCTTGACACCCCTCCCCGCAATCTGGTAATATATGAGGCACGCATTTGTGCGTCCCTGGCGCATTCGTCTAGAGGCCTAGGACACCTCCCTCTCAAGGAGGAGACCAGGGGTTCGAATCCCCTATGCGCTACCTCGAAGCCCCTTAACCGGGGCTTTTTTGCTATATAGGTAACGCGTAACACGTAATTTCCCCTACTTCACCCATACGGGTTACGGGTTACTCATCACGTTTCACGTTTCACGTTTCAGCAACGGAGCACACCATGCAAAAGGTCTCGTTTGGACGCCGCTTGCAGTACGGGTTCGACAGCGTCATGGCCCGTGGCACCCCCGCGCTAATTGGGCTGCTGGCCGCCATTACCCTCGCCTTGGTCGGCATAGTCGCCATCTTCCTCTACTTCTCAGGGGCCGCCACCAACGAGGACGGCACCCCCATGAGCATCATGGAGATACTGAGGGCGGGCACCAACCAGGCCTTCAACACAGGCGACGTCTGGAACCAGAGCGGCCCGTGGCTCTTCGTGCTCTCAATGGTGATCGTGAGCCTCGGCGGCATGTTCATACTGAGCGCCCTCATCGGCATCCTCACCACCGCCATGGACGGGCGCATCAGCGAGCTGCGCAAAGGCCGCTCCATCGTGCTTGAGAAGGGGCACACCATCGTGCTCGGTTGGTCGCCACAGGTCTTCCCCGTGCTGCAAGAGCTTGCCATAGCTAACTCCAACACCCGGCGGCCCTGCGTGGCGGTACTGGCCGAGAAGGACAAGGTCGAGATGGAGGACGAGGTCAACGACAAGGTGCCGGACCTGGGCAACATGAAAGTCGTGTGCCGCACCGGCAACCCTATCGACCTGGTGGACCTCAACATCGTCAACCCGCAGGCCTCCCGCTCCATCGTGGTACTCGCCCCCGAGAACGAAGACCCCGACTCGGAAGTCATCAAGAGCGTGCTCGCCATCACCAAGAACCCCAAACGCCGCACCGAGCCTTACCACATAGTCGCCCAGATACGGGACGCCCGCAACATGGAAGCGGCCCGGCTGGTCGGGGGCGGCGAGACCCAGTTCATCGATGTGGGCGATGCCGTGGCCCGCCTCATCGCGCAGACCTGCCGCCAGGTGGGCCTCTCCACCGTCTACACCGACCTGCTCAGCTTCGAGGGCGACGAGATTTACGTCAAAGAGGAGCCTGCCCTCGTCGGCAGGAGCTTCGGTGAGGCGCTGTCGGCCTACGAGAAATGCACCGTGCTCGGCCTGCTGCGGGGCGAACAAGTGATGCTCAGCCCACCGATGGACGCCCGCATAAACCCCGGCGACCAGATCATCGCCATAGCCGAGGACGACAACACCCTCTCCCTCTCCGGCCAGCGGGGCATGGACCTCGACGCCGGCGCTCTGAGGGACATTGTCACGCACGAGCCTGTGCCGGAGCGCACCCTTATACTCGGTTGGAACTGGCGCGGCACCAGGATCATCTGCGAGCTTGATAATTACGTGGCTCCCGGCTCGCTGGTAACTATTTTGTGCAACGTGCCCGCAGCCAGTGAAGAGGTGAACGCCTACTGCGAGCGGGTGCAGAACCAGGCTCTAGAGGTGCACCTCGGTGACGCGACCAGCCGAGAGCGGCTTAACGCCCTGAAGGTGGAGACTTACGACCATGTGATCGTGCTCGCCTACAGCGACACCCTCGACCCGCAACGCGCCGACGCCCGCACGCTCATCACCCTGCTGCACCTGCGCGACATACGCGAGAAGAGCGGCAAGGAGTTCTCCATCGTCAGCGAGATGCAGGACATCCGCAACAAAGACCTCGCGCAGGTGGCCCGCGCCGACGACCTGATTGTGAGCGACCGCCTAATCAGCTTAATGACGGCCCAAATCTGCGAGAACCGCCACCTCAAGGACGTGTTCGCCGACATCTTCAACGCGGGCGGCAACGAGATCTACATCAAACCCGCCGGCGAATACGTGCGCCCTGGCACCACGGTGGACTTCTACGCCGTAGTCGAAGCGGCCCGGCGGCTCGGCCAGGTAGCGATGGGCTACAGACTGCACGCCAATAGCGACAACCCCGACAAGAACTACGGCATAACCCTGAACCCCCACAAGAAGGACCCGGTCACCCTCGGCATGCAGGACAAGGTGATAGTCCTGGCCGAAAGCTAGTGAGGTGGACTATGGGTGAGCGAGGTAATATCGTCTTTGATGCTATGTGGTCATGCTAAGGTGGGATGTTGGTCTTGGCCTATTATGTTGACGTTATAGTGTCAGTCATCACAGGGTTCGATCATTCACGTTATTAGACGCCCGTCGACTGAAGTCGAGGGCTGCACAAGGCAAAGTCCCTGCGGGACTGAAGCAGACTGGTCAGGTCTAATAAGGCCTGATTAGACGAACCAGTCTGCCGCAGGGCAGACTTTGCAAAGTGTAGCCCTCGATTTCAATCGACGGGCGTCGGCTGGCGACCTGTAGCATTCATGGTCATACTCTAGATCGCTCTTGTCAAGAATGACCGGCGCTTGAAATTTATCGGACTACGTCTTGTAATTGACAGCTTTTGCGCTTACAATAAAAGCCTTACAAGCAGCAATCCGGCCTATCTAGCGGGCTGATTTTCGCTGTGTGAAACGCCGCCTTTACGCCTGTAGCAATACGCTTCGCACGCAGGTGAGGGGCATCGCAAGCGAGGGCATTTTATTACCAAGCTCTATTTACCGCCTGGGGAGGCATCATGAGAAAGGTCACATACGGGCAACGGCTGCGCTACGGTTTCGACAACCTTATGTCGAAGGGCGCTATCGCCATGATAGGCATGCTGGCGCTGCTCTCATTAATAGCAGTCCTGATCTTCGCAATAGTCACCATAGTGGTCCCCGATTTCGGGCCTGAGCCAGGAGAACCGAACGGCTTCATAGAGTCGTTCTGGAGAGCCTTGCTACGCACCCTGGACCCCGGCACCATGGGTGGAGACAAGGGTGGCTGGCCCTTCCTCCTTTCGATGCTAGGGGTCACCCTCGTGGGTCTCTTCATAGTCAGTACCCTCATCGGCGTGCTCTCCTCCGGCATCGACGCCAAGCTGGACGAGCTGCGCAAAGGCCGCTCTTATGTGGTTGAGAGCAACCACACCCTCATCCTGGGCTGGTCCGACCAGGTGTTCACCATCCTGTCTGAGCTTGCGATTGCCAACGCCAACCAGAAAAACCCCCGCGTGGTGATCCTGGCCGATAAGGACAAGGTCGAGATGGAGACCGAGATACGAGAAAAGGTGCCGAACCTGGGCAAGATGCGCGTCATCTGCCGCAACGGCAACCCTATAGACCTGGACCATCTAGAGATCGTCAACCCCCAGGGCGCGAAGTCCATTATTGTGCTCTCCCCCGAAGGCGACGACCCCGACTCGCAGGTGATTAAGACAATACTTGCCATCACCAACAACCCGAACCGCCGCCCCGTCACCGAGCCGTACCATATTGTGGCCGAGATTCACAGCGCCAAGAACCTGGAGGCCGCGCGCCTCGTGGGCGGGGACGAGACACAGTTGATAGACGTGGGCGACACCATCTCCCGCCTGGTCGTGCAGACCTGCCGCCAGTCGGGCCTTTCGGTCGTCTACACGGAGCTGCTCGACTTCGACGGCGATGAGATATACACCGTGGAAGAGCCTGCACTGGTTGGTAAGACATTCAGCGAAGCGTTGTTAGCCTACCGCAAATCCGCGCTCATCGGCCTGCGCCGGGCCGACCGCGTGGTGCAGCTCAACCCACCTATGGATACAGTTATCGCGCAAGGCGACAGCATGATTGTCGTCACGGAAGACGACGACACCGCTAAGATATCGCAGGACGTGGACTACCAGATAAACGAGGCAGCCATCCGCGTGGGCACGGTATCGGAGCCAAAACCGGAGAACATCCTCATACTGGGCTGGAACCGCCGTGGCCTACCCATTGTCTCGGAGCTTGACCATTACGTAATGACCGGCTCCACCGTGGCGGTTGTAGCGGACACGCCCGACTGCGTTGAGGAAGTCTCCCGCCGCGCCGCAAGCATGACGAGTATCACCGTCACCTGCACCGAGGGCGACACCACGGACCGGCAGGTGCTCGACAATTTGGGCGTTGAGAACTACGACCACGTAATCGTGCTCTGCTCCGACGACATGGACCCGCAGCGCGCCGACGCCCGCACGCTCATCACTCTGCTGCACCTGCGCGACATCGAGGCCAAATTGGGCGACAGGTTCTCCATCGTGAGCGAGATGCTGGACGACCGCAACCGCCAGCTTGCCGAGGTCACCAAGGCCGACGACTTCATAGTCAGCGACAAGCTCATCAGCCTCATGCTCTCCCAGATCTCCGAGAACAAAGACCTGGGGGCGGTGTTCGCCGACCTGTTCAACGCGGAAGGCTCGGAAATCTACCTGAAGCCCGCCTCCGACTACGTGAACCCCGGCCAACCCCTCAACTTCTACACCGTAGTGGAGGCGGCCCGGCGGCGAGGCGAAGTAGCGATGGGCTACCGCATTATGGCAAAGTCCAGCGACGCCAGCGCAGGCTACGGCGTCACCCTCAACCCCGACAAGGCCGAAACCATAACCTTCTCCCCCGCCGACCGCATCGTAGTGCTAGCCGAAGCTTAGTTAGACGGAAACGCCAAGACGCCAAGACGCCAAGGACCACGCCAAGATTAGTGTTGTTGTATATTAGTTGCGGTGAACGCAGCATTAACATGAATATGCTGCTTATATACAAAGAAACTATCATCCTCTTGGCGCGTCCTTGGCGTCTTGGCGTCTTGGCGTTTAGCTAACAAGGGTGTATAGGGAGAAGGCTGCGATATGAAGGTGAAGATACTGGGCGCGCACCAGGGGGAGAGCGACAAGATCAGGTTCACCTCCATACTGGTCGATGGGCGGCTGGTGATTGACGCCGGGGGGCTTACCGGGTCGCTCTCGCTGGAGGACCAGTTAGCTATAGACTCGGCCCTCATCACCCACCAGCATCACGACCACATCAAGGACCTACCGGGCTTCATACACAACCGCTGGCACACCAAGGGGCTGGACCTCTACTGCATGGACCATACGCGGGCGGTGCTGGAAACCCACGTCTTCAACGACGTCACCTGGCCCGCCATGACCCACTCCACCGGCACTCGCCACCCGCTTGTCTTCCACAGCGCCCTATCAGGCCAGTACCTCAGCCTGCTCGACTATGAGGTGCTGCCCATAGAAGTAAGCCATACCGTACCGACCCAGGGCTACTTTATCTCGGACGGCGAGGCCTCCATGTTCTACACCGCCGACACAAGGGGCCACGGCGCTCCTAGCTGGGGCCATATTCGCCCCGACCTGCTCATAACCGAGACCACGATGGCGAGCGAATATGAGGAGTTCGCCTACAGGTTCGGGCATTTGACCCCACTCTCCCTCGGCGGTGAGCTACGCGCCTACCACGCACTCCAGGGCTACTTCCCCCGCGTGGTCTGCATCCACCTCAACCCCTACCACGAAGACCGCATCCGCGAAGAAATAGCCGCGCTAGCTGAGGAATTGGGCACGTCCATAGAGTTGGGGTACGAGGGAATGGAGATAGAGGTCTGAAACGTGGTTCTGAAACGTGAAACGTGATGCGGCTGTAGTGGCCTGGTACGCGAAATAGAGAATGGCGGCTCGTGTTAGTTGAGCCGCCATTCTCTATTTACACGACTATATTACCCTTACCGCATCACGTTTCACGTTTCACAACCTCGTTTTAGGCCTAAATCACCGCTTTGCGCACGACCGACGAAATCCAGTCCATCAGGATGACCACGATGGCGATGATCCAGATGGCCGTGCCTGCTTCGGACCACCTGAGCAGGTTGATGTACTGGATCAGGATGAAGCCGATGCCGCCGCCGCCCACGATACCGATAACGGTGGACATACGCACGTTGATGTCCCAGCGGTACATCGTGAACGACAGGAACTGCGGGATGAACTGCGGCACGACGGCGTACATAATCACCTGCAAGCGGTTGGCCCCGGTGGCCGTGAGCGCCTCCACCGGACCGGGGTCGATGGACTCTATGGCCTCCGAGTAAAGCTTACCGAGCGAAGCGATAGAGTGCACCACGAGCGCCAGCATACCCGCGAACGGGCCGAGACCCACAGTGGCCGCGAAAATCACCGCCCAGATTACCACCTCAATCGAACGCAATATGTTGAGCACGGTGCGCGTCACGTAGTACACGCCGTTGCCCAATATGGTATGCGACATGAGGTTGCGAGAGGCCAGGAAGCTGAGTGGGATGCTGAGAACCACCGCGAAGGTCGTGCCCATCAGCGCCAGGAAGACCGTCTCCACGATCTTCTCCCACGATAGCCGCAACGCCTCGCTGGGATACGGACTGCCGACGCCCCACGTCTGCCTCAAGGCAAGAGTGTTGGCGAAGCCCGACGTGCTGATCACTCGCTCCGGGTCGCTAGGCACGTTCACCCTGACCTCGAAGTTACCCTGTGCGTCACTGGTAAACGCGCCTAACGTCTGCACCGAAGCGCTCTGCCCGGTGCTACGCCACAATACCTGTCCGCCCGTGTTGGGCCGCCAGCCGGTGCCGCTGACCGTTACTTCCTGCCCTGGCATTACAGTATCGGACGACACCCTACCCCCAGCATTGTACGTAGGGGTATCAGGAGGAAGATCCCTGGGGTTGTCACCCGCCATGATCGTGGGTATGAGCAGCTCCGAGGACTCGTAAGGTACCGCATTCACCTCAACATCGGACCCAGACACGGGCATCTGTAGCTCGATAGTACTGATATCAGAGCTTATCAGCGCCGGGTTTAACACTTCACCGATAAAGCGACCTATGTCGCCCGACTTCGCCGCCAGCAGACCGGGATTGATCTCCGATACCCGCCAGCCGATGATGTGGGACACTATGAGCACAACGGTCAGCACCAAAGCGAACCACGAGCGCAGGAAGAACGGCTTTTGCTGCTTGTAAACGGTGGGCGCGCCTGGAGGGATCGGGGCTATGGGCCTGTCTATCGTTGCCATTAGAACCTCCCTCCCGCGGCGCTGTCGACAGCGCCGCTAGTGGCTTCCTCAAGCCTTCCCCTATCTGGGCCGATCTCCACTTCCACCGCGTCCTCGCCATAGATGTCGCGGAACTTCTTCTCGTCAATCTCCAGAGCGGGACCATCGAAGACGATGTGGCCGCCTTCGCCGTCGTTGCGGAGCGCGATCACGCGGTCGGCGTAGCGGCGGGCCAGCGAGAGGAAGTGCAGGTTGCACAGCACGGTCAGGCCGTCTTCCTTGTTGATCTGCTCCAGGTACTTCATCACCGAGTGGGAGGTGGCGGGGTCGAGGGAGGCCACCGGCTCGTCGGCCAGCATCAGCTTCGGCTCCTGCATGAGCGCCCTGGCGATTGCCACGCGCTGCTGCTGGCCGCCCGATAGCTGGTCGGCCCGTGAGTACGCCTTCTGCGGGATGCCCACACGCTCCAGGTTGCGGAAGGCCATCTGGTAGTCCTCCGCCGAGAAGCGATGGAACAGAGTGGGCAGCGTGGACCTGTAACCCAGGCGGCCTGATAGCACGTTGGTCATAACCGACGAACGCTTGACGAGGTTGAACTGCTGGAAAATCATGCCTATCTTCAGCCGGAGCTTGCGTATCTGCGCGCTCGACGCGGCGGTAATCTCGTCGCCGTCCAGCCATATCTTGCCCGCGCTCGGCTTGATGAGGCCGTTGATGCACCTGAGTAGAGTGGACTTGCCGGACCCCGACAGGCCGATGATGACCACGAACTGCCCGTCCGGTATCTCCAGGTCGACCCTGTGCAGGGCCTTGGTCCCATCTTCGTAGACCTTGCTAACCCCTTCGATCCTTAGCATAACCCCTCCCGTGCTAAAGCCGCCAACTACACTGTTGAACTATGTCACTTACGGCCGTCAATGGGTGGTTTAGGCACCCATTCAATCCGCCATATCATACCACAAAACGGCGAATTGAGGCTCATGCTTGGCGAAGTTGCCAATCGCGACTTGTTGGCAAGCGGTAGTCGCCTTGACTATAATGACATCCACCGGGCAAACGCACCCCGCCCGCAAATCAAAGACGATTGGAGACACCGATGCGCCACATCAGCCTGGTAATACCCGCCATATCCTGCAACCATTGCAAGGACACCGTAGAGACTACCCTCAAGCAGTTCGAAGGCGTGCAGGAAGCCATAGTGGACGTTGCCAATAAGCGCGTAGCCGTCACCTACGACCCCGACAAGGCTAACATGTCCGAGATGGAAGCCGCGCTGTCCGAAGAAGGCTACGACGTAGCGAACAGCGTCTGATTTCGAAATTCGAATTGCGAATTGCGAATTTGAGTCTCGCAACTTGCTAAATGCGAAATCCCAAATCTCCCAGGTGCTCCAACTCGTGTTCGAGGGCGCGGCGCACGGCTTTGACAAGGGTCCAGGGTTCGTCGGGGCGGGAGGCCCAGGTAGGCAGGATTATGCGGCCGCGTTCCTCCTGGGGCACCGAGCGGGTGTGGCGCACGAATATCTCTCGTATCACTGTCAGGCGCTCGCGCGCGTCCGCGGGGTCGGTGTCCGTGAGCGGCTCTCTATTCGCTAGTGGACCTACCACGCGGTTGATGTAGCCATATTCGGCCTCGGCTATGTGGCGCAGGATATCCCACATCGTGCGGTCCGGCGATATGTTGCGCTGCCGTAGCTCCTCGTCGCTCAGTCCCTCTATTCGCGACAGCAGTTCCGCCCGGCTGTAGCCAAGCCAGCGCAGGGTGCGCTCCAGCTTCTCGTCGTTCCAGGCCTCTTTGTCGAACTCGAACAGGGCCGCGTAGCTACCTCCCACTGTTGGCGGGGCCTCATGGAGCACGTCGGCCACGTACAGGTCGGCAATGTTGGGCCGCGAGACATGGGCTTCCGGCACCAGCGGCTCCTTGTGTCTCTTGAGCCACGCCAGGAAGCGCGTAAGCGTACCCGGCATCGCCTGCACCGCCTTCGCAGCCGACGAGCCTACGGCAAAACACCCCGGCAGCTCCGCCACATGCGCCATAGCTATGCTACGCCCTTCCTCGACGTACACACGATATGGGGGCTTGCGGTGGATGATAAATGACATGGGTCTGAACGTGAAACGTGATGCGGCTTGCTATACAGTGTACAGCAAGTTCGGCCATTTCTTTTACGGAACCATATTCCCCCTGCCATCCTGAGAGTAGCGAAGGATCTCAGATGATGGTATTGTTCCTGTGTTGGGTACTCAACACCTTACGCCATACGCCATACGCCATACGCCATACGCCATACGCGTTCAACACGATCCAAGGCCACCTTCTTGAGATCCTTCGCTACGCTCAGGATGACAGAGGGGTGTTTGGTCCTGTAGAAGAAACCCGCTGATGTTAGCGTAGCTGCTTAGAGCGTGACGGTCACCTTTTACTCTCCACGAGATAGACCTTCAGCCCACTCCGGACGAGGCTGTCATACAACCTCTGCGCCTCAGAAGCGGCGGACTGTGGGTAGAGCGTGTAGAGGGTCGGGCCGCTGCCGGAGAGGTGCACGTTAGGGGCACCGGCTTCCAGCATCTGCCCGCGTACCCGCTCGAGGCCGGGGAAGACCTGGAAGGCGGCACGCTCGAAGGAGTTGAACAGGGGCACCGAGCTTATATCGCCGCCCTGTTGCACGGCTGCCAATACTTCGCGGGTTCGGTTGCCGTCTCCCAGGTCCTTGGGTCTGAGGCTGGCGTACAACTGCCGAGTCTTGCCTGGAATGCGATAGGGCTGCGAAACGAGCACGGCCCAAAACAGAGGTAGGGGTGCAAGCGGCGTGACCTGCTCGCCTCGGCCTTCCACCAGCGCGGTAGGCCCGGCAAAGAAGAACGGCACGTCCGAACCCAAGGTGCCCCCCAGCCTCGACATTTCCTCAAGCGAGAGGTCGAGGCCCCACAGCCGCGACAGGCCCAGCAGGGTCGCCGCCGCGTCACTGCTCCCGCCCCCCAGCCCGGCGGCGCTGGGGATGCGCTTGTCCAGGGTGATGTGAGCGCCCTTGCCAACACCGGAAGTCTGGCGTAGAAGGTGGGCGGCACGCAGCACCAGGTTGTTATCCCCTTCCGCCAGCATGGCCGGGTCGTCGCTAAATAGACTCAGGTCGTCCGCTGGAGAGAAGGTGAGGGTGTCGTGCAGGTCCACAAGCTGCATCACCGACACGAGGTTGTGGTAGCCGTCCGGGCGCTTCCCCGTGACCTCAAGGCCGAGGTTTATCTTGGCGTAGGCAGGTAGCTCTAGCATCATTTCTGCTGGGTGAGGTCGCCTACCACCCGTTCGAGGCGCGCCCACTCGCCCAGCGTGAGGGTCTCAGCCCGCCGCGTAGGTTCGATGCTGGCTTTTTGTAGGGTCTCAATCACATCGCTCTTGGGCAACCCTAGCCCTGATGTAAGGGTATTGGCGAGTTGCTTCCTTCGCTGCCCGAACCCCGCCTGCGCCAGCCTGAAGAACGCCGCCTCACTGCTTACCTGTATAGGACTTTCTCCCACCCCATAAACGTCTATCCTCACCACGGCGGAATCGACCTTGGGAGGCGGGTTGAACGCGCCGGGCGGCACCTTGAACATGATCTTCGGCCTGCCGTAGAACTGCACCGACACCGCCAGCAGGCTCATCTCCGGGGGCTTGGCTACCATGCGGTCGGCCACCTCCTTCTGCACCATGACGGTGAGGGAACGAGGCTTGTGCTCCGTCTCCAGGAAGTGGCGCAGGATGGCCGAAGTGATGTAATAAGGGAGATTAGCCACCAGCTTGTACGGGCGGCCTTGCGATAGCTCCTGGGGAGGCACGTCCAGCACGTCGGCATGCACGAAGCTCACGTGTGGCATGCCCGCGAACCGCTGTCGTAGGACGGGTAGCAGGTCGTCGTCCAACTCTACCGCCACCAGCCTGCCGCGCTCCGGGTCGAGCCTGCGCGCCAACTCCTCGGTAAGCACCCCAAGCCCCGGCCCAACCTCCACCACGACATCGTCAGGCTCAATAGCAGCCGCGATGGCGATCCTTGGCGGCACCGAGCGGTCCTTGAGAAAATGCTGCCCCAGCGACTTGCGGGGACGGTGGAGTGCCGAGTGCCGAGTGCCGAGTGCCGAGTTGTCGCCAGTTTCAGCCTCCACCGGCAGGTACTCATCGCTCATATCTGGCAAACCCATTCAACTCGGCACTCGGCACTCGGCACTCGGCACTCGGCACTCAGCTACTCCTCATCACTCTCAATGTCGCCGTCGCTGTCCTTGCGCGGGGGCTTGGCGTCCCGGACGCTGCGGAGGAGGCCGGAGGGGTTGTAGACGGAGCCGGGGGTCTCGGGTTGGGGAGCGGGCCTATTGTACAGGCCGGTGGTGATGCTGCCTGCGCGGTCGGTCCGGCGCTTGCGTACGTCATCGAGGATGCCTTCTAGAGCCGACATCTGGCGCATCACCAGCCACTCCTCAATCGTGTCGGCCTCCGAACCGATCATCTCGTCGCGGCGCTCCAACGCCTCGAAGCGGCTCGGTAGCTCGCTCAACGCCGAGTCGATGGAACGCACCCGCTCTTCAAGCTGGTTGAAGCGGCTCATGGTGCGGTCGGTGCGCTGGTCGTGAAGCTGGCGAATTTCGCCCACCTGGGACTCAAGCTGCAGGCGCACCACCTCCAGCCGCTCCTGCTGGGCGATGTACTGCTCGTTAGCCAGAGTCTCTATCCTCTGGAGGTCGTCAGTCAGCGTCTCCTCGACCTCGTGGATGGGCTGTAGCTGCTCTTCTATCCTCTCGATGCGCTCGCCAAGCTGCTTGCGCACGTCGTCCACCCGTTGCGAGCGGGCCGCTATCTCCCCGAATTGCTGGCGCAGCGACTCGAACAGCTCTTGCAGCTCGACACCCTGGCGGCGCAGGCGCTGCTCCTCGATGCGCTGCAACTCACCGATATGCAACGCTTCGTTGCGTACCTCACCGATAGTGGCCTCAAGCTCGTGCATTACGTCCGTCAGGTGCTTGTAGGCTTCAGCGGCCTGCGAGATGTGGGAATTGACCTCGCGTATCTGGCGGTGCAACTCGTCAATCTGACGCTGCACCCCCGCCTCCTTGTCCCGGTCGGCCTTACGCGCCTCCGCAAGCTCACCTATCTGGGAGCGTAGGTCGCGGATCTGCTTGTCGGGCGCCTCGATACGGGTGGCAAGCTCGGCGACCTGGGCCTTGGTGCGCCCCTCGTCAATCTGCCGGGCGTGCAGGGCCTGGGCCACGTCCTGGGTGAGGCGGTCCTGGGCAAGCTGCAATTGGCTTACTTTGCCCTCGTTCTGCTTGTACAGCTCCTCGAACCACTGCTGGCGGGCCAGGTTTTCCCGTAGCTGCCGCCGGAGTTCGTCCAACTGCTGCTGTATGGTATAGAACTGGGCTTCGTCTCGTTTGCGCTGGTCTTCATCCCGCGACGATTTGAGCATATCCACTGTGCGTCACTCCTGGTTCTGAAACGTGAAACGTGAAACGTGATGCGGTTTGCTAAGTAGGGTTCGTGGATGTGAGATGGCTTGTATGTCTGGGGAACTATACCCCCCCGTCATCCTGGGAGTAGCGAAGGATCTCAGATGCTCCTTTTACCTTTTCGCCGCACCACAAGCACTATGCAACTTAACATTCAACAGCCTCCCTACTCACCTTCTTGAGATCCTTCGCTACGCTCAGGATGACAGGGGGGCTTGCTCCTGTTACGGGAGCAAGCTCCTATGCACGTACCCTATACCCCCAGCCGCATCACGTTTCACGTTTCACGTTTCAGAGTCGATGTATCAGTTTTACTTGTTCAATTACCCTGGTAACGTCCGGGCCGCGCCTGCGTCCATATGGCTCTTCAGGCTCCGGGGTATTGTCCGGCACCAGTTCGCCGGGAGGAGCTTGCAGCGCGGCTATTGTAGCAATAACCGATTGGGCCAGGGCTTCAGTATTATATCCGCCCTCAAGGATGGCTGCCAGTCTGCCGCCGCACTCCGCTATCTCGCCGCTCAACTGCCGAACAATGCGGGCAAGCTCCGAAAACCCCGCCGTGGTAACCGACATGCCGCCCAGAGGGTCGCCTATATGAGCGTCGTAGCCTGCCGATATGAGGATAAGCTGCGGGCGGTAGCGGCGGGCGAGCGGCACCAGCACCTGCTCGAACACTTGCATGTAGCCCGTGTCGCCCACCCCCGCGTGCATCGGTACGTTGACCGTGTAGCCGGTGCCCTCACCCGTGCCCGTTTCGTTTATAGCGCCGGTGCCGGGATAGAATGGATACTGGTGAGTGCTGAAGAAAAGCACGTCGGAGCGGGGGTAGAAGTAGTCTTGCGTGCCGTTGCCGTGGTGCACGTCCCAGTCAACAATGAGCACGCGCTCCAGGCCGTAGTTACATATGGCGTGCTGGGCCGCCACGGCCACGTTGTTGAACAGGCAGAAACCCATAGCTGAGCGGTAGAGGGCGTGATGTCCGGGCGGCCTTACTAGCGCGAACGGCACCCGCACCCCTCGCATCGCGCTGTCCACCGCCGCACAAGCCGCACCCGCCCCAAGCATAACCGCTTCATACGACCGTTCCGATATCACCGTATCGAGGTCCCACATACCGCCACCCGAATTAGCCACCTGCTCGACGACGCGTATGTAGCGCGGGTCGTGCACCTGCCCTAGCAGGTCAAGGTCCACCGGCTCCGGCCTGAGGAGGCTGCTCTCCGGTATGCCATAAGCAGCCAACGCCGAGACTATAGCGCGCAACCGTGCAGGCGACTCCGGGTGGTATCCGGTATCGTGCAGCAGGAAAGCCGGGTGGTAGTAAAGCGCCAGATTTTCGGCGGACAAACCCATGCGAAAGTATAGCATAAGAGGCGGGGTGCGGATTTGGGAATTGGGATTTCGGATTTCGGATTTTGGTAGGTCCTACGAAAGCCAGCTATGCGGCAATTACGGCCAACAACCACTCCTCTGTCATCCTGAGCGTAGAGAAGGATCTCAAGAAGGTGAGTAGGAATGAGGCCGAACTGAACCAACCAAGCCCCTTCTTTGTCATTCTGAACGCAGTGATGTTGAACTGAGATGACCAAGCCCCTTCTTTGTCATTCTTCACTGCGTTCAGAATGACAAAGAAGGGGCTTGGTTCCTAAAGTCCGACAAGGCTCATTCAGCGTGAAGATTGAGTGTCATGAGTGCTACAATCCGTTTGTCATGCCATGCTGCAAACTGTTATATTCGTGGTAATAAGCAGATGAACGACATAGAGGGTGGACAAGGATAAAGAGAGACGCAAAGATGCAATCAGAGGCACAATCACAACTTCCACCACAGGATGTAAATAGCGCACCATCAGACCCCGCTAAGCTCAACGTCAGGCAGTTGGGGTTGCTGGTGCTGGGCATGTTTGCGGCAATGCTGACACTGACCCTGCCCGTGGCTCCACTGGCGGAGTTCGTAGGGCGGCTGCTGCCCAACGGCGGAGCCGACCTGGAGCTGGAGAACACCGCCAAGGGCCTGTTCCAGACGATGCACTTCCTCGCCTACATACCCTTCGCCTTCATCTGGGGCGCGCTCTCCGACCGCAGGGGCAGGCGCAAGCCTTTTCTGATGATGGGCCTGCTCGGTCAGGGCGTGATGTTCGGGCTGATGCCGCTGGTAGACAACATCTGGCTGCTCTACGCCGCCCGCTTCATCGAAGGCATTTTCAGCATCGCGGTGGTCTCCATGCTGATGACTATGACGCTCGACATTGCGCCGCCGGGCCGCCGGGGCATGACGCTTGGCGTGTTCACAATGGGCATGCTGCTCGGCAACGGCCTGGGAGCTCCCATTGGTGGCGCGCTCGCGGGCATATCGCTGGCCTACCCATTCTGGGTGGGCGCGGCCTTGCTGCTGGTTATGCTGGTGGTAATCGCGGTGGGCGTGCGGGAGACCCAGGCGGTCACCCCTGGCTATTCGTTGCGCCGTTCGATGCTGGTGTTCAGAGAGCACCCGCGCCTGGGTATACCCTACGCCTTCACTATGCTAGACAGGCTCACGGTGGGCTTCTTCGTGAGCCAGTTCCCCATCCTGGCCGATAGGGTTTATGGCTTCGGCCCGGCCCAGCGCGGCATCTACCTGATGGTGTTCCTCTTCTGCTTCGCCATCTTCTCCCCGGTGGGCGGCATCATCGCGGACAGGTTCGGGCGGGCCAGGCCGATGCTCCTGGGGACGGTCGCTTACGGCCTGATGCTCATGCTCGTGGGCCGCGTCGGACCCGAGATGCTGTACGCGGTCATGGCCTTCGGCGGTCTGTGCGGGGCCATCCTTTACCCACCCTCCATCGCCCTCGTGGGAGATTACGCCGGGCCGGGACAGCGCGGAGTAGCTATGGGCGGCTTCAACCTGGCAGGCTCCATTGGCTTCGCGGCAGGCCCCCTCCTCTTCAGCCTCATCGCGGACGGCCTGGGCATACTCACGCCCCCACTCGTCGCGGGCCTGCTCTGCCTCCTGGCCGCCGCCATCGCCGCTCCCCTCATGCTGGGGCGCAGGGTTGCGTTAGAAGCTAACGCTGAAACGTGAAACGTGAAACGTGATGCGGCATAAGGCACCCGGTTGGCCTATTACCTGCTAAGTACGCTAACCGCATCACGTTTCACGTTTCACGTTTCAGGAGCAACGCGATGATCTGGATCGGCACCTCCGGCTGGGTGTACAAGCACTGGATTGGCTGTTTCTACCCGCCGGAGATGAAGCAGCGCGACTGGCTGCGGCACTACGCCACTGTCTTCCCCACGGTGGAGATCAATCGGAGTTTCTACCGGCTGCCGACGCGCCAGAACTTCGAGTCGTGGGCGCAACAGGCGGGCTTCCACCACGGCTTCCAGTTCGCTACCAAAGCGAGCCGCTACCTCACGCACATGAAGCGGCTGAGCGAGCCGGAGGAACCCGTCCGCGCGCTGCTTGAGGCAGCCGAGGGCCTGGGTTACCATAAGGGGCCGTACCTCTACCAGATGCCGCCCAGGTGGAAAGCCAACCCCGACCGCCTGCGCAACTTCCTCTCGCACCTGCCGCCCGGACACAAGGCCGCCTTCGAGTTCCGCGACTACTCCTGGTACAACGGAGCGATTTACGATATCCTCGGCAGCGCTGGCTACTCTCTCGTGAGGGCCATAGGCGGCTACTACACGCCGATGGACGTGCCGGACGTGGGGCCGTTCCGCTACCTGCGCGTGCACGGCGGCCAGTGGGGCATCGGCCTCACCGAAGGCGAGCTACAGTACTGGGCCGACCGCATAGCCAACGACGCCCGCAACGGCATCGAGACCTACATCTACTTCAACAACGACCCCGAATGCCAGGCCCTCTACAACGCCTACCGCCTCCGCGACATGCTCGCCTACACAGACGCAGTCGTGCAGTAATGCCAATAGGAGACGGAAACGCCAAGACGCCAAGACGCCAAGGACCACGCCAAGAGTATAGGGTTTAGCTGGTACAAAAAGGAGCAGGGTACGTGATGTCGTATCCTGCTCCTTTTGCTTGAGCCACAATCCTAATCTTGGCGCGTCCTTGGCGTCTTGGCGTCTTGGCGTTTCCGTCTAATCTTGTTGGGGTGCAGCGAAGTTGCCGGGGCGGGCGTGGGGCTGTTATGCTAGGTGCATGGGTGCTGATAGGGCAGTCTGGCTGCGGGTTGGGTTGGCGTTTGTAGCGTTTGTGCTGATTGGCGCGAGCGATGGTGGGCTTGGGGTGCTGCTACCCAGCATCCAGCGGTCTTACAGCATCGACAAGTCTACCGTGTCGCTGCTCTTCCTGTGCGGCACGTCGGGATACCTCACAGCGGCATTCACCAGCGGCCTGCTAGTGGAGAGACTGGGCACCCGGCTCTTCCTCACGCTGGGCGTGGGCGCGTTCATCGTCGGGGCAGTGTCTATAGGGCTGGGGCTGCCTTTCTTCCTGCTGCTGGCCTTTTACGTCGTATTCTTCTTCGGCTTCGGCGTGCTCGACGCGGGGCTGAACACCTACATAGCCGGGCTCCCCAACAACACCGCAGTGCTCAACAACCTGCACGCATGCTACGGGCTGGGCGCTCTCATCGGCCCGGTCGTTGCCCAGACCTTCCTCGACCTGAGACTCGGCTGGAACGCGGTCTACCTGTGGTGGGCGAGCGTGGCTTTGGTGGTCCTTGCCGGTATGTGGTTCGCGTTCCGAGGCATTGGCAGGGTGCGACATGAAGAGGGCGCAGGCGCGGGAGGTAACGTGCTCGCGGCCACGCTCCGGCTGCGGGTCGTGTGGATCGTCGCCATATTCCTGCTGCTGTACGTGGGCGGCGAGGTCAGCCTGGGCAACTGGAGCTACAGCCTGCTCACCGAGGACCGGGCCGTCGACCCCACCCCCGCGAGCTGGTTCGTCAGCGGCTACTGGCTGGGCCTCACAGTGGGGAGGCTGGTGCTTGGCAGACTGGCGAAACGGCTGGGCGACCGCAACCTCATCCAGCTTTGCCTCGGCGGGGTCATGGCCGGGTTGCTGCTGGTGTGGCTGCCACCCTGGCCCATCGCGGCAGCGGCCGGTCTATGGCTCACCGGCTTCAGCCTCGGCCCTATCTTCCCCACTGTGATAGCCGTCCTCTCCCGCATGGTAGCGCCACGCGTGCTGCCCAGCGCCATAGGCTTCGTGGCGAGCGCCGGTAGCGCCGGTGCCGCCTTCTTCCCCTGGGTGGCTGGCAACCTGGCCGAGGGGCTGGGGCTGTGGACGCTGTTGCCATACGTTGTCCTTTTGTCCACGGTGATGTGGGGGATGTGGCTACTGCTGATGAAGGTGCCCCACCGTCCCCACGTAGCCCTACCCCTGGGACCATCGACATAGCCCCGGACCTCCAGCGCCGCAAGTAAAGACCGAATATCAGCAAATAAGCCCTGTTGCGTCCCGATTCGGCCCCTCTCTGCCGGCGGCAGGGTGCGCCCCACGCAAGGCGATCCAGACCACCACGAGCGGTACAACATGGGCGACCAGGCGGTCAATCGAGCTGAGGATATGCTGCTCGTAGGGCACGTACGTCGAGAAGATGTACATAACCCACGTCATCAAGATGTATAGCACGGCCGTGGCGGGCAGAATCTCTATGCTACGGCGAGCATGCCTCCAGGTGAGCAGACCACACAGGAGCGCGAGCGGCCAGATGAAGCTCCAGCCGAAGTTTAGCAGGCTGTCGCGCTCTAGCTGGGCAATGGTCGGCAGGCGGTCTAGATTCGCCAGAAAATTGGGCGCAGTTAAGGGCATGAAGGAGGCATTGACAACGCGGTTGGCGGCAATTAGCGTCCACCAGGGTCCGGCGAACAGCACGGCCCCCACGCCGAGCGACCCAACCCCCAGCCACGCCCTCCGCCGGTTCAGATTCAGGGCGAGGGTGGCAATGCCGATGGCGAGCAGTAGCACTAGCCCCTCGCGTTTGGTCCAGGGCATCATCCCGGCTCCGAGCGCGGCGATGGCTAAGCTGCCCGCAGGTCCGCCACGCAGCCACTTAACGAGGTAGACGGCGGCTATGGTAGCATATAGCGCCAGTTGTACCTCCGCGAAGACGATGCCCGCCAGACCCTGTATGTAAGACATGCTGGCGACGACCACGCATGCGGCGAGCGAGGTGGTTCGTCCAACTCCCCCGGCCCGCGCGGCGGCATAGCAGACACCGGCGAGCGCGAGGTAAAAGCAGACCGACAGCAGTCCCACCAGGCGATCGTCGGGTGCGCCCAGCCAACCGTAGAACCAAGCCTCCGACAGCGGCACCAACAGCGGGTAGTCCAGGTGGGTGACGGTACGCGAGGCGTCCGAGTAGAGCCTGGGCGTGATGCCACCCTCCAGGAAGATCATGCGCGCCTTCATGCTCCAGTTGACCCAGCTGTCCCAGACAGTCAGCGGCCGGCCCACGGCAGCAACCGCGACAAACACCACCTCAACGGACAAGAAGATCAGTAGGAGCAGGCGCAACGCCCTATGCAGGCGGGAAGTGCCCTCGGTCTCCCCTGCTACGGTATTAACTTCGACTAATGCCCCCACCCGCTGGCGGTGCTTCCGGCTACCCCACCTCGTAGCAAACACCACCAGCTTCCAGCCCGCCCACCCGGCGGCGAGCAGAGTTAGCACTGCGATCTGTTGGTACAGGCCGAGGCCGAAAGTATCCAACCAGAACATGGCGGTCGTGGTGAGGCCGGCGCCAATGGCCCAGGCCAGTGCCCACCTCTCTACCCCGCGCGGCGAATAGCCGAGCCGGGCCACCCAGGCCAGCGCCAGGTTGCCCAACAGCAGCATGACAGCCAGCGCCCCGGCGACCTGCAACGGCCAGGCGGCACCGGCGTACTCCTGCCGTGCTGGGGTGGCCGACTCTTCCTGGCTCTCGTCGTCAACCTGGAGAAGATAGCCTGCCCCAAAGTCGGCTACCTTGCGCCCCACGATGATAGGCGGAGAGACCTCGTAGACAAGCACGTACCCCGCGCCCATTTCCGTGGCTACAGCGCGTATCGTATCGGCGGTAAGCGGGGCGGAGATCCACCAGCGCGCCTTCCAGGAGCCATCGGAGGGGGCGGGCGACAGCCACCAGACGGGCCGGGGTTCCAGCAGGTAGAGGGCACGGTGATAGGTAATATACTCGCGCCGGCCCACATCCTGGCCTGAGGTGACCAGCAGTACCACCGCGTCGCGCGGCAGGATGGCATCGGCGGCTCGAAGCAGATTTTGTGGGGCGTCAGCGATCTGTGCCTGGTGCTGGGCGTCAGGGTCCGCCCAGAGCCGCGTGACCGACAGGACAGACCCAGCGGACGCGAATCTATTCGGCAGATCGACCGCCGCCGTGAGCAAGGCCAGCGCCAACGCCAGCTGAACGACACGCCGTGGCGCGAAAGCACCCGCAATGAGGGCGAGCAACGTACGGCCGCGACCCTTCTCGGCAAACTCTTGCTGGCTCATCTGCCGCCGGTGTTACTCACGACTGTATAATATGCAATAGTGAATTCATGAACAGGCTCTAGGAGGGTTACTGGCCCTTATGATACTCAGATCAGAAGCGCCGGGGATCGAGCGTGAGGCTACGGGGCCGGAGACGTTGCCGCGTATGGCCGATGTCGATCATTATAACACGTGGGTCTACGAGCTAACCCGTCCCTAAGTGGGCCGCCGCGTCGTAGAGGTTGGCTGCGGCACCGGCAACATGACCGGCTATTTCCTGCCCGCCCAGCTGCTGACTTTCGACCTGCTGCCCGAGCGGGGAACTGGGTCGCCGAGAAGTTCCGTGGGCATAACAACAGGTCCGACTGCCATTCGGCCAGTCGCTGCTGTGCGTTGCCAGGAAACCCGTACGCGATGTAGAACAGAAAGACATTGCAAGTGAGGGGCTGAGCGGCTGAACGAACACGTCAATCCCCGCACAAAGTTGCATAAGTAACAGGGAAAGAGCGCATGGAGCCTGACGCCAGGCAAACCGGGAACAATCAAGTTCGAATTGGGTGCGCGGGTTGGAGTATCCCGAAGGAGCATGCCGGGCGCTTTCCCGAAGAAGGCACCCACCTGGAGCGTTACGCCCGTGTCTTCCCCGCCGTCGAAATCAACTCCTCGTTCTACCGCCCCCACAAACCCGGCACCTACGAGCGCTGGGCCGCCTCGGTGCCGGAGGGCTTTCGCTTCGCGGTCAAAGTGCCCAAGACCATTACCCACATACGCCGTCTGAGGGACGCCAACACCGAGCTAGAGGTCTTCCTTGCCGAATGCAAGCACCTCGGCCCGAAGCTGGGGCCGCTGTTGGTGCAACTTCCCCCGACCCTTAAATTCGATGAGCAAACGGTAGACGCTTTCTTCAGCGCCTTCCGCGAGCGTTTCAGCGGTGACGTTGCCTGCGAACCCCGGCATCCCACCTGGTTCGCCCCGGAGCCTGATGCCATGCTGTCGGCCTACCAGGTCGCCCGCGTGGCCGCCGACCCCTCGATAGTGCCCGCAGCCGCCGAGCCTGGGGGTTGGAGCGGTCTGGCTTACTACCGCCTCCACGGCTCGCCTCGCATCTACTATTCCGCCTATTCGCCCGACTATCTGAAGGCGATAGCCGGGAAGTTGGCCGAGAGCGTGGTAAACGGGGTGCAGACCTGGTGCATATTTGACAACACGGCTGAAGGCGCGGCTACGGGGGATGCGCTGGCGGTAATGTCAGGGAGCTAGTTGCGGAGTAGAAATCCGTGGTCTGAGAGGTAACTCTCCATAGAGGCTCACGTACCGCCACCTGCCCAGGTGAGAAAATTGGACGGTATGCGGACTCTCGTGCTCCCGGTGCCATTCAAACACTGCGCGCTCGAAGTACTGCGTGGTGTATACGTTGCCATCGAGCGGGCTTACCTCCTCAAACTCCTCAGAAATGGGGTAACCGAATTCGGCCAGCCCGCCCTCCAGCCTCCATATTGTATGGAAACCACCACCTAGCCAGCGTCCCGTTTCGGGGAAGTAAATGGCATTGAGGCCAACCCTCTGGTTGGGAGCGCCACTCGGCCCATAAACCCTATGGTAGTCAGATACCCCTATGAGACTCAGCAACACATTGTGAGGGGCTGGGTTCTCAGGGTGGTACTCGAACACCGCACGCTCGAAATACTGCACGGTGTAGGTCTTGCCGTCCACTTCCGACACCTCCCCCATTGGCTCGGAAATGGGCAATCCGTATCTGCTAAGGCCATTGTGCTCAATCCAGTAATCCAGGAAGAGCCCTGGAACGGTGTGTCCCGTCTCGGTAAAGGTGTGGCTGGGGGAGCCGGGCACGGGCACAGGAGGTGGTAGAGGTTGCCTTATCGCGGGCCGCGTGAAGGTCGGACCAGGAGAAGGTGAGGGCGTAGGAGTGCTTTGACAGGGTGCCTTGGTGTGCCGCAGGATGTAAGACCTCAGCGGCCTGGCGTCATTCAGCCCTGCTATCTCATGGCCCACAATCCAGATATCGCTCCCTACGGCGGCGATTTCGCTCAGACGTGTTGTTGCGGGGATGATCGGACCCGATGTTTCGCGCCACGACACACCATCCCAGTGGTACACGTGGTTTGTGCCAATCGCCCAAACATCATCGGTTGCAATCGCGGCAACAGAGGTTGGTATATCGGCATGGGCGGGCGATATTTGGTTCGGTACCTTCGTCCAGGTCTTACCATCCCAGTGCATCATGAGTGGCTGGGAGCCATCCCGCCCCACAGCCCATATGTCGTTGGGGCTTATAGCTGCCAGCCCGCTGAGTAACCCCACATTTGCAACCACCACGCTCCAGGCAGTGCCGTCCCAGTGGGCGATATTAGTGCCCACCGCCCAGACATCGTCAGACGCGAGTGCCTCCACTGCGCTGACGTAGCCCCTCAGTGCGGTTCTAGTCGAGACCGGAGCGCGCTGCCAGAGAGAGCCGTCCCAGTGGAAGAAGGCGGATACATCGCCGTATCTGCGGCGTCCGCTGTCACCTACAGCCCATACGTCGTTGGCCGCGACTGCTGAAACCGAATACAGGGAAGGCGGATACCACTCCGTGGTCGAGATAGGCTCGTGGTTCCACCGCGCGCCGTCCCAGTGCATTGTTACAGGGTAGAAAACGTCGAACGGCCTGCTGGAGCCTATTCTACCCACCGCCCAAACATCATTCGGGGCGGCCATATCGACGCCATCCAGGTACGTACTCATCCCCACCTCAAAGTAGGGATCGGGTGGAGCGTCTACAACGCTCCACCTGCTCCCATCAAAGTGCATCGTGAGCAGATTGCCGGAACTGTAATAAGAACCCACCGCCCACACATCCTTGCTCGAGAGGCCGGATACACCCATAAGTCCGTCGCGCTGCCCGGCGGGAGCCGGACTCTCATACGTTAGCCAACAACCCTGCTCTTGTTCGGTCTGAGCGGCGGAGGGTGCCGCCATCCACGACAAGGTAAGGTAACCCGCCAGGACCAGGAAAAGAGATGAGAAGGCAAAGCGGAGCTTGGTGAGCACAATACGAGTCCTCATATGGAGAAGAAGCGAGGCAACCAACTCCACAGGTGCGCCGCTGTCTCGATTATAGCATGCGAGTCCCGCTTACCGGCGCGAGCCTGGCTTCGGAGGGACGATAACAGGCCGACTGTAGCCACAGGGGTATAAGGCTATAGGACCCCCTGCCCCGTTAATACCTCTCATGGGTAGGCATACTCACCACAAAGGAGTAATTGTAAACGCACAGCCAAAATGCTATCATATAGATGTGCTCAACAGCACCAACATCACCTGAGGAGGTACAACCGGCAGGAGAGAGACGGCGAGCAGCACAACATCGAGCCATATAGATTAGTAGCGCCAGGACTCATCGTAGAGGCGGTGAGTTGACGAGGTGGAGGCCAAGAGAAATATTCGGCGGATGGCTTCCCGGCTACCACGGTCGTTAGCGCCGGACAAAACTGGAGGGCGACCCCCAGGACACCAACCGGACGCACGTGGCGGAGCACCTTCGCTCCGGGCACCTGCTCGTGCTATCTCCTTCAAACTTCAGAGTTCGTAAGCGCTCTTTACCCCTTCTTCACCAACCCAATTGTTGAACGGTGAGTAACGCGTAACACGTAACACGTGATACGTAGTTCGACTTTGCTTTCGCGTCCCACGCTTACGTGTTACGTGTTACTCCCTTCCTCATCCAATAGGAGATAGACCTACATGTGTGGCATTTTTGGTTACACGGGCGAGCGCATCGACGCCGCCAACCTGGTATTTAGCGGTCTCAAGACGTTGGAGTACCGTGGGTACGACTCGTGGGGCATTGCCGTGGGCACCTCCGACGGGGTGCGTACCGTGCGCGACGTCGGCAAGCTGGTCGCGGCCCCCGACAACATGCCCCATTCCGGCCTGGCGCTGGGGCACACCCGCTGGGCCACCACCGGCGCGGTCACAGAGGCTAACGCTCACCCCCACCGCGACTGCACCGGGCGCTTCGCCCTCGTCCACAATGGCATCGTCGAGAACTACGCCACCCTCCGCGAGGGCCTCAAGGAGCGCGGTCACAAGTTCAGGTCGGAGACCGATTCGGAAGTCGTGGCGCACATGCTCGAGGAAGAATACGAAGCCATAAACCACCTGCCTATGGACGTAGAGAGCAGGCTGGCCGAGGCGTTGCGCCGCGTGAGCTTCAAGCTGGACGGCCTCAATGCGCTGGCCGCGCTGGACGTGCTCACCGGGGAGCTTGCGGCTGTGAAGAACGGTTCGCCTCTCGTCGTCGGCATTGGCGACGGTGCCACCTACTTAGCTTCCGACCAGGCGGCGCTGCTGGCCCACACCGACAAGCTGGTGTTCGTGCGCGACGGGCAGGCGGTGTCCCTCTGGCCCGACCACGCCTCCCTCATAGACAGCCTGACCGGCACTCCCCTGCCGCTGGAGGTGGAGCAGGTACGCTGGCGGCCCGAACAGGCGCAGCTGAACGGCTACAACCACTTCCTCGAAAAGGAGATCTGGCAGCAACCCGACTTGTTGCGGGAGATAGCGAATACAGGCATGGAGCAGGCCACCGCCCTCGCCAGCTTCCTGGCGGAGTCGCGCAACATCTACTTCGTGGGCTGCGGCACCGCTTATCACGCCGCCTTGATCGGCAGCTACCTGCTGTCCACCCAGGCCCGCAGGCTGGTAACCACGGCCTACCCGCACGAGTTCGGCAAGTACGCCCCCCTCATCAAGGGCTACGACGCGGTGCTGGCCTTCTCGCAGAGCGGCGAAACGATAGACGTGCTCGACGCCGTGCGTGAGGCCCGCGCGCGAGGGGCCGCTATTGGCGCGATGACCAACGTGCCCGGATCGACCCTCACCCGCGAGGCCAGCTTCCGCCTGATGTTGGGCGCGGGGCCGGAGCGTAGCGTGCTCTCCACCAAGACCTTCACCGCCAAAGTAGCCTACATGATGCTGGCGGCGGGCGTAATCGCGGGCGAACCCGAGGCAGCGAAGGCCACCCTCATTGAGGCCGCGAGCGACATCGAAGCCCTACGAGAAGGTTCCGACGGCAGGCTCGACGCTGTGCGCACCGTGGCCCACTGTGTAGCTCCGCACGACCACATGTTCCTGCTGGGCCGGGGCATGGGGCACGCGATGGCGTTAGAAGCGGCCCTCAAGATCAAAGAGGTGTCTTACATCCACGCCGAGGGTTTCGCCGCCGGGGAGTTGAAGCATGGAGTGATCGCGCTCGTGGAGCCGGGCACGCCTGTGCTGGTGCTCTCACCCGACGGCGCGGACGAGGCGCACATGCTCACCGCCGCGGGCGAGGTGAAGGCACGAGGTGCGCAGGTAATAGGCATCGGCCCGCGCAACCACCCGGTGTTCGACTTCCACATACCGGTCACCGCGCAAGGCCAGGCCTTCTACCTGGCAGCCACCGCCATCACGCAGCGCCTGGCCTACGAGCTAGCCCTCCTGCGCGGCACCGACCCCGACAAGCCCCGCAACCTCGCCAAAAGCGTCACGGTTCGCTAGAGGGAACCACCAGGGTACCATACGTAACAAAGTAATTCACCGCAGAGACGCAGAGAGCCTGCCCTGAGCGAAGCCGAAGGGACGCAAAGGCACGCAGAGAAGATTAGAGGTTGATTCACGTAAGGGGAGCACCGTGCTGTACGGTGCTCCCCTTACCCCTTAACCAAACAACCATTATCTCTGCGTACCCTCTGCGTCCTCTGCGTCTCTGCGGTGAATTACTGTCTTCCTCTCGCCGCCATCTAACTTGACCAGTTCTGTGACGTGGTGCTGTTCGCGGGATTTAGGAGGCTCATTGCCCCGACAGGACCCTATTGAGAGCACCGTGCCACTCTTCTCCAACAGGGCTTCATACGCTCCTATATCACTACCATCCGGGCTGGTGTAATCTATGCGCACCCTGGCCCATGCCTTGTGCTCTCCCCTATCAAGCACTCTGCCGGACTTGAGGTAGTCGAGCCAGCGCCACCCTTCTAGAGCGAGTATCTCCCGCTCTACCACCTGAGATAACGCATCAAGCCCCGCCCAGCCGCGATAGTTCATACGGAGGCTGTCCGGCGGGCGGTCCTGCGTCATGAGGGTAGCGACTGATTGGGCGTTAAGGCGACCCCAGTAGTGCCCGCCGGGGAAGTCGAGCAGTGTAGGGGAGAAGCGGTGCCCGCCGAGGTGGCTCACCCGCCAGACGCGCAGCCTGCCCTCCGAGGCGGGGGCGTAGTGGTTGCGCAGGGCGTCATACAGGGGGTAGCCGAATTTGCCGCAGCAGGCGTCCCGTGTGCCGTGGGTGCACACAAGCAACTCTCTTATATGCCCGCTGTCCTGCCTGTACGTCTCGAAGGGTGCAAGCGCCTCCGGTCCTGCGTACAGCGCAGCCAATAGCTCCGCTACCAACCCGGTAGGCACCAGGAACTCCTGCTTGTCGAAACAAGAGAAATAGCCCTCCGGCCGGTGGAAGTGAAAGAGCCGAGTATGGCCTTCCAGTGAGTACTCGGCGTCGGGCACGATAGCAAGCGAGCGCACATCGACGCCGTTCTCCTGTGCCAGACGAGCCACCTCACGCACCCCGGCAGACAGCTGAGGCGTGTGCCAGGCGTCGGCGGGCCAGGGCATCGGCAGTTCCATGACAACGTAGTGCTCGTTCACCACGGCGCTGCCAATAGGGTCTTCGCCGTGCGAAAGGGAGTACTGAGAGCACATCTCCCGCGTATCTTGGGCCTGTATTTCCCCGGTTTCTGATACTAGCACGATGCTACCTGTACCTGGTATGTTTCGTTACCTATACTCAAAGCATTCGGGATTAAGGTAGCTTAATGTGCTGGTCCTGTCAACTGATAATAAGCTCTGACTGGCTTTTGTGCCTTTTATTGCTTTCATCTCTGCTTTCACACAACCTGTCAATGGCGGGCGGTGAGTTATCTTCCGACCCATAGGTCTACGTCTTGTGCACAGGCTGTGTTACTCAGCTTTAGATCATGGACCTTCTGTGCAGCCCACTCAAAGGTTCTCGCACTTGAGCGGACGTTATGGATCTCCAAACCAGACGCAAGTAGATCTATCTTGCCGTTCATTGGTCCCCGTGTAATCAGGAGATAGCAGTCTGATGCCCCTCCTAGTTGTCCAATCTCGGCAAAATTGGCCTCGAACCCTGCAATAATCAACATTTGAGTTTCCACTATGAAGAGCTCAACACCATTGAACCAATCCTTTTGGCTGTTGCCTGGATATACATGGCTCGTGTAGTCGACCGCTCCGGGATAACCTCTTGGCTCAGGTAGAGTAGGATTGTGTTGCCAGGCTACATCAGACAGTCCACTGCTTGTAGGAATTGTAGTAGCTGATAGGGATGTACTTGATGCTGTCACCGTTGCCAGTATTGGCGTATTTTCTGACGAGATCGATATCGGAAAAGAGGTCAAATTGGGAGACGGGTTTATGGAGAAGATAGGTTCTCCAGCCGGAGCGTCATCGTTTACAACGTCAATTCTCACCATGCCGATTGCCAGAACAGTAAGTGCAAACAAGGTACAAGCAATCAAACGGTCTAGTCTGGGCGGAAGCACAAAGAGACTCAAGAATGTCGTAACAGCACCAAAGAGGGCAACGTATGCTTCAACGGCCTCAGTCCGGAAAGCCCAAAGGCCCGTAATTAGAACAATTGAAAAACTCGCTACGCGTAATGTCCAGGTACTACTGCCAAGACTCTGTGCGTTATGTTTCATCATAGCTCTAACCTCTCAGTGTTCCGTTGCAGGCACAAAAAAGGTAAGTACTCTTCACGTTGTATACGATACCAATCATGAAAACGTTACTGTTACCAGCATTACGGAAGGAAATACGGCCAGTTTTCCACATCCCCAAACCAGTGGTGGACACCGCAACGGCCCGCCGCTGGCTGCTATATAATGGGCACCTGCCGAGACCCGGCCCGATACCGGGTGGCATCGACACCGCCGAATGCTAAATGTGAGAGGCATAGCCGTGAACCCTGATACCCTGAGCGATTGGTTGCTACCTGGCATAGGCATCTTTGTGGCCCTCGTCATGCTGCCCACCGTAGTGCTCATCTGGCACGCCAAGCGGCAGCGGCGTCCAAAGTACGTCACGCAGGACGACTTCACCGACAAGTTCGACAAAGTGATGACCACCACCAACGAGGCCACCCGGCTGGCGCGAGAGGCTTTCACCACCTCGGTAGCCGCCCTCGACGCCACCAGCGTGGTCGCCCAGGACACCCGCAAGTCTCTCGGCAGCATCAGCGCCACCATTACCGACCAGCACGACGACCTGAAGGGCACGCTCGTGAAGGCGATGGAGGACAGCAGGGCCGTCAATCGCGCTGTAGTGACGGCTGTCCAGGGGCTGGTGGACCACACCCGCGAGGAACTGAGCGTGTCGAGGAGCACAGCCAACGATATGGCCGAGGCGGTCAAGGCCCTCAAATCGATCTCAACCGACTTCAACCAGGCGGTAGTCACGCTACGCGCCAGCACGCCCGCCGAAGTGGAACAGGCGGAAGAACTTTCCTCTGCCGCCATCACCGAGGACCTGTCAACCACCCAGGTTGGAGGCCGCGTCGGCAACCAGGGCTATACGATGAGGGCACCACAGACGCATCTACGCGACGTGTCTCTCAGCCGTGGTCCGCTGGACACCCTGCCCCAGTTCGAGGACGAGGAAGCCGGCCTGGACGACGCTACCACCCCTCTGCTGGGCAGGCTGGGCCGGGTAGAGGTCGCACCCGCCGACGCTACTTTGCCCAGCTATGCCGCCCCGGCCAGGCCCTCGGTGTCTAGCGATGTGATGGAGTTGTTGCAACTGTACGCCGGGGCGTTTGCCGACCTGGTGGCCGCTTACCAGCGCTCGCGCCCCCTCAACGACCGCGAAATCGTGGAGCTTGCAGGCACCTACTGCACCACCTGGGTATCGAGGCTGCAATCGCTTCACGAGCGGCGCGTCCCGGCCGAGGTATGGCAGCGGTTCTATATGCACGCCATCGCACTCCAGACCGTAAACGACTTCCGCAGCCGCCTGCAAGGTTCCGCCCTCCGTGTCGCCGCCGACCTGTGGGAGCGCCAGAGCAGGAACGTCCCCGGCGCGCCGGAGGTCTTCCGCAAGATCGCCGCCGAAGTGAGACGGCAGGTAGGCGAAGTCGAGCGCCAGGTCCAGCCCCCGGCCGACTACACAGCCAGGCGAGTCTCTTAAGTTAGGAATATAAACGCCAAGACGCGGAGACGCCAAGGACCACGCCAAGAGTGGTTAGGTGTCCTAAGCCAAAGGACCAGGGTACGTGATGTTGTACCCTGGTCCTTTTGTTATTCCCAAAACCTTATCAACCTTGGCGCGTTCTCCGCGTCTTGGCGTCTTGGCGTTTAGATGCGCTACGCAGTAGTCGTAGACGATATTGGCTTGCCGCACTTGAAGCAGAAGCGGGCGTCTCCGGGGAGTTGTGCGCCGCAGTTCATGCAGTAGATGGTTGGGGCCTCGACGCGGGCGGTCTCTCCACCGGCTGAGGGAGTTTCAGGGGCCGGGGCGGCAGTGGGCACGGTCGGCGCGCCAGGGGTATAAAGGGCCTCCTGGGGCGTGGCGGGACCGGCAGTGGCAACCTGTTGGGGCTGTTGCTGTTGCTGTTGCTGCTGCTGTTGCTGCTCAGGCGCGGGTTGGTTGTATGTGTAACTCACGGGCGCGGCGGCAGGGGCAGATTGAACAGCGGGTTGAGCGGCGTACGCTTGCTGTTGTTGTTGAGGCTGCTGGAACTGCTGAGGTTGCTGTTGCGGGTACACGGGCGGAGGGGTGTAGGGGCCCGGCGTGTAGGGTGCGGCTCCGGGGGCTGCTGCCGGGGCTTGGGCCGCCGTAGGCTCGGTCACAGTAGGCATCCCCGCCGCCCGCAACAACGCCTGCTCGGTGCGGAAAAGCGCCTCGTCGTCCAGGTTAGCCTGCTGCGCCATGCCCCAGATCTGCGTGAGCAGCACGGGCCAGGCCACGAACAGCATAATCATGGTGGGCACCGCCTGCTCGCCAAAGATCCCTACCTTGGCCCGTATGAGCGTGCCGTCGATCGCCGGGTCTATCTCTATGTTTAGCGAGGTTTTCATGCCGAGCACGGCCTTGAAAGTATCGCCCTTGCGCAGGCTGATGAGCACGCCGCCCGTGCCCGTAGGCTTACCCGTTACCTCGTAGCCCTGCGCCCGGAAGTAATTCATCACCTCAGAGGCGGCGGGGGCTATGTCGGCAAGCCTCACCGGCACCGTCTTGACCGATTCGAAAGCTGGCATATACGTTCTCCTTCGTATCTCTCACGTCGTTTGTTGTACCAGGGCCGGTGAAGCTACTACGCGCCGCTCGCCCTCTTAGCCTGTAACAAGCTAAGCACCGATAGCTCGCTTAGGGCGTCGGTGGCGACGGCTTTGGCTTCGGGCGAGAGCATCCCTTCCAGTTGCTTCAGCAGTTCGGCAACCCTCTGCGCCTGTTCCGCTATCTCTTCGTCGTCAACCGCGTGGTCGTCGGTGATCCTCTGGTAGGAAGCAGTCTGCATGATGTAATCGTCGAGCACCAGCAGGCCCGACTCGTCAAACCAGGGCTTATCCATACAAGCCTCCTTGCTCTGAATGTAAGCAGCATCGCAGGAAGATCATTACAGACCCTCCATTCGAGGCATTATATAAGCGAGTTACAAACTCGTCAATAGAATCTATCTAACGGCTGTGCTCCAAGCCGAATGCGAGAACCAGGGAGGCCTTGTCATTCTGAGCGTAGCGAAGAATCTCGTCCAACAGCACCCAAGCACCACCTTTCCTACAGCACATCAACCCCACCATGTCATTTCGAACGGAGTGAGAAACCTCGTCCCTCACCACCCAAATATCACTTTTCCTTCAGGCGGCACTCTCCCCTAAGAAAAGGGCAACACCTGCATTTAGGACGAGGTTCTTCACTACGTTCAGAATGACAAGGCGGGGCTTGGTCCTAAACACCAACCAGACTCGGTTATTTGAGAGCTGATACTATGGTGTCGGTGTTATAGCGCATCATCCCCTCGTAGGTGGCTCCGGGGCTGCCCTCCGCGCCGAGCGAGTCGCCGTACAGGGTGTCCACCACCTTTACGCCCGCATCGCCGCCTATCTGCCGTGCGAGCGACGGGTTGATGGAGCTTTCGAGGAAAATCGCCTTGACCTTCTCCGACTTGATCTTGCGGATCAGTTCGGCCACATCCTGCGCGGAAGGCTGCGCCCCGGTGGACATCGAGGGGATAAGGGAGCCAACGAAGGTCAGCCCATAAGCCTCGATGTAGTAGCCGAAGGCGTCGTGGTTGGTGACCATCTTACGGTCCTCGGTGGGAATAGTGGCAATCTGGTCCTTGATGTACCGGTCCAGGTCTCTTAAGGTGGCGATATACGTATCGGCATTAGCCTTGTAGGCAGTCTCGTTTGCCCGGTCGGCCCCGACTAGCGCGTCCCGTATGTTGGTGGTCATGGTGATAGCATTGCTGACGTTGAGCCATACATGAGGGTCAAACGCGCCGTGCTCGTCACCCTCCGCGCCCTCTTCCTCCCCGCCTTCGCGCAGAAGCACGCCGTCGGTAACGGTGATGAGAGGCCGCTCGCCCCCCGCGTTCTCGATGAGCTTGTCTATCCAGTCGTCCACACCCAGGCCGTTCTTGAGCACCAGGTCGCTCTCGCTGATCGCCTGCACGTCACCCGGCTTCGGCTCGAACTCGTGCGCGTCGGCTCCTGGCGTCAAAATTGAGCGCACACTACCCCGGTCGCCCAGCACCGCCTCGGTCATGGAGCGTATCTGAGTCGTGGTGGCTACGACGTTCAACCCGGAGGCTGCGGTAGTATTCGCGGGCGGCGTAGAGCTATCGGGATTGCCGGTATTGCACGCTGCCAGTACTAAGAGGGAAAGCACCGCTAGAACGCGCAGCAGTTTAGCCAGGCGAGAATGGTTGAGCATTTACTGGTTACCTGTATACGTCTGTTCGTGCGAATTGTCCCGGCAGGCAGGGCAGGTGCCCACAAGTTCCAACCTGTGCCCCTCTACCTGGAAAGAGGTGCGCCTCTCTACCTCTCGCACCAGAGCTTCCAACGCGCGGTCCTCGTGAAAGTCAGTGACCTTGCCGCACGAGTTGCAGATCAGGTGATGGTGGTGGTGCTCGTCACAGGCCAGGTACGCGTGGCAGCGCCCGGCCTCCGCGTCCCGATGGATGCGCTGCACCACACCCAGCCGGGTAAGCAAATCGAGCGTGCGGAACACGGTGGCCCGGCCAATTGTGGGCGCGCTCTGCTGAATTGTGTCCCACAATTCGGCGGAAGTAAAGGGCGACGTGCGCTTCAACACCTCCTCCAGCACGAAGCGGCGGGGGCCGGTGAGCCTGTAGCCTTCGTGATTCAATCGTTCGAGCACCGCTTCTACGCCGGGCATGAAACTCTCCTAATCTACAGGGACTAACAACTTACCCTGCTATGACTCAATGCACGTGGCGGTGCCCGTCGGACTGCGCCAGCGCCCCTTCCGGCCCTGCCAGCCTGCCTTTGCTCTCAGGGCGCAGGAAGCGGCTCAAATAGCCGTGTCGGGGAGCTATCACCAGTGACACGCCGAACCAGACGGTGATTGCCAGCACAATGGTGCCCCCAGCCGCCAGGTTGGAGTGATAGCTGACCAGCAGTCCCAGCACGCCCGCGAGCGCCCCGAACAGCGCGCTGAGTCCCAGCATCACCTGCAAGCGGTCGGTCCAGAGGCGAGCGGCGGCAGCGGGCGTGACCAGCATCGCCACCACCAGGATGTTGCCCACGGCCCGTAGCGACACCACGATGGTCACCGCGATGAGGAGCAGCAGCCCCAGGTTCAACAGCCACACCGGGAGTCCGGCGGCCTCGGCCATATCGTTGTCGAAGGACACCAGCACAAGCTCTTTGTGGAAGAAAACCAGCGTTACGAGCACCAGCGCGCCAATAACGAGGCTGGCGATAAGGTCTTCCACACTCACGCCCAGCACGTTGCCGAACAGGAAGGACGCGAGGTCGGCGGTGTAGCCCTGCACGGTGCTGATAAGCACGATACCGAGCGCGAACATACCCGCGAACAGCACGCCTATTGCCGTGTCCTCAGACACCCGCCGGTTGCGGGCCAACGCCCCAATCGCCACCGCCGTAATGCCCCCGAACACAAGCGCTCCCAGGAAAAAGCTGGCGTGCAGCAGGAAAGCAATTACCACGCCGGGGAAGATAGCGTGGGCCAGGGCGTCACCTATGAAGGCCATGCCCCGCAGCACCACGTACGTGCCGATCAACCCGCACGTAATGCCCATCAAAATTACTTCTACGAGGGCGCGCTGCATGAAGGGAAATTGCAGCGGGTCCGTGAGCCAGTTGAAGAAGTCCAACCCTTTTCTACCTTTGTGCCGCTAGAGCACTTTACTTGTCGTGCCGGGAGGAGGCTGCCCGCCTGGGTGACCGTGAACGTCGGGCACCATCGTGCCGGCCCCTGGGCTGCCGTTGCCGACCTCCGGCACCATGAGCACCTGCCCGCCGTAGGTATGGCGCAACACTTCGGGGCGCAGGGCCTCCGCCGGCGGGCCATAGGCAACAATAGCATGGTTGACCATCACCAGGCGGTCGCACCAGGCGGCGGCTAGCTCCAGGTCGTGCGTCGCCATGAGCACCGTGCCGCCCTCCGCTCTCACTCCGCGCAATATCTCCCCTATCGTCTCCTGGGTACCGGCATCCACCCCGTTCAGCGGCTCGTCGAGCAAGAGGAGGCGGCCACCCTGTGCCAGCGCCCTCGCCAGGAAAACGCGTTGCTGCTGCCCGCCCGAAAGCTGGCTTATCTGCCTGCCCGCGAAGGCCGACATACCGACCTTGTCCAGGGCCTCGGCAACGATATGGCGGTCGCGAGAGCCGGGGAAGCGCAGCCAGCCGAGGCGGGGCGTTCTACCCATCATCACCACATCGGCCACTGTCACAGGGAAGTCCCAGTTGACCACCTCGCGCTGGGGCACGTAGCCAATAGCCTCACGCGCTTCCCTGGAGCTTGCGGCGTGGCCCGCGACCTCCACCGTGCCCTCCCACGCCCGCAGAGTGCCCAGGATCGTCTTGATGAGGGTGGACTTACCGGCCCCATTCGGCCCGATCACTCCCACGATGAGGCCCCAATCGACCTCTAAATCGGTGTGGGCGAGCACCGGGGTGCGGTCGTACCCCACTGTCACGTCCCGCAGCCGCACGGCAGGCCCGCCTGGACCAGAAGCGACAGGGGGCTTACTTTTCGGTATTATTACTTGCACTACGCACTCACCTTATTGATACATGGTATCTATAACCGAACCAGCTTATCACAAGCCCGGTTGGCTGTCAAGACGATTGACCTGGCCGCCTCTAATTGCGTATAATAGTTAATGCTTCGAGCGCGAACAGCATGGATACACTGGCACGTGAACAATACTGCTATATAACCACGGTGGGACGCCGGACTGGCAACCCTCACACCATCGAGATCTGGTTTGGCATGCCGGAAGACGGACGCAGCCTCTACATGCTAGCCGGTGGCGGCGACAGGTCTGACTGGGTGAAGAACCTACGGCAGGACCCCAGCGTCCAGGTACGCATCAGCGACAGGGTGTTCAGCGGCCAAGGCAGGATAATCACCGAAGCCGGGGAGGAGCAGCTAGCACGGCGGGTGGTGGTGTCTAAGTACTACGGTCGAGAAGAGGTACGGACAACAGGCTGGGAAGCGACCTCGCTACCCGTGGCGGTGGACCTGGAGATGTAGGTCAGCGGAGAAGAAACAAGCAACAAGCCGAAGTGGCGGAACGGCAGACGCGCCCGCCTCAAAAGCGGGTGAGGGTAGCCTCATGTGGGTTCGAATCCCACCTTCGGCACAATCTGGATGTTTTGTTCTAAATCCACGCACAAAAGTGAGGCCTTTGAAGCCTCATTTTTGCTTGATTGGCACACATTGGCACCAACGTCACGGACAAAGAAAAACCTAGGCTGTCAAAGGCCTCGGTCTTACTATATCCGTGCTTGTCAGTACGCCTATCATGCTACGCCCTCGTCTGTATTAGTGAAGCGTAGAGAAGCATCAAGTACATCTGCTGCATTGTGCCTCATAGCCTCTGTGATGGAGGCCTCCAGCAGGTCTGCGGCCTGGCGTTGCAACGTCATGGTGACGTGGCTGTACAGATTAAGGGTGATCATGACGTTGGCATGCCCAAGCATCTCACTTACCACCTTGGGGTGGACGTTGTTCGTGAGCATGAGGGTGGCGGCTGTGTGCCGCAGATCGTGAACCCTCAGGCGTGGATTGCCTGTTCGCGCTTGTAGAGCATGAAAACGGTTTGTAAGGGTGTTTGGACTGAGCATCCCTCCCAGCGGACCTATGAAGACAAAATCGCTGTCCTCGTATGCTGGGCCAAGCCTAAACCTTTGCTCTAACTGCCGTTGCCGGTGAGCCTGGAGCGTCTGTATAGTGAGTCCTGATATAGCTATGGCGCGTTTGCTGTGCTTGCTCTTGGGTGTGCCTATCGTGAAGTGACCCTCTGCGTCACGCGTCACGGTCCTCCTTACCATCACCTTACCCTCTCTCAAATCAAGGTCTGCCCATTTGAGTGCCAGGAGTTCGCCCCTGCGCATCCCGGTGTGGAGCGCTAACCGCCAGAAGGCGGCAAGTTCATCCTGATCTGTGAGAGCAAGGAAGGTAGCCGTTTCTTCGTGATTCCAGACGCTAAACTCATGATCGTCCTCTTCATCTGGTAGTCGCACGGCTTTGACCACGTTCCGGGGAAGCAAACCAAGGTCGACAGCCTTCTGGATAGCTGCATGGAGCACCGTGCGCACAAGGTGGAGTGAATTGTTGCTCAAACCTTTTTCGCGGCGGTTAACTATAAGGTTATCAACATCAAGAGGCGTGAGCTTGGCAAGTTTGATATGGCCTATGACCGGAGCAATATGCAGCCGAATAGTGTCTGCATAGCGTCTACGAGTGGCTGGCTTGACACCTGTAAGTCGCGTGGAGACCCATTCAGCCAGATAGTCGCTAACGGGCTGCTGGAGAACAGACGCTTCCGCTAGCGTACCACCATGTATCTCACCTAGCAGTTGGGCAATCAAATCCTCGGCCTCTTTCTTTGTCGCTGCCGTTCTACGCAACTGTCGGCGCTTATTGGTCCTGGGATCGCGCGGTAGTTCTACCCGCACATGCCAACTCACAATTCCGTTCTTTGCCCTATATTTCTTTACGTACCCCTGCATCTACTGTGCTCCTTCCTAACCTCGACTTGAAACGTAGTATGGTATGGTATGGAGCAGGTGTACTGTCGCGCTACAGCCGTAAATGGCTCTTGCCACTTTGCTCCAACCATCTGAATAACTGATCGCGCAAGATCCGCTTTTGACGACCAATCGGCACGTGAGGCACTTTGCCCTGCCTGATTAACTCGTACAGAGATGTACGCGAAATTCTGAGAAACCTTGCTGCCTCTTCGATTGTCATCACAACTGGCAGCCCATAGTCGTCGTAATGAACGGTCTGATCTTGTGTACTCACCTCAACTATCTCCTTGCGATATGGTGCTGCACATGGTGAGCAACTTAGTGCTCGGGCAGCTTTGAGGTGATTATAGAGACTACATAGTCACGAACCTGTGATCTATTGTCTGGTATATCTGTTTCAGATCATGCACATCAGTGCAGCCTTATACGCCTCAGGAGGTCAATATGAAGAGTATTAGAACTCGTATCACGCAGCCCCCGGATTACAGTGCGCTTGGTAGAGAGTTTGCAAGTCTGCGTACAGCACTAGGGTATGATCAGCGCCATGTGGCATTTGAGACTGGTATGTCTCCATCACAAATTAGTAGGATCGAACGAAGCAAGGACTTGGACAGTATCTCCTTTGACCATGTCGTCAGCCTGTGCAAGTTCTATAAGCTCTCGGTAACTCATGCTGCACAAGTACTCGGTATCTGGCCTATACCTGAGAACACCGGTGTTGAAAGCGACCCCAGAGTACAAGGCATCTTGAATTTTGTTGCCCAGATGCCTCCAGATAAGGCCGAGATGTTCCTGGAAATTATCTACAGGAGTGCTGCTGCTCTGGCACAGCCTAACTCTTGAGGCGTGTAACCCTTCCCGGTTGTTGGTCGATATGTACCTACCTTTCAGGTCTTTCGTTATACTAGGTGTTTTCATGAATGCCCTCGTGATACCCTGACAGCCCTCATGGCTGGAACTGGTCTCCAGCTACACAAGGCGGCAAAGGAAAGCGCATGAAGACACTCTGAGGTAACCTGGCGGACTGGACAAGCAGCCTACCCTGCGCCAAGGTCGAGAGCTTACCCTTCACCTCATCGCTGAGGGCAGAATAGTTAGGAGCGCGCAACTCATTGACGCCGGTTCGTCCATACAGATGCGTAGCGCTGTTCTCTACAATCTGCTTGTCAACCGATGAGACGAACTGCTCAGCCCCACACAGGATCAGCCCTATGGAACGTCCTCTTGCGGTTATGTCCACTAACTGCTCTTTGAGAGGGCTTCGCTCGCCTGTAGCCGGTGCGAATTTGTTGAGTTCGTCCGCTATCACCAGCACACCATCTAGCTCAAGAGTGCCTGCTTCCAACATCTCGCGTACAGCATTTATGGCACGGCTGAATACAAGACGCTTGCCTGCATCACTGAGCATCTGTATGTCTATCACGTAGACGCTCCGATCCCCAAACTGGCTCCAGGGTATGTCCGTACCCGCGCCGGCTGTCGCGATTAGTCCCTTGAACGCGAGTGGAAATCGCTGTAGATGAGAACGTGCCTTGAGCCATGTGCTGATATGGTTGCCGCGGACCCACTGCTGCGGCGGACGTGCGTTATTGGCCGAGTCGATTAGCCTGTCGATCCATGTAAGCATCTGCGCATAAGACAGAATATTGCCGTGCTCGATCTCGCCTTCTATAGATGACCATACGCCCGCCAGTTTGTCGTCCCAGTCGAGGGGGTTGAACAAAGTGGGGATATCACGGTAGATAGAGGCTAGATCCCACTCTATCCGTTGTGTCGGCAGCCGCCTGAGGCTCTGCGTTCTGGTTGGTTCGGTAGGGTCGGCAGGCGCGAAGAAGCGTGCCTGCGTTAGTGGTCTGGGCGGGATGTCAAGTGCCCGGTACGCATCGAGAGACCACGAGTCGGTAAGCAGCCGCGGATTAGCTTGGTCGAGGTATAGGAGGTCCTTCGATTTGACGTTGAAGGCAAGGACTGCCAGGCGCTTCTTGGAGTGGGTCAGCAGGGAGAGGGTCAGGAACTGCAGAGCACTCGTCTTGCTGGCAAGGCCAGAGATCCCCGAGACGTTGATGTGTGCACCCTCCGGACCAACTAGGAAAGCTTCGTCTACCGCAATAGCGGCCACGGTGCCATCGCCATTCTCATAGAGGCCAAGCGGAATAGGTGCTGTGGCAGCATCGTGGTTGCCATCTTCGTCCACCAGGTTGAAGGCGTACTGGATGCCCTGCGCCGAAGGGTAGTACACTCGCGAACGCCCTACAGGTTTTGCCCTGGCGCTAAAGTTGCGCAGTACATCGCATGTGACGACCACTACTTCAGCAACGTCAGTTGGCACTTCGACACCAGCATCCCCGAAATCATGGCTGGTGAAATCACTAAGGAAACTTTCGGCATCGGCATACACGCGCATCTCTACTACGGTGCCAAAGGTCACTTCGTCGTACGTATCGGAAAGCGCCGCCACGATATTGCCAATCTCAATATTCTTAGCTACCTGCTCGCCGCCCGTACGTTCCGCAGAGGTCAGCCATAGGTGAAACTGCGTGGACGTATGCGGCTCGTACTTGGTTGCCGCCGTGCGTCCAATGATCCCGTAATCTACGTTCAAGAACTTCTCTAGCTGTTTCTTCTCTAATGCGCTCTTCAAGATAGAACCATTGATACTCTCAGTATTCTTCGGGCTCTTAGCACTCTTAATATTCGTGGGCATCATAAGTCAGTCCTTTGCTGGATCCCTGCATTGCTGCTCGGATTGTATCGTTGGTAGGTACAATGCTCTCCAGGTAAGTCTCGCACGCTCTAATGGGAAAGAGGTGGCGGTCCCAGCGCGGGTAGGGGTAAGACGTAGGTAGGCTCTCGGAGAGTAGATACCGGGAAATTTCATTTGCGAGTTCGGAGATTTTGCCGGAGTGTCGGGTGCTAATTTCCACGCGGATCAGCCCAAACTCTACGTCGCACCCCGGGTGGGTTCGCAGCCGCAGGTACCAGCTCAAGCGGTCCTTGCCGCCCATACTGGCATCGTCTTGGGGCGATTTGAATCTAAACGCTCCTGAACGCTGGTATTGTTCCATTTGCATGATCCGGGTGTGGGTACTCAAGTCGAAGTACCGGCTGGTGGAACTCTTGCTCACAGCTACGCAGCGTTCCACGTTGTCAGCACTGCGAAAATTCATAAGTGTACCGTCCACTACCAGATAAGCATCAGAAGCCTCGGGGCTTGTGCGCCAGCTCTCAATAAGTGCATCTTCGGTGTGTAGACGCAGTACCTTTGCCATGTGCAATGCGCGGCTCCGCAGATAATGGTAGTCGCCCCCTACTGCCTTGGTGTCTATGATCCTTAGGCCAGCGCGTTCAAAATCATCGGCGATCCGCTGGTTTGCTAGTAGTGAGCGCTCGACGCAGATCCCCTCCACGACGATAGCCTCACGCCAGAGACGGAGCTTTCTGTCTATGCGCTGCAGTATCACGGCGGAAACGACGCAGTAATGCACCGGTATCACCAGGCTTCGCCGCCCTATTGAAATGGGAATGTAGCCGAGTAAAAGGGTTTTCTGCCGCCCATCCTCGAAGTAGCGAAATGCGCTGCACATCGAGTCGGATTTTGGGTCGTACTCGATTGGATGGCACTCATTCGTCGGTTCCAAGGGATAGGCGCGGACCGAGAGGTCATGCTGCGTCTGCGGGTCAATCTCTTCTTCGCTAAGGGAGAGTGGGGCTATAACACCCTCCTGTGCTCGGACGAATTCCCTGGCTTGCTGTAAGAGCGTCTTGCGTTGCATAAATTTCCCCTTCACAAGGTGGGTGGCCTTAAGGCTTGGGCTGTTAGTCCTGAACTGGCCTGTCACGTTTCGATGCGGACGTAGAGTAGATTCGATAGGGCGTGGCAAATATGTCCTATCGAACGTGCACCTTAACAACCCATACATCTAGGTCGACATCATTACTCTATGCTGCTGTCCTCGATTGCACGCGCCAGCGCTATCCTCGCTGCCTGTACGTCGCGGTAGAGCGCGCTCATATCTACCCAATGCTGGTCGGTCGTGAGAACGTATAGCTCCGAAGTTCCTGGGTGCTTCCAGAACGAGGCAACATTGAGTTGGAACTTGCTCACAGCCGGTACTTTGTCAGCATCGCAGACAAACTCCATGACAACATGAGGCAGATCGTACCGCCAGGCTACATCTAGGTACCACTGGAGTGTGGTAGCATCTGTGGGATAAGCAGGTATCTTCCACTCGTCCTGGCGTGCCAGTTCCACGAAGTGCTGTACACCCTTTAATTGAACTAGACGCGAGTAGGGAGCGTGGTCAACCTCAGGAAGGTGCGGCAGTGGGGTAGCCATAACTAGGAACATCCTTGCAGCCTCTGATTCGCCAAAGCGTTGGATCGTTCTTGCCCATTCAGCACCACACCAGCCGTAGACGAGGTCAGGAGGACCGTAGTACCATGCAGCTATCCCTTCATTGCACCTGTAGATAGTTATCCCCTCTACTTGGGCCTGGAACCAGCGTTCACCCTCGACCCATTCAAGTCCAGGAGTACCCACTGCAAAGGTCGCTATCAACTGCCAAGCAGATACTGCCCCATCCGGCTCAGCTATGGTAGAGATCAGCCCACCCAAATGGCTTTCGCGCCATGCCTGGTAAGTTGTTTGCTGTTCGTTTTGCCTCTGCTGACTCTGAACACCTAAACTCGTCACTCTGTTCATCTCGTAACTCCTCTCTGTAGCTACTTATTTTCCAATCCCAAGCAGGAGGTACTCGACCAATCTCCTACAAGTTTTCTACTGCTTAGTAGCTGCTATTTGGAGCACAGCCTTCTGCGTAGAATTATCTACATATATTGTAAAGTATTATTTACAATATGTCAAGTTTGAGCTACAATCCACTCAAAAAGCGTGTGCTATAATGCGCGCAGAATGTTTGGAGATTATCTAAGAGAGCTGCGAGAGAAGCGGCATATGTCTAGCCGAGCGCTTGCGCGTGCAATCGGTGCTAGCTCGGCTTACATAAGTCAAGTAGAGCGAAACGAGATTAAAGTCCCCAGTCTACGCATCCTGCAGGAGATGGCACGAGTACTACAGGTGGAACTCGCTGACCTGATAGCGGCGACTGGAGAAACGCTGTATGAGGACCTGAATCTGCCCCCGGATCCGAGACTGTTAGCTCTATCCAAACAACTTGGAGAGCAGAACGATCTGGCCAGCATCGTGGAGTTATGGCCTATGCTGACCGAGGCTGATAGGTCATCAATATATCAGGCAGTCGCAGATCTTGCCCGGCTCCGTCAGTTAATTGCAGAGGCACGGCAAACTGCCAGCGAGAAGAACACCGAGACCTAAGACAAGGGTCGGCCGGAACCGGCATGTTACTTCAGTAGATTTGTAGCAACGTTGTAGATTACGCGAGAATACGGTTATCTTTTCTTTATGCACCAGACACCAAACATAGATATAGGCTAATTCTTAGCTTTGCCCCAGTTCCAGAAGTGACAGACGCTAGCATAACAAGTGACTAAGAGTGTGTTGGCCGGGAAAGATTATTAGGTAGACTTAGGTAGATGAAGTATCTGCAGTAGTGGGGAAATTACCGAGGCAGTTCCATATTACGGTATTCGTTTCGGAGTGAGTAAAACTGAACGAGCACAACTCCAACGGCTTCGTGTTACAGAGAAAATTCCTGGACCTGCAAAGAAATCCCTAAGACCGACGAATGCGGCAATAGACTCATTAGATACAGTTCCAAACGTAGCATCCTCTGCGCGGCATACTGTTCAAACCTGCGTGTCTTTGAAGCAACAACAGGCGTCAGACGTGATCATCATGCGCGCACAGCAGGCTCTTGACGCCTTTTCTTGGCGCTCAATGTTGTCGATTTCTAACCCACACCTTGGAGATAAGCCGCCCACTGGTCTATCGATACCGCAGCTATGCGGTTACGGTCTAGAAGCATACGCAGCATGCTGGCGGTGAGACTATCCGTTGCTCCTGCTCCAAATACAAATACAGCCGGAAACCTGCTAGCCAACGGGCTTAGTGTGGCAACGGATTTGGTGACCTGAGCACGAGTAATATCAGCGCGGCATAGTTCTATTAAGATAGGTACTTCATTGGGTTGGCCACCCGCACGCCAGGCAACATAAGTGTTCAGCCTGCGAGGTACGTCCTGAAAGAGTTGGCCATTCTTTATCCCGATGATTCTCTCGATGAGTGCCTCGGGAACATCCCGCGGGTTCAGAAGACCTCTCTTGTAGATGTAACTGTAGACACCCCAGGTGCTCCAGTATTCTTCCGTACGCTCCATTCTCAGGCGCTTGTTCTCCTCTTCCGTTTCTATCCAATCCCTCAATACCGGATCATTGATATCGCCCATATTCGCTCGCTTAGCTTGCAGGTAGCTTGGCTCCTCTCGTTTCTGTGTATCCCATCGTGTAGACCGCCCACGCGCTACGATTCTGCGTAAACCTGCATCTATCTCATCAGTTTCAGCTTTAATTATCATGGTGATAATTAACTTAGATTGCGGAGTTAGTTTTGGCTTTGCACGTTTGGAATTGTAGTGTACAGGTCGAAGAAAACGGTACCCACATCTCTGTAGCTCTATCTCGATGCGCAGACGCAAGCTTTGGTACGCCACGTCCTCCGGTGCCGCACGTCGATAATATTGCGAGCCGATTTTGATGCCAAGTACGTCGCCGCCAGCCTTCTGCAGCGAGTATACAGTAGGATTAGCGCTACCCTGCCGCAAATCGAGGACCTCGGCGCGCACCATCTCTGCTTTGCGTAACCTCTGCAGTTTATGGCAGATCGAAGTGCTGTCAGCACAATTCGGTTCCAGGGCTTGCCATAGGTCACGAGCCGTAAGATATCTATATTCCAGCAACAGTTGCAGGATGGTTCTATGTGTGGGGGGAAGTTCTTGTGGCTTAGCTGCTCTTTTGCTCATTGGCGTCCTCCTCGATTGCGGGCACACGTACAGGTGCCAGGATGAGCACTCGAATGTTGCGGTAAGGCAGGGCAGCCGCGCGGATTAGGTTCTCCCTTGCGGCCGTACATACCCACCACACACGTCTGCTCTTGTGCTTACCAAAGCCCTTCATCTTTGCTTCAAGCATTCGTCCAAAATACTGGCCGTCTATCTCTATGTCCACGATAGTCTTGCTGCCGTCCTTGACCTGAATCTCTATTTGTGCGTCTGCTATTTCTCTATGCGGGAGATTGCGACCTTCATAATTGGCACGCGCAACCTCCTTTCCGTAGTCAGCCCTTAGTTCTCGTGCGGTGCGCCACTCAATTATGCGCGCTCCCTTCGTCTGCAACTCCCTTTCGATAAGTGCCTGCGTATCGTTAGCCACCAACTGCTGGACAATCTCCCCCGAAGGCGGCCAGCCGGGCCGCACCCGATCCTGAACTATGGGAGGAAGCTCATTTACACCTCGGGCTGTCAGTGTATAGACAAGCTCTGCTCTCCCACGTTTATGGCACCATGCACTTTGTAAAAGTCCTGCGCCCTTCAACCGAGTTAGCCGTGCCTTCGCAGTGGTTATTTGATTGCTGCTCTGCCAGAACCTAACAGCTACCTGCTCCAGACTGGCTATGCCCCCAATACCAAGCCAACGCAGAATTGCTAAGTCGCGCTCGGTAAATCCTCCGGTTTTGTTTCTGTTGCGTATCATATAAGAGTGCCTCCTTCTCCTGAATTTGCTGTGACATGCCGCTACATGCCGAAACACTAGCTCATGTTCTCAGATCGACGCAGAGCTTAAGTGATGCGTGGCCCAAAGGACATAGGACATTGGTCATAGTGTCCGTAGCTAGAAGGCATGGCTCAGGCACAAAGGCACGTAAACAAAACCTCTGATCGGTTAGTCGATCAGAGGTTCTCTTGAGCCTCCTATGCTTGATGTGCTTTACTGATGTGAGCGCGCTTGGTCTCAGGTGAGGGCCACCAGTAGGGCAAATCTGAGTCAGCTGGAGCCTTAGTAATCTTAGTGGTCTCTAGGAGATCCTCTTGCTTGTTGATCGGCTTTCAAATTTGTCCCCGCCCTAAATGCCTTAAGTGAACATGCCCCAGGAAGGAGCCTCCATCATCCAAAGCTAACCCTGCGTTAGCCCTGCTCCCCTGACTTAGCGTCGCGATGCTCCGTACCTGTACCTAACTCGCTCTGGGTCTCTGCATTGGCTTCCACATTTACACGGATGTGAAGTGTCTGCCCAGGCAACGCTGACACGACGATCTCCTGCGGATCCGCATTCAAACCATGGGGAAAGAACTCATGCTCGCTAATGCCTAGGTATGAGGCTAAGACTTCTGCTTCAACCGGGCTTAGGTAAACCTTGTCGCTCTCAAATCCGGTATAGCGCTCCCTGGAGGTTCCCAGGAACGCCGAAGCTTGCCTTATGCTCTTCCCGGCCCGCAGACACGCGGCTTTCAGAGCCTGGCCTATCTCCCGACTGCGTTCATGCAAGTCTTTAGATGGCAAGTTTACCCCTCCATAATCCTGGTCTTAGTTTTCGCAATGCCACTCTGGAAACTATGCTGCCTGGCACTTCAGAGCGTTTTCGCATCCATTCGGCAATAGGGACGCTATCCAGTGAGTAGCAAACAAAGCCGGAGACTACTTACCGGGATTCTAGGCCATTGGGCACTTGTATAGAGGCCCGCCACGGGGTTTGGTAGATAAATGCTGCCAATACATCTAACTTTGGTTGTCATTTGCTGCCAATCATCGCAGTTTCTGACGAGACGTCAGCCCCGGCGGCACAATCGACGTGGTAGTATCTATCTGGTCGGTGAGGCTCTTGAAGCCTACCCGTCGAGCGTTGAGTGTGGTCACTGTCTCGATAAGCTGCTTGGGTGAGCGGCCGAGCCGATCGAGCTTCCACACCACGATCGTGTCACCCTCGTGTCACCCTCACGCATATACTCCAGGGCTTCCGAGAGCCCTGGCCGCTCAGCCTTGGCCCCAGAGATCACATCACTGAATACACGCTCGCATCCGGCCTTCTTTAGCGCATCACGTTGAAGGTCGAGGGTCTGCTCCTGTGTTGATACCCTTGCATAACCTACTTGCATTCAGACAGAGTATCAAAACTCTTGTGATAAAGCAACAGCGGGCACTTTGATTTTGACACGCGTTTTGAGACTCGGCACGATGGCTCAGGAGGCACAAATAAGAGGCGGCGAGTGTGCTGTATCAAGCCCTTTATGCTAGTGTCAAAAAGGGACGTTTTTGACACAAGAGAACGAGAGTACCGATTGGATGCCGATCGGTACTCTTGTCGACTCATTCATCAAATTTTTCACGATTGAACCTGCCGGCTACTTTCTTGGATGTGTCTGTTGGAGTCATTACCCGTCTGATGCGTGCTCGGCTATGGGCTGGCTACGGTGTATACGGAATAACTCGATCCCCTATTAGGGAAGTAGCAAGAGCTGTCAAGGCTAAGAAATCTGGAGGTGAAAAAATGTCCCAGGAGTGGACACAGGCAGCACCAGCATTGGTGGGGCTAGGGGTGTTGCTGCTCATGCTTATTCTAGCCTTCTGGGGCAAACAGCGGCCGCTTTCACCGCGCAAGAAGACCAAGCATATCGTTCAGCAACTGCAGAATGCAGGTCCCCTGCTGATGAACCCAGTGTTTGTGAAGAAACAAGAATCTAAATTGCAAGCGCCCGTAGTTCAACCTAGACCAGTTACCTTCAAACGCAAATCGCATCCACTGATGGGTCCAGCACCTACACCTACGGCTCTCTTCAAGCCCGCACCGCGATCGACACCACATACAACTCAGAATGAACGTGTCTCTCCAACAGGCTTCCACCGCAGGGCAGCCAAGCACAACGCGCAGGCCCCGTGCTGGCTATGCGGGCAATCGCTAGCAAAGTGCCCAGGCCATGAGGACTAGGCAAGCCAAAAGGGGCAGGAGCTCGCATTTGAGCTGAGCACAGCAACGGTGAAGAGCCCTCTTCACAGAATTCACTGCGAACATAAGGAGGAACAGGCAGATGAACACGACACCTATGACAAGCGAAGATAGAGCCAGTGCTTTCTCGAGGGAGAGACTGGCGGGATACAACCCCGAGCGTATGTTTGAGGCAGTAGCCCTGGTGGTGGGCTCCGGGGCGCTCGGGCAGAACGTGCTCTTAGACCTCGCCCTCTCCGGAGTACGCGAACTTCGTTTGGTGGACCGCGATCGCTTTGAAGGGCACAACCGCACGCGCAGTCCCTTCTATCCTAATCCTGAGGAACAGGAGCGCTATGGTCTCGCGAAGGTCCGGGTGGTCGCTGAGAAACTCCTCCCCCTGATGACCGCCCCCGAACCTATAGTGCGCTACGCCGACAACTGGGTACAAGAGTTAGGCGATGGAGCCTTCCTGGGGGTCTCAGTTATCGTCTCCTGCGTGGACACCCCCCTTGGGAGGGCCTATCTTTCCGATAAGGCCAGACTCCATGGGATACCTATGATTGAGGCGGGCTTCAACGGCTCGCAGCTCTCGCTATCAGCCTACCCGGCCGCCGAAATCGATGAGGCGCGGGTAGCTCCTTGTTGGCGCTGTGCAAACCAAGAACTGATAGGTGCTTTCTCTTGCCGCTTTTACGCCATGGCGATGGAAGAGGCCGGCATCATCCCGGCGATTCAGAACGCCGCCAGTGCCCTCGCTGCCTTCCAGGCAGAGGCCGCCGTGCAAGCCATACACGGCGAGATGCCCCTGGCCTATCGTGGCTTCGACCTCGACCTGCGCACCAGCCGCGCTCGCCCTTTGCTTTATTCGACCGATCCAGATTGCCCGGGCGAACACCGGCGGCTGGAGGGCACGGCCGAATTTCTAGAACTGGAGGCAGGTAGCTCTCTGGCCGATTTGGTGCGCCTTGTCGAACAGCGCTTGGGCGCAGGTGCTCGCCTGGAACTGCCCTCACCTTTCGTGTGGGAGGCCCCCTGCACGACGTGCGGCCAGGGCGCCGCTGTGCACGCACCTGATTGGCGGTGGATTATGAACCCGCGCTGCAGTGCATGCGGCGGTGACACACCCCGGGTCCCTCACGGCGGCCGGCCCGATTCACCATGGGTGACCACTTGGGTGGCAAGCACGACCCGACCCGATCTGCTGGCTCTTCCCGCTGCCGTAGTTGGCTTTACACCGCTCACTCTCCTTGAGGCTCATACCCTTGAAGGCAAATCGACTATCTTCCGCCTGGCGGGAAATCTGGACGAACTGTTTGTACAGGTGCCGTCTCCAGATTCGCGCGGCTGATCATAAACGGGAACGGGCAAAATGTCCGTTCCCATTTTATTTGACCCGATAGCAGCAACCATTAGCAAGGTAGAAAGTAGCGACTCGATGATTGTGGCTTCCCCGGAAGCGTCGAGGAGCTATATGAGTGAAATTGAGGAGTAACTTATGGTGGGCTGCATAAAGCGTAGAGATGGGCTCCGGAGTAGTGAGCTTCCAAGAAGAGCCAACGTGTGTTTGAACGACTGCTGGCAGAACGAAATACTCACTCCCCTATTATCGCTACGAGGGGTAGGAACTAAACCCAAATGCCCCAACTATATCCCAACAATATAAGGAGAACAAAATGGGTACGACTGATCAAAACAATGAGGTGCTGGAGGTGCGTTTCGCCCATCCCAGGGAGAGCGCTCGCTACTTCGAGGCCGAGGTGAGCCCATCGCTTACCGCAGGCCAGGCAATCAAGAACCTGCTCGAGGGGGATGATGACGGGCCCTTTATGGATCCTCCCGAGCCTGGCAAGCCCTATGCCCTGGTGGTAAGCAGCACAGGCCAAGTAATGACGCCCAACATGAGCTTCGCCGATGCCAAGGTGGCGGATGGCGAGGTGCTCGAGGTGGGGCAGCGGGGTAGCGGAGCCTGATCTCAAAGCAGAGGGGGCCCAGCATGCTGGGCCCCTCCTACTATCTATACGCAACGACCGGAGTGAAAGGAGACTAGAAGATGGGCAGGCTCACCTATGAGGAACAGTTGGGCAGACTTAGGATGGACTACAGGGTGGCAAGCGAACTGAACAACGCTGCCGTCTCGGTTGAGGCCTACCGAAGCCCGGAGGACCTCAAGCAAAGGCAGAACCCTATTACTGACGAGGCTGATGGACACCTCGCAGCCCACTATTTGGTGCATTACCACATCAAAACGCTGGCAGGGGTAGGTGAGTTCTCTAGCCTCACTGTGGTGCACTACGACCTGCTGGCCAATGGCAACTATCCCTATTCTGTGCCGGGGTGCTGGGTGATCTCCGAGCCGATGCCCTGGTCGCCCCACTTCAGAGTGGGAGCGCCGGTCTGTGTAGGCGAGATCTGGGAAGAGGCCAAGGGGAAGATCCTGCTGGGGCACCTGATCCTGCATGTGGCGAGACTACTGAACTTCGATGAGGTGGCTAGGGGTGGGGGCTATGTGGGTTGGAATGCCGAAGCGATACACTACTGGCGCGAGCAACTCCAACTGCAGCCGATCACCCCGAGCCTGGTGCTCCCTCCTATGCCTCTGGATAAGACCCATGGCCTTACCTTCAGTAAGGCCATGCCGGGGTTCAAGGCCAAAGGCAGCACGGCCTCAGCCACCAACGCTGGCGGCGCGGGCTTCAAGCCCAGAGGCCAGATCGGTGGCAGTGGCACTTTCAATGGGGCACGTGGCTTTGCACGGCGCACGGGCGGGCACTAGCAGAAGGAGGACGGGTAGCAATGACGATAAAGAGCGTAGAGGGGCCGACGGGCTTTACACCAAGGGGGCAGGGAAGACCTGCCCCTCTCTGGCGCAAGCGGCCCAGTAGCAACGCGCAGTACGTGGTGTTCGGACCAGCGCCGGATGGTTTCCAGGCGTTTGTGATCCGAGAGGTGCTGGTCCACATCCAGCTTGAACTGCTGCGCGCCAGGCCCAATGAGACTATAGGCCTGGTAGCGGGGAGAGCATGCGTAGACCGAGAGGGTCCCTACACGCTGGTGTGTGCCGCAGAGGTTGCGCGAAGCGGTGAGTATACGGGCACTCCCGGGCACGTGGAGATCAGCGCTGAGGGGATGGCGGCTGTGCGTGGGCGTCTAGAGCTAGCGCACCCTGCACTTGAGATACTCGGGTGGTATCACACCCATCCGGATTGCGAACCACGCTTCAGCTACACAGACACGCTCGAGCAGGCCACCTGGCCTAGCCCTGGGAATGTGGGCCTTGTGGGAGGCGGGCATCCCTCATATCTGCCGTTCTATCTCTACAGAGGGCCAGGAGCCGAATTTATTGATGCTGATCCTGCCGCCCATGGGGCTATGGAAAAGGCAAAAGCTGAAGCTCGTGCCCGCCTGAACACCATCAAACTCTCAGCGACACCAGGGCCCGCCGAACCTTCCATGGTGCTCAGTCTAGTGTCGGGGCCTGAGCCTATTGCTGCTGAAGCTGTGGGAGTTGTGCAGACTGAGGATACTTTGCAAGGGCCGGCCGGCAAAGCAACTCCTGGTGCTCTCCGACTGGACCCCACGAGCGCACCCACCCTGGACGGGGAAGTTAACAGCTCCTGCGAACGGCTGTCCACTCTGGAAGTGCGCTCATGCTCCGATAGCAATGGTGATTTGAAAGAAGACCTACCCACCTCGGCTCATAAGACTGCCTCTGGTTTCTATGGCAAGAGGGGGAGCATTGCCACGCCCGGATCTCAGTTGAGTGGAGCAATGCGGCGGTCTGACTGGGTTGGCCCTCTCGTGGGCCTGACTCTAGCGCTAGCCCTCGGCTGCCTGACGGGCCTTGGCCTACTCAGCCTGCACTTCAATGATACACAAGTGCGCCTCCTGACACAGTTGATCGCGCTAGAAGAACGCCTATCGAGTGAGCAGACGGCACAGCCTACAGCACTTCCTTTGCAGGACACACAGTTGTCTATGTCTTTACTTACGCCCACTGCCCCTGCTGCCCCTGCTGCCCCTACTGCATCGAGTGCTCCCACTATTTCTTCCTCTGGTTCAGAGGACGCAGTCGCTACCCCTCCGCTGAGCGACCGGGTGCCCAAAGTCGATGCCAATCCGTATTAGTGCGCCTGCCAATCCTGCGCTGCGTACGCCTTTACCACGCTGCTCCTCTGACCGTGCGTTGCGTCGCGCAGGAAGCGCCTGTAGATTGGTAACGGCTCGACGGGTGAAGGGCGAGAGCCTCGGTGGTTCTGGGACTTTGGTGACGGTGTTCTGGGGCTTGGTCCTGTAATTGACCACACCTATGGTGCACAGGGGCTCTGTATCATCAACCTGGTGCACCCATCCCCAGATGGCACACTCTCTAAGACGAGCACCACACTGGAGGTACACTAGGGCGAGGGACCTTAGAATGATAGGTGCGGCACCTGCAAACGAATTTCTTTCTTCCGGATCGTTGGATCGCTAACTCTACATACGGGAGTTCAGCGGACAATTTCTCATTCCCCTATTACTCGAAGGACGGCTTCACCCGCGGAACTGACGCGGGTATTCGCGCCGGATGGGAGATCACAATGCCTCTTAAAGATAGCAGCCCTAGACCCGCGAGTTCCGCCCTCACTCCAACCTCGGGCTTCCTGACTGGCTACACGCACACACTCAATCCCTATACGGGCTGTGCTTTCAAGTGCGAGTACTGCTACGTGCGTGAAATGACCGTGCACCGCTTCCACAAGCCCAAACTCCCCTGGGGTGCTTATGCCCACCCACGGTTAGGCATTAACCGTAGCCTGGAGCGCGAGATGATCCGGCACGCGTCGACTGGCAGACTCGCAGGGTTAGCGGTGTTCATGTCGAGCGTCACAGATCCCTACCAGGCACTAGAACGGCAATATCGCCTGAGCCATAGTTGCCTCGAAGTGATGACCCGCCACACTCCTGGCCTGCTCACCGTGCAGACCCGATCTCCCTACGTTGCTGATGACTTCGAACTTATGACTGCCATGGGAGAGTGCTGTTGGCTCAACTTCACGCTGGAGACGGATCGCGATGACGTGCGTAGGGCAGTGACCCCTTACGCCCCGTCCATTCACGCCCGCTTAGCTACCTTGCGCGCTGCTCGCCTGGCGGGTGTCAATGTGCAAATCACCGTCAGCCCCTGCTTGCCATATTCGAGTCTGGAAAACTTCGGCGGCATCCTGCTGGAGCATGCAGATCGCGTAATTGTGGATAGTTATACGGCCGGCGATGGACTTCGCGGGTCACGTACAGCGGCCACCGCCATCCCGGATATATACTCGCAACTGGGTTGGGGGCCATGGCAGTCTACCCAGGAGGCCCGTGCCCTCTACCAGTGGCTGGAGGCTCGCCTGGGTGACCGAGTCTCTTGGTCGCAGCAGGGCTTCCGCATGCAGGCACTTCTGGTGACCGGCTTCAAAGAGACCGCACTCGAAGGAGGAAATTGCTAGATGGCAGACCCTTCGCCCAGCTATATCATGGTCCAGCCCCAGAAGCCAGGGAGCGCTGGCCAGTTGCTCCCGCGTCACGCCTACTTTGGTTTCAGACTCAAGAGCCTCCAACCTGGAAAGAACGGGGTGGCCAGCCGGGCCTTGCTCATCACCCGCCTGATCACCAGCCACGAGCCAGGTCGTAGCCGAGCAATCGAGCTACGTTACGTGGTCAGGCCTGCCTCCTCCACTAACGATTGGCGCGAAGAGATTGAGTGCTACCTGCTTGTGCGCAATAGCGATTGGCGCCACGGGGCTCGACCTCTCAAGCAAGAGACCCGTCGCTTTGCGGCCCAGGTATCTAGCCTACTGTCACATAATCTACCCGGCTGCCTGTTTATACCCCTCACTGGAGACGAGTTGGAACGGGCACTTCAACCTTTCCCGATCCTGGATACGTGAGAGGTGCGTCGCCCCGTGATGGCCTCAGGGGGCAGTGAGGTTTTTGCTCTGCCATACGGCGGGTTGCCGGACCCCGATGCCCTTCTGGAAATGATGTTGTTGCAGCCGGATGCTACTATGCTGGCAGTCTGTGTCCAGCCGGTACATATTCGCCTGGAGGAGATGTTCTTTGATGGAACGCTAACCGGTGGGGTAGCATTACCGGCGGCATGGGACTCGTCGCTGAAGATAGACGAGCGCGAGCAGCCGAACCTGCGCACCCTGTTGCAAGTGATGCGCACTACGCGTACCCTTGAGAAGCACATCTCGCATCTGATGGCCATTGGACAGCGAGCTTTCAACCTGCGCGTGCAATTGGCCGGAGCAGGGCCGTTAGGTGATTCAATAGTAACCACCTTGAGCGGGGAGGTGACTGGCGTTGGATTGAACACGGTAGAGCACGTGTGGCGTGATCCTACCTCGCCTCTAGCCGCCGAGCCTACATGGGTGCGTCCTCGCTCTAACCGCTTGGCCCGGCGAGGCCGAAGCGAGCACTATGTAGCCCTCGAGAATCTGCGCAACCTCGCCTTTACACCCTGGGGACACTCTGATGGCCAGCGTGAGCATAAGGAGGTAGGCACTGCTTACCTTGCAGACTTGGGTGAGGCCGCGCGTCTCTTCGCGTTGCCCACGACCGACCGGTGGATACCCCGCACCAGTACCGCCTTAGCTCTCCCGTTAGCCGTAGAGGACAGATATGCACCTGAGGGACTGCACCTAGGCCTTAATCGGCTGAGGGATACATCTCGCCTGGTGGGCTTGCCGGCCGAGAGCCGGGCGCATCATCTTTGGGTGGTAGGCCAGACCGGTACCGGGAAGTCCACCATGATAGAACTGATGGTATTGCAAGACATTGTAGCTGGTCGAGGTGTGATCGTGGTGGACCCGCATGGTGACCTGATAGAGCAGGTGCTGGGAAAGCTACCGCGTGAGCGACTGTGCGATGTAGTGCTGTTTGACCCCTCGGACACTGAATATCCAGTGGGGCTCAATCCTCTGGAGGCGAGCACCGAGGCCGAGCAGGCGATGGTGGTCAGCGCGTTCCTGGGGCTTCTTGCCAAGCTGTACGACCCTCACCAGCAGGGGATCGTGGGTCCACGCTTCGAGCATGGAGCACGCAACGGCTTGCTCACTATTATGAGTGTACCGGGCAATACCCTCATCGAACTGGTGAGGGTGATGACCGATCCCAGGTTCGTACAACAACTGTTGCCGCACGTCGTTGACCCCGTGGTACGCCGCTACTGGACGGATCAAATAGCTAACACTTCAGATTTCCACAAGAGTGAGGTACTAGACTGGATCGTCTCAAAGTTCGGGCGGTTCGTGACAGACCCGACGATACGCCGGATTATTGGGCAGAGCCGTAGTGGCTTTTCTCTCCGTGCCGCAATGGACGAAGGTAAGATCGTGCTGCTAAACCTGGCGAAAGGGCGAGTAGGCAGTCAGAATGCCACCTTCTTAGGGTTGGTGCTGTTGCCGATGATCTTGCAGGCCGCCCTCTCGAGTTGATACGCCTCAGGAGGAGCGGCGCCAGGTAGGACTCTATATAGACGAGTTCCAGAACTGCGCCACAGACGCTTTGGCTCAGATGCTCGCCGAGGCCCGTAAGTATCGCCTTGCACTCACGTTGGCCAATCAACATGTGGGGCAACTCACAGGTGAGATCCGGGATGCCGTGATCGGTAACGTGGGCAGCTTGCTTGCGTTCAGGCTAGGGCTAGCCGACGCCGAAGTGATGGAGAGGATGCTCGAACCTTCACCAGTGACGGCCCAGCACTTGAACGGACTACCCAACTTTACCGCCTACGGCCGCTTATTACAGGAGGGGCAGCGCAGCCCAGCTTTTACGTTGAGCACTGAGCCGTCCACAACGCCATATGACCAAGGCATAGCCGCTGAGGCCCGTGCCTTGTCCCGCAAAACGTACGGCCGCCGCAAGCTAGACGTGGACCAAGAGATCAACCGGCGATCAGATCTTGATAAAGAGAACCGCCGCTCTAGAAGTATGGAATTACCTTCGTACCTCACAGGCTGAGTTCCATAGTCGCTAGGTCGTTGTGAGCCCAAAAGTAGTCGATCTACACCCCTCGCTAACTGTCACGCCTCTGGAGCCCACGCAACGCGACTGCCCGTAGGAGGAGTTGCCATGGCTACCATCAGCGGTTACGGCGCCGCGAGTTCTCGGCCTAAGCATTCCCTCTGGTATCCCGGTGTAAGCATGATGCGCTCGCTGAGTCGATTCGCTTTCCAGTAGCCTACCAGCAAGTCTTCCGAAGCATTCCACAAACTGCCGGAACCCGTATGCGGCACGCTGATATAGGTGCTAAGTTCCCATGCCGCCGCTCGGGCTTCTTCCTGCAAGCAATCGGCGGCCATGAACTGCCCACCCAGCGACGAAGCAACGCTCAACGAGGCGGCGTGAGCCATTTCATGACTCAAGATCGCGGCCTGTACCTCAATAGGAGCCTCAAGCACCGATTGATCAATGATGATGCTGTTGCTAAGCGCGTTGTAAGCGCCCAGCACTCGCCCCCTAGGAGTGTTCAGCTTTTCCAGAGACCCTACTCGCAGCGTAGTGCCTCGAGCCGTAGCCGTCCACGCCACAAGGCGCCACTGAGGGTTATAGGTGAAAGCCAAAGCCAGGGGGAGCCGAAGCTCAGGGCTCGCCAGCGTCTCCCAGTCCGCGATCGTTACGCAGCCCCCTTCAGGACACCAAGTCCCATACTGGACGGCGACAGAGGGCGTGCGCGATTGGTGGGGGCCAGTAAGCACATATAGCCCGGCTATGAGAAGCACGGCCCGCAGGATCAACCCTATAAGCTTCATCTCAGTGCCTCCTTCCAATTTGCCGCTACCCTAGCGTGGGAAATGCGCCGCCTGGGAGGCCTCAGCGCACGTAAACGTCAAATTCCATCAGATACTCGCCCGGTTCGTAGATCCCCCAGCCATCGCTCAGCCTCCGGTGAACGTGCTGCACCCACACGTACGAGTGCCGACCCGGCGCCCAGCCGGTAAGCACTCCGGTATAGGAGCGGCACACGCCTTGCCCTCCCGTGGCCTCGGCTTCGGCAAGCTTGTTGGCCTCCACGGAGTAGCCGTTAATTAGAAGCTCAAATCGCATATGATCCAAATTGTCGCGGAGAGTAGCCCGATTGTTCGCGCACCAGTTCATGCTCAGCAAAGCCCCTTCGTTAGCCGAAGCGGTTAGCGACCATTGGTAGTCCCCTGGGTGGGTGGGCCCCTGCCACCCAGGTATTAAGCAGATCAGGCACTGGGCGGCTTGATCACGCTGGGGATCGTACGGCCTGATCGTGAAGGGAGGCGCCGGCAGGGGCAGCGGGTGAGCGAAAGGGAGGAAGGCGTAGATGATCCCGGCCGCGGCCATGATGACTGTCAGCGCATTCAAGGTCATGTTCCAGGCCGATCGGGTGGAGCGGCCCCTGCCTCTCTCAACCCTGTGATTGTGCGCTTCCATCTGAGAAGTCCTGTCCTTCTTGCGCCCTGGCGCTGCTATCGTCCTTGCATCGAACGGGAGGTCATGAAGGCTTGGCAATCCTGAGGGCGGCCTAGTATGGAAGAGCGCCCCCAAGCGTTACACATCGATAGGCTTCGACATCCCCTGATCCCGTGCGCTAAGCCGGCACTCTGCCTGTTGGATTCATCTAGCGCATTGGCAGCAACGGAGTATCAGCAGGCTTCGGCCACTGCTGCTCATCCGGCCCGAGCAAATCCCGAAGCTCGTCCCAGGACCTAGTGGAAGACGCCTGATGGCCTTTGGCGATCAGGTAGCTGGCTACCAACATACGCAGCCCCTGCTGATATGCGTCGCGGTCTCCCCTAACCCAGGAAGTTCCCAGGTTGTAGAGGGCGTCGGAATACTGAGAAACGAGCCCCAGGTCGTAGCGGTTAAACGTCTGATTGGCGATTGCCTGGTCGAAGGCGCTCTTGCAGAGGAGAAACCGCCCCGCTTGACAGGCTCTCTGGGCCACCTGCAGGTCTGTGGGGAAGGGCACGCCTGCGCCCATGGCCCACTGTCTGAGCGATAGGTAGTCAGTCACTTGCCCCTGCTGAGCGGGAATATCCTGGGCGCTAAACGGCGTCGCGAAGATGTTTTCCAGACCGGCTATCACCTTCTGCTTCTGCAGCACCTCGCGGTCTGCCTGGCACAGCCCAGCGCGTCGCAGCGTTGCCTCCGCTGCCGCCTCAGCCAGGCTCCACTCCGCATGCTCGATGTGGTCGATGACGATCTGTTCTGCGGCCGTCGCAGACTCGCAGTTGGGGGTAGAGGTGGGCTGGGTCACAGACGTGACTGCCGCAGCGGCTGATACAGGCGGGCTTGTAGGCGCCGAGCTTGTCGTAGCGGATCGCATGAACAGCATAACCGCGACAACCATGAGGGCGAGGACCGAAGCACCGATACCGACCATCGCCCATACATGGGAGGTGACCCAGTTAGTGGGACGGCGCGCGTCCCAATGAGCCCAAAGTTGCTCGTGGCGCAGAGGATCGCGGGACATTATGCTACCTCCTTTGGGGCGCCAGCTGCGTTGGCGGTGTAAGCCACGACGCCCGCCTCCGGCGAGACAGGCGCGGCGCCGGGCGGTGGGAACTCGGCGTCATTAGCCATTCCTGTCGTGCCGACGGCGCCTACCGGCTCCGCTGCCGTCGGCGTTGAAACCGGCTTGGGCAGGGCCAAAGGAGTCGCGTTGAAGCCGGGGTCGATCTCCAAGGTGCCAAAGGCTAACTGGTCTATCTGCGTGCCGTCGTCCTCCACCGGCTGCAGCGCGACCACGATCAGCGGGATTTCCTGCGATACTGCATTGAGCGGCAGCGACACCGAGGCGAAGTGGACAAGAACGCCCGGAGCATTCTCGGCTATCCACTTCTCAAGAGCTTGCTCGGCCCACTGGGCAATGTCGCGCAGGTCGGGGTCGGGGATGATGGGCGCGATGACGTAGATCGAACGCAAACGCTCATTCTTGGCCGCCGGAAGGGGGAGCGACTGAAGCTCGAGGTTCTCCAGCAGCTCCTGCGTCGCCCTGATGATCTTCTCCTTCACCAGGTCAGCGGTCGTATACCAGAGCTCGGGCAGTGGACCCCAGGCCGGAAGGTGATAGACCGGTAGAGTCTCGGCCCAGGTTGAGATAGTGGCAAGACCTCCAGGGTTCTCCGATGGAAAAGTGTATCCAAGAGCGTTCTGTGGCTGGAGGGGGAGCTTGCCGACCCAGGCGCTGTTCGTCAGCCCGGCGCAAAGAGCGGCAATACCCACGTCATGGCGCTCCGATTGCCGCCGATTGTCCAGAACAATCATGCCCCTTATGAGGCCGGACTGCGTGTAGTAGCGGCGGAAGGTGGGGAAGCGCTGCCGAACCACCTGCTTGTGGTCGAGGATGGTAACCGCATAGATGGGGTTGCGGGGATAGCGCTTGTTGAATGCCTGCAACACGGGCAAGCCGGTGGCCGCCATGCCACCGGGAGATAGGAAGGTTAGCAGTAGCCCCGGCTTTGACTCCCTCTGAAGCTGGCTGAGCCAGTGAGCTGTCGCTGCAGCGACGTTGCTGCCCCACAGAGGTTGAGACTGCAACGCTCTTTCGATCGGCTCGCCGTTTATGCCGCCGGGAAGCAGGGCGCAGCCGCATTCAATCACCCGGTCTAGAAAGGGCTCTGGAATTGCGCGAACGCACATTTGACGCTCTACCTCATCGAACTCAACGACGAGGATGCTGCCCACGCGATCGCCTACGCCTGCGTGCATCATGGAGCGAAGCACTCGGGCAAGTTCGCGGGCTCCCAACGTCCCGACCGCCAGCATGGCGATCTCGCCGGAGCCTGTAGCCCGGGCCCACAGGTCCTCCAGATGGCGCAGTTTCGAGTTGCCGATCAGCAGCTTGGCACGCCGCTCCTTCTCTGCCGCAAGCTCTCGTTCCGCGCGGAAGCGAAGGTAGATAACGATGCCTGCCACAACTACGCAGGCAAGCGCCACAACCAGTGCGAGCGCTGCCATTGGTGCGGGGAATTGATCGCTAAACATCTTTTCTCCTCCTGTTTAGGTGTGAATACATTCGGTTGGCGGCCATTTGGCTCTAGCACCGGATATATAGGGGAGGGAGGAAAAGCGAGGCAAAAGCAGTCAAGGGAGCATGCAAACGGAATCAGTTAGGAGTGCGGCGCTCCCATTCCCAGCAGACCTGCAAGTCGTCAGGCACACGGCTATGGCTGCCAATCGGCCTGGTTGACGGGAAACAGATGCTTGCTCACAGGAGCAGAACGCGCTGCGATGGGGGCGTTGTTTGCCGCGAGCCCAGGCCATGCCAGGCTCGATGCGTGGGCACGCCCAAGAGCGACTGCGCTGTGGGTCTGTGGGCAGGGCAGAAGAGGCGCCGTGAACTTAGCAGAGGGCCCTAGATCGACCGGAGTGGGGCTTGTCCGTGAGCCGTGTAGACTGCCAGAGGCTAGTCAGCGCTTGGGGCGGCCGCGACTACGGGGACGATCAACGGTTTATGTTTCCCGGGTGGGTTCAGCCAGTCCGCATGGACGCCGGAGCTTGATCTTGAACTCGACAGCTTCAGTCTGGCCGCACGCAAGCATCCTCAGTAGCTCTTCCTCGTGGAGCAATGGCGATGTCATCGCAATACCGGCTTGGAGCACACTCCGACCGCGCGGTTTCATAATGAGAACTCTGAAAGGTGGTGACTGTCTAGCTGCGGATATATTTGGGAGCATTCATATCGGCGTACCATCTTGGCACGCAACGTACCCCTAGCACGCTGCAGAGAGATGGTTGACCGTCTGGCATAACCAGCCTCATGCGGTGAACTCTCTACACCGATCTGTTGCAGCCACCTGGAGGAGCACTAATAAAGGCCTATCGGAACTATAGATCGCGGCTTCGGCTGTTCCATCCCTCTCGTGGCGATAATCCTATCACTATTAAGCAGAAATACTGATAGGCGCTCCAACGGTCCACCAATCGGTGAGTATTCCTTCTACTGACGTGTTCAACTATTCGTGTGGAGCGATGACCCCTGCCGAAGCCGGATCCTCCATTCGCGACAACGATGCAGACGCGGCGCAGTGGTCAAGCACACTGCAGTCCTGGCGAGCTCTGCGGTCTCCTATCTGCTGGTTTGGAGGCAAGGGGTTGCTCGCACGCAAGCTGGTGCGACTCTTCCCTCCTCACTACACTTACGTGGAGCCATTTTGCGGGGGCGCATCGTGCCTCTTCGCCAAGCCACCCTCACCCGTCTAGGCCATAAACGACCTAGACATTGACGTGGTGAACTTCTTTCGGGTACTCCGGAGCCCGAGCGCATTCGAGGAACTGCATCGTCTTTCCATACTCACCCCTTACAGCAGAGAAGAATTAAGAGGTTTTCGGTCTGGTCTGCGGCGCGATGCAACCGATCTCCAGCATCCTGGCAGTACCAAGAGCGAGCCGGATGTGGAGCGCGCCTATCGCTGGGTTTTGTGCCACGGATGAGTTTCGCGAGCGAGTTCGGGTGTAGCTGGGGCTATAGCTCAACAACTTCGCGCAGGGGCATGTCAAACGCTGTTGCTCAATGGTTGTCAGCGATAGATATGCTGCCTGCGGTAGCAGAGCGATTGAAGCGGGCGCAGATCGGCGGCACTTGGTTCGATGTAATCCAGGCCTACGACGGGCCGTCCACGTTCTTCTATATAGACCCCCCATTTGTGCTTCGCATGCGTCGCTCCGGAAGATACTGGCATGAGATGAGCGATTCCGAGCACGAGATCCTTGTTGAGGAGTTGCTTCGCATACGTGGGGAGGCCGTACTCTCAGGGTATAACAACCCTATCTATGAAGCCCTTGAACATACGGGTTGGCGGCGAGTTGACCTGACTACTGCTTGCTCCGCTGCAGGCCCCACGCGATCTACGGGGTTGTTGGGCGCAGACGCCCTTGCGAACAGCAGCCAGACATATGCGTACGGAGTCGGCGTGGCTCCCCATCGACGCAACCGGATATGGCCTCCACGACCGCATCTAACTACACGCAGGGCGTCTTACGATTTCAGATCTGACTCGAACCCTATTCCTACGGTCGATCTCCAGGCGTTTGGGACTTCTCGATCCCTGTTGTCAACCGCAAAAGCCGGATCAGGTATGCCTAGCGCGTTGTGACTGCTCCTGTAGCCGACCTTGCGTTGTCGCAGCAAGGGGCCGGTCTTCGGAGAAAATTGGGATCCTTTCCCAACAGGTCTAACTGAGGGCATCTATGTTTGCCCTTTGATTAATACGCCAGCGCTCCTCAGAAGGCGAACCCAGAGATTGGTCGCGCTGCATGAGGTTGAGGACCGCGCCTTTGCTAACGACCTCACCTACTGGTTATTCCCTCCTTGCTACACAATCTACTCGCCCCCCTGTAAATGTATTGCCTAATGTCCCATCCTCTGCCAATGCAAACGACTTAGCAATTCAAGGGAGACGCAGGCTAGTAGAGAATAAGAGTGTACCAGGAGGTAGCCTATCAAATCAGAAGAACCACTTGTGTAGGTACTGCTATCTTATTTGCCGACGAACGTCCGGCACCAGCTGGAAAGGAGTAAATATCATGGATCTAGCGAAGATACAGGCCGTCGACGAGGAAGAGCTGCGCAGGGCTCGTCAGAGCACCCCGCAGGGTGAGTATCACGTCGACGAGGAAGAGCTGCGCAGGGCTCGTCAGAGCACCCCGCAGGGTGAGTATCACTAGCCCGGGAGTGCTTTGCTAGTTAGGCAGGAGGGGTTGCAAGACCCCTCCTTACCTCGGAAACCAAGAACAGACCTGCAGGGCGATTTCCTCGTAATGCAGCGAGGCTAGGTCTTCATTCGATAGCAAGATCGGACGAAGCGCAATGACACCGAGTAAGAAAGGTTCTACGTGTCTACTTCGTACACGAAGGGAGGTGAGGCGTCATGGCAAAGGGGAAGAAATGCCCTCACTGCGGCCATCAGATGTTTGCGGTGGCAGAGCAACAGCAGCCCGCAGGTGCATGGGTTACCTATAGGTGCCGAAGCGAAGAATGTAAGTTTGAAGAGAGAGTCTTTGAGGGCGCTTAGAAGTAGTAGCCGTTGTCACGCGGTGGCTCTGGCAAGCTGAGTGGCGAAAGAGCAGTCCGTGCAACGCGCACGGACTGCTCTTTCGCCGTTTATGTTGCCTATAGCCACCGAGTGCTGGCGGTGCCTATGGATAAGCCGCGAGAAACTTGCTTATGCTGTCCAACCCTGAGATTTGGCGTCGATCCAGGGGCTGCATTGGATTGGTGGCCCGGCATCTATGGAGACCTCGCGCAATTGCTTGGCCGAGGCATCCGCGAAGGCGTCGCCAAGTAGATCCTCGGCGCTATACTCGAGCGGTCGGGCTCCAAAGCTGGCGCTCTGTCTAAGGGAAAGCAAATCGAGGACTACTGCAGGGTCTATATTGCAGACCGTCAACCCATACTCCCCAGCCACCCGAGCTATCGAGAGTGCCGCAATCTCGGCGCGTGTCTCCTTGTCTAGCGGGCGAAATACCAGAAACGACCCAATGCGACCAACTAGCTCTGGAGCTACGCCACTCCTGACCAGTTGATGGCGGCAGATTTCATTGACCACTTCAGGAGCGTCGAAGGCTTCACGCTCGCTCAACTGCGTGAGGATGGACTGCGAATCGTGGTTGCTAGTGAAGATTAAGATAGCAAACCGGCAGTCGATCTCACGACCCGCCTCGTTCTTGGCAGCCGTGGACAGGCGACCGGCGTCCATTGCGTTCATCAGCGCCTTCAATATGCTTCGATGAGCTTTCTCAATCTCATCGAATACAACTATCGTCCTTGGGTTGGCGACAAGCGCGTCTGTAAGTTGACTTCCCTCTCCGTAGCCCACGTAGCCTTGGGGTGATCCAAGCAACTGTGAAAGCCGGTACGACTCCTGGTATTCGGACATATTAAGGCGCAAAAGAGAGTAACCTGCAGCAAGAGGGTGGACCCTCTTCAAGGCGGAAACCAAGGATTGAGCTGCGGTGGTTTTCCCCACGCCTGTAGGGCCGATTAGGAAGAAGGTGGCCGGACGCCGGGGATTGCGACGAGCAATATGGCGGGCGACTCGGCTGCTGAGCGTCTTAAGCGCCTCATCCTGTCCGCGCACATGCTTCGATATCTCATCGTGAAGGGCGTCCCCGTCGATGATGACAGGCGCGTCCTCGCCCTCCGCCTCTAGCATAACCTGATGAATGTCCGTCAATTCAGAGGGATCTGGGGGAGGCTGAGGAGCTATAGCGCGTGCAGGAGCTTGTCGACTAGAGCCACCGATTCTATGTTGCCCTTGGGGTACCCGGTCTGCTGTGGTAGTTTCGCCCCCTGCTTTCTGCAGGTATTCCCGGAGTAACCGCAGAGCGCTTGATACGCTCTGCGCACTACCAACAAAGCGGGCTTTGCCAGGCGAAGGCGGTCGCTGCATGATCTCGAGCCACAGTTGAGAGGAGCCCATATAGCGATTCGCAGAGCTGATATACAACTCGATGTCGTACCCTTCTAGCTTGCTCAGAAGCACAGCATCCGTAATTGCAGGATCGAATGTGGTAGGCAGGAGCAAGTCCTGCACTTTTGCGACACCCCTCCGTGCCAAGTGGTCTTCTAAGTCTCGTATGAGTTCTTCTGAGATCGGGAAGGCAATGATATTAGTGGCCATGTTTCACTCCTTGCTAATCTTACGCTTCCTCGGGAAGAAGTCCTCGCCTAATCTACGCCGCTTGCCCTATTGCTTGGCCTGTGAGTACTGTTCCACAGAGCGTTGTAATATTGTGTAGGGGAGCGAGTTCGCGGCAGAAGGCGATTGTGACCTGCTTTGTATGTGGGTGCATATTGCTAGACCTGGTCTATCGTCCACGTGCGCGGTCGCCGCAATCCGGGCAATCAGAGTTCCGCCTTGTTCGCAGCCAAACAGTGTCGAGAGCGAATAGCGCTTCTTCCTTTAGCTCACTGGCATAGGCCTTTGGCTCTGTCGGCAGATCGCTCAGGATGGCATTCCACAGCAGATTGCCAAAGTCGTAATCGGGAGATGTGCGCACTATGATCTCGCTTCGAGGTCGCCGTTCCTCTAGAGCGTTAACAATCGCCTCTTCGCCTATCGGCGTGGCGTTCGAGTTTGCCTCAGCTTGGCTCGAGGGCCTGAATACGGGCAGCAGACGATCAAAGAACCTACCCATAGCGGAGTCCTGGCCGCGCTCAAGCAGAGCTACGCAAAGCTTGAGGGCGATCATGTCTATGAACTGGATATCCGGGAGTAGGCCCCGAGCGCCTGGAAGGTCTGTTGCGTCAATGCCTGCCTGCTCGAAATGCTCATAGCGGTCCCGCGCGACGCACCGGTAGCAGGGTGTCCAGTCAGGAAGGCTCCAGATTACCCGCCCTCCTCGGGCCCCTTCATGGATTCCAATGAAAACCGCTGGAATGGAAAGCTTCTGGCTCCAGCGATTTATTAGAGCTTGGGCCGGGAAGTGGTCTGTTCCTGCGATCACTAGGTCCACTCCCTGGAATAGAGCAGCCTGCTCAGCTTCCGAGAGCGCGCAGATGTCTACTGACAAGGTTTTTACCTGAACAAATGGATTAGCCTCCCGTATTTTACGAGCAAGAGCATCGACCTTGAGGTCGCCAAGGTCCGACACTGTGTAGGCTGTCCTGCCCAGATTGGGCAGTTCAACTCGGTCGAAGTCCACCAGGCGCATTCTCGCAGGGCCTAGTCGCGCTAGCTTCTCCTCCATGTAGCTGCCGGCCCCGCTGCCAACGCAGAGCGCTACCTTGCTGTGGAAGGCTTGGGAGAGCAGGCCTTCCATTCTGCTGAAGTAGGCCAGCCGATCTGCCTCCTTCCAGTTGATTTCTCCTGCTTCCATGTTTTTCCTCCTTCTTATCGCTTCACAAGAAGCACGAAGTTGTGGCTGCGCCAAAGCCCCCGTATCCTGTTACGTGCCCGGAAAGAGCTGAACAGAGAGCTCGAACCCATACTTCCTCAGCAAGCTCTATCCTGTGCACCAGAAACGCACCAACCTCACACTGTGGGCGGGCCGTAAGGTTTGTCTGTGTGATTGTAGTCTGGACCCAATCCAATCTGAGCCTCGACATACAGGTGCGATTGACGTGAACTGTAAGTATCAGGTCCCCAAGAATTCTAGAACAACGATGCTGTGGCGTTAGAGCCGTCGGGCGCGCATCTATACGCTACTCGGTATATGCGCCCATCTGGGTCGGCAATGTCCTCAATGAACACGGCTTGCCCATTCTCTTCACCGCACAACGCTCTGTGGTTGAGGTCTCGCATGTCTCGCATGATGATTGCCGCATCCATATTCAACTCATCCCCTCGTCTGGCGAATAATAGAGAGAGCTCCTCTCTCCGCCATCAGAACAAAGTGTGGATCTGCGTAGCCAGATAAGTTTCGCGCTGCGCAGACCCACCCAAGATACCTGCTAACGCGCCTCCGATAACCAACGAACGGCGGCCCAGCAAAGACGCGCAAGCCGGCGCGCTGGCTCCGTCCTTACCTCGGCATCCCAGCGGAAGGGTATGCTTGACCGGGCGCCGTCGGTCTCAATGAGGAGCAGCTCAGGAGGCGACGTGGGAAAGGTCAATGGCAACTCGATGCGAAGTGCTAACCCCTCTATAGCTACTATTAGCGCCTTACCACGCACACTCTCGTCTTCCTCCACCTGCTCAGCCCCGAGCAGATCCCACAGACGCTTCGGATCGACGATAATAAATCGCTGGTTTCCTGCCTGCTCATCCGAAGCCTTACTAAGCAGGTCCTGCGTCGCTGCCTTGGCGGACGCAGCCTCTGGCCCCGCTTCAGATGTGGTGTCCGAACCTGTGTCTTCCGGTTCGTTGCGCCCGGCTGTCTTATCAAGACGCTCTTCCCACGCGGGGTTAAACTGTCGCTGAGGAAACTGATCAATGGAGCCGATCTTTAGCCTCGCCAGCATCGGCTTGTCTGGTGCATCCCGCATGACGACCCATGGACAGATGAGTGGTCCCTCGGGAGAACGACGTTGTCCTGGTTGGGTAACTATAGGCATGAAGAAGCACTGCATCCACTCGGTTGAAGAGAAAACTTCCTCTACATAGCCGAGGTCGCCGAGACCTTTGCCCGACTTGCGGCTTGGAAAGCCTATGTCTCCCGGGTGGGAATGGACGTCTCCCGTCCAAAGCCTTATCTCGCCCTTTGGCCTTGACATCCAGTAGTCAAGACGCTGATCGCCCCACGCGACGTCCGGAGAGTATACGCCCCCGCTTGCTCGCGAGGATCCTCCTTCGTCAAATTCAACGACATCGAATCCCATCTGGTCCTTAGGACCAAAGCCTTTTGCGCCTGTCTCCGGGGGCCGTTGCCCCACGGTGGCGAGAACCTCGTGGAGAGCTGAAGGAGTGAAAAACATAGGAAATGGAGCCTCGTCAATGCCATCAAGCCTCTCTACCGACCTCAGTAGATGTCCACCTACTTGGTATAATTTCTCTCGCATTTCGTCCTCCTCTTGGTTCTTACGTTGGTAAGTCAATGAATTTGCGCTTTCTCTAAGGGTTTTTGTAGCTAAGCAAAATAGGAATAGGGGAGTGAGTATAAAGGAGGGAAAAAGAGGTTCAGAAAAAGGCTGGCCCAAAGCTTTCAGGCGTGAATCGGCCATCGCTTCACGGCAGCTTTCTGTTGGCCTTTCCTTATCATGATCGAACCGGTCCAGAAGGTGAGATCTCGTACTCTCCCTGTTTCCGTTCTCGTCCCCCTATTTACAGAATGCTCTGCTCTGCTCTCCCCTTCTTCACAAGCGCGCCTAACCTACTGATCCAAGGAAATGAGAAGGATTGAAAGGAACTGACGATGCGCAACCTTAGAATTATCGAGAACATGAATGGCGTAGATTCGGCCCTGGTTCCAATGTGTTTCACGCCCCACGCACTACGGAACATGTTGGAGAGTGTGGGGTCAAGACTTCCTGAGTCGGGCGCAAAGGCCTTTAGCCCCAAGGATAAGCTGGGGATAGAGGTAGTGGAGTTTGATGCTAATGGCTCCTCATTCTCCAATGACGGAGTCTATACTCCCGATGCCGAATGGGGAACTGCGCGCATTAAGCACTGGCTTGATGCTGCAGAAGGGGGAATGAAACTCTGGTCGGGCGATATCCATTCTCATCCGCCCGGATGCCCATGGCCAAGCAGGAAATCAGGTAGGGGTATGGGGGATCTAGGATACGTCGAGGAAGTCTTCGGTGCTAACGATTGGATGGAGTGCTTCCTTATGCCGATTCTTGTGGGGACCGGAACAGGCAAGGCAGTCGATCTTTATCCGTGGGTTGTCACCAGAAGCCACCCCAAGCGACCTATGCTTGCTCAGGTGAAAGTATGCTCGATCGAGGACTTCCCGGACCGTCCCTTCAACCCCATCTGGCTCAACTCTCTCGAACAGGAGCGCAGAACTGGTAAACTTCCCGACTATGCCGAGGGCATTTCTATGTCTTCTCTTGCTAGTCGGGTTCAAGACACGAGCTCAGGAAATCAACTCCTTCTCATGGGTCTTGCCGCGCTCGTTTTAGGAATTGCAGCGTGGAGAAGGGGGATCTCCAATATTCTGAGCAATCATGACTCTGCGGGCCACATCCGCCAATGAAAATGGGGAGGGCGATTACGGGGACATGTCTGTAGACCGGACAGGGTGACCCTTGTACCATTTTTATAGGAGCCGCGTGAAAAGGACTTGAGGTAGAGGTAGCCTCAAGGATCTGGCCCTGAGGTGACTAGCGTTCTCGAACCATACAGATGTCTCATCTCACAACTGCATACTGCCATCTCGGCGACAGGCTCACCGTGTACTGGGGCTACATGGGCCGGCCGATGGAGAACGCCCACAGGCACATTAGGCGTTGAATGCAGGCATGATTGCCTTTATCGCAATCGGTTAATCAGCTTGGACGGGGCTAGATATGTGTGCTAGTCCCCGAATAACGGGGCTGTGACCCAGTGAGGCCAGGCTGCACACCTCGACTTATTAGTGTACGCTAACCGATTTCGCTTGGTCTTGCCGCGTCTTGCCTGAGGTCTCAACTGGCATATTCCTCTTGGAAGCCAAGCCCTGAGAGAAAGTGGCTGGGCATTCTACCTTTTTCAGCAGCCAACCTCAGGCGGCGTTCCAGCAAGAGGACACTTACAGCGATAGGTAGTTCCGGGGTTACTATACCCTCTAGGAGCTCTGCCCGCATACAGGTCGTCAGTCGCTCAGTCCTTACACCTTCCGGGATGGTGCTCAAATGGTGGTGTGCTAGTATGCTTAGGATGTCCCTAGTTTCGTAGCTGGGATACCGCACCGTGTTTTCCTGCTCGCTTCCTGAGGTCTTCCTGATGAGTTCGTAGGTACCAGCGTCACAGAAATAGATTGTGTAGAACTTGCTCGAAAGATCAACCTCAGTATTGCCTAAGCCATGCTCACAAGTTTTGCGGATTGATACTGCAAGCTCTACCAGTGCCTTCTCATGGTGATGCGTGTTTGTATAAGCCAATTCACTTGAGCAATCAACGTGCAGCGCGACGCTCGAGTCGGGCAAACTCTTCACTAATTCCGTCAGTCCGTCTCCGTCGGCCTCCAGGTCCGTTGTAAGCTGCAAACTACTGACCTTGGCCCTCCCGGTCGAAGTACGCCTTTCAGCACGCTCAGCCAACTCATCAGTGAGTCGCGCTACTAGCTCCCATTCGTCCTCTGAGGGAGACGCCGTTGCCAAGATGGTCCGCAGGCGCTTGAGCCGCGCCTGCTCACGCCTTCCCCATCTCGTAGCTCCTGTATTTCGCGTGCTCGGGTCCGCTGGCTCAACGGAAGCCTTGCTGACTTCGGTCAACCAATAACTACTTACTAGCCTCTGAATGATGCCATGCCTTATGGTGTCTCTCACCGATTCACATAGGGTAGAACCGTCTACGGTATAAGTTAAATCATCGAGTCCAATGTGGACGGGTATTATTCTATCTTGCAGGGAGTCGCTTCCTTGCGCTGTTGCTCTCACAAGATATCGTGACAAAGTGGTGCAGCCGTGTCCCCGTTCAACCCGCACAAAGAGTGGGTTGGCGTTCGGGCGCGATCGCTCCTCGACCCGTTGGAGAATCTCGGCTACTGCCTTCTTGTGAGCAGGGCCTAGGTAGAACTTCTTGTTCTGTGCCAGATCGTCGTCTGTCAGATCGCCCAACCATGGGAACTCCCTGGGCAAGCCGGCATTGTCCTTCCAGGTCTCCAGATCTGAGTTGCCATTAGGGGTGCCATGGCGTCTGGTGTCTTCGATATTGTTCGGAGAGCTAAGAAACGCCACTGGCTCGCCCAGAACTTCCGCGATGGCAACTCTCAGGTCGGCAGGCAGCGATAAGATGCCCTGCTCAATGCGAGCAACATCTTCTTCGGATACTCGATCTTGGTGGGTGACTGAATCTTGATGCCCTATTGCATCTGAAAGCGCTCGCCCTAATTCAGCTTGCGACAGGCCAGCAGCAATCCTAACCTCACGGATCCATTCTCCCAGATGGTTATATACGTCAACCACTTTTATTCCTCTGAACTGCTGTGTTCAACGCCGAGATAGACCATAGTCCAAGCTCGGCCCACCGAAGTGTGAATAAGCAGGAAAGAGCTGAGGTGGCCAAGCGCTAAGAACCTTTTATCAACGGTAAGAAACGGGGCGACCATGAGAAAACGGCAATAGCGAAACTTGTGGAAGCTGTCCGGTGATCTCCTGTTCTCCCTCTCATGATATGCCAGTCGACCACAGGATGGCCGGTTTTCCACAATCTGGCCTCCAGCCGAATCATCTCCACTACGGCAGCGGATCTGTGTCAGGTTGCCCTCTAGTACGAGAGCAGGGACCACTCTCAATGCTAGAGCGTCCGGGCCGCCACCTCTCTGGTCATATACCACCCAGGCGTGGGCTAGCTATGACTGTCGAGGGGCACAACGGCCATTGCGGAATTCCAAACACGATGTCAGTAGTGTCAGTGGCGAAACAACGAGCCGCTTTCCGCTATTGACGGCGGGGTGAGATGCTTGCGTATACTGTACCGGCGTTTGGCATGCTCCCGCCGAGAGGGGGACAGGCATTGTACTGGTGATGATCCACTCATGGGTACCGCGTTTCGGGATGAGGCTTCTCCTCTTTGCTTTTGAATTGGCTTCGCTATTCGTGCAGGACGCTCATGGATCCCGCGAACTCGCTCCCCTATATAGAAATAGATCCAAAAGCGTTCCTGGAGGCGTGCCGAGTTGCCAGTTCTATGTCTCCCATAAGGCTAACCGCCAACTGGCTAACGGGACATACCCCGAACTCCAAGAACCCGCGTATAGCTGGTCGGGAGAGCGGATTCCCCTGGCGCGATTGCAGTACAATAAGGCTGACTCGCTGTGCTCAGTTCCATGCACTGACATGTTATCGGTGGCTTCCATCTTCACAGGCTTCCAACAATGGAGCTGGTCAGCCGCTCAGCAGCTTCAGTGGATGCCACTAGGTGGTCAGTGGTAAAACGAGCCAAAGACCATGGCACTCAACGATTGCATGCCCTGCCCACCGCAGTTGAGGAAATAGACCTCAAGGAGGACCATACCGTGGAGGAGATCTGGTCTAGGCTGCGTAGTAGAGTTGCAGAGTGGAGAACCCGTAGGGCCCAGGAGTCCTCAACAGACATGGCTCTGAACGACCGCGAACCAGAGCAAATAGGCCAGATCTATGAGAACATCAATGAGATTCTTGATTTGCTTACTAGCGACACTGACCTAAGCGCGACGTTGAGTCGTCAAGAGCTACTCGTTGCATTAGCAATCTTGGTATTGGGGCCTCAAGATAACTCAGATCCGCCGCCTGATATCTCGGCGAATGTCCTCCGAATGACGCAAACCTACGCGGCACTGCGCCAGCCAGAGGAGCAGTTCGACCTTGTGATTGCCTGGGGCTGCGGCTGGCGCAGGCCACTCACAGGCGCTCCTACAGCATGGTATGGCGCTTGGCTGCCCGCTAGGTCTGCCTTAGCCATGCTCATATCTAGGTCCATCCACAGCGCTCAGGTGAGTTTGTTTCGCATTCTATCGCAGAATTATGAGCAACTTCGGCGCTTCGGGCCCACGAGCATATTTTCATCAGCATGGGCGATAGCTATGATGCTATCCACGGGCACGTGCAATTGCGCTACTATGAGATGGGATCTGAAAGGGAGAAGGACCCCCAGACCTAAAGACTCCTGCACTAACCCAGAAGACCATCACCTTAGCTCCTGGAATCCACGCCCTCAGGAACGTCTGCGTGCCTTTATTGCAAATGCGGTGAAGGGAAGCGCGAGGCCAAAGTTGCAGGTCGGGGCGTTTGAGCAGGGGATGCTATACCCGTTGCTCCGTGCAGAAGTTGGCTTGGCGATAGACGTAACTGAATGGAAGATCTGCAGAAATGAGTGGGGCCGCTTCATTGAGGCTGCTATTCGGGAGCGAAGACGTTTGGCGCTAGATGATCTTCGAGCCTATATGAAGAGCCTGCAAAGTGATCCTGTGGATGAAGCTTCAGATCAGTCTTCTGATCTGGATTCCATACCGGCAGTCTACCAGGAGGCCGCTTGCCCCGTCTGCAGCACTCCGGCGGATCACGCATCCACCTACTACTATGGACGCAAGAATTCCCTTTTCTTTCCCAGCACGGAGGGTGGAGCATACCGAGAGGAGTCGCGTTACTACTGTACTAACGGCTGCGGCAACTACTTCCCGGTTCCGGAAAGAATTGCCGTCCTTCTTGAGGCTAGAGAAGATTTCAAAGCGACCAAACTGGAGGGTAGTCCGCCCCAGAATGCTCAACTGGAAAAAGAGATCGAAAGTGCTGTGAAAAGGCTCAAAGGAGAGACCTCTTGCCCTCTGTGTGCCACTGGGCTTTCCCAGAATATTAGTCACATCTGGATTTACGACCCAAAGCTCCTGGCTGGTAGGCTCCCACATGCGCATGCCTCCATGGGAGAAAACCCCGAGCGTCGTGCTGATGTCAGTGATTTGGCAGACCCAAATGCTCTGAATCCGGAGGATTCTATTGATATGTGGGATGAGTTAGCTAGCGGCGAGGGTGCGAAACGCAGTCAAGGACTTGAGGAAGAGGAGGAATGATATGAAACCGAACGGAGACGAAAGGGAGATCTCCTCTCTTGTTGAAGAGGTTCGCAAGGTGGTTCAGGAGCGGAGAAGCGCGGTGTGGCACACTGAAGAAGAGCGAGCCAATTACTTGGCGACCCTGACCGAAGCTAACCGAATCCTCAGAGACCTCGATATCAGCACTACGGAGAGCGTCATAGTTCAGGGCAATCTCGTGCAGGTGGCAGTACTACAGCATCCGTCGACAGACGAAGCTATCCGAGCCTGGTTATCCGACCCTGAGGATCCGGAGGTTCGAGGTGGCGGCTCCCACGAGAACAGCAGGAACCCTGCAGTTGACCAGCAAACATCCTTCGGCTCAGCAGTTAGTGTCATGATACTTCCCAGCACCATGAACTGCAGCGCTCTTGCGCGTGTACCGGTGGTCTTGAGACTGGCCGATGCTCCTAGCCGAGCACGGTTCGGCAGGCTAAATAGCTTCGGCCAGGTGACCTTTTCCGGGCTGGAGCAGGGACAATATAGGGCCCAATTGACGACCGCTGGGGCCGCCGAAGCAATAGGAACTTTAGTAACAACACCAACCTGGCTCCAACTGCTCCTTAGTGGGATGCGTAGCCTGTTGGAGAAGCTTGTTCCTTTGCCCGTAGAGAATGCAGTCGCTATATGGTCTACTGCCTCCAGAAGCTATGGTACATCCTCACAGGAAGGAGATCAACGACTCCCATCTCGACGTTATGCAAACGCAGACAATTCACTGAAAGTTACTCTCTGGGAGCGGGAGAGTGGCGATGTGGAGGCCGATTTCCGTGCGGAAGGCCGACGCTGGGATGGCACCATAGTAGCTTTCGCTTGGAACGAGACACCTGACCAAGCGTCCAACGGCGCTGGCGTGTCACAGACTACCGCACAGTTGCGTTTCGCGCCGCTCGCATGGAGCGACGTCTTCGGAGCTTGTGTCGCGGAGGTTAGCCTCGGTAGGCTACCGCCGCTGTTTCAGGCTTGCATCATTGACACGCCTGTCCCGGTGGAAGAAGTACCAGACGAACTTGTCGCAGTCGTGGAGAAGTCGGTGCATAACGCAGGATCGGAGCACACGAGGAGGGCATGGTCGACCCTCGGTGGTAGTCCGACTATACCTCGTCAACTAGCCGCGGCAATTCAGCAAGCCCTGGATGCCGATTCCCGTCCTAGTGGGAGTTGCTCGTGTTCTGGAGGTGCGACTAAAATGGCGGTGGAGTGGCAAACTGGACCCGCAGAGTTGGTGACAATTGTCAGATAGCTCGGTGGATCCGCATATCGCGATAGTTGGAGCGGAGCATGGATGCCGACGGCCTAAATAGGGAGAGTATATTCGCACGTTGGAAGAGAGCTGTAGGGTTGCCTCAGCAGTTCCCCAGGTTGGAGCCCCTCTCTGATGAAGACCTTGATCCGACAAGGAAGTTCTACATTGGCTGGATGCATCAGGGAGTGATTGAAGAGATCCTGGATCGTGCCTCTGCGCCCTTGGTGGCAGTACTAGTCACAAAAGGACATGGCTGCTCCACTCTTGCCCAGTATATTTTCAAGGAGATTTCGGCCGACTGCGTACGCCACCGGCTGATCCCGGTCCGTCTCTCTCTTGACGAGGTCGTAACTGATGAGCAATCCGAAAGCCTGCCCCAAGATGCTAGCAATTTGCTACCCGTTCTGGAGAACAACCTACGGCGGGACATAGTGCGCAGCCTGGTTCTGCATCATTGGGAGCGGGTGCTTGGGGTACACGCATACTCAGGCCTTATTGACGCCGCTGCATCTTCGCAAGGACGTGGGCAATCCGATATTACTCACGTAGCGGCTAGGATCGAAGCACAGCGAGCATATCTGATAGCATTGGTGCAAAAAGCGGAGCCGAATTGGAATGACATACACGCACTCTCCCCTACACTGGGTCTTCCCATCGACAGACTTCTAGCGACCCTCTCGAGATACTACGGTGTACGTATTTCGCTCCAGTTGGACCTGTCCTCAACACGCTATCGCCGCCAAGAGGAAAGGGAAGTTTGGATTCAGAGCCCCGGTGGTAAGAAGACGAAAGTGAAGAAGAAAGTTGATGTTTACAGTGGACTTTATCACAGGATCATCCGCCGTTTGATAGCTGCAATAAAGAAGCTGCACGAACAGGAATCGAGTATGGATATTATACCTGCCGTGCTGAACGAACTCTACTTCATTAGTCCAGAAGGGTACGTTACGCTTACCGAGTCTTGGGACAGGGCGTATAATGAGGTTGATTATCCGGCTTATCGTCCGGCCGATGTGTTTGCGATTCTGAGTTACCACTACCAACAGCAGGATGTGAGGGGATTTATCAGAAGCGAATCCCTTTCCGCTGTTGTGGACTCCGAAATCCTCAAGGAAGAAGTTGATCCGAGGAGAGCATTGACCACCATGGTAGAGTCCTTTGAGGAGAAGCTCCGGGGAATCATGATTAACTGGGAGCAGGCTGCGTACCACATGAAATCGACACGCCAAGAGGATAAACTTGCGGAAACAGAGGAACGAATCAGGGAACTGGAGGCCCGGCTCAAAGCCCTGGAGCACGACACTTAGCTCCGTAGGCTTGTCTATTAGCATGATATACTGAAACCTCTAATCCTAGCCGATCCTTTCCCACCCGGCATCCATAGTCAAGCTGTCTTCTGTCGTCTGCTGAGTGGGCTTGTGCATTGCGGTCCGTGCCAAATACATAAATCCACCTTAGGGGAGGGAAGAGAGTGTGGTGCTCGTTCGAGTGGATTGGACAAATGTTGAGGAATCCCTTAGGGAGTGGGCAGCAGGGCGTGATACACAAGGAGTTCAGGGCTTCCAGCTCGCATGGCTTGCTCGGTTCCGAAGGGAAATAGAGGATATAGTCAGTTCCCTAGCAGCTGCAGGCCGTCTGGATCCTCAACTGTCGAGAGGCCACTTGGCCGCCGCGACAGCCCTGCTCATGTACGGGGCAGTAGACAAAGGCTATCCTCCTGATCATACCTGGGAGCGCCTAGCGAATACCCTTACTAAGACCAAAGTCGTCAACAGCGCAGACCGAAGCCTTGAGGTAGTACTCGCCTGGGGCGCTGGCTGGGGAGACAAATGGGGTAGAGAAATCAAGCGTAATGGCGGCTGGGAGGATCAATGGCCTGGAGCAGTATCCGCCTTGCTGGGCTTAACCAGCCAGACCGCATTCAGGGCATTGAAAGCGTACCAAGCCTTGCGCTTACCTTCCAGGGTGGGCGCTCGTGTCAGCCGGGTCCTTGATGAGGAACAGCGTGACACGGTCCTTGATTGGGCTGAATTCATATGGTGGGATTTCGTGTCAGGGAAATGTACGTGCACCTCACGCATACGGAGAGCGACCGTAAGGCGTCAAGCGGATAGTGTAGACCCTCCGATGCAATTATGCGGCATCAGAGAGCACCAACTAGCCAACTGGGATCCTGAGGATCAGCCTTTATCTGAATTCCTTGAGTTCGCTGTTGCCGGTACCTTGCTTGGCGGCCTAAGGGAGGTCAACACCAAGAGGGGAATGCTCTACCCATATTTGAAAGACAAATAAAGAGAGGAGACCGCTATGCACTACCCAACCCCAAATCCTCCTGCTCTCATCATTTTCACGATAACTCCCTCCCCTATAACCCTTTGGACACTACTCTCTTTATAATTCGTCCTTGCGTATCCAGCAGTGTATGTGTGAGCGGACAGGAGGAATGAATATGTCAGCCTATCTATCGAGCGAGCGACAAGAACGTACCATCGACCAGATGGTGATTGGAGAAACGGCTTATACAATGCCGTGGGCGCTGTGGCTGAACGAAGACCGTAGGTGCATGCTAAACGTACAATACATTGTGTTTCCGGAAGCATTCGGCACCATAGAACTCGTGGTGAAGCGCACTCCTGAAGGTTATGTGATCGACGCATCCCACACTGACTACAAGTGGGAACCCGAGGCAGACCCCGGTTACATAGGCGGCCACAGCAGCTTGCCCGTGGAGGATCTACTCTGGTAAGACATGGAGTCCTCCTTTGCGGTGCCACTACCAACCAGATTCAGCAAGGGAAAACGGCGCACCTGTGTTGTGATCTGTGATCCCGCTTCACGTTGATTACTAAGCGATTTTAGTCTCTATAATCTCCACTGGGCTTTGAAGGGGGCGATTGACGATGTCAGGATATGATAGACGCACAACAACGAACTCTCTCGATTTTAGGCACTTACTAGGGGAGGCGCGGGGCTTGATAGGTGAAATCACTTGGGACACGACGCGTGGTATCTACCGCTGCACAGACAACATCTGCGTCTCTATACAGCCCAGGCCCTCATCAACTGTCATGCTAAAGGCCCTTCTGGAAGATAGGGACCCTACTGGGCTCATTTCCGAGGAACACTCTCAAACGTTGAATCTGTCATTCTCCTTGTTACCTATCGCAGCCGATAGCAGTGAGATGCAGGGCCTTGTTGTTACACTCAGGGAGGTCGGCGCTTCTGGAGCCAATGATCAGCCGTCACTCGTCATTTACGGCGCCCTTAACAGCCGGGGGCAAGTGATCTTCAGGGATGTACCTGAGGGCAGGTATCAAGCAGTCCTTACCGGGCTAAGATCCGTCAGCGACCCTACACATCTTGCGCCTGCTCATATCACGCAACTGCGTCAGCAGGCACTAGCATATGCCAAGGCGAAGCCTAGCCCGTTAGTGTTACCGTTGCCAACGCAACAAGTAGCTTTGTCTGCGGCTGCTGCGTCATCGGAGCGGGGTTGGTCTTCGCGCTACTTGAATGCGGCTGCTACCTTGCAGACTACACTCTCAGAGCGCGACACAGGCGACATCGAGGTCCACTTTCGCTCAGGTACCAAGCAAGGGGACAGCGCGTTCGTTGTATTTGCTTGGAGCACATCGGAATCTACTTCGGAGGAATCTGTCGCTGCTGTTGCGGACGGGGAGATTCTGTTCGCTCCCTTACAATGGAGCGATCCGTTCCATAGTAGTGTAGCTGAGTTGCGTCTAGAGAGGCTATCCGCGCCGTTCAGAATCTGGTTGCCTGATGCGCTTCTCCCTCTAGATAGCTTGTTCAGTGAATCAGTAGAGGTTGTACAAGCTTCGGTCAGGAAAGCGGGGAGCGCGCATACTCAGCAAACGTGGCAGCGCATATCTCAGGCTAAGCAGCTACCGAGTAACCTTAGGAGAGCCATTCAGGAAGCCCTCAAACAGAAATAATCGGGCAGAAGGAACAGCTCCTCCAAATTGCATTCACTGAGTGGAGGCCTGATACGCAGTCACTTGGTACTAGTTCCCAAGCGTGCTACAGGACTTCTAAATGTGCCGTGTCTCTTGTCCTGTGGACTGGTGAATTCAGAAGCTGGGTTCCGCGAAGGCCTGTTCCATCCCGTGCCTGACCTAAAGGAAGACGGTAGCGATGGCCAAGAAACCCCCGCAGCCCCAAGCTTTCTTATGCCATATAGAAATCGCTCTTAGGTCTATACGGTCGATCGGGCGCAAGGCACTATTGGTGTCAGTCTCGTTTTTGGCTCGGTTCTTTAGGTTCTTCCGTTGGGCCCTTCTGTTGATACAAAGAGGGCTTTCCTGAGACGGTGAACGCAATCCTAATGTCTGTGTAGCCATGTCCTTTGACTCGTTAACGTGTGTGCCATTAAGCGAATCCCACCAAGGGCCTCGCCCCAACCAGCTGCTTTCCACTATCCGCTCTGTGGATGGCAAGTGGGTGTCAGATAAGTGTAGGTCCCCAGTGGATCTCCTCACTGGGGACCTGTCCTAAGCATCTCGACATGTCCTTGTTGGCTGCCCTTTCATCCGTTCCTGGCTAGCGAACTCTGTGGCGAGTCGGCCTGTTTGTCAAAGACCACAAGACGGACCCACTATCATCCGTTCTTGGCTAGCGAGCTATTTGGCGAGCGCTGCTTTCTTCTGCTACCATTTGCCACGCGGCTTGCCACGTCCCAGTTGGACCTCATGAGTTCAGCTTGCCGAGTTGTTCGCCTGTGCAGATTCAACCTCGTCGTGTGCTTTAGTGGATCGGAATGTATATCGCGTTGCGATAGTCATGTCAGCGTCCACTGTCCTAACACATATAGACTTAGTGCGTGACAAGGGACATCGATCGTGGTATAATATCATTGTCGATGCTTTCTCGCTCTTTGCTTATCGATAACCCCGGGACAGAGTTCAAAGCGTAAGATCCTCGCTGGTAATAGCAGCGACAGTGTGCCTTTGTCATGGATGATCTACAGCTTAGGGAAGCATACGAACGCCTAGTTGGGTCCAAACAAGCCTGGATCCAGCGCTGCATAGAGGCAGTGTCTACCCGAGATCAAGGTTGGCTAAAAAGAGCCATTCCTGTCCCTTTACTCTCCGCAAGCCTGCCCGAACTCGACATCATAAATCACTACAACCCGCTTCACAAAGCTACTTGCCAAGCAATCGCAGGGTGCGCTTACGCCGCGTCACTCCTTCATGGTATGCCCTACCCGCTCCAAGAACAAACACCGAGCGCAACTACGACACTGCGGGAAATAAGCGAAACACTCTTGTCGTCCAGCCAGATATGGCAGTCGTCGCATAGATTGGCCTCAGGGCGCCACTCCAGAATTAACATAGCAGATCTTGTGTGGGAAATGGTTGCATCGCCCTCGTCCGCACCCACACCCCAGCACCGAATCCGTGAATTAGTGGGCGTTATTAAGGGAACGTGCCCAACTTGGGAGCTTGCTCCTATCATTGATCTTACTTCGCACTTCTACTCGTCGGGAGGACCGGGAGATCTCATTCCGGAACGAACAGTGGAAGTGCGCTTCCCAATCCAAGTGGGAGTCGATGGCCTGCTTGGTACCCTGCGGCTAGAGCTTATGCCGCAGGGATTGGGCGAACTCTATCCAGACCCGATGACCATGTCGTATCTGGTATGGGACGACCTATTTCGGACTGCGGTTGATACGGGATGGAAGTATTCGGAACAATGGCGCGATCGGATACAGAATCAAGACGTGCGTTGGTCTATCTATCTGTTGAAGCATGCCCAATACCGCACGCCATTGCCCGAGAGAATGGAAGGGGCTTCCATAGGTGCGGCATTTGGACTGGGTCTGAAGCATTTGCTGGTGCTGGGTCTACCTGCCCTGGACCCCAAGTGGGCGATCACGGGTGAGATTACTTTGGAAGGGAGACTACTAGGCGTTGGAGGATATACGGCGAAACTCGAGGCCATTAAGCGAGAGAATCTGAAGGTCATCGTGCCCACCGACGACTTTGAGAGTAAAGAACTGAACTTACAACGGGATTGGCAGCATCGCTTGGAGGATCTACGGTGTGCTGACAGCATAGATGCGGCCTCGAGTATTGCGTCAGGGTTGATGGGCGAGTTGCTTGGCTACCTGACTACCTTGGAGAAGGACCTAGCAGACCCCCCACCTTACTACCCAGCTGACTTCGATTTCGGCCGTACCCGACAGCGGGTGAATATTAGCCGGTCCAGAATGCAGTACAGCAAGGAGTTCTCCCAGCGGCGCTACTGGCATGGCAGAGACCAACCATCTGATGATGAGGCATATGGCCCCTTGCCCCACCTACGTGGCCGCGAGATGTACAGCGATGTAGGTTACTGGGATGCTATTCGCCCTGACGTGAATAGGGCGATACTCCTTGCGGATCCTGGCTATGGCAAGACCCGGCTACTCATGTATGAGGGTCAACTCGTTGCAGGCATAGAGAAAGCGGCACTTGAGACCGGGAAGAGATCGCCTGACAGTGTGCAGTTCCCAATCTTCCTTATGGGAAGCACTCTTTCGCGTTACCTCAACGCAAAGAATGGTGACGTTGTCGAGGCAATTGTCGCCTTCCTAGAGCAGGACTATCACATTGCCGACTCGTCAGTGCTAACAAAATGGTTGCGACGGCGTTTACTGGCAAATCCGCGCTTTGGAGCGACGGCAGGTGAATTCAACAGGGAGCCGCCGTACTTGCTGTTGCTTGACGCTCTGGACTTAGTTCCGCGTTATACGGAATCCGCCGACCCTGATACTCCTGATCCAATAATGATTGCCTTGAAGACGCTCGCCGAGCGAGGACGAGGTAGGATCCTACTTACATCTCGTTTGACAGCATATCATAGTTCATCTTCCCCGCTAAGAACGGCGACACGGGCTGGGCAGGATGCTCATGCTTTCCAAGAGCTGGAATTGGTAGCATTCGATAGGCAGCAAGTCGAGGACTTCATCGACGCATGGTTCGTTGGCGACCCAGGCAAAGCTATGGCCCTCAAAGCCCACATCGGAAAACCTGGCGTCGGGTCTCTGGTCCGCATCCCGCTTTTGCTGTCATATATCTGTTTGCTCGCCCAAAAGCCTGGTGAGCTACCGACAACACGCGCTGCACTCTATGATGAAGTGGTGCATAGGTTATTAGAGAGGAAATGGCGGGGCGCATCCACTAATGTGCAGCGTAATCTAGCAAAGATCGGAATACTTCAAGAACTAGCCTGGCATTTCGCAGCCGAAATTGGGGGTTGGCAGGATGACTTCACTGCCGGCGAGCTGAGGAGTGAGATAAACAGCAGGGTAGCTACAGGGAGATTCCCGGAGCTGGCAGCAGCGGAAAACCTCTTGGATGAATTGAGCGTCCAAGACGCTCTGCTTGTCAAGGTTGCTGATGCGGGTCGGGATGGCTCTGAGGATCTAACGCCGTATACGTTCTTACATCCCACGATTCATGAGTATCTGGTTGCTAGTTATCTCGCCGAGCTGACTCCGAAAGAGCGGCTCAAACAGATTCGGCCCCATTTGTGGATGGATGTTGACTGGGAAGAGGTGCTGATACTGCTCACGGGCCGGCTAACCGAGCGCCGGAGTGAACCAGATAAGCTTCTGAAGGCCTTGATTAGTCTGGATAGCGATCCATTTCACTCCATGCTGCTTACCGCTGGTCGATGTGTAGCCGAAGTAGGTACCGATCCCCTGCCGGAGAGCCAAGTTACACTAATCTTGAATGAGTTAGCTATGCTTCTACACTCCATCTCAGACGTGGACCGATATCGTGCAGTCCAAGTATTAGCAGGCCTTGCGTCGCTGCCAGCGTCGAATTCGTCGGGTGGTGGGCAACAAGCTTCATCGTCAGATTCGTGGTTCATCGAATTCCTAAGCGACGCATCCCCGGGTGAACGCATAGAAGCGACCGCTGCATTGGCACGAATAGGCGAAGCTGCGATACCCGTGCTTGCGCAATTGCGTCTCCTAACAGATGCGAAGCGATACGTTCGGGAACAAGCAGCTGATGTGTTGAGCTGGATGGGTGAGGCGGCGATACCCACCTTGGTGCAGTTGCTACAAGGCGAGAATCCGGAAGCCCGTGAACAAGCAACTGATGCGCTAGCAAAGATAGGTGAGGCGGCGATACCCACCTTGGTGCAGTTGCTACAAGGCGAGAGTCCGGAAGCCCGTGAACAAGCAGCTAGAGCCTTGGCGCATATGGGAGATGAGCGGGCCATTCCGGTACTAGTTCAGCTGTTGAAACACAAACACTGGGATGTCCGCAAGCGCTCGGCCAAGGCGTTGGCAGGCATGCGCAGCGAGCAGGCTGTACAAGAAGCAGTGCCTGCCCTTTCTGAGTTCCTCGACTCCAGGGTGAGTGAGCTACGCCTTGAGGCCGCTGAGATGCTGGCTGGTATTGGGGAAGCTGCGGTTCCGGTATTGGCCGGGTTGCTAAAGGATAGCAATACAGATGTGCGCATACACGCAGCAGAAGCATTAGCTGCCTTGGGCGATGAACGAGCGGTTCCGGTATTGGCCGGGTTGCTGCGCGAGGGCCCCACAACCCTACGTGAGCGGGCGGCAAGCGCTCTAGCATCTATGGGAAGAAAAGCAATTCCGGTATTGGCCGGGTTGCTAAAGGATAGCGATTGGGACATTCGTAGGACTGCGGCGAACGCGCTGGATGATATCGGCCCAGCCTCTACACCGGCACTTATCGAATTGCTTCGAGACGAATCCCCTTACGCCCGTTTGGAAGCAGCAGCGACACTTACACGCAGGTGGGATGATCAAGCACTGAAACAATCGGCAGCAGTGCTTGTCCGCTTGCTTCACGACCCAGACTTCTATGTGAGCCTGAGAGCCGCCGACGTATTATCCCGTGTTTACCGCCGCGTTGAGGCCACTCCCGGCTTGTTGCCGAATCTATGCAGAGCGCTGTCGGTTAGGTGGCAAGCACAGGCCAAGGATTGGAGCGTTGAGCTTGCTAATTCCTTCTTGCCTATCGTTTATGAAGTGCTATTACGGGTTGTACGAGGTCTTGATCGACGCTCGAGGGAGAGTTTGGCGCTCAACAAACCATCAGGGCGTCAATCAATCCAGGCGCTCACAGATTATTTGCTCGCCACCGGATTACGGACTGAAAAGCGCTGGGCCTGTGAGGCTGAGTCTCGCTTCAGAAGAGTACTCGCAGTTATGCCGGAATTCAGAAGTGCGTTGATACAACTTAGCGAACTACTGCTTCGTTGGCCTGATCGTGCGGAAGAGGCAAGCGAATTGCTTGAAAAGTATCTTCTCACTCCAGCTTGGAGCCAAGATGCGCTCGCATGGAACATGTTGGGCGACGCAAGAAGACTACGCAGCGACTATAAAGGCGCCTGGCAAGCCTATAAGGAGGGAGTCGCAATAGAACAGGAGTCAGCCATAACCAGTAACGATCAGAACAATGGCCTTCGAGCTCTCTATACGCGGAATAGCGCCCAGGCCTGCCTAAGTATCGCCGCGACGTTGCTGGGCATATCGGAACGACCACCGGAGAATGTAGAGGCTCACCCTAGTGAGTGGCTGGAATACGCAAAAGGATTACTCGACGAGGCCGCACTCCTAGACAGCGACCGTCCTGAGCTAAGTCTCCTTTACGCACGGTTGTACTTCACGAGAGGAGAGTTGGGGCGCGCAAGAGACCTATGTAATAGCGCGCTTGAGCTACGAGCTGAGTTTCCAGAAGCCGCGTTTCTGCTCGGCCTCCTTTATCTGATCGCCGACGGTGGCAATGTAGAACAAGCTAACAGCGTATACGAGTATGGCATAGAACTGACCGTGAACTGGACTGCCATAGACGACGCCATCTATGATCTGGAGGGGCAGATTCGTCAGCGGAAGAACGTCAACGCCGAGCACTACCGGCATATTTGGGGGGCTGGGGGCGTAGCAGAAGCCATATTAGCTAGGCTATATGCGGCCCGCAAGAAGCTGACTGATGACTGGCCGAAGTGTTCCGACCGCGGACGTGGACATCGCAGATCAACCTGACAAAGCTCCAACTGGCCAGAAGCTCGGTCAATGTTGGTCAATGAAGTTGCGTCGTCGCCCGGGAGGATTTCATTGCTCAACCCTGTATTGTCGCCCTGGTTGGCCGCGGTGATATCGGCATCAGTTCTATATTGCCTCTAAGTGCTGATATTCGCATCACCGCGGCGGCCCTGGGCTCGGCGGACGAGTTCGTAGCAGCTCGTAGACTCCCGACAAGTTCATGGCGCGAGTCGCTGATGTATAACAGAGTCGATCCCTCTGACAGAGTAAGTCCTGAGTTTATCTTGCCTCCCTGCGCAATTGCAAGTATTTGAAGTTGAGCCTGGTCATCCAGACCTACGGAGATATTGCCATCGTGCGATTCGATCTCGAAAGTGCCAAGCTCGGGCACTTCAACAGGTATCGCCTTGCGATTGCTCGTCGGGATTTGGGGAACTCCTCGGGCGAGTGACCTCGAACCTTCATCCGAGCGAAACCGGCATGTGCATAAGACGCTACCGGCATCAGTGCGCATCCTGGCTCCCAAGAGATCTCCGTCGACCACACGGATATCTCCAGCCCGTGCGTAGATACTTAAGCGCTGCATCTTTGGAATAGCTACGTCGACAAGGCCGGTACCCGACCCAATGAAAAGGTCTCCTGTGCATTCAGTCACGGAAATGTCACCCGTGCCATGATCAAGAAGAATGCTGCCTAAAAAGCGCTTGATCTGTACATTGCCCTTGCCCGCCTGTGATGATACCCAGCCACGGCGATCCGTGATGGTCAGGGCACCTTGTCCATTCTGAGCAAAGAACGAACCAGTACCTCCATCTATAGTGATGTCCCCAACTCCGTTTCTCATGTGTATGTTCGCATTGACCCTCCTGAATACCAACTGGGTTGAGACCATTCTTTCGATCTGCCTAGTGCGCCCGGTATTTGTTATGTCGGGACACCCCTGAAAAGGCACTCGAATCAATGGCGTAGCCTCCATTGGTTGCAGGTGGATACCACGCTGATACACTACTAACTTATCACCCATTCGGAGCAGCTCTGGTAGGCAATCGCCCTGAGCAGTCACCAATTGCACTTCATTCTGGAGATCGTCTGCAGATTCGAAAATAAGGTTAACGGAATCGCAGTCCAATCGGAGCGTCCGTACTCCTCCTAAGGATTCGGTATAAGTTAGCTTTTCATCAAGCACGTTGGCCTCCGAATCTGTCGTTCAGCTAGTCGGATCATGTATCTGGTTGCTAACAGTGCAGGCGAACCTCGTAGCTGGTTGTGCTTGTCAAATAGGCGGTTTTTCAAGGTACCAATCTTCTATGGCTAGCGCATCTATTTCCATCTTTGTAAAGGCCAACATGGCATCTTCAGGTGTTTCCACGATAGGTTCGCCCGCATCATTGAAGGATGTGTTGAGAATTCCCGGGATACCGGTAAGTGCTTCGAACGCCTCCAGGATAGCTCTGAACCATTGAGAGTCCTTCATGCTTACGGTCTGAATCCGGCTACTGCCATCTACATGGCTCACCGCGGGCAAGCGACTTTGCCAAGCTGGGAACAGTGGCAGTGCAACCATCATGTAGGATGAGGTGACTTGCCTGCCTACAAGTTGCTCGACCGCTTCTGACAAGACACTCAAACCATATGGCCTGTAATCCTCTCGATGCTTGACCATGGAGTTCAGGTAATCTCGCGTGGCTGCTCCTCTTGGGTCCGCCAGAATACTGCGGTGGCCCAAAGCGCGCGGCCCCAACTCGGATCGGCCGTGAAAGACAGCTACGATCTTTCCAGAGGCCAAGGCGTTTGCTACCCTCTGAGGAATATTGCCGCGTTGCACATGGAGCCCACAACCCCACGTCTCACAAGCTTTCCGGATACGCTCACTCGAATACGAGGGTCCCAGGAACGCGGTCCGAACTTGCTCTGGAATTGGCCAACCCTGCTGCCGAACTCCGTACAAGCAATTGCCAAGCGGCTGTCCAGTGTCACCTGGCGCTGCGGTGACGAAGATTGAGCGGACTTCGGGCAGCATCAACAACTTCCCTGCAAGCACGCAATTCAGCCCGACGCCACCGCTCAAGCAAATGTCGGGCACCCCCAACAAGTCAACGAGATGACGTACCATTGAGACGACCGCATTTTCCAGTTCTTCTTGAGCTCGTGCTGCCAGATCTTTATGGACCTGCTTCAGGGCAGACTTAGTGCGGCAGGGTGCTACATTAGTGTATCCGGAAGCTTTTATGAGATCTCTGACAGATTGTACTGACTGCTCCGGAGCTCCTTGCAGGCACGTGACATCTCCGTCTATACCACATCCCATCAACTGCAGTTTGCTGAAACGACTTGAGTCTCCATAGGCAGCAAGCGCCATGGTTTTCCCGCACTCAGTTAGCCCGCTAAGGCCGAGAAAATCCGTGACATACCTGTACATCGTCCCATAGCTACCGGCAAATGGCGCCAACGCATGAACCTGTTTGACGAGAGTGTATCCCGAGATTCTGTCCGCAACAAAACAACTTGCACGTTCCAGTTCTGATGTGCTATTCCACCTTCCCTTGAAGCGCCCAACTCCATCCGTCGGTGTATAAGAGGCACTTCCGGAGTCATCAAGAACTAGCACCAATGCTCGAGAAAGACCTGAGGTCTCAAATGACGCGTAGGCGTGACTCAAGTGATGCGAAGGAAGCCAGCGGACCTTGTCTGGCCGTGTCCCTATGTCTGCAAGTCTGTGCAGTCCGTCAGCTGACAAGGTGATCGCAGCTTCTCTCAAAGGTATCGGCTCGCCGCAAGTAGATACGTAGAAGTGGGTAACGTCCTTCAGTTGCACCCCGCATTCCTTCAGGACTGCGCTAAGCGCGAATTCAGATCCGCCCGCATGCTTTTTCCGAGTGAGCCGCTCCTCGGCAACGGCGCAGATTCGGTCTCCCGCTATACAGCAGGCTCCCCCATCAATTAGCTCTTCACCGTTCTGCGTGTGCGCTGGCGTGAGCCCCACAATGATGTCGTCATTTGGAGAAAGCCTGCTCCAGAATTTCAAGTCCATGATAGATGCGACTCCTGAGATCTTCCCCTGGCACCAGCAGATCTTCAAGCCACGCGTCGCGGCACGGGCATATGCTATTCGCAGCATGATCGAGAATAGAAGGATCACGTGTGAAATTGTGGGCCATAAGCGCGCCTAGAAGAAATGGCGTGCAGAGAGGGCAGCCGCGTGGCATACCATCCGCCAGAACGCCACTCTGCACACCGAGCACCGCAGTCCTTTGTCGTTGTGTAGGTGTTAACTGACGAAGAACCTGAATGGCGCTACGGTAGTATGGAGGCTGGTAATGAAGAGGCGGCATAAGATCAGCTCGCTCCGCCATATACGCTTGGATCGTATTGCGCTTTATTGTGTTAAGGAATAACACGGCTGTCTCAGCGCCTGCTGCATAGCACCAATCGATAGTTCGCAGAGCTTCATCGATTGCTTCCTGCTCGCTTAGGAAGAGAGGCTTCAACATCACATACACCTCAAATGTGATGTCTAGATGCGCTTGATCGGCATTTACGGCGTTGATTACTCGGATGGCAGCTTCGACGTGAGACCGTCCATAGCCCTTGTATATTGATACTTCGCGTACTATATCGGTAAGGCATTCAAATCCAAAGCCCACAGTTAGATGCTGCACCTGTGTGGGTAGGCTGTTGATCAACTCGAGCAACTTCCGTTTGGTAAGGAGATTAGGGCGTGTTTCGATCCCAACCGAACGCAAGAACCTAAGCCTCTCGACTCTCTGCATGACGCCCCGTCTCAGTTCGGGTGGCACTTCTTGGTCTGAGAGAAAGGATCCCCCAGGCGCAATATGAATGTGTTGAACGCCAGGGTCAAGCCTCTCGATCAGCGCGTCAAAATCGCTCAGCGCGCTGTCGACCGATTGCGCCTGGGGATTAGAACCAAAGTCGCACATAGTACAGCCACCTGATAAGGACCAGAAGCATCCAGGTGAGGGAAACCACACTAGGGTCTTGGTGTCAGGCCGCCCTTGTACATTCGTAGCGAGCGGATAAGTACCAGAGTTCCACCTGGGGGCTGAGAGTGGATGATCCGCGCGAAACTTGGATGCTACCTGGCGCATCCGCGACGCGAGCACATGCACATCTCTAGGTTCACGCGTCTCCATTTATGTCCTCCGGAGATTCACAGCGGGTAACCGCAGCAAGCGTCTCGACTGACATGCGATCCCCCGCGACTACGAGCACACTAGCGACCTCTTGAACCGGACCATCGTAAACTGCAAGAGGGAGCGCTATCTGGTCCTTGTGCAACTCCAATTCCGACAGCAATGATTCACTTACATCCTGGACTGTGGCGGAGTGTCCATGGAGCGCAACCGCTTCCTCACAAACGAAGGACATTTTATCTGCCCACGAATCACCAAAAAGCCTGCGCATAACCAAGAACTGGTCCAGGGGCGCAGATTCCCGCAGATTGATTTCTGCCACCCAAACACCCCCATCAGGTGGCAGAATGTAATCCACATTTAGGAATCCACGGTAGCCTCGGCGATGAAGTTGCATGCAGATTAGGAGTCCGAGTTCAACACAGCGCTCAAGGCGTGCCGGCTCCGCCCGGATCGGATAGCGGCACCCATGGTAGGCAACGCCATCCTCAAGGAGTTGCTCGCCCATGCCTATGAGTTCACCTGGGGAGTCAACCGAAATCCAGAAATCCGCAGTTGGTGAACAGTTACGCTCAATGTCCCCAACCATCTCCTCGACAATATAGGGACCTGCCGTTTCCCAGCCCGTTTTCTTTCGGTATGTTGGTTTCCAACGGGACACGCCTCTTGACTTCTGTTCGGAGATAGTGGTTGATATGACTTCGGCTCTACGGTCGGCATTGGCTGGAAACGTCCAAGTACCTACCCCTCCCATGGATGAATTAGCTTTCACTACGATGCCTTGGTTTATATCTGCCGTCGCGACTAGAGCTGTGACCTCGGCGAGGGTGTTGCACACTGCAGCTGAGGGCAGAGACCTGCGCACCTGAGGGTCGCTCTGAAGCAGCTCACGTCCGCCCACCTTTGTATTCCAGTATGCGACGGTATAGCCTGAGACCAGTGGCAACTCTGCTGTGTCGACATCTATCCCAGAGGTAAGGAGGGCGTCTACAAGGACTTCGATCCCAGGTGAATGTAGCTGTGGCACAATTCGCACCCTGGTCTGCCGCTTACTTAGGAAGCGTATCAACTTCGCCCAAGCTCTCTGGTCGTCGACGAGATCCCGGCACACGGAACCGCTCCGAGGCTTCGGAACAACTAGGTGGCCGGGCGCGCACCAAGCTCCACCAACAGGGTCAAGATTCGAGGGGACCGCTGGTGAGATTAGCACGCAGCCCTCTTGGTCTTGACACAGTAACGCTTTTTGCCAAAGGCCGCGCGCAACTTCACGCCTTCGCCGACGCAGTATTCGGCTTGCGCTGCTAATTGTTGGCGTGTAAATCTCGTCAAAGTTCGCTACGACTACAATGCAGTCAGAGGTGTCGATCATAGCAACCTCCCGTTTACTGCGACCCCTCGATTTTCTCTTGTGACATTCTTGCGACCCGGCCCGCAAAGTAATGAGTCAAAACCCTAGATTGCCAAGTTACATAATCGAGAAGCGCACGATGATAGTTACGGGTATTCCCAGGCATCGCGCGGTTCTTACCTTCCTTCCTCATCAAGAAGTCCACCCAATGACCGTGCTCCTCTTGCCTCAATGAACTGGCAATAGAAGCTGTGATACGAGCACGTATATCCTCATCCGGCGCGATACCTGAGCTTTCTGCTTCCAGTAACATTGAGACCACCAAAGGTTCTGTAGGAATCTCCCACGAGAACTGAGCGCCTGATGGTCCCTCCCAAGTGGGCACGCGAAAGGCAATACGCGCATAACGATCGCCCTCCGGTTGCCATACGCGCCGAATGAAGGCATAAGCTCCAGTTCGGAGACGCTCTATCGTTGCGGCGGCATCGGGTAGCGCGGCCATGATTGCCTGCAGTGTGAGGCCAATGGTTGCGGTCGCTTGAACCTTTTCCTCATCGACCGCGAAGGGCCTGGTGAAATTAGGAACCCAATGGCATTCTCCATTGCTAAATCTGGCTGTCTTCTCCACCCAGGTCAGGTACGCCCTTAGCGCATTGTATACTTGTTCCATCCTGTCGGCGCCCAAGATACCTGAACGGACCGCTAGGGACAACCCATCAACAGCGAAGCGACAGGAGAGATCGCGAGGAGGCATCGAAAAGTGATCATTCTCATACCTATAGATTGGCCAGCCACCCTCCTCCAGTTGACACCGCAGAAGGAAATCGACGCCCAGAGCGATAGCGCCGTGTGTTCCCTGTTCTAGAGTACCTGAGGGATCAATATGCGTGACTTCGACTAGCGAGGAGTCAAGGAGTGTCGCCAAAGCGAGGACCAGTTGACCAGTTGCATCGACGGTTGGGCAAGGACCAAGTTGGGCATGCTCAGGCATGAATGCGCCCACAAAATCATCATCGAACATCGGAACATTGAACGCTCCTGCGTTCCAGCCATGATCGTGCCGCTGAAGTAGCAGGATTTGGCGCCACAGCCATGCAACCGTCCATAGATCATCCTCATCGAGTTTTGGTAGGGGGATGCCGTAACGAGTACGCTCTACAAGCAACAAGAGCGTATCTCCTGTCGTTAGCGTCCCCGGATCCGGACTAAAGGGAGTGTGAGTATCTGCTTCACAGTTCCAGAATACGGGCACGCCTGGTAAGCCTGCGGCACGCGTCTCTGCGGCAATTTCCAGGGCCCATTTGGCCGTGCGGTCTATAGCCTCCGCACACTCGGTTAGTTCAAATGCGCCCTCGCTAGACTTCTCTTGAGTTCTAGTATCGAGCAACCTCAAGAACCGGTCTCTGGGTAAGGAGAGTGCATCGGTATTGATCTTCTCAACAAAGGACTGAGTAACGGAAACTCTCTCTGGCATACGGAGCTCGCCATCGCCAAGCACGGCAAGTCCACTTTGCAGTAGAGTTTCGTTTGCCTCGCGCTCAGAGAGGCGCAACTGCAGGTCTTCAAGGATGTCGAGCACCTCTCGCTTCGGCAACGGTGTTCCGCTTGACAAGACAGGCATGATCATCTTCGCGAAAGCGAGCTTGAAAGCTGCTCGTTCAATCGAAGGATCGCCCAAAGCACCGATCAGGGTGATCAATTCCCCTTCACTGCGTAGAAACTCCTCCCATTCCACGATTTTGAGACTCCTGATGGCGCTGGAACTAGCTTAGTAATGCCTGTGCGAACGTTCGCACAGATGGAAGATATGGCGGCCGAAAGTCTTTCTCCCGAGCCGGATCAGAATAAGGAATGCCCATCGGGACTAGCGCGCCCGTTCTCGCAAGTGGCGCAATTATCTCGGACTCTAGATCATCCTCGAACTCCTCGGCCTCGGGAATGATCTCCAGCCACTCGTCAATATCTAGGGGTCGCCAGAAGGATCCATCGCCTGCTCGATCGCGAATGACTTGATATAGAGCCTCTACGAAGAAACGCTGTTCATCAGACCACAGTCGACCTCGTCTATAGGTTGCATCCCATTCGCGGAAAGTATCTACAGTGAATCGGCAAGGCTCGTGATCAAGGGGCAACGACAGAGCCAAGTCCTTAATCAGCCCCAATACCTCCCGGAACGTAGCGACAGGCGGATCTGTGCGGGGCACAAGCACCTGGAGCAGTTTTGGGTCGAACATCTCCTGTACTACCTTGGATGCTTCCTTCTTCGCTTTCTTGCTTCCTTGGACTAGCCCAAGCGACTGCAGCCAATGGCCGAGACGAAGCTCGACGGCTTCAAGGAGTAAGTCCTTAGTAAGGGGCTCTAATGGGATATGCTCAACCCTCAAATCCTCGAGAACTTTCAACGCTTCTGGTGCCTTTAGCCAATAGTCGCCGGTGAGGATCGCCTTCTTATCCTCATGTAACCACTGCACAACGGCTTCAAGGGCACCGAGGAGGTACCCATGCCTCTTCTTGCGATCAAGCTCCTCGATAATAAGAACCTTAGCTCGAGCAGCATCGTCAGGCACACGACCTTTTCCAACCTGGTCGGTGAAAAGAGTTACTATCTGCCTCTCTTCATCAATCTGTCTTGTTCTTACAAGATCAATGCGCGCATGTGTTAGGAAGAAGGTCTTGCCTGCGCCGAGTAAATCGGATATGACGGCGCAGTTTAGCCCATCCTTGTTCGTGAGAAGCCTGCGTAGTTGCTCAGTGGGCTCCTTACGACCCGCCATGGGGATCTCCGTGTTGTATGATGCCGTGTTAGCGAATAGCTTGTCCCTATACTCGGCTACCCATTGATTGCTGACCAAAGCCATGTTTGCTCCACCTCCAAACCCTGCCCGTACAACTTCTCTGCAACACGTGAGTAGTCATTGGGAGCAATACTTATGGTTTCGTAGAGGCCCAAATTAGCGGATGCTCGAGCACGCTGGGCTATCTACCCTACAGCTGATTGTCCCTCAGACTCTGTTCGAGTTGCGAAACTCTCTCTTCTAGGTCGTTTGACTTGATATGGTAGGCAGCTTGCTGCCAATTGCTCATGCGCCCCCGGAGCTTCGCCTCAAAAGACTGAACTATGGTGGTCAATGCTCTCCTCGAATCAACTTCCGCCTTGAGGATTTCGGAATCCACAACAGCGGCAAGGGATTCGCTTCGGATAAACCCCCTCACATCCTGCTGTTGGTAATGGTAACTCAGAATCGCGAAGACGTCGGCAGGACCATAAGGTGGGTATACAATTTCATCGTACTCCCTATCCCAAGACTCGGTTAAGGTGACATAGCCTTCCTTGCTGACGAAGTACAACTCGTTCAGCACGGCAGGTATAATGTCCATGCTCGATTCCTGTTCGTGAAGGACTTTCATTGCGCCTATGAGATCGCGGATGGTCCTGTGGTAAACTCCAGTGTAAACGTCAACGTTCTTCTTTACCTTCGTCTTCTTAGCGCCGGGGCTCTGAACAGGCACTTCCCTTTCCTCTTGGCGGCGATAGCGTGTCGAGGACAGGTCCAATTGAAGCGAAATGCGGACCCCATAGGATCTGGAAAGCGTAGCCAGCAACTTGTCTATGGGAAGACTGAGTGTGGGGGAGAGGTCGTGAATAGCCTTCCAATTCGGCTCTGCTTTTTGCACCAACGCTTTCAGATCTGCTTGTTGAGCTTCGATCCTGGCCAGTACATGCGTAATATCAGACGGCCCCCGGCCTTGCGAGGTTGCGGCGGCGCCTATTAGACCTGCGTATGGGCGTACGCCCAGCACGCGATCCCAAGGGTGTAGAACCATGCTGCGCACTATGTCGCGCCGCATGGTGTCCTCGATGAGCTGTAGCAACCCAGGCCTAGTGGCGTCGCCTGTTTCCGATTGATCGTCATGCGCGGGATCATCATCAGACTGATCTTCGTATCTGATCTTATCAAGAGACAGACGAACAGGAATTAGCCGGCGGCGTACGCAGTCGGCCGCAATCTCTTTGAAGACGTACTGGGCGAGGGTGGAGCAACCATGTCCCTTTGTGACTAGCACTGCTACCAAAGGCGCAGAGGCACGATCCAGTATCTCTTCGACCACTCCCTGGTGCATCCAGCCAACGTAGAACTTCCTTGTCGGATCAAGCTCTTCATCAGAAAGAGGTTCCAACCTGGGAAACTGCTGAGGCAGCCCTACGGCTCTCTTCCAAGCTTGGAAGTTATTCCTGCTCTCGGAGTCAGGTCTACTTGCGACTGTCTGATTTGGGTTCTCCATGTGGCGCTCCAAGTATCCGTCTGCAAGATGCTAGACATGGTTCCTGTAGAGTGTGTACTAGCTCTTTGGTAAGCTTCATGACGCGATTACCTGATTGTCCGTAAAGATCAAGAACTTATGACCATTCTACCATAAGCGCCTACTTAGGTGTACCGCGACCTTCTGCGACTGTGGGAGCACGCTTGATCTCGACGCATCTAGACTACTTTCCTCTTTCCTGTTCCACTAATGATGCTCTCAACTGCCCAAGCTCTGCCCCCTTCCGAGATCCTGATCTAGCAGCCTGCCCACAGTTAATCTCCACCTGGACGAATCAAGTTCCTGGGGACCCAGTTTGTGCCCAAGCTCATCCATTGTCTTGTCAATTCCCAGGATTAGAAACGTGTGGGGTCCAGGGTATAGCCTTATGTTTGACCTAATGAAGGAGCCATTCATTCGAGCCGCAATGCTGAGCCCACCCTCCCGCTGGACTACAGGTAGGCTTGGCGTTCTATTTACTCGCGCTGCTGGAATAGATCCCGCTTAACCCCTCATGGTCTGCCAGCCCACTCTGGCATAATCCGACACGTACAGATGTATCCATGTTCGCGGAGAAAACTGTAGGCTGTGCACCACGTACGGGCGCGGCGAACCGTATGATCTAGCCTGTATGGGCAGTTGCTACGCCTCACCAGTTGCCCAACACAGATCAGTCCGTCTGAGTTGTCGAGATGTGATTGTTGGTAGGTATAGCTGTTGTACCCCCAAGGATTGTAACGAAGGTAAGCTGTGGCGTCAGAGCCATCTGGGTTGCATGTGTATTCGAGACGATATATGCGCCCATCGGGGTCTCTGACATCTTCCATAAACACTTCTTTGTTCTCCTCATGAGAATGAGATGCCTGGGGATTGAGGAGGGTCATTATGGTTGTTGCGTTCATAAACACACCTCGTGCTGCATTTAGTGATTTTTTGGCTGAGCTTTGCCTCCAAGGCCTTTTAGTGTAGTACAGATTAAATAGGGGAGGGAGGATGGTTTCGGTGGCTATTAGCAGCAGTGCCTAAGTTGATCTGGCCTCCCCTCTGGGAGAAAGTCATGACTCTTTTCGAGCAAATCGGGGCTCGCTTATGAATCCGGAATACAGCAGCGCTGCTGTCCTTCGCGATCGACTCCCCTGCCGTCAGGCTCGAAGGCGTTCTTGAAGTCAGGAGTTCTCCAAAGCCAACTGTTCGCGGGCACCCACACTCCTCGAAAGAGGCTTTGATAGCTTGGCTCTCCGGCGGCGTAGAAGGATAACAGGCATGCAAGCTTTTTTGTCTGTGTACTTGCTTTTGCCGTTGCGAGCACGCGAGGACGAGGGGAGCGCGCT
>DASVVE010000005.1:0-14198 GCA_036386675.1 Chloroflexia bacterium | reverse complement strand
GCAGGTACGTCCAACCTGGCGGACATCTCTGCTTCTCCGAGGTCCAGGTAGTAGCGCAGGACCAGCACCGCGCGATGCTGAGGCTGCAACTTGCCCAAAGCTTCCCAAATAGCATCGTTAGTTTCGGCCTCTGCCGCGAGGCTGCTCAGGTCCACCTGCTCGGAGTAGCTTTGGAGCAGGGAACCTTCGAGGGGTGATAGCCCGTCTAGCGAGACGTGGCGGCCCCTGGTGCTCACCTTTATCGCGTCGTTGATAACGATACGGAGAAACCAGGGTGCGAAGGGGCGACCGGAGTCGTACTGGCCGATGCGTTCGTAGGTGCGTAAGAAGGCAGACTGCACAATGTCTTCGGCGCTCCCCAGGTCGCGGGTCACCAGGTAGGCGGCACGCACAGCCTTTACCTGGTGGAGCTTTACCAGCCCCTCCAGCCCACCTATGTCGCCGCGCTTCAACCGGGCAATCGCCTCTGCTTCTCTCATACGAGCGTCCTTGAGTCAGTATGTTTGGTCATCACCTGGACCTTCAAAGCTACTATCCACCAGCGGCGAAAAAGGTTCAGGACCGACCTTCCATGAGGCATAAGATAGGAAATGAATACTACTAATGGCGCAACCAATCGGCTTCTTTGTTTGTTATACTTAAGCAATCGGTCCTCAATACCCTCCCGCATCCAGCGCAGGACGTCGGGCAGCAAGGGGCGTGGTCGCCCGCATGTTGCACCGTTAAGCACATTATTACTCTGAATTAGAACCGGCACTATCATCGCGCTGGATACCTGGAGCGGCAAACCATGTTATCGTTGAAGCGAGCCATCACCGCTCGCACGACGCGGGTTGACCCTGATACAGCAATAAGAATAGCCGAGCAAGGCAGACGCAACTTCAAGATCGGCGTTGCGAACGGCGTGCTTGCCGGTATCCTCGACCCTCTTTCCGGCATCTTCGTACTGACCCTTTTCTTGACGCGGCTGGACGCGCCCGCCTTCCTGGTGGGTCTGCTGCCGACGATTGCAAGCGCCGGTGGCCTTTTGCCTCAGTTGATGGTGGCGGGCAAGCTGCGCGGCAAGACGCGCGTCATGCCCTGGTACACCGGGGCTTCGGTCTTCCGCGTGGCGGGCATGGCAGGTATGGCTATATCGGCCTGGCTCATCCCGCTGGGCCGCGACCTGGCGCTGGTTTCCCTGTTCGGAAGCTACCTGCTGTACATGCTCGCCTCGGGCGTGTCGGGCCTCCCCTTTATGGAAGTGGCCGCCAAGATCGTGCCCCCGCATCGCAAGGGCACCTTCTTTGGTTACCGGCAGTTCGGCAGCGCGGTCCTCGGCATGATAACTTCGGCCATAGCGGGCGCGGTCATGTCGGAGCAACTGGGGCTGGTGTTCCCGTACAACTTCGCGGTGATGCTCACAGTTGCGGCGGTGGCGGGCGCGGTCGTCTTCGGGATGTGGTCCATGCTGCGCGAACCCGACCTGGAGCAGGTACATGTGCCCAGGCCGCAGACCGGCTCTATCTTCCGGCACGGCGCTATGGCGCTACAGACTAACCGCGACTACCGCCTGCTGACCGTTGTGCGCCTGCTGGCTACCTTCGCGGGGATAGCAGGCCCATTCTACCTGGTGTACGCCGCCAAAGAGTTGCAGGTGCCGTTGGGGATCCTGGCTCTCTACTTGACGCTACAGACCGCCATACCGCTGGCTGTGGGCCTGTTCTGGGTGCCACTCGCCAACAAAGCGCCCAGGCGCAGGCTCGTGCTGATAACCGCGAGCCTGCAAATGGCGGTGCCCGTGACCGCGCTCATAGTGGGCGTGGTGGCGGGGTTGGTGCCGGCGGGGTGGCACGCTTACATCGTCGCGCCCATCTTCATAGCTGGCAGCGTGGCAGGCTCGGCAGCCGTGATGTTCAACGACATCGTGCTAATGTCAATCGCCCCGCCCGCCGAGCGTCCCGTCTATTTCGGCTTCATCAACACGCTCGCGGGGGTCGCCAGTTTCACCTTGCCTTTGGGCGGCTTGCTGCTTGAGTTGCTGGGTTACATGCCACTGTTCTTGCTGTCGTCCGTCCTAGCGTTCACCTCTCTCCTGGCGGGGTTGGGTATAGAGAGGCCCGCGCGAGAACGGCGCTATATTGTTCGCCAGGCCGTGTCGAAGGCAAGGGCGCGAGGCCGCTTGATGTGGGCTACGCAGGTGCAATCGGTGCAGCACTTATTCCATCGCGAGCCGTAGGATAGCGCCCGCCCTTTCAGCCGGGTAGCTTGCTCCTCAAAACTTCGAGCGCTTTTTCCCCCGCCACGCCCCTGTGGCTAAGCTCGTTCTTTTCGTCCGGGGTGAGTTCGGCCATGCGCCTACCGTCTGGTAGCTCAAACAGGGGGTCGTAGCCGAAGCCGCCGGAGCCTCTCAGTTCGCGTGCAATGCGGCCTTCGACTGTGCCCTCTACAAGGTGCTCCGTGCCCTCAGGCTCTATGAGGGCGATGGCGCAGCGGAAGCGGGCGGTGCGGGCCTCGTCCGGTACGTTCTCAAGACGCTCCAGCAGCAGGCGGTTGCGGTCGGCGGCGTTAGTGTTTGGGCCTGCCCAGCGGTTGCTGCGCACTCCCGGCCCGCCATCCATCGCATCCACCTCCAGGCCGCTATCGTCGCCCAGCACCCACCAGCCCTCCTTGTGTGCCTCCTCCGGCAGGGCTTCGTACAAAGTGCGGGCCTTCAGCAGGGCGTTCCCGGCCAGGGTAGGCTCGGTTTCGGCTACCTCCACCCAGACCTCAGCGTCGTTGGGCGATAGGACGTGCGTGTTCGGTAGTTCGCTCAATAGGTGACGGTACTCGTCCAGCTTGCCGGGGTTGGTAGTGGCGACCAGGATGATGAGCATGTGAATGGCTCCTCTGTGGCTCTGGGACTGATTCTACTGGACCGCGCGTCGAGTGGCGAGAGATGCCGAGCGAGGTTCCCATGACATCCGAAACAACACTCTCAACAACACTTTAGTGTCTATACCCGGATACTGTAATACAGATATGCTATTTGCGGGTTAGCAAGCGGTACAAACTGTCACGTGGGGCCCTAACAGATAGGGGGTAATGGCAACCAGGCTCTTAGCGACTAACCTCGTATGCTGCCACTAATAATACGTGATTGAATGCCTATGCGCGATTTCTGCATTCTTAATCCATATGATTTGCATATTGTTGCTAATAATGGTAACATTAGCTACGGCCGCTTGCTGGCAAGCTATTGCCGGTATTCAGCCGGAAGATTAGCCTCGTTGGACCCCTTGCTCAGCCCCGGCGGACACCTCGTTCCAGGTATAAGTCAGCATATTCGTGGCAGTTTAGGTAGGGAACCACTGGAGATTTATCCCTGTTATGGGAGGGCGCCGAATCTCCTAAATAGTGGGTCTAATTGGCGCGCGTTCCGGCGGCGCTGAACTGATCGAGTACTGGGATTAAGGTCTCCGCAGTAGAGACCAATGTCCCATACCAAAGGGCGTATCGCGGCTTGTCGTTACCGGTCATTTTAGTTAGAGCGAAGGAGAAAAGGAACTGATGATACCAGAGAAAGAAGTCTACAGTAGGAAGAATCTGCGGGCAGTGCTAGTCCTGGTGATGTTGGTGCTGGGCACTTTCGTCACCATGGGAGTAGCACTTGCGGGCGCGCCAACCACCAAGCAGACACCAGCACGTAACGCTGCGGCAAACAGCCAGACGCGCTTCGACACCCAGTCGGCCCCGAGCGCGGCCCAGAGTGTCCCCTACGCGCCGGAAGCGCCCGTCCTCTACTCGTTGGATGACGGCAGCATCGACCGTGTCCTCGGATTCGGCAACAATGCTCTCACTATTGGCTATGCCTATATATGGCTGAATCGCTTCACGCCAGCCACGAGCGACTTCCCGGTCACGCTGAACAGCGTCAGTATTTACTGGCCGAGAACGGTTGCTGCCAAGGTTGAGCTGGTAGGCAAGCAGGTAAAGCTGCTCGTTTACCAGGATAGTGACGGAGATGATAACCCCGCCAATGCCGTCCTGTTGGAAGAGCAACTCGTTACCATAGGCATGACGCAGACGTTCGAGACCTATCCTGTCGATGTTCAGGTGCTGGGACCGGGCGACATCTACGTGGGCTTCGAGAGCTACTTCGCGGAGCAGCACATCAGCCCGCTGCCCTACCCGGCTTCCGTGGACACCGCTACAAACCAGTTGCGCTCCTGGGTCTTCGGCCAGGAAAGTGGTAACCCCCCTGATATAGCTAACCTGGGCAACAACTACTATCAGCTACGGCTCTCTGAGATTATCGCCGGTAACTTGATGATTCGCGCCAATGGGCTGACCCAGAATCCCGATAATACCGGCTGCTCACCGGACGCGCTGGTCGCCCCACAGCAGGCTGCCAATCCAGGCGTGGCTGCCAAGCAGTCGGCTGACGGCGGGGCACGCTTTGACGGCACCTCAGGAGCCAACGGATCGAAGCGAGGACCTAGCGCACCTGCCGCAAACACTATCACGGATACTTTCGTAGTGGACGATGGCACCCGCGAGGCTGTACTCAGATTCGGTAGCGATGACCTTTCAACAGGCTACGCCGCGATATGGCTAAACCGGTTCACCCCGCCCCTTAACACCCACTATCCGCTCACGGTGCGGACCATCAGCATACAGTGGCCCAATCCGGACTGGGCTTACATCGACCTGCTGAACAAGCAGATAACGTTGCTGGTATATCACGATAACGATGGCGACGGCGATCCTGCCGACGCGGTGCTGCTATACCAGCAACTGGCTACAATCCCCAGCGCAGACCTGTTTGTGGACTACTCGGTCAATGTAACGGTACCCGGACCGGGAGGCGACATTTACGTCGGCTTTGAGAGCACCTTTGCAAAAGGCCCGCCCTATCCCCAGCCCGCTCCAGGTCCCGCGTCACTCGACCAGAATTCAGGCTCTAAGGGACGTTCTTACGCCTATGGAATGCAGGAAGTTGATTCTCAACCCCGCGATCCGAACAAGGAGAACCTCGGGGCCAACACCATTGGTGGCCGTATCGATGAACTCGGTGCCCCCGGCAACTTCCTGATCCGTGCTACCGGCCTGGCTAACACCGTAGCTTGTACGGCTACCCCCACCGTTACCTCCACCTCAACCGCTACGAATACGGCTACCGCTACGTCCACTGCTACATCAACCTCCACCTCTACATCTACCTCTACCTCCACAGCCACCTCTACTTCGACGAGCACCAGAACTTCTACAGCGGTACCTTCCGGCACCGCCGTCCCTAGCAGCACCGTTGCGGCCACAGCCACGGCTTGTGTCATCAACTACAGCGACGTGGACGAGTACGACCCGTTCTACGTGTACATCAAGTGCCTGACCTGCCAGGGTATAGTAGGCGGCTTTGGTGACGGCACGTTCCGCCCCGGCGTGGAAGTAACCAGGGGCCAGGCAGCAAAGATGGTGTCCAACGCGGCAGGCTTCAACGAGCCGGTCAGCGGCCAGTCCTTCCCCGACGTGGAGCCTGGTGACACTTTCTACGAGTTCATTGAGCGCCTTGCCCAGAGGAACCTGATCGGCGGCTTCCCCGATGGTATGTTCCACCCGGAGCGGTCTATCACCAGGGGCCAGCTAGCGAAGATCGTGTCCAACGCGGCCGGCTTCAACGATACTCCGCCCGCCGGTACCCAGAGCTTTGCCGACGTGGAGCCTGGTGACACCTACTACGTGTGGATCGAAAGGTTGTCGCGCAGGGGTGTTGTGCATGGCTACGAGTGCGGCGAGGACCCGGCCGGGCCTTGCGACGCGGAGAACCGTCACTACTACCTACCCGGCAACAACATCACCAGGGGACAGGCAGCCAAGGTAATCTCCGGCACCTTCTTCCCTGAGGATTGCACCCCCGGCAGGCCCTCTCTCCGGCCATAAGGCTGACCTAGCAATCGTTTAGAGGCAAACAGTAGCTGCTCATGGAGCAGCTACTGTTTTGTCGTTCGTGGTAATGACCCCGATAGTCGGCATATAATGGCTCCTATATTGCTCCGGCACTGGTTCTATTCGACTGGCGGAAGGTGTGAGGAGAGGATGGGAGGTTAGCTATAGTGGAGGATTGGAAAGACCCCGAAACGGCGCAAAGCTGGAACTCGGACCAGGTGCGGAACAACCCTTTGCGCGCGGAGCAACTCGACCTGCTGCTCTCTATAGTGGCCGCCGAGTACAGGCCGGGCGACACCATCATAGACGTTGGCATGGGCGCGGGCCACGTGGAGGAGTTGTTGTTCCAGCGGCTATCGGAAGCGCAGGTGCTCGGCATCGACTCTTCGGAGCCTATGGTGGAACTTGCGCACGCCCGCCTGTCCAATTACAGGCAGCAGTACAGCGTCGTAATGCACGACCTGCGAGAAATCGGCAGTCTGCAATTGCCTGCGGTGCGCTATAGCCTTGCCTTCAGCGTCCAAACGATACACAACGTGGAGGACCGGCATAAGCGCGAAACGTTCGCCTTCTTGTATCGCACGTTGGCACCCGGCGGCCTGTTTCTCTTGCTCGACCGCATAGCCGTGGACACTCCCAACCTCTACGACGTGTACAAGGTAGCTTGGTCGCGACTAAACCGGGTGCATGGCACGGGCAAGATCGAAGGGAAGACCTACCAGGAGCACCTCGGTATCGTGAGCACCCGTGGCGACCTCCCCGTCAGCCTGGAGCAACACCTCCAATGGCTCCGCGAAGCCGGTTTCGAGGCCGCTTGCCTGCACCTGCACGGCAACAGGGCGCTGTTTGCTGCGCGGAAAGTGGGGGAGTCTGAAACGTGAAACGTGATGCGGTAAGGGTAGTGGAGTACGTGGAAGCGAATCTGTTGGGCTTGTTAGTGCCCAGTTGGTTTTTGTCATTCTGAACGCAGTGAAGAATCTCGTCCTTCATGCAGGTGTTGCCCCTTTCAAGAGCACCATACTGGTTTAAGGAAAGGTGCTACTTGGGTGCTGAGGGACGAGATTCTTCACTGCGTTCAGAATGACAAGGGTGGGAGATAGCCCTGCAATAGAAGCAGTGTCACATTCACTCAATACCACCGACCGCATCACGTTTCTCGTTTCACGTTTCAGAAACCCCGCGCCGCACTTTCTCCCGCAACTCGTCTATCAGGCGCAATTCGCTGCTTTCGGGGTCGTGGAAGTACCAGTGCTCCCAGCCGTTAAGGGCGGGGAGGCCGAGGAGTTGCGCGCCGACGCGGTGTATCGAGCCGGTGGTGTCGCCGGAGCGCAGGGTGCCGTCGGCCTGCACCTGGGCTGTGCCTTTGGTCTTGTCGAGGTAGAGGGTGTCGCCAGGTTGTAGGAGGCCCGCTTCGAGGAGGTTGCCGAACGGCACGCGTGCTGCCTGGCGCTTGCTCCTGGTAGCGTAGAGCGTTTCGTCCTGGGCGGGTACGACAGCGTCAATGCGCTCCTGGGCCACTTTTACGTAGGCAGGGTCGCGCTCTATGCCGATCCAGTGCCGGTGCAGGCGTTTGGCGACCGCTCCCGTGGTGCCGGTGCCAAAGAATGGGTCGAGCACCACGTCGCCTGGGTTGGAGCTTGCCAGGATTACGCGATAGAGCAGGGCTTCCGGCTTCTGGGTGGTGTGCGCCTTCTCGCCGTCCACCTTGATGCGCTCGGTGCCGGTGCAGAGGGGTAGTTGCCAATCTGAGCGCATCTGCTTGCCTTCGTTCAGGTTCTTCATCGCCTCGTAGTTGAAGGTGTAGCGCTTTTGCTCCTTCGACTTCCTGGCCCAGATGAGGATTTCGTGCGAGTTGGTGAAACGCACCCCCCTGAACTGGGGCATAGGGTTTAGCTTCTCCCAGATGACAGAGTTGAGCACCCAATAGCCCAGGTCCATCATTATCTTGCCGACGCGGAAGATGTTGTGATAAGTGCCTATCACCCAGATGGTGCCGGTGTCCTTGAGCACGCGGCGACACTCCGCCAGCCACTGCTCGGTGTAAGCGTCGTAAGCGGCGAAATCGGAGAAGTGGTCCCAGTCGTCGTCCACCGCGTCTACCACTGTGGTGTTGGGGCGGCGTAGCTCGTTTTGTAGCTGGAGATTGTAGGGCGGGTCCGCGAAGATGACGTCTACGCTGCGGCCGGGGAGTTGGCGCAGAAGGTCGAGGTTGTCGCCATGCAGGATGCGGTCGAGGGGGAGTCGGTCCGCAGGGTCCGTAGGTTGTGTGCGACCTTGATGGCTGCTCACGGCCTCTCTGCCGGTACGGGCACGTCGGGGATGGGGGACACAAGCTCGGCGGCCTCCCCGGACAGGTGCTCGCAGTAGGCCCAGCCTATGAGCACGCCTTCCAGGTGGCCGCCGGGGGTGCGTTCAAGCTCTATCTGGCTGACCGCGCAGTTGTGGTAGTGGGCGCTGCGCAATTCGTCGGCCTCCACGTTCTTGCAGAGCAGGCCGATTGCCGCCGTGAAAATGCCCCCATGCCCGGCCACGACTATCTGCCTGCCGTCCCTGTCGCCTACTATCTCTTGGAACGCCTGCCGTATCCTGTCCGTGAGCGTGTAGTAATTCTCGCCGCCGGGGAGCGCCACTTCGGGCCGCCCTTCCTTCCAGCCCTGCACGGTGTCGATGTAGATACGCCAGGTCTCCTCCGTGGGGGGCGAGTCCTCCAGGTTGCCGGAGTTTACCTCGCGCAGGTTCTCGATTACGGTGATAGGCAGCCCTTTGGTCGCCGCAATTATCTCGGCTGTTTGATGGGCGCGCTTGAGGGGCGAGGAATAGATCTCGTCTACGTGGCGGTCCCGGAAGTACTCGGCGGTCTGCCGGGCCTGTAGCACGCCCTTCTCGGTGAGAGGGTAGTCTACCTTCGTGTGGGAGAATTCCTTTGTGATGTTGGCGCGGTTCTCTCCGTGCCTGACCAGGTATAGTGTGTTCATTACCCCCAGCTTACTCCACGGTCTGCCCATTCGCCGTGGTCTGCACAATGTTACGTCAGCGAGACGCAGGTACGCTCCGTCATGGTTGCTACCTGCAATTACCGTTCCAGAAGAGACTTAGCCCGGCAGCCGGAGCCTGGCGAAGAGTATAGGCGGCATATCGTAGTTGGACCAATCAAGTCGCTCGCCGGTGGGTGTGTCGCGCCTGAATGGTGGCTCCTCCAACGCATCGAGCACCAGTCCCACCGCGAAAGCCGCACCCAGCAGCACGCTCAGGGGCCGGTCCCAGTAGTACTGCTTGGCGGGTTGGTCGCGCAGGGCCACACCCATAGCCGGCCGCGTGGTCAGGTAGCCGGTTACTCTAATAGGGTAGCTGACCTCGCCGGTTTCGCTGTCGATCTCGGCGGTCATCGTGGTGCTGGTGGTGTTGAAGCAGGGGTGGCTGACCGAAAAGACGAAGCGCCCGCCCGGCTTTAGCATGCGGCTAACGGCGCGGTAGAGCGGCTCTATGGCGGGCATGTCCATGAGGGCCATGTTGCACACCGCCGCATCGAAGGCTCGCTCGCCCATAGCGAGGAGTTGCGCCTCGTCGGTGGCGTCGGCTACGTGGTACTCGATCCGGCCGGAGAGCTCCGTGCTGCGCGACCTGGCAAGCTCTACCAGCCTGGGGCTGAAGTCGGCGGCGACCACGTATGCACCCAGCTCGGCCATGCGGCGCGAGAAGATGCCGTTGCCGCAAGCTATGTCTAGCACTGTTTCGCCGGGTTGCAGCCCCAGCAGCCGCTCGGCCACAGGGGCGATGAGCACCTTCTGCCAGCTTGTGGGCGCTTCCATGCGGCTGTCCCAGACTTCGGCGTTCTGGTCCCAGATGCGGCGCGATTCTTCTACCAGGCTGCGGTCTTCGGCCATGCTGCTGGTGTCCATCTGCCGTATGCTCCTCTCTTAGCGGAAACTCTTGCCCGCGGGAGGCGGGTCGCCCTGCCCGACAATCTGCACCACTTCCGGCCCCACCCACACGGAGCCTTTGCCGCCGCAGGTGGCGCAGGTGATTACATCCATCGCGTTCTGGTCGAGGCCCGCTTTCACCAGGCACGCCTTACAGGAGCGCATGTTCCCGAAGCCCGCTTTGCACACTCCGTTGCCGTCGCAGTGGGCGCACTGCTTCACCTCACCCATACCAAGGTTGCTTGACATGTCACCCTTCCTCCCTAAGAAACACAACACTAAAGAACACCGGCTGTTAGCCCGGCAAGCGAGATTATATCATAGGACGATGGACGATGGACGATAGTAGGAGACGAAAACGCCAAGACGCCAAGACGCCAAGAATAGCGCCAAGGTTAGTATTGTTGTTGGGATAAGTGCTGGCCTGTACTCATTACCCACTACTCAGACCTCATCACTCCTATCGTCCATCGTCCATCGTCCATCGTCCATCGTCCATCGTCAGGGTCTACTACTTTTGTGTGACCATACTCTCATGGGTACTAGGTACTGATGTCTCATGTCTATTTGGCACTACAGGACGTACAATTTCGGTAGGTCTCTATACCACATTAGAGACCCGGCAGAGAGCCACCACTCTTCGTAGCGCCAAGCTATCACAAACGCGTGTGCAGCACTATCTGCTACCATTCAGCCCTTCAGTCCTAGCATTATGTGGGTACAAGATCCGTGGGAAAGCGCAACCGCAAGAGCAATACGCGAGTACTAGGCAGGCAGAAGGCGCGACACGCGCGTACGCCTGCTACTAGCGCGCTCCCGGAGGCACAGGGTGCCCCTACTGTGCCCATTTCGGCGGTGGCCCACGGGGCGCTTTCTGCCGATGAACCCACGACCTCCAGCCCTGAGACAGCAGACAGCATCTTTGCCGAAGGTCTGGAGAGTACGCCTACCACTCGGTTGACGTTGGGCGAGATGCTGGCCCGGCAGCCGGAGCAAGACGTTCTCTTTCACCCGTGCGAGCAGTGCGCTATACCGATACGCGGCGAGGCTTCACACTGCGATGAGTGTGCCGCCACGTTGGAAGAGGCGGAAGCCCTCAGCAGGGAGGAGAAGGCCCAGCACGAGCGGCATATGAGCCTGGTGCGGAGGGGGGTCGTCGTTACCTTGCTGGTGACGGTATTTGGCACCTATTTCTGGTTCAACGACCCGCGCACGCTGCTCGATGGCCTGCTGCCGGGGATCTTTGGCCCCACCCAGGAGGCAGACGCCAGCAAAGTAGCCCATGCCGAGGTGTTGCCCTCACCTTCGATGGTTGTTACTTTAGCATTGCTGCCTGACGGAACAACAGTGCCGCTGCTAACTCCTAACGCGCCGAATACCCTGGTCACCACAGTCCCGCCTACACCTGTTGCACAGCAGACTAGAGCAGTATTACCCGGTCTCCCCAACGCATCACCTATTCGTGTATCGCCCAGTCCATCTACGGCTGTCCAGGAAGCTCTTACAGCACCGCTAGTCAGCCCAAGTCGTGAAGTTCAGCAAGTGGTTGCGTCACCCTCTGCCACATCTACCTCAACCGCGATAAGACCTCCATCTCTACCCACATTCACTGCGATAAGTCCACAGCCGACCCAAACGAGGCCCCGTCAAGCGGCTTCCACTCCTACACCTACCCGGCTGCCACCCACCGCCGTGCCGCCAAGAAGTGCAACACCGGCCCGCACCCGCACTCCGTTATCTGCGCCCACAGGTACACCTACACCGTTGCGGACTACTGTTGTGCCGACGCAGGTGACTGTTGCTGTGCCTACGTCTACACCGACTACTTTACCGGTTGTACCTACTATCACACCCGTGCTACCGACCGTTACTGTCGCACTGCCTACTATTACGGTAGCTTTGCCGACTCTGCCTGTAGTACCGACGGAGGTACGCGTGCCGGAACCGACAGTGCCCACTGTACCCACGGTAGAAGTGCCTACGGTCGATGTGCCTTCAGTACCCACTGCGCCTTTGCCCACCGGCGTGGTGCCCACGGTACCCCCGCCCCCCTTACCCGACCCCCCTACCATTGTGCCTACAGTGACGGTCGTGGCTCCAACCGTGCCGGTGCCGACAGCGCAGGTGCCCACCGTGGTAGCGTCCGCGGTACCTACGGACGTGCCGGTAGTCGCCACACCAACCGTTCAGGGCGGGTTGCCGGCGGTACCGACAGCTACTTTGCCGGTTGCGTTGCCGTAAGTTCCGTCTTGTTACTCGATAAGGTGACTGGCGACTAAGGATTGGGTTGCGGCAGTGGCGTTTCTCCCTGCCAGATGGCTACCTGGTTCTTACCCGCCTGCTTTGCTTTGTAGAGGGCGGCGTCGGACTGCTCGACAAGCTCTGAAGCGTCTCGCATCGTGGGGGAGTAGGCGCTTAACCCGCAGGACACCGAGACGGTGGTTGCCAGGCCCTGCTTCTTGACTGTATCCAGCACGCCCTGCCGCAGCCTTTCCGCTACGACGGCAGCGCCTTCTATGTCCGTCTGGGGCAGGATAAGTATAAACTCGTCGCCTCCCACGCGGCAGGGACAGTCTATGCTGCGGGTGGCGGCCCGGATGACGTTCCCGACCCCCACCAGCAGTTCGTCACCCCTAGCGTGGCCGTAGCGGTCGTTTACCTGCTTGAAGTTGTCCAGGTCGAGAGCAATCAGCGTGAGGGGTTGGTTTGCGCGGCGGCTTCTCTCGCATTCGAGCTTGAGCCTGTAGTCAAAGTAGCCTTTGTTGAACAGGTGGGTGAGGGAGTCGCTGATCGCCAGGCGGACGTACTCCTCGTTCTGCCCCAGGAGTTGCGAGTGCTTGTGCCGCAGCCGCTCGGCTTCTACGGTAGCGATGGTGCCCCTAACTAGGACGAGCACCAGGCCGAGTAGCGCGCCCGCGAACACCACCTCCCGGTTGTATGCCACGCCCGCCGGGAAGATGCGAAAGAGAAACGAAGGCGCTATGGGTTCCAGCGCAAGCAGCACGAGGGCCAGCCCAGACAGGAACGGCAGCCAGGGTGATGTGGCTCGCCAGGCACTCACCTGGCCGGTGGCTGCGTCTCCTTGCCGCCCGCGCCTTATACTGGTGTAAACCGCGTCGGCAGCCAGCACAGCCGCAAGCACCTGCCCGGTCGCCACTATGGCCTCATTCTGCCCGGTCCCGATCCAATCCCACCCCAGGTATACGGTGCCTGCCAGCATAGCCCCCAGGGCCACGGCGTGGGAGTTGGGCAGCGGGTCTTCGGCCAGGTAGCGCAGCATGACGATAGCCGCACCTAATGCGAGTAGCGCCGCCAGGAAAAGGGCGTTCCAGGTTAGCCCCTCTGCCGCTGTGGCCGCGCCCGCGTACTTCGTTTCGAGGCCGATGCTACCCTTGGCCGCCCAGCCGAGCACACCCGCGAATCGTTCTAGCAGGACCACGCCCGTCGTTACGGTGGCTAGTGCTCCCAGCACCAAACCGGCGCGGGTGGTTAGCGGCACATAGCGGCAAATGAGCAACAGGGCCACCACCCATGAGAAGATGCCCGCTATGTTCGACGCCTCCGTCATGGGGAGGACGATAGCCAGCCCGGTGGCGCGTTCCATGTGCGGGTAGACGGCACCTATGGCGAGCAGGGATAGCCCAATGGTGAAGGCGCTCCAGAAGGGCCGGTGGGGGCGAGGCACTCGTTCGAGGGTCCGCCTTCGGATGCGCATGGCCCACACGGCTATAGCCGCAAGAGTGAGTACCAGTGCTGCCGCTACGGTCATGGGGATAGCCTCTACACTTCTGGTTGGGTGGCTGAATGATGCATGGGCGATTGGTGGTGCAGGTCTAAATGTACCCTACAGGGCCGTGTCCTGGGTAGATGGTCCTTGCGCCCAGGGACCGAACTGCTCCCAGCGCTCGCGGATAACGCTCTCCCTGTCCTGTGGTGCGGCCACGAGCGGGGTCAGGTCGGCAGTGAAGGCCACGCCGTCGTTGAGGACCAGGGTAATACTAACATCCCAGTGCCCCGGCGTGCTGATGATTTCACCACTAACTCAAAGAAAGGTGTTATCCTGCGCTGAAGGACGAGATTCTTCGCTGCGCTCAGAATGACAAAGTGGGGCTTGGTCCTACACTACCAACAGAGTCGCATTCACGTACCCTATTTAGCAAGCCGCATCACGTTTCACGTTTCACGTTTCAGAACCGCGTTTCAGCCTTCCGCCTCCCCCATCTCCTCCAGCACCTCCGCTACGGTCGCCTGCCACTTGTCTCCTGCGCGGGCGCGGTTGATGCGCACCTGGTGGGGGCTGGTCTTGAGGAGGTCTTTGTGCTTGCGTTGGAGGCGCATGCGGACGTGCTCTGGTATGGGGCTGTCTTCCGGCAC
>DASVVE010000004.1:0-24522 GCA_036386675.1 Chloroflexia bacterium | reverse complement strand
CGACAAGGTAGAGTTTCGCTACAACTCGCAGTGGTTGCAACCGCTCAACTTCAACGACGTGATACGCCTCGCCGCCAAGTTTACCGTGGCGCAGATGATCCAGCGCGAGAACTTCTCCGACCGCTGGGACGCCGGGAAGCCCATCGGCCTGCACGAGATCATGTACCCGCTGATGCAGGGCTTCGACTCGGTAGCCATCAACGCCGATATGGAGTTAGGCGGCACCGACCAGCTATTCAACCTGATGGCGGGCCGCGCCTTGCAGGAGGATTACGGCCAGATGCCGCAGTCGGTGATGACGATCAACATGATTCCAGGCACGGATGGCCGCAAGATGTCCACCTCCTGGGGCAATACCATCTTCATGCTGGACGACCCCACCAACCAGTTCGGCAAGATCATGTCGGCGGGCGACGAGGTAATCACGCTCTACATGGAGTCGTGCACGCTCATGCCCATCGAGGAAGTGCGGCAGATAGAGTTCGCGATGACGGCGGGCAACCTCAACCCCATCAACGCCAAGAAGCGCCTCGCCTGGGAGATCGTGAAGATGTACCACGGGGAGGCCGCCGCCAACGAGGCCCAGCACGCCTTCGAGCAACAGTTCCAGAACCGCGATGTGCCAACGCAAATCCCCATCGTGCCCATCGAGAAGGCGCTAGGTGACAAAGGCGACGAGAAGGGCGAGATCGGCATCCTGGACCTGCTGATACATACCGGCCTGGCCCCCAACCGCAAGCAGGCCCAGCGCCTGGTCGAGCAGGGCGGCGTCCGCATAGGCGAGGAGCGCATCACCGACCGCGAGTACCGCGTGCAGCCGGAGGACGGCATGATAGTGAAGGCGGGTCGCGGCTACGTCAAAATCGAAGCGTAATAACTAAACGCCAAGGCGCCAAGACGCAGAGAACCTGCCAAGGTTAAGGATAGTTATTCAAGCAAGAGGGGTAGGGTACTTGTGTCGTGCCCTGCTCCTCTTTGTACTCTACAAGCCTTAACAATCTTGGCGTGGTCCTTGGCGTCTTGGCGCCTTGGCGTTTCCGTCTCTTATCTATTCCGCAAAGCAACTGAGCACCGCATCCCAGGCGACCTCGGAGGCGACTACGCCCAGGGCCACGTCATTGAGGTTGGGGTTCTCTACTTCGTTGGTGGTGACGGCCCATAGCACGTCGCCGTCATAGAGGGTGTGGAAGGGCTGGATGGCCTGGCTCATGGAGCTATGCACCATGCGGGCAAGCTGGCGCAGCGACCACGTCAGGCCGCGGTCCATGTTCAGCTTCTGGTTGGTCACCAGCACTGTAAGCGTGGTGTTGCCCTCCGGGGGAGGCTCTACTCGCGCTGCTTCAGCCAGCTTCTTCGCCAGCCCGTCTCGGAAGTGGTACCGCTGCCCCGTCTCAGCATCCAGATGCCCCCGCACCACCTGCCCTTGCCGGTCCACGATAGCCCCCACCGCGTTCACCACGGTAAACACCGCCACCTTGGTCGGCCCCACCTGCCGGAACGAGCCGCCCTGCCCGCCACCCTCCCGCATTTCGAAGCCCAGACCCTTGCCCACCGTGGCCGAAGCCCCGGCACCACACGCACCGAGGGGGAAGACGCCACTTTCCGCCGCCCGAAGCGCCGCCCGCCCTAGCGCCTTGTCGGGGTAGATTGAGTTGGCCCTGGGGCCGTAATCGAAGATGATGCCCGCCGACACCAGGGGTATGTCGCCCCACTGCGTTGAATAGTTTCGCTGGGCGAACAGTTCGGCGGTGACGCCCGTAGCCGCCTCTATACCCAAGAGAGAGCCTCCCGCCAGGCAGATAGCGCCCACTCTATCGCGCTCCTCCGTGAGCAGGGTGCCGTGCGAGCCGCCCCGTACATCGACTGCGGCCTGCGCCAACTGCGGAAAGTGGAACACCGTGCAGCCGGTCGGCCCCTCGACGTATTCAGCCACGCCGATGCGCAGGGCTGGAAAGTCGAATATTAGCCTGGGGTTGTCGAACGTGGTCTTGATCGTAAGCTGAACATTATCGTTTGATACGGGCAGCGCATCAGCCATGTTTAGCTCAACCCCGCAAGGATGTCGTCTTCCTGCTCAGGCGCGTCCACCCTGCTGCGCACCAGGCTATATACCTCCTCCCCGAACGCTACGAGGGCGATATCCTCCGGCATGTTCGTGAAGAGGCCGTTGGGATCGAACTGCGTGCGGTGGACCAGGGTGGCGGCGTGCTTCTGCGGCCAGGCGGCCTTTACGTCGATGCGGGTGGTGATGGGAGGGGGCACGTACTTGGGCGGCTTGCCCTCTTCCTCGGCCTTCTCCTGCTCCACCTGTTGCTCGATCACGCCTTCCTCGGTGGTCTGGTGCTCCGGGTCTTCGTCCTTCTGCTGCTCCTGCTCCTCGCGGTCCCAGGGCCACTTCAGACCGCGCTCGACATACATCTCCCTGGCGCGCTTCCAGTTCTCCTCCGGCCAAGCGCAGTAGTAGAGCTTGAGGGGCTGCCACGGCTCCCCCAGGTCGGGCCGGTAGGAGGGATCGCCCGCCCTGTCGTAGGCTGCAAGGGTGATGACGTTGCACGCTTTGTGGTCGGGGTGCCCGTACGCGCCAAAATCGTCGTACGTGATGAGCACCTGGGGCTTATACTTGCGCACCAGGCCCACCAGGCGGGCGGTAGCCTCTTCGCGGTCGGCCATGTTGAAGCTGTCGGGGTGATTATTCGGCTCGGTGCCGTCCATGCCCGAGTCGCGGTAGCCCAGCGGCTCGAAGTCGCTGATTTCCAGCAGGTCTACGGCTTTGCGCAACTCTCCCATGCGAATCTCGCCCAGGCGCGGGCGGGCCTCATCGGGGTCGAGGTCCGGGTCGTGTATCTCGCCTTCTTCGCCGCTGGTGGCGGTGACCAGCACCGTCCTTACTCCGCGCTGGCGGTACAGGACGAGCGTGCCGCCGGTAAAGACTACCTCATCGTCGGGGTGCGCGTGGACCGTCATGATTGTGAGTGGCTGCTGTTCGGGCACTTGCATGTACTCCTTATGCTGGTGTTGGGTATCTTATACCGAAAGGTTATGAAACAAGGGGCACAACGCCCTGCGCCGCACCCCTCTTTGTAATATTAGTATCGAACAAGAGACGCACTAGCCGTACTTTTCCGTCTTGTACTCGTCAAGCCAGGTTTGTACTTCCTCGTCCGACGGCACGGAACCGCCCGTGCTCAGCAGACCGAGAGCAGTATCCAAAGTTCTAACACGTTGGGCAGGCGCACCTTCGGGTTGGGCGATAGTATCTATCAGGTCATGCACCAGGGCAGTACGCCGCTCTACCAACCACTGGAGAATTGTGGCGCGAACGGAGTCATATTCTGCATCAGAATGGTGTGCACTGGTTCTCATATCTGCCTAACCCACTAATAGTGATACTGTCCCCTTAATGTTACAGTAGTCATATCGTAACAGAGCTTAATATCGGCGTCAATGCCGAGCAAAGCGAGCAACGAGGCTACAGAAGCAACAATGCCACAAACCTCATCCACAGTCCAGGCCGACTTCGACCGCATCGCCCCGCTCACGGCCACGCGCAGGTGGGACAACAACAGCCACTACCACGGCTACCTGCTAAAGCACGTCCCCAGGCGCTGCCGGGAGGCCCTCGACCTCGGCAGCGGCACCGGCGACTTCGCCCGCAGCCTGGCCCGGCGCTGCGACCATGTGCTCGGCCTCGACCTGTCGCCACAGATGGTGCGTATCGCTACGTCCTTGTCGAAGCGATACCCCAATGTCGAATACCAGGTGGCCGACGTCATGCAGTTGGACCTACCGGACGAGCACTACGATTGCATAGCTTCGATAGCCACGCTGCACCACATGCCGATGGACGCCATACTGCGCAAGATGAAGGCGGCGCTACGTCCCGGCGGCACGCTGCTGGTGCTCGACCTGTACGAGGGTCAAGGTTGGGTGGATGCCCTGGCGAACGGGGTGGCCGTGCCTTACAGCGCGGCGTTGCGGCTAATCAAGCTGCGTCGGTTGAGCGATCCGCCGGAGGTCCGCCAGGCGTGGGAGGAGCACGGAAAGAGCGACAAGTACCTCACGCTGCCGGAGGTGCGCCGACTGTGCGCGGAGATACTGCCCGGCGCGAAGGTGAAGCGCCACCTGCTGTGGAGGTACTCAATCGTGTGGAGGAAGGCCAAAGGCGGTACGTGATAGCCGGAGTGACATACTCCCAGACCCCAAGATTACACGGAGGAGCAGCATACATGTCCGCATCACCCAGGCGGTCGGCAATAAAATACACGGCGGCATATTTGCTGTTTTTCTTCCTACCGTTCGCCCTGTTCATAGATTACGCTTTACACGCCCTGCTGTCACGGATAATAGGTATGCGCCGACCCTTCTCGCTCGCGGCTTCTTCTGTTGGGGAGACTATCGGAACGGGTATATGCGCGGGGGTTATTGCCTACATCTCCTTTCGCAGCCTGTTTGACCCGGCATATCAACGGACCTCACGTGTTGACCGTAGAACATACCTGACCCTGCCATTACCTTATGATGTGGCTTTCCGGAGGTGTCTCGACTCTCTTCAGGTGGTAGGTAAGCCAACTATCCTGCTAGAAAGCAGGGCGCAAGGGGTAATAGACGCCGCCGTTCTGCCTAGCCCTTTCTGGAAGCTAATCTTCCTGAGCTTTGGAGATAGAGTTCGGTTTGACCTCGGCTCTGATACAAGATGCGAGACGGTGGTAAAGATAGTCAGCCGGTCTTCCCTGTCGACTGCCATCATCGGCTCCCGGCACCACGAGCGCAACATCAGGCAGATAGCAGCTTTCTTGCAAGATGCGGCCTGAAGCGCCCCCAAAATAGAGGAAGCAGAGTTACCTGGAACCTCTGCTTCCTCTCAATTGCCTCACTTAACTAAAGCGATACTAGAACCTAGCCGCGACCCCCTGCTCCGCCAGCGCATCCCGTACGATGCCTTTGATACGCTCCAGGTCCTCCGCTGATTCAGTGGACTCGAAGCGGTAGGTGATCGAAGGCTCGGTGTTGGAGGCGCGCACCAGCGCCCAGCCGGTGGGGAAGACCACCCGCACGCCGTCGGTGGTAATGACCGTGTACTCGCCGCTGAACCGCTCGCGCAGCTTGTCTATCACGCCGAACTTCACTTCCTCGCCCACGTCCATGCGGCCTTCGGGGGTGTTGAAATACTTGGGCACGTCGGCAAAGCGGTCCGAGATGGGTGAGGGGCCGTCGCCCAGCGCCTCCAACAGCTTGGCACCCGCGTAGATGCCGTCGTCGAAGTCGATAACGGGGTCGTCGAAGAACATGTGGCCGGAGAACTCGCCCGCGAATGGAGCGCCCGTTTCAAGCCGCTTGGCGAACACGTTGGTGTAGCCGGTGCGCCACATAATGGGGTCTCCACCATTCCTGGCTATGTCCTCTTGCAGGGCCAGCGAGCACTTCACGTCGAAGATGATGGGGCTGTTGGGCTTGCGCTGCAACGCCGCGCGCGAGTAGAGGATCATGTACATATCGGGCCACACTATCGCGCCGTCGTTGCCAATCACGCCCAGGCGGTCGCCGTCGCCGTCTATGCCGATGCCTACGTCAGCACCCTGCTTCTTCACCTCGGCAATCAGGTCCACTACGTTCTCTTCCTTGAGGGGGTTCGGCAGGTGGTTGGGGAAGTTGCCGTCCGGCTCGAGGTAGATGCCGCTCACGTCGCAGCCAAGCGCCGCGTAGATCTCCATCGCGGTAGGGCCGGTCGCGCCGTTGCCGGGGTCGATCACCACTTTGAGGGGCCTGTTCACCTTGACCGTCTCAACCACGTATTTCACGTACTCCGGCTGCGTAGGCTGTTCCGTGACCGCACCGTCTCCCTCGTGGAATTGCCCGGCCTGGATGATGCGCAGAAGCTCCTGGATGTCGGCTGAGGTGAGTGGGGCGTTGAGGCCCTCGCCGGTGCGCTTGCGGAGCTTGAGGCCGTTGTACTCGGCGGGGTTGTGCGAGGCAGTCACTTCGGCCCCGCCGTCGGTGTCAAGGAACTTCACCGAGAAATAGAGCACCGGGGTAGCCACCATGCCCACGTCTACCACGTCCACGCCCGAAGCCGCCATGCCGCGCATCAGGGCCTGCTGAAACCTCTCCGACGACAGCCGCACGTCGCGCCCGCACGCCACCCGCATCCGCTCTCCGCTTACGGGGGTGACTCCCTCCTGCGCGTAGAGAAAGGTGCCATAGGCGCGGCCAAGCTGGTAGTAGACGTCCTCGTTGAGGTCCTGGTCCACGATGCCGCGAATGTCGTACTCGCGAAAGATATGGGCCGGTACGCTGCCGTTACTCTGGTCAGCCATTGGTACGTATACCTCCTAGTACACCTGAAATTGGGACAATTGCGACCTCATTGTACCCCAAATGCCACTTTGGGAGTAGCTTGCCACGAGAGGACGAAAACGCCAAGACGCCAAGACGCCAAGGACGCGCCAAGTAGCTTAAGGTTTAGAGAGTAGAAAAAGGGCCTGGGCGCGTAGTGTCATACCCCAGGCGTTCTTGTACTTTCCCACAGTCCTTAATCTTGGCGTGGTCCTTGGCGTCTTGGCGTCTTGGCGTTTTCGTCTCTATTATGGTCGGACGACGGTGAGGTGCGCGGGTTCGGCGTACCAGGAGGCGAGGCGGCCTTCAGCGACGGTGAAGAGGTAAAGGGGCACCGTGGCTACGAGGCTGCCGTTGCGGGTGATGTGCAGGGTGGCGCGGAAGTCGCCCTGGTTCGGTGGGCCTTGCCAGGCGAACGCCTCCACCCCGGCACCGTCGCGGGTGGCCGTGACCGTCTTGAGGAGGGGGTCGAGGCGCAGGTTATAGTCGTGGTCCTCCCCGTCCGCCGGTATCACCACCGACCAGTAGCCGAAGTGCCCCTCCGGGTGCGTGCCCCACGGCTCCGAGTAGACGTCGAGCGTGGCCGCGAACTCATCACCACCCTGCGGAGTCACCACGCGCATCCGCACGTCCAGGAAATCGCCGTCGCGGGAAGTGGTCACCTCTATCGGTACGGGCACCGGCTCCGTGGGTGGAAGCAGGAAGACATCCGGGCCCTCCGGTGACGCGCCGGAGGCCCCCAGGAGGTCCACCTTGAGGAGCGTGGCATCGCCCGACCGCTGCTCCAACGTCAGCTCCCTCGGCGCGCTGAACCCACGGGTAGAAAGCCTGGAGATACCGACGGGTAGCGTGACACTCACCACCTTGCTGCTGCCGAGTTGCACGTCTATGCGAGCGGGCGTGAAGGACAGGAAAGTCATGTTCAGCACCACGCCCCCCTGCGGAGCGTCCCGGTTGGGGCTGTCCCCGAAGTTTACCCCGAGGGTGCTCACGCCCATACGCAGGTTATCCAGGTCGGTATTGGGGGCGTTACGCTGGGTCAGGTCGTATATCTTGATGATGCCCGGCGGGCTTTGCAGGAAGCGCACCGACTCGGTCCTCGGTATCTCCTGCATGTACTCGAAGCCGAACGGGATGTCCTCGTCGCCCTCCAGGTTGGGGGTCAGCACGTAATCGGGCTGCGTGCCGAAGGGCAGCGAGCCGATATGCCGGTGCCCGATGTTGATGTTGCCGCCCATGTGGTCCTGGGGCACGCCGAACAGGTTGAGCGCGTAGGCCAGCACCTCGAAGCCGGGCATGCTGCCGCTCTTGGCCTCCCCCACCCAGATATACGCGTCCCTCGCCAGCACGTCCTCCGCTATCTCACGCAGCCAGGGGTTCGCCGCGACCTCGTACACGTAATTATCACCCGCCTGGTTCACCATCTTGAGTTGGGGGGTAGCGTCGAGGCGCTGCTTCAGCCCCGCCTGCTGGTCTGCGGGGTACTGCCACAGGTGCACCACCACGTGCCGCACCTCAAGCCCTTGCAACATCGAGACGGTGCGCGCGTCGGGGAAGGCGTCCAGTGCCAGCTTGAGCTGCATGGTGCCGGGGGGCACGAAGCTGCTCCAACCGTTCACGAGCGGCTGCCAATGCTTGGTCCCGAAGAAGGTGTACCAGACGTCCGGCTGGTCCGCGCTCATCGGCAATTCGAGCACAGGACCCGCGTTTTCCGGCTGCGCCAGCCACCCGTAAGGCTCTATCGTCTCAAGCTGCGCCGCCACATCTCGCCTGTTGTCCGTATCCAGCGGGTTGATGAACTCCAACAGCACCAGGAAGGTGAGCACCCCGGCCACCGCGAGGGTCGTGCGGCGGTTAGGCTTGACCACCACCTCCACCACTTCCGGTTCGATGGGCTGTAGCTTCTGCGTATCGAGCACAATCGCGCCGAGGTTGTCTTCAAGCACCGAAGGTGACTGAGGCTGCTCGACCTTTTCTGTGCGCCGCAGCAACTGCAATATGCGGGCTACACCGTACCCCGCCAGCACGTACAGGGCGAAGTCCACCAGCACGGCAAAGCGCACCGGCACCCGCAGCGCCTTGAAGCCTGGCACCCAATCGTACAGCAGCGCATAGGGCAGCGGTACTTCCCTGGAGGTGCCGGGCAGGTTGTGGCTCAGGCCAAAGGTGAGGACGAAGGCGATAAGGCCCAGGATGGGGTAAAACCAACGCTCCCGACCGCGCCCCAACACTATGCCCACCAGTGCCAGCACCGAGGCTACTATGCCGGGGAAAAGCTGCCGCTCTCCGACATGCGACACCCACGAGGGCGCGAGCACCTCCCCGTAGAGCCAGTTACTCGACAGCACGTTACGGTAGTAGCTCCAGCTAGCCCCCCAGTTCTGCACCTCGTAGGTGGTGCGCGCGAAGCCGAGGTCCTGGTTCAGTTGCAGGTAGGGCCAGAACACGGGGCCGAGTATCAGCACGACCACCAGCACGCCGATGAAAGCCCCCAGGCCCACCGGCGCCCACTTCACATCCGCGACCTTGCTCGCCTCACGGAACTCCACGATGCCCCACCAGATCAGGTAGATGAGCACCGCGATTGCGAGGAAGTAGGTGTAGTAGACGCTGGAGAGGCCCATCATCACGAATCCGAGCGCCGCCAGTATGAGCCAGAAGGTGGCCCTGGGGTGCTGCACAATCGACTTCTGCTGGATAGCGCCGTAGCGTGAGGTCCAGTGCCCGTAGTCGAGCACGCCGAGGCCCCGCCGGAGCGCCCACAGCGTGAAGGGGAACCACTGCGTCGAGAGCATGTGCAGGTGGCCCATCTGCATGAAGCGGAAGGGGCAGAACGCGAACGCCACGCCTGCTAGCACCCCCGCCAGCCTGCTCCCCGTGAGGTCGCGCACCAGCAAGTAGGTGAAAAGGCCGGTCAGCACGAAGGTGAGCAGGATGTAGAAGTTAGAGGCCAGCGCGGGGTTGCCAGTAAGCAGCAGGATGGGCAGCGTAAGCAGCGTCTCGCCCAGCAGGTTCTCGGAGAAAGCGAGCGAATGCCGGTAGGGGTAGAAGAAAGGCGCTTCAAACAACCCGCCGGGGTTGGTGGTGAGAGCATGGGCGTTCCACTGCAATGTGGTCATCTGCACGATCACGTCCCCGAACGGGTTGATCGCCTGCCCCATATGCAGCGTCCAGGGCCAGGTCATCAGCACCGTCAGCAGGACAAACAGCACGGTGACCAGCAGCGGCTCCACACCGGGCTTCGCCAGCCAAGCCGACCATTGCAACGGGATGACACGGCGGGGAGCCTGCGCCTGCTCTTGACCTTGCTCCGGCGCTTGCTCCCCCACGGCCACACCCGCGCTATCTACAGCACTACTCGCCATTTGCCACCCACATACAACGCACCCCAATGTGCATAGGGCCACCTCACAGCATAAGAGCGCACCACGCCCCGGTATCTACGACGCTTCTACCCCATATATAACGCACGTAACACGTAACACGTAACGCGGCTCAAGAAACGCTGTACGCTATAGCCTACTGTGTTGCTTATTGCACCCTTACGTGTTACGTGTTACGTGTTACGTGTTACTCGTCACTCTCCAGGTCGGTCGGCCCTGCCTCGTCTTCCAGGTTCACGGCGATAAGGTAGCCGCGGGCGCGCTCGGTGAGAGGGTAGCGGGCCACTAGCTCCCAGAAGCGGGGCGAGTGGTTGGCCTCCACCAGGTGCGCCAGTTCGTGCATGATAACGTAATCGAGCACCCACAGCGGCATATGCCCGATGCGGTCCGAGATGCGTATCCTCGACATGGAAGGCGTGCAAGAACCGTACCGTTTTTCCTGGTTGCTCACCCACTTGATCTCGTTGATGCGCAGCTTGCCGTCGAAGTGTGCCTTGTTCAACTCCGCCGCCCGCTTCTTGAGGTCGGGCAGTTGCTCGCGCTTCTGCTTGCGTTGCGCTTTGAGCACTCGGGGCAGCAGCTTATCGACAAGCTCGCGCTCTTCCTCCAGCGATATCTCGGCGGGCACGCGCACCACCAACTTGCCGTCCACCAAGCGCGCGGAGGCGGTCTTGACGCGGTTGTGCGAGCGGATAATCTCTACGGGTATCTCTTCGGGCATGGCGGAGTTGGGTTACCGAGTATCGGGCGTAACCAGTATACGCTATACAATTCGAGGATACTAACCGGGCCTGCATACCGATCTAATGATGTGTCTGCAATACCAAAGCAGCAAAGCTACCGAATGAATCACTCTTTGCCTGGCTGATGTACCTGCTCCTCAAGAATAAGCAAGAAAGCATTGGGGTTGACGATTCGTATGCCTTGGTAGCTGCCTATATTTAGCAGGTGAGGATCACCGCTGACGATGTACCGGGCATCTCCATCTACCGCACACTCCAGGAACTTGTTGTCATCAGGATCTTTGGACACGACCGAAACCTGACTGTGGGTGACAATGAAGGTGCTTACCTCGCGCAGTCGTTGCAAGTAGGTAGTGATAATTTCCCCGGTGAGGCGGTAGCGCCTTTGTATGCGCGGGTAACGCAGGACTCTACTTACCTCAGCCATGATGCTTTCTGTCGTTAGCAAGTCAAGCGCATCAAGCCGTCCTAATATGCGGGCAGGCTTTCCAGCGGGAACTATGAGGGCACTTACCAGCACGTTGGTATCAAGTACTACCCTTATCATGTGCCTCTAGTCGCTTGCGTTGTCGCGCCCGCCCTCGGTGCGTACTGCCTTGATGGCCTCCTGGATATCACGGTCTGCTTCCTCTTCAGGAACCCTCGACAGGTCCTGCTGAGCGTTGTGTAGGAAGTCTGCAAGGCGTGCTCTGGCCTTGACTTCCTTGACGCTCGCCACCACCTCGTCGAAGATGTCAGAAGGTAAATCCTCGGCATCTAAGAGGCGCTCGTAATCAGACATAGGGACTATAGCCACCACAGGCACACCATCACGCTTGACTATCAGGTGCTCCTCGCGAAGGTATGCGCCTCGAATAATATCACCGAAACGGTTCTTGGCTTCTGTGGCGGTAACAACTCTTATTATCGGTTTCTTCTTCACTCTCAACCTCATTTAGCTAAGGTTAGCTGACATTAGCTAACGTACTGTCAGTATAAAGGTATCTAAGTGAATGTCAATACGATGAAGAGCATACGCTGGCGATGGACGGTAAGAACGGAAGGTATCTACCAGATGAGTTAATGGATATGAAAAACCAACCAGGTGTGGGATTTGGAATTACTGGGTCACGTATTTTTGCAAGAAGCCGTCTACCTCGCTCTCCCACCATCCAGGGGAATACGTCGCCAGCAACTCGTGCCCGGCACCCTCAAGGATAGCAAATTGCTTCGTTCCGGGCAGGCGAGCGTATATTGACCGGACTTCATCGAGGGTGACGCGAGGGTCGTTCATGCCGCGCAGCAGGAGCGTGGGGCACTTGATAGAGGCGGCGTACTCCTCGGGATTGTGCTCGAAGCCGTTGAAGCCCTGCTGCACGCTGCCCCAGAAGACGACCAGTTCCGAGCCGGGAGTGGCGGGCAAACCCATGCTTTGGAAGCGGTTGCGTACCGTGTTCAGCAGACGGTTGAATGGGCCTTCCAGGATAGCGGCCTCTACCTGCACGCCCTCCGCCGCGATAGCCCGCATCACGGCGGCGGCACCCATAGACACGCCATACAGCGCGATTGGCTCTCCCGGCCACTGCACGCGGGCGTACTCCACCGAACGCGCCACGTCTCTTGCTTCGCTCACTCCAAGCGTGGTCTCCCCACCACTGGAGCCACCCGCGCCTCGAAAGTCCACGAGTAGAAGATTGTATCCCATGCCATGTAAGGCTGAAGCGGAGGGCAGCAGGCTCTCCTTGCTTTCGGCGTAACCCGGAAACATAAGCACCAGCCCCCTGGCTTCCAAGTGCGGGACAAACCAGGCTTCCAGGTAGCCGCCCTCCATGTCTATGGTGCGCGGCTCGTATTGGAGGCCGAGGTCAGCGGGAGTGTGGCTGTTAGTGGGCCGGGTGACAGTGACCCCTCCGAGAATAGCGCGGACCTTGCCGGACAGTGACAAGGCCTCGGGTTTTGCGGTCCTCTCGCCTCCTGGTGCGTAGTGCGTCATGGCCCAGGCCTGCATCCAGGCGATGCCGTTCAGGAGCACAAAGCCACACAACAGGAGTAGCAGCAGTAGCTTGCGCCAGTTTGGCCGTTTGCGTCTGTGCTTGTCAATCATTGCGAGTCCTGGTGAGCAGTTGGAGCATGTAGGCAAGGCAGGGGTAGTAAGCATGCACCGCCTGTACTATAACGAACGAAGCCCATGCAGGTAATACACCCGCAGGGGCTTCCACGCAAACAGTCGATGTACTACGACAGGAACTCTCTCAGCCTCTCGGCCACCCACCCCGGCTTCTCCTCCGGCACCCAGTGGCCGCTCTCCTCGTTGCGCTCCACGCGGATGCCGGGCACCCACTCGTCCAGCCCTTCGGTAAGCCCCGGCACCAGGGCGAAGTCCTTCATGCCCCACAGCAGCATAGTGGGCGCTTCGATTATCTTATCGTCCTGCGACACCAGGCCCACGACCTCTCGCGCGGCCGCCCGGTAGTAGTTGATCATAGCCGTGGCCGCCCCCGGCTGGGAGATGTTGTTCTGGTACACATCGAGCGCCTCGTCCGAGAAGGCACCGGGCACCGCCGCGCTCGACGGGAGAGAGCCGCGTATCATGAGGCGCATCATGGCCTCGGGCAAAATCGGCAGTTGGAACAGGAATACGTAGTAGCTGCGCAACAACTGTTCGAGCTTGAACGCCTCCCGCCGGTACGCCACGGGGTGCGGGGCGTTTACCACCACCAGCCTGTCGACTCGCTCCGGGTAGTTCATCCCCAGGTGCCAGGCGATAACCCCTCCCCAGTCGTGCCCCACTACGTGCGCCCGCTCCTCGCCAAGCGCCTCCACCAGAGCCGCTATGTCCCGCGCTATCACGTCGGTGCGGTATGCGCGCACGCCCGTGGGCTTGTCGCTCATGTTGTAGCCGCGCATATCTACAGCGACTACGTGGAACTGCTCGGCCAGGCGGGGCATGACGTAGCGCCACTGGTACCAGCACTGGGGGAAGCCGTGCAGCAGTATCACCAGCGGCCCGCTGCCCATCTCAGCGTAGTGCAGGCGCACCCCGTTAGCCTCGGTCAAGTCATGCCGCCACGGCCCCATGTACTGTACGTCGCGCGCCCTGGCTTCCAACTTCGGGTCGGGTGGCGCGAAAGCTACCTTCTGCGCCGCGATACCCAGACCCACCCCGGCGGCCGCACCCAACACCAAGCCTCTAACCCTGAAACTTTTAGCCATAACTCTGTTACGTCCTTCTACGATAATGTTTCACCCAATCCTACGCTGTCCATGTCGATGGAGATTATTCACCGCAGATGCGCAGAGGACGCAGAGGACGCGAAGAGCAAGTGAAGGTTTGGGGAGGAAGCAGCGGCTGGCACCTATGCTCCGTTACTAGGGACCAACCCTCCCCCTGTCATCCTGAGCGTAGCGAAGGATCTAAAGAAGGTGGTCTGGCGATGCCGTTGAACATTAGAGCCTACAGTGCTGGTGGTTCAGCACAGCGGCAAGAGTAGCATTTGAGATCCTTCGCTGCGCTCAGGATGACAGGGGGAATAGTGTACTTAGCACCCGAGTGGAGTCGCCAAATCTCTACCCTTCTCTGCGTAATCTCTGCGCTCTCTGCGTCTCTGCGGTGAATAATCTATTCCTCATCGTCCCCAACAGGCACGCGCACCAGGATTTTGCCGCCTTCTACCTTCGATTCGTAGACGTGCAAGTCCACCTTAGCAGGGCCTTGCGTGACTTTGCCCGTGCGCACGTCGAAGCAGGACTGGTGCCAGGGGCACTGCACCTCGTGTCCGTGGAAGTTGCCCTCCGAGAGGGGGCCGAAGCGGTGGGTGCAGAACTCCTGAAAAGCATACGTTTTGCCTTCTACCCTGGCGACCGCCATGACCACCCTATCCACCTGCACGCGCAACGTCTCCCCTTCCCCTAGAGCACCTTCGTTCGCCACCGCCACGAACCCGTCAGACCCGGCGCGGGACGACAGCACCTTCACCGTCTGTTGCGGCACGTCGGCCTTCCGCAGGTGGCGGCCCACGCCCACGCCCTCGTCGTACACCAGTTGTCCGCCCAGGTACCCCGATACGCCAAGGATACCTACTCCCACCAGCGACAGCACAAAGGGCAACATAGGCGTGCTTTCGGCACCCGGGTCGCCGTTGCGCAGGTTCAGGTTGAGCGCGTACAGCACCAGCATCACCAGGTTGAGGGTCATGTGCAGGGTGGCGTTGCGCTTGCCGGGGTGGTCCGCGCGTATATCGAGGTAATCAGCAAGGCCGGTGATTGCCGCCAGCACGCCCATGACCACGCCCAGTGCCATCGTATAAAAGGCGGCCAGCACAAGCGCGTTCCCACCGTAGCCGAACAGGGTAGCAACATCCAACAGCAGGCTGAGGACGAACAGGGCTATCGGGAAGTGGTTGAGGATGGGGTGGAGGGGGTGGCCGAAGGGCCTACCCTGTAACAGGTGCTTTATCATCCGGCCCCTTCCTCCTTCTGAGGCACCCGCGCCCCGCCACGCTCTGCCACCCTGCGCCACTTGCTCTTGGACAGCCGCGCAATGCCAATGCCGTAGTGGTACACCATCCTGCCCCCCAGGTAGCCTGAAACGAACAATATGAGCGTGCCCACCATCGACAGCCCCAGCGGCACGGCACCCACCGAGGTAGCCGTAGGAACGTCGCCCCACCTCAGCAGCAAGTTGATACCCCACAGGAGCGTAGCGGAGAGGTTCAGCGCCATATGGTAAACCCCGAGCCGCCACGCAGGCTTCTCGCGCTTGATGTCCAACCAATCGGCTATCCCGGCCGGTATCGCCGCCAGGGCCGACACCCAACCGAACAGCGCCATGTAGAAGGCCGCCTGCACCAGCCCGTTGTCGTTGCGCAGGTTCGCCAGCACGTCAAATAGAAGCGCGCTAGGCCAGAGCGCAGTGGGTATATGCACGATAATAGGGTGCAAAGGGTGCTTCAGCCACTTGCCCTGTAGGAAGTCCTTCATATGCGCGTCTCCTGGTGGTTAGTGGTTAGTGGTTAGGACTTCTTTGCTAACCACTAACCACTAACCACTAACCACTAACCACTAACCACTAATAATCCTCATCTTCAGCGCGTCGATGTCCTGGCGCAGGCGGGCGACGTCGCGGGCCGAGATGTTCTGGTGGATGGGGTCGCCGTCGGCCATGCGGTGCTTGCGAAAGGCAAGTTCGGTTGCCAGGTCGAAGAACTTACCAAGTTGCCGCCAGCGTCGGAATCCCATAGAGAAGAGCACGGTCCAGCGGGCGCTCCAACGTCTACGGCCCGACACGAGCGTCTCGTACTCGTCGGGAGTGAAGCGGCCCAGGGCCACCTCCTCGCGCAGAGTGTCGCGTATGACCCGGCTCTCGCGCGCCCCCGAGATGATCGCCAGCACCAGGACGAGCAAGATACCGCCGAAATCGCTCACCAGGGTCGCCAGGCACGCGCCCAGCACCAACTCCGCCGTTTGCTCGTTCTCACCCACGATGCCGACGTAGGACGTGAGGCCGTTGTGCAGGGCGTGGAACGTGATGGCGGCCAGCAGTCCCAGCACCGGCACCAACCCCTTCAGCCAGCCCGATTTCAGCGATCTCGCCAGCCCCAACGCCGCCCCCACGAACGCGGTGAACATGCTGTGGTTCAGGCCGAACACCCCGGCCCGCAATATCCACAGCGTGAACATCGCCCCCAGGTCGGCCCCACCGCCCCCCTCGAAGGCAATCGACTGCAAGTAGAGCACGTTCTCCACCATCGCGAACCCCAGGCCGACCATCGCGCCGTACACGATGCCGTCCAGCACGTTGTCGAACTCGCGGCGATAGGCGAAGAAGAGCACCACCAGGATGATCGCCTTCACCGATTCTTCCACCGCCGGGCCGACCAGGCTGACCTCCGCGAACTCGCGCCGTACCTCGTCCAGAATCAGCGTCTGCATCGGTATGCCCGCCCCTATCTCCAGCGCGATAGCCAGTATCACGGCGGGCACGGCTCCCCACAGGAAAGCCACTACCAACAGCGGCAGCGGCTCCTTCTCATAGCGGTCGAGCCACCACACGACCAGCGCGTAGATAAGAGTCGGTATGAGCGCGAGCACGGCGGCTATGGCGATTACGATAAAGAAATCCATATCGGGGCGCATACCTCATGTGGTAGTAAGTGGGGTATGGCAGATTGTACACTGAGGCTTGTGGGCGTGCAAGGCGGGGCGAGGGGGCAATATGCTCTTATTGTCGCTGCTTGCGCCGGGACAACATATTGACAACATCTCGGAAGGCAACTATATTGTGTTTCCAACGGTACCATTACTGATACCGCGCTTGATTCATCCTTGTCTACGGAAGTTGATCTTCATCCGTAAGCAAATATTCTCTAACTTATGAGGTCCACATGACGGAAGAAGTGACACCGGACGAGATTGCCAGGATGGCCGAACGCATCGAAGCAAAAGCGTACGGGGAAGTATTTCAGTGTCTCCCCGGCTCAAGCATGGTCTCCATCAAGGTTGATGCCCTGAACCTCTTAGAGGGCAAGGGAGGAATTCCTGCTCAACTCCGAGACCAGTACTTTGACACCCAGGAACAAGGGATTGCCGCCCTAAGCTTTGTTGCAGAGGAGGACATGTTCCCCTCAACAGACACTCACAGAGTGCTATATATGGGCATGGATGAGCCGGCGACGGAGGACGGGGTTGCGGCGATATTCCGGTTTTACGAGCAGTACCATGCCCCTTTTCGGATTCAACTCACCCCTTACTCGCAACCCTCCAGCTTGAGCCAGTGGATTGTGGATAGACATCCCGGTGTGCAAGTGTCGCCTGGGACCGACAAGTTTCTGTGGGATGCCGAAGCGGCACCCTTCCAGTGGAATCGGGCAGACTTTGGGATTGTCAAGATCGATGAAGGGGCAGCGGGTGCATACGCACATACTGTCGCAGATGCTTTGTTAAAGACACACGAGGCATGGCAACGGCGTAGATGGACTGATTGTCTTGAGGACACAGTCGGCGGGAGAAGCCAGTGGGGGTGGGGGTGGCACCATTATGTCGCAATAGACGGCAGAAGGCGCGAGGACTTCGCGGCTGCGGCAACGTACATATGGCGGGATATTGCTTACCTGTTTATTAGCGCAATCGCAGGGGCGGAGCGCTACGAGGGCGTACAACAAGCCCTTATTCAGACTAGAGTGGAGGACGCGCTCCAAGTGGAGGGAGTTCGCTGGATAGTAGCCGATACAAGGGGTGGCACGTCAAGAAGCGACCTTGAGAGAGCCGGGTTCCGCCATATCTACTCGCGTACTGACTATGGCGTAGCTTAGGCCCCTCGCGCGGGACTTACGGGGGCGTGCAAACCAATAGTTCATTCACCGCAGGCCACTATGCGCCTACGGCTGCTCGGTTACCTCATTGGCGCGTCCTCCCGCCCGACTCCTACGCCACACCGGCACTTTGCGCAGTTGCACCACCAACATACCGAGTGCCACCATCACCATGCCGCCTATCTTCTGCGCGGTCAATTCTTCACCGAGGAAGAACCAGGCAAGCAGGGCTATCTGCACCAGCATGGTGCTGTTGATGATGCTCGACTCGACGGCGGAGAGGGTGCGTAGCGTGTGGTTCCACAGGGGGAAGGCGAACGCGGTGTTCACCACGGCCAGCCACCCCACGAGCATCCACCCGTCCGGGCTTATAGTGGGTACGCCCTGCACCGACACCCCGAACAGCAGCAGCGCCACCGACCCCACACCCATGCTCGCCACGGTCACGGCGATGGGGTGCAGCTTATGCTCCCGGTTCACCTGCCTGCCCAACACGGCTGAGATGGCGTTGGTGAGCACGCCCAGGACTACGATAGCGATGCCGAACGCCTCGCTGCCCAGCACCGACATGGGAAAGAAATAGAACAGCGTGCCCGCCAGGTACAGCACGATGCCCGCCCACTGCATGCGTGTGGGCCGCTCCGACAGCATGAGGATGCCCAACAGGGCCACCACCGCGGGGGTAAAGTTGAGCAACAGGCTGACCGTGACGGCGGGCAGGTAGGACAGCCCCAGGAACTGCGCCCCCTGCGCGACGGCGATGTACAGCAGCCCCAGCGCGATGAGCTTGAGCCAGTCACGCGCGGGGAGGGTACGCAATTGCGCCAGGTGGCCCCAACGCCAGGCGAACGGCAGCAGGCACAGGAAGGCGATCAGGTAGCGCAGCCCAGCGAACGGTAGGGCCGGTATGTCCTCCAGCCCCCATTTGATGAGCACCCAGGATGTGGACCAGAGGAAAGTGACGAACAGGGCCTGCAACACGGCGGCCAAGTGGGGAGAACGATTGCCAAACAAAAAGCACCTCCGAGAGTAACAAAAAGGATAGGGACGCGCGCCTGCGCATCAACCTATCCCCTCTGACCTTTTCTTTCTCGAGGTGCCTGCCTCGCGGCTACGTAGCGCTCGGGCCAGACCCAACATCATGATGCGGCGGAACCCTAGCTACCCTTCGGTTGTTAGTGTAGGATAACAGAAACTACACCGCCCGGTCAAACCAGGCAGCACTCGCAACCGGGCTGTGGCGAAGTAGGACAGCAGAACCACGCTTCCCCTTGTCATCCTGAACGCAGTGAAGGATCTCAAGAAGGTGACTAGGAATGCTGCCAAACATCAGGAACTATGGTGCTAAGGGTTGAATATGGAGACAAGCGCAGCATCTGAGATCCTTCACTGCGTTCAGGATGGCAAGGGGGAGCGTGGTTGCCGCGATTGCTACGCCTCCTTCTTTGACACTATCGTGATAGTGTGATGCAGATGGACGTAACAAAACGACACACAAGGAGGAACCACACTCATGCCAACCGAGGCCCTCTACCACACCAACAGCTACTTGAGGGAGATGGACGCGACAGTTACGGCAGCGGACGGCAACCGGGTAGCCCTCAACCGCACGGTGTTTTACGCACAAAGTGGAGGCCAGCCCTCGGACCAGGGCACCCTCTCGTGGGACGGCGGCAGCGCCAGGGTGGTGAGCGTTCGCCGCGAGGGGGAGGAGATTTGGCACGAGCTTGACGGCCCCGTGCCTCCTCTCGGCACCACAGTACATGGCACGCTCGATTGGAAGCGCCGCTACGCCCTCATGAAGGCCCACACGGCGCTGCACGTACTGTGCGGGGTCATCTGGCGCGACTTCGGGGCGAAGGTCACGGGCGGGGCTATGGACGTGGGCAGCGCCCGCATGGACTTCGAGTTGGAGCACATGAACGCCAGTTTCGCAGCCGACGTAGAGCAGCGCATCAACGTCGAAATCGAGGCTAACCGCGACGTAAAGGTGCTGTTCGCCTCCAGGGAAGAAGCCTTCGCCAACCCCGACCTCATCCGCACCAAGATAAACCTCCTACCCGAAGGCATACAGGTAGTGCGCCTGGTGGAGATAGAGGGCCTCGACCTGCAAGCCGACGGCGGCACCCACGTCGCCCGCACTGGAGAGGTAGGCACAATTCGCATCACAGGGCACGAGAGCAAGGGCAAGATCAACAAGCGGTTGCGGCTGGCGTTGGATGTGTAAGGTGGTAGACCCCACTATTATAGTAGGGTACCCCAGGCACGAGTCACGTCCAATGCTACTGAAGATCGGTATTCCGCACAATCACAGTGCCATTACACATAAGTGAAGCCAATCCGGCACGCTTAGATGGTGCCTGTAGGCATACAATAGTTGCCATAGTTGCCATCGTTGGGCCGGTTAAGGGCTGGGTTGTTGAGACCGCTGGCCTGATGCTGAGTGGAAAGTGTGTGGAGCAGGTCTAGGGGCTAGCTCATTTATCAGCTTGGGATGGAGGCTCGCAATATGCTGCTATGCGCCTGTGTTATACCTCATAGAGGAGCAGAACTATGCCCAAGCACATTCTAATAGTGAACGATGCGGAAGACCTTCGGGAGCTAATGCGCGACATACTACATGGAGAGGGCGGCTATAAAGTCATAGAGGGCACTTACAAGCCGGGCATGAGCATATTCGAGTGGGTAGAAGAACTGAAACCGGACCTTATAATAGCGGACGTAATGTTCGACCAGGAGCCGCTTGGCTTTGAGTTAGTGGATACGCTCAAGTTGAACCCTGCAACCGCGCACATACCTGTAATCCTTTGTAGCGGAGCCATCACTGCTCTGCGCGAACGGCAAGCCTACCTGGGTGAGAAGGGCGTGGGTGTGCTCTATAAGCCCTTTTCCGTTGAAGAATTGCTCCGTGCTGTCAAACAGATGCTTGATGAGTAGGAGGCATGAACTGTTAGGCTGGGGACACCTCCTGCAAATTACTACATCGTTGACATTGCATCGGTCATGTCCGTACCTTCCACAGTTTGACACCCCCAACAACCCACCTCTATAATGACAGCTAGAGCACTAAACACGCACGCGCGAGATTTTATTGCCTTACCGCATACTTACAATAGCTCCTACCTCGTTCTTTTCTGATTACGGGGCGCACGTCCGCATCCTGGAGGAGATATGGCACCTCCAGGCGCGGGGGCACTCCGTGGTCGTGTGCACCTACCACACAGGCAACGACGTGCCCGGACTCGACATCCGGCGCTCCGTTGACGTGCCCTGGAAGCGCGGCGTGATGGTCGGCTCGTCGCGGCACAAGCTCTACTTCGACGTGGCCCTCGCCGCCACCGTGCAGCGTACAGCCCGCAGCTTCAAGCCCGACATCATGCACGCGCACATCCACGAAGGCGCGCTCCTGGGCTGGACGGTGCGGCAGTTGCGCAACGTGCCCCTCGTCTTCGACTACCAGGGTAGCCTCCTGGCCGAGATGCTGGACCACAACTTCGTGCGCGAGAAGTCGCCCTTCGTGCCCGCGATTCGCTTTCTAGAGCACCGCATCGACAGGGCCGCCGACGCTATCATCACCTCGTCCCACAACGCCGAGCAGGGCCTCCGCGAGCGCATAGGCGACTACTCGGAGCGCATATCGACGCTGCCCGATGCGGTGAACACACAGACCTTCTCCCCGCCCTCCAACGGCATAGAGCGCAGCGCCACGCTGGCCCTGAAGCACTCGCTGGGCATCCCCACCGAGCGCAAGGTGGTGGTCTACCTAGGGCTGCTGGCGCACTACCAGGGCACCGACAACCTGCTGGAAGCCGCCGCCATCATCAAGAACGAATGGGGCAGGCACGACATACATTTCCTGGTGATGGGCTTCCCCGGCGTGGAGACCTACAGCAGCCAGGCCGAGCGATTGGGCCTGAACCACCACATCAGCTTCCCAGGCCGCGTGCCCTACCCCGACGCCCCCCGATACCTGTCGCTGGGCGACGTAGCCGTGTCCCCCAAGCTTTCGACAACGGAGGGCGCGGGCAAGATAGGCAACTACATGGCGATGGGCCTGCCCGTGGTGGCCTTCGACACGCCCGTGAGCCGCGAATACCTCGGGCCGCTGGGGGTGTACGCCGAGCGCGGCAACTCCCGCGACCTTGCCGCCAAGCTGTGTGAGGTGCTGGACAACCCCGCCACCTACCGAGAAGTGGGCGGCCAGCTACGCCAACAGGCAATAACTAACCTGTCGTGGGACGCCGCCATAGACCATATTGAGGCTGTGTACGAGCAGGCTATAGTGCGGCGCGTGGGGCGGCAAAAGGAGAAAGCGGCCCGGCGCAAGGAGCGGCGGCGACACGAAGCGCACGAAATGTTATAGTACCTCCGCCTGGCTATCAGGGGAGAGTAAGCAATGAGCAAACAAGCAGCACAAACAATCACGAAGCGGCAGGGTGGCCTAAAGAAGAGGCTAAAGCCCCTCGTCGCGGGCACCATCAGCAGGGTCTTCCTGACCTGGTACAAGCTCAAATACGGCAAGCGGGTGCGCTTCGGCAAGAACTTCATCACCAACGGCAAGTTGGTGGTGAAGGGACCGGGCAAAGTCATCTTTGGCGACAACATCAACGCCTGGTGCCACGCGGAGAAGAACGTCTTTATCACCTACCAACCGGAGACCCACATCACGGTGGGCGACGACTGCCGTATCAGTGGCATGGCGGCCATGTCTCACAGCAGCATCACGGTGGGGCCGCGCTGCATGGTCGCCTCGGTCATCATGGTCGATACCGACTTCCACAACACCGACCCGGTGCTGCGTCACGACCCCGACGCCCCTTTCGCCGTTGCGCCCATAGAGCTGAAGGAGAACGTGTGGGTGGCGGGGCAGAGCGCCATCCTCAAGGGCGTGACGATTGGCGAGAACTCGATAGTGGCCTTCCGGGCGGTGGTCACCAGGGACGTGCCCGCTAACTCAATCGTCGCAGGCAACCCTGCCCGCGTGGTGAAGGAGATTCAGGTGCGGGGGAGCTAAACGCCAAGACGCGGAGACGCCAAGGACCACGCCAAGAGTAGGATTGTTTGGTTCTAAGTAAAAGGGCGCAGAGTACGTGCTATCGTACCCTGCGCCCTTTGTAATCTCCGAACCCTAATCAACTTGGCGCGTCCTTGGCGTCTCCGCGTCTTGGCGTTTAGCTAATCCGTCACACCTTCATCGTCTTCCACTTGCCCTCGTTGAAGCGTCTGACGAACAGCACCGCCCGCAGCCCGGCCTCTACGATGAGCGCGGCGTAGATACCTTGCAGGCCCAGGCCGAGGCCGGGCATGCAGACGTTGGTGAAGGGGATGCAGACCACCGGCAGGCCCAGGAACGCCCCGGTGGGCAGGCGCACCACCCATACAGATAGCGTGGTTACCCACATCGGGTACTTCACGTCGCCCGCGCCCCTCAGCGACCCCGCGACCACGAACGCATAGGCCAGGAAGGGCTGGCTGAAGGCTATCACCTTGAGCGCATCGACACCCAGGGTTATGAGCCGCTGGTCGTCGGTGAAGATGCGCAGGATGGCCTCCCCGAAGAAGAAGAACACCACACCCATCAGTGTCATCCAGAGCAGGGCCGAGCGTGTCGCCAGTTGCGAGCCGAGCACCGCCCGCCGTGGCCGCTTGGCTCCCAGGCTCTGCCCTACCAAAGTGGTGGCCGCCATCGAGAAGCCGAAGCCGGGCATCTGCGACAGGAAGACCGCGTTGAGGGCGAGCCGGGAGGTGGCGAATATAAGCTCGCCCATGCCTATCACGATGAAGCTGTAGACCAGGATGCCGAGCGACATCAGCATCTGCTCCAACGCCGACGGTATGCCGATGCGCATCATGCGTCTAATCAGGTCGAAGTTGGGCAGCCAGCTACCGCCGCGCCAGATGGTAAGGAAGCGTTGCGGCCGCATCAGCAGCCCCAGCAGGATCAGCGCGCCGATGCCACGTGCGATCACGGTGGCCCACGCCGAGCCCGCGACCCCCATCTCCGGTATGAACGACAGTCCGGGCACCTGCACCGGGATGCCTATGCCGTTCAGCCAGCCGCTCAGGATGCCGCTCGCCTTCTCGCCGCCGAACACCATCTCGACCGCCAGTATCGCGTTGAGCACATTGATGAAAGCGGTCACGTACATCGGCGTGCGAGTGTCGCCCGCGCCCCGCAGCGCCGCGCCCGCCACGAACATGAAAACGATCAGCACCGAGAAGGCCATCGTGATGCCCAGGTACACCGCGCCATCGTTGGCCGCTTCGGGCGTGAGGCCCAGCATGGAGAGTAGCGGGTGCGAGATGAAGGTAATGGGGAAGAGCAGCAGCCCCATGACCAGCGACAGCACGATAGACTGCTTGAGCACCGCGTTGGCTTGCTCGCCTTGCCTGGCCCCCGTGAAGCGCGCGATAAGCACCGTCGTGCCCATGCTGATAGCTATCAGGGCCGTGGTGAGCACCCACACAAGCTGCTGAGAAGCGCCCACGCCCGACAGCGCTGCCGTGCCGAGCCGCGCCACCACGATGGTATCCACAATACCAAGCAGGGTTTGCAAGGCGTTTTCGGCTATGGCGGGCCAGGCGAGGCGGAAGACGTTGCGGCCGACCTCCTTGCGCTCCTGCTGGGTAAGCTCCGGCTCGTCTTCATGCTCGGCTGCCCCAGTGGCCTCGGCCACCACCTGCTCGGTCTGCGCGGCGGTCTCCACGGACATGCCGCCGGGCGCGAAGGTATCGGTGACCTCCGGCACTTCAGCCGCCGCATCGGGCGCGGCA
>DASVVE010000003.1:0-47248 GCA_036386675.1 Chloroflexia bacterium | reverse complement strand
CATCAACCCCGACGTGATAGTGTGCCGCTCCGACCAGGAGGTGGGCGAGGACATCATCAACAAGATCGCCTTGTTCTGCGACGTAGAGCCGCGCGCGGTAATGCCGATGCCCACGGTGAAGAACATCTACCAGATACCGCTACTGCTAGAGGAGCACGGCCTGGGCGAGTACATCCTGGAGCGCTTGGGCCTTGAGGGGCACGAGCCTGACTACACGGGTTGGAAGCAGGTGCTGGAGCGTATGGAGTCCGCGCGGGAGACGCTTACCGTGGCGCTCTGCGGCAAGTACACCGAGCTGCACGACGCCTACATCAGCGTGGTGGAGGCGTTGCGGCACGCGGGCGCGTACAACGATGTGAAGGTGGAGGTGCGCTGGGTCAACACCGAGACGCTGGAGCAGCAAGGTGCGGACGGATTGCTGGACGGGGTGGACGGCATTGTGGTCCCCGGCGGCTTCGGTGATAGGGGCGTAATCGGCAAGATAGTAGCGGCCCAGTACGCCCGCGAGAACAACATACCCTACCTGGGGCTGTGCTATGGCCTTCAAATGGCGGTAATCGAGTTCGCCCGCAACGTGCTCGGACTGCCGGGTGCTTTCACCACTGAGATCGACTCGCGCTGCCCCGACCCTGTAATTGACATAATGCCCGACCAGCGCGACATAGCGGACATGGGCGGCACGATGCGTCTGGGGTCGTACCCGTGCAATCTGGTGCCGGGCACGAGGGCGGCGCAGGCATACGGCGAGCCGGTGGTGTACGAGAGGCACCGGCACCGCTTCGAGTTCAACAATGCTTACCGCGAGCGGATGCGGGAGGCGGGCTTGTTGGTGTCGGGTCTGTCGCCGGACGGCAGGCTGGTGGAGATTATCGAGTTGCGCGACCACCCGTGGTTCGTGGCTACCCAGGCCCACCCCGAGCTCAAGAGCCGCCCGACCCGCCCGCACCCGTTGTTCCGCGACTTCGTGAAGGCTGTCAAAGCCTACAGCAGCGCGGTTGACGATGGCGACACGGAGACCCTGCTGCCTGCGCAGATGCCGGAGCACGCGGAAGGTGAGGACAAGCCGCGTGACATCAGAAGGATCGTGGCATAGTAGCACGGGGCTAAAGCTATTTTTAAACGCAGAGAGGGCATCCAAACAAGGTTGCCCTTTTCTATTTTAGATGCGATAAAGCTATGTCTGGTGCTTCAGAGTCGTGCCAAAGTCTAATTATGGGACTATGTTCCCCCTGTCAGTCTGAGCGCAGCGAAGAATCTCGTCCCTCATATGGATGTTCCCATTTTCCTACGGGAGAGTGCTGTGCAAAGACAGGTGGTAATTGGGTGCGGAGGGACGAGATTCTACACGGAGTTTACCCTGAGCGTAGCCGCATGTTCAGCATGACAAGGTGGGCTTGGGTGGTTTAGGAAAGGTGATATTCGGGTGCCGAGGGACGAGATTCTTCGCTGCGCTCAGACTGACAAAAGGGGAGCGGGGTGCTCGTACACGGTTAGGATGGCGGCATGGAGCACATTTAGATGGGTATGAGGCTTTTTAGCAGGTGGGAGCTATTTGGCAGTCGCAGGTGCTGAGTCTACAATAGAAGCGTTCATAGAAGCGCCCGTTCGGGCGCGGACCCGGCGTATATCGCTGGACTGGGCCATGGCGGGGCTTATGCTGGTGCTGGCCTTCGCCTTCATGGCACCAGGGCTTCCTCCTCTGAGGGTAGCCGCCCCGATGGATTACCTTCTGCCACTGCACCCCTGGCAACGGTATTACCCCGAAATCTCCAGCCCCTTTCATGGCGGCGACTTGCTCTACCAGCAACTTCCCTGGCACCACTGGGCGCAGGACGAATTCGCGGCTGGGCGCTTTCCCGTCTGGGCTTCAGGTCCTGCGGGTGGCATGCCTTTACATGCGGGTATGCAGCCGGCCGTACTTTACCCTCTGCACCTGCTGTGGATGCTGATGCCTATAGGCGCGGGGCTGGGCATCAGCATGGCACTCAAGCTCTGGCTGGCGGGCCTCGGCATGTGGCTTTTCCTTCGGGCGCTCAAGCTCCACCCGGCGGCCTGCGCCCTCTCCGCGCTCAGCTACATGTTCTCGGCATCTATAGTGAACTGGCTTGGCTGGCAAAACTCGGGCGTGTTGCTGCTCATGCCCTGGCTAGCGTGGACCGTGTATCTTTGGTGGCAACGCGAGAGCCGCCCCGCGCTGGTGGGTATCGCGGTTGTTGTGGGTCTGATGATACTTGGCGGCCATCCTGAAACCCTGTTTCTCATCGGACTGGCTATCGCGGGTTGGACGCTGAGCTTGATGCTTACCAGCGCCGGCACGTGGCGCTCTCGCATGGTGCGCATGGCGGGCACTGTTCTGGCGGTGGCGCTTGGCTTCCTGGTGGGCATGGTACAACTGCTGCCTTTCTTCGATGTGCTGGGCTTGACGCACCAGTTCGTGCTGCGAGCCAGCGACGACCCTGTTTTCCGTGCTTCCCTGCGCCTGCGGCCCGAGGAATTCCTGATTACCTGGTTCTCACCACGCAATGTGGGTTATCTCCCGGAGCGGGTGCTTCCGCGTTCCTTTGGCTTCACAGAAGGTGTTGGCTACGTTGGTATTGTGCCTCTCGTCGGCTTGGGTCTTGCCGTCTTAGCTGCCTTCCGGCGGAGTTTGCGGTTGCCGGTGGTGCTGCCGTGGCTTTTCATAGGTATTTTCTCCCTAATTGTGAGTTACGATAGCACCATCGGCAGCCTCATCCGGATGTTGCCGGGCTTCGCGCAGAGCATCAACGTTCGCTGGATATTGATCCTGGGGTTTGCCATTATCGTAGTGGGCGCATTCGGTTGGGACTGGCTGGCGCGCACGGCGGCATCCAGAGATGCAGACGGCGCAAGCCCGTGGCGTCGTCTGGCAACGGCCCAGGCAGTGACATTGACAGTGCTGGGCTGCGTTGTGCTGGCCGTTCACGCTTCCCGGATCATACCGTCCCCTGTAATGGAGCCGCTCGGCCTGTGGTGGCAGCTTAACGTCAGCTACCGCTGGTACTGGATCGTCTGGTCAGTAGGGCTGTTTGCGGCTATGCTTGGACTGGCGTTCTTGTGGGTGGCCTGGCGGAGGGGTCCGCGCGTGGTGCCGGTATTGCTTGGCGTGGTGTTGCTGGTCGATCTCTGGTCGGTGCTTATACCCATAAACGGCACCGCCCCGGCAGGGCAGTATTACCCCGTCACCGATTTCATCCGCCAGGTGAAAACCAGCATGCCGCCGGTGGAACGGGTACTCATCGAAGATGCAGTGCTGCCCGCGAATACGGGCCTGGTGTTCAACATACGCGACTGGCGCGCGGGCGATCCCCTGATTACCCAGAGGTACTACAGGACGCTGCGGGTGCTGGCTCCCAAAACGTTCGAGAACGGTAACGACGCGTACAATGTCTACTTGAGGGACCCAAGGTACGAGCTAGCCCCTTTGCTGGGCATGCGCTACTTTGTCACGCCCTGGGACGAAGACCCTAACGAGTACGACCGTCCCAACACACCCAATTTCACCCGCCTGGCACGTACGGATGGGCTGGCCCTGTGGCAGGCCGAGGGGGTGCCGGGATTTACATACCTGAGCGACAACGTAACGGCGGCACCCGGCGATGAGCAAGCCCTCAACTGGCTCAAGGAGGCCACATGGGACGCCGCGCGTAGCTACTCGGCGGTAGCTGAGACGACTGCCGACAAGCTGGCAGGCATCCAGCACCAGCCCGGAGTGTCGCCGGGCAACGTGGAGGTGCTTGAATATACATCGGGCCACATACGGTTGAGGGTGAACGCCGACAGACAGGCCCTGCTGGTGGTGAGCGAAAGCTGGTACCCCGGCTGGCGTGCTACGCTTGACGGGCAGCCGGTGGAGATACTCAGGACCAATTACCTGTCGCAGGGGGTGGTGGTGCCGCAGGGCAGCCATACGATAGAGATGAGCTACCAGTCGGAGGCGCTGAACCAGGGGGCGGTGTTGAGCCTGTTGGGGTTGCTTGGGACGGTGGGGCTTGGGGCGTGGGCGTGGCGTTCAAGGCGGGGTGCCAAATATCAGATGGCTACAGGCACCGCACCGGGAAAGGCTATAGCCAATACCATCTCTTAGCCCCTCAAATTGGAAGAAACACCACCTGACCTTCCCATTCTCCTGCGGAACTGCATACTTCCAACAGCACGATTTGTTCTATTGCCTCTCCCACAGATATCAAGCTAGGTATAACGAAGATACCCGGCATAGGCAGGTTTTCTCTCACTCGGGAGTACGCCTCGGCAGGTATAGTATTGATGTCGTGCGTTACCAGGATCCTGTTGTGTTCAGCAGCCCACTCTAGAACGTGGTTATCTGCTTTGCCGCTTAGACCGACATCTTGAACACGGGTTATATCCATCGCAGGATTGCGTCTAAGCAGGCCGTTCACAATTGCGCTTCTGAGGTTTTCATCAGCTAACAGGCTTATCATTCAGCGTACCTGGTGGAGACCGGTGAGCCTGTATCCGATTGCGTATCCAGGAGAGGTCCTGACCAGCCTCAATTTCCTCTCTAAGTTCCTCAGCCTCTATTTGGCGCTCTTCAATGTAGCCATCTATTTCCCGACGGTGCCGCAGGTAATAGGCTATTACATCGTATACATCCGCAAGGTCCAGGGTAGGGTAGGTTTCTACAATCTGTTCGGGTGCCGTACCTGTATTGTGCGCGTTGATAACAAGTTCTAACAGCACTCTCGTGTCTCCTACTCGAATGCTGCCACTTTCATCCAAATGTAGCGGTACCTGCTCCGTCTCTATTATCTGCACCATCTAGTTACTCTGCCTGCTGGAGAATTACACTCAGGGATTCAACCCTTACACGATTATTATACACCCGTAATATAGCAAACAGGCCCAGCGCCTACTATGCAAAGAGGGCTAGAGTACTCCACTATGTAATCTAGCCCTCTTTGCACCTACTAAACCTTATCTATCCTGGCGCGTTCTTTGCGTCTCGGCGTCTTGGCGTTTAGCAAAACTGGCTTCTACGTGGCTGCCGTCCGCCTTACAGCCTCCACAGCTTTGTCGTAGTCGGGCTCGCGCATCTGGTCGGGGACGTACTCGGCGTAGGCTACGGTGTCGTCGCGGTCGATGACGAAGACTGCGCGTTGGAGCAGCCGCCATTCTTTGAGGAGCACGCCGTAGTCCTGCCCGAACTGCTCGCTTTTGTGGGCCGACAGCGACTTGTGCCCCACTCCCTCCGAAGTGTGCCACCTTGCCTGCGCGTAAGGCAGGTCCATGCTGACCGTGTAGACCTCCACGCCTTCCGGCAGGTCGGCCCGCAACCTATCCCACTTGCGGGTTTCAAGGTGGCACACGGGCGTGTCGAGCGAGTTCACCACGTTCAACAGCCTCACCTTGCCCGCCGAGTCGCCCAGGCCCACGGTGCTCATGGCCGACTCGATAGGGTCAAAGTGTTCCAGGCTGAAATCAGGTGCCTTGTCGCCAGGCTTGAGCTTGCCGCCCACGACGGTAAGCTGCTCCCCAAACTCGAATGCCTCGCCAGTACGTTCTTCTATCAGGTATCCTCCCGGTGTGTAGTAGCCGTGAGCATATCACCCATGCCAGGAAGCGTCAAGATGGACGAGGGGTTAGTGGTTAGTGGTTAGTGGTTAGTGCCTAACAATCCTAATCTTGGCGCGTTCTTGGCGTTCTTGGCGTCTTGGCGGTTCCGTCTCCTACTATTGTCCATCGTCCTAAAACAAAGCCGCCTGGCATGACACCGGGCGGCTTTGTTCCTTGTTGGGCTTGCGGTTGGCTTCCCGACCAACCACCTTGTACTTGTTAGTCGAGCGTGAGGGGCTTGCGGTAGGAGGTGCCGCTTTTGACCACCTCGTAGCCCATGCCCTGGTAGAGTTGTAGCGCGCCGGAAGGGTTTTCGGTGTCTACTCCCAGCGCCGCCTCCTTCAGGCCGAGCAGCTTGAGCAGGTGCAGGCTGCGGGCGATGAGGGCCTTGGCTATGCGCTTCTTGCGCCACGGCCTGCGCACGCTGATGTTCTCGGTCCAGCCGCGCTTGATGCCGGTACGGGCGTTCCATTCGTAGTCGATGAAGTTGCGGACCATGCCTACCACTTCCTCGCCCTCCCAGGCGACCATCCATAGCTCAGGCGCGAACTTGCCCTCGCTGCCCCAACGCTCGAAGTCGGCCTCCTCTGTCTCGTCCGCGCCCCAGTGGTCCTTGAACGCCTCGACCTCGGCGGCCCAGATCTTGTGCATCTGCTCGCGGTCGGCTCGGTTGGTCGGGCGCACCTCTATGCCTTCGGGCAGGGGTATGTCGGGGATGTCGTTCAGGTTAGGGCGCACCATGTCGTACCAATGCCGGATAGGCTGGTAGCCTTCGCTCTTGATCATCTCGGTAAGCCCGGCCACGCTGTCGTCGCAACCTGTATCGAGGAACTTGGGTGCTTCCACCGGGTGCTCGGCCGCGATCTCACGGATGCGAGTCTCGGCCCGGTGGAACAATGCTCGCCCGATGCCCCTGCCGCGCCAGTCCGGGTGCACGAAGCCCCAGTGGCTGTAGACGTAGGAGCCGTCCTGGACTTCCTTCCACCACATGAGGCGGTTGTAGCCGATAAGCTTACCGCCTGCCTCCACAATGACCACGTCCTTCTGGAGGTCGGAGTTTTTAGGGTTGGCGTACTGGCGCTGGAGTTCCTCAAGCGTGGTCACCTGGGACTCTTTGTCGGCGCTCCTGCACGCATCTAGCACCTCCACCATGCCTGGAAGGTCGCTCTCGCCCCTGTAACTCCGGAACACCAGCCCCGGAACGTCCGGCGCATCCGGCAGGTAGAGCGTGTCGTCTACCTTTTCCAATGTGCTTGCCATTGCATTCTCCTGATTCTGAAACGTGAAACGTGAAACGTGATGCGGTTTGTGCTATTTGGTTCTGTGTGAGCCACAATAGTGCTATTTGTACCATCACGTTTCACGTTTCACGTTTCAGCTATACGTCTTTGCTGTAGGTGATGCTGGACCTGACTTGCTTGAAGCCCACCGACTCGTAGAGGCGAAGTGCCCCTGAGGGGTTCTCGGCGTCCACTCCCAGCACGGCGGTGTCCATGCCGTCCTCTTTCAGCTTGCGCATGCCTGCCAGGAGCATCGCGGTGCCCAGGCCCATTTTGCGGTAGCCCCGGCGCGTGCCCAGGATGTCGATCCAGCCTTCTTTGCGGCCCTTGGCCTCGTTGTCGTCGGGGTAGATCATGCAGAAGCAGAAGGAAGCCCAGGTGCCGTCGGGGGTGATAGCCACGAGGTCGCGCTCTTTTACGTAGTTGGGGTGGTTCGACAGCCAGTGCGCGTGACTCTCAGCTGATTCGTCGTGGTGGCCCCAGTGGTCTACGAATGACAGGTTAAACATCTCTATCCAGGTGGCGGCGGTGTCGGCACCCTGGGTGTGCGTCAGCGTGTAGCCTTCGGGCAGCACGGGGTGGGGTATCGGCTCGCTGAGGTCGCGGGCCATCTTGAACCAGTAGCGGACGGGGGAGTAGCCGTTGCGGTCCAGCACGTCCTTCCTGTAGGCCACGAACTCAGGGGTGCCGTCGCTGGTGCCTGTGCGGATCTTTGCAGGCTTGCCACGCTCCTGGGCTACCAGGCGGGCCTGGTCCTCGGCCCACTGGAACATCTCTTCCTCCAAGCCCTGGTTGCGGACGTCAGGGTGCAGGGGCATCATGAAGTAGGCATCGGTGAACGGCTCGTCGTCGGGCTTGGGGAACCAGAGCCGCCCGAAGGCTACCATGCGGCCGGTCTCGTCCTCCCAGACGCGGGCGTCCCTCTCGACGACCGTGTCAGGGTGCTCCATGTTCGTGCGCCAGTCGGCAACCGTGGCGAAGCCCTCGTCTACGTTGTCGTGCCCGTCTGCGAGATTGAGCAGGTCGCAGAGAGCCTGGAGGTCCTGTTCGCCCGCGTAAGGGCGGAATTTGATGCGCGTCTGTGTGTCCATTGGTCCTTCCTCTGAACGTGCGAATGCCGCACGGGTCACATGTCTTGCTGGGTGAATGTCAGCCGCATCCTACCAGACAGACGTTGGGCCTGCATCGGACTGTGAATGTAGTCTTGGTCCTACCGGAGTAGGTCTCAAGGCGGGGATGTAGTTGTGGTAGCCTTGTGCTCCCGGCTGACACATAAGTCCATGCAACATACAACAAGTGGCCGTTGGTTTCGCAATGGTCGGCCACTTGTGCTTTTCCGATTGTAATCGCCTGGCGATGTGGATACAATGCAGCAGTGCGGCCTCTAACAGTTAGTGAATAAAGGTGGTGCCTATGGACCCGCACACAAACGCGGACACGGCCGAAATTCCCTGGCAAGTGCGCCCTTATCGTGAGGGAGACATCCCGGCGCTTGCGGAGTTGATAAGCACAGCCGACCGCGCGGATGGCGTGTACAAGCAAACCGGAGAAGATGACCTGCGCAACACATTTGAGACGCCGGGCCTGGAGCCTGAGCGCCGGGTGGTCGTGGTTGAGGGGCCGACGCTGCCGGGCGTGCCGGAGGGGTTGTTGCTCGGTTTCGGCAGGGCCTTCCCCAGCACAGACAAAGCCAGGAACGAGCGGATATACAACGTGGCGTTGCGGGTGCGCCCGGAGGCCAGGCAGCACGGGCTTGAGCGGGAGATTGCCCGCCGCCTGGTCGGGATGGCGCGGCAGGAGGAGGGGGCACCCGGCCTGGAACCTGGGGCGAAGGTGCGCCTGCGGAGTTACCTCTTCGATACGCACACCTCCGCCCGCCTTGTTTGGGAGCAGACTGGGCTGCGGCGGGTGCGCACGGGCTGGACTATGCTCCGCCCGCTCGACGATTCGATAGCCGACCCTCAGCCCGTCCAGGGTGTCACGTTGCGCGCCTACCGCCGTCCGGAAGATAACGCCGCTACTTTGCAGGCCCTCAATAGCTCCTTCTCGGATGCCTTCGACTTCCAGCCATTGAGCGACAGCCGGTGGGAGTATGCCATGTCGGCGTCGTACGTGCGCCCGGACCTGTCGTGGGTGGCCGAGCGGCGTGACGAGCCAGGCAGGATAGTGGGCTTTTCGGTGTGCTGGATAACCGAGGAGGAGAACGAGCGGACCGGCCGCAAGGAAGGTTGGATCGAGGGAATCGGGGTCGTAAAGGAGCGGCGCAGGCAGGGTGTAGGCAGGGCGCTGCTCCTGAACAGCCTGCACTCTCTCAGGAGCGCGGGTATGGAAGCTGCCCTGGCCGACGTGGACTCGGAGAGCGAGGCCCCCACGCGGCTGTTTCAGCTAGCAGGTTTCGGGGTCCGCAACAGCCTATCGCAGTACGAGTGCTACCTGGATGAGGTTACTGTTTAGACTGTCGCAGGCAATCTATGGGTAAGCGCGTTCGATGATTGAGCAGGGATGCTTCACAGCCGGTTATTAGCGGCACAAGTGGCCTTTGTCATTCTGAGCGAAGCGAAGAATCTCGTCCTTCAGCACCCAAGTAACCCCTTTCCTTGCGAGGCACTCTTCCGATGGAAAGGGGGAACACCTGCATATAGGACGAGATTCTTCACTGCGTTCAGAATGACAAAGGGGGCCTTGGTCCTGCTGTTCGACGTTAGCACAGCCCTGTCTATGCGATGCCCTCCCTACTTCTCGCCCTCGATGTAGAGCATGGGCGTGGTCATGCGTAGCTCACCTTGTAGTACGGCTATTTCGTTCAGCCGCCTTTCTAGCTCGCTGAAGACGCTTTCTTCGTCTGTGGGGTCCACTACGCCACGCCAGCCATCGAGGAAGCCCAGTTGGGTGAGGGTGTGGTTGAACAGGGCGGTGCCATCAGCGAAGCGCATCTGAAAGCTGCCTTCCACGACCCTGGTGATGCGAAACCCTGCCTCCTCCAGAAGCGACGACACCGATTCTTTTGTGCCTCTATGCTCTTCGTTGGCGGCCAGCCTCTCCAGGTACTGAGTATTGCCTGTTTCCGCAATGATGGCGCGGAAGACCTCGTAGAACTCTCCCCAGTGTCCCTTCAGGTTGGTGGTGAGTGCGAGCCTGCCACCGGGCTTGAGCACGCGATAGCACTCGGCTAGCGCGGCACGCGGATTGTCGAAGTTGTTGATGCCGAGGTTGGATACCACCAGATCGAAGCGACCATCCGCGAACGGCATAGCCGCCGCGTCACCCTCGACAATCTCCACTCTCGGGACGTTGTAGGCTTGCTGCTTCAGCCTGGCGCGTTCCAGGGCCTCCTTCCAGACATCCAGGCCCGTCACCCGGCACGACGCGCCAAAGGTGCCCGCAAGCTCGAACAAGGGGAAGCCGGTCGCGGGGCCGACGTCCAGGATGTCTAGGTCCTTACGCGGTTGCAGGTTGTCGAACAGCAGCACACCGAAGCGGCTGGCCCAGAAGGTCAGTTCGTCGAACACCGGGGCTATGTTTTCGAGTCGGAAGTTACTACGGCGCTGTAGGAAGCCTGGCATGGCATTGCTCCTGACGTTGATTTTGTACATATTATTGCCCCTCAGACCGGAATAGTCACGCAGCCTATTTCTTTGGTACGCATCGTGCACCTGTAGAAGGGACGTTTAGTAAATTAAAGTACGTGCGAATTACACGCCATCCTTGCGGTGGCGGCCAGGTACAAGGAGGTACGAAATGGGACTGATAGGACGCCAGGACGATGACCAGGACCTACCGAGGGGCGATGAGGAAGACTACGATACCGGGGGGCCGGGCGTGGTGGCTTTACCGGGCATCGGGGGCCTCGGCATGGGTACCGCCGGTACCGGGCTTGGGGGCTTGCCTATAGGGCTTCTGACCGACACCGAGGGCGCGGGACCTGAGGAGGGTGCGGACCACAACGTCACCGACTCTCCCGACCAGTTCTCAGGCGGTGGCGCTACCTCGCCGGGCAAAGACGCTAACGCCGACGTGCTGGACAGGTAGAGCTTAGCTAAACGCCAAGACGCCAAGACGCGGAGAACCCGCCAAGGGTGTTAAGGTTTGGAGAGTACAAAAAGGACCAGGGTACCATATCGCGTACTCCGGTCCTTTAGCTTAGAACACCCTCTAAACCTTGGCGTGGTCCTTGGCGTCTCCGCGTCTTGGCGTTTAGATTTCCTGCCACTCTTGCATCAGGCCGGTACTTTCTCCATCGGCAGGGGGCCGGTGTTGATTTTTAGCCTGCCGTGGGCGTTGAACATCATGTCGAGGGCTTCCGCCGACACGGGGCGGCCGAAGTGGTAGCCCTGGCCGCAGTCGCATTCCAGTTCCAGCAGGTGCCGTAGCTGCTCCGGGGTCTCGATGCCTTCCGCCGTGACGGTCAGGTTGAGCGCCTTGGCGAAGGCCAGGATGGCCCGCACGATAGCGGTGTTCTCCGCGTCTCGCCCCAGCCCCTCCACGAAGGAGCTATCGAGCTTGAGCGTATCCACGGGGAAGCGCTTCAGGTAGCTCAGGGCCGAGTATCCGGTACCGAAGTCGTCAATCGCCAGTTGTATGCCCAGGCCCTTTAGCCGGTGCAAGGTGGCTATCGTAGCCTCGGCGTCTTCCATAGCTGCCGTCTCGGTGATCTCCAGCTTAAGGCTGCGGGGGTCGAGGCCCGTATGGTTCAGGACGCGCACTATGTCGTCCGCCAGGCCGTGGTGCTTGAACTGCTTGGGCGAGAGGTTAACGCTTATCCTGAGCGTTTGGCCGACGGGCAGGGCGTTTTGCCACTGCTTCACCTGCCTGCACGCCTGTTCGAGCACCCACTGGCCGATGGGCAGTATCAGGCCGGTCTCCTCGGCTATCGGGATGAACTCGGCGGGCGATACGATGCCACGCTGAGGGTGCATCCATCTCACCAGGGCCTCTAGCTCTCGCACCGTGCCGCTCGCGAGGTCCACGATTAACTGGTAATACAGCGTAAGCTCGTTGCGTTCGAGGGCGCGGCGCAGGTCGATTTCCATTTGCAGGCGCTCCCAGGCGCGGGCGTTCATGCTGGGGTCGAACACCGTGTACCTGTTCTTGCCCTTGTTCTTGGCCTCGTACATCGCCACGTCGGCGTTGCGCAGCAACTCGTCGGGGCCGTCCTGCCCGGCGGTGCTGACCGCGATCCCCGTGCTCGACGTGACGAACACCTCGCAGCCCTCCACGTAGAAGGGGGCAGAGAGTTGCGCGGCGATACGCTCTGCCGTGGCGGTGGCATCGGCCATCTCCGCGTCTTCCAGCAGCACCGTGAATTCGTCGCCACCCAGGCGGGCCACGCTGTCGCCCAGGCGCACGCAATTTTGCAGCCGCTTGCCTACCTGTATCAGTAACGCGTCTCCCGCCCTGTGCCCGAGGCTGTCGTTTATTACCTTGAAGTCGTCCAGGTCGAGGAAGATGACGGCCAGGGACGACTGGTGCCGGGTGCTGCGGGCCAGGCCCTGAGTGAGGCGGTCCATGAAAAGGGTGCGGTTGGGCAGGTCGGTCAGCGCGTCGTGGAAGGCCTGGTGGGACAGTTGCTCGCGCAGCAGCTTCTGCTCGGTGATGTCGCTGAACACGGCCAGGTGGAAGCCGGGCAGGAAGTCGGCCTTGGACGTGAACTCCACGTCAATGATTTCACCTTCCGGCCTCATCACCTGGAACTCGCCTTTGACAGAGCCGCGCTCGTGGAACATCCTCGTCAGTTGGTCTATATCCCCCACGCGGCTGGGCGGCACAAGTTGGAGAATGTTCATGCCGGACAGTTCTTCCCTGGTGCGCGCGGCCAGTTGGCAGGCGGCGGGGTTCACGTCCACGAAGTGGCCCTGGCCGTCCATCACGAAGATGGCGTCTATGGCGTCCTCGAACACGGCACGGAAACGCGACTCGCTGGCCCTCAGGGCTTCCTCGGCGCGGGTGCGCTCGTCTATCTGCCGCTGGGCGGCTGAATAGAGCCTGGCGTTCTCCAGGGCGAGGGACGCAAGCTGCGCGAACCGGGTGAGCAGGTCAGTATCTTCGGGGCTGAACTTGCGGTTGTCCTCAACGAAGGTCAGGCAGAGCACGCCAGTGACCGCTTCACCCGACTTGAGAGGCACCCCAACGACGGCCCGCAAGGGGTCGAAGCCCGGCATTGCGCCAGCCCATGAGGCGTAGTCATTCACCGACATAGCCATGCCGGTCTCCCACACGAGGCCTGATAGACCTTCCCCCTTCTTCACCCGTAAATCCGCGGCGGAGAACATGCCGGTGCCCACCTTTGTAGACATCGTGTTGGAGTCTGGCTCGACCACGTAAATGCAGCCATGAGGGGCACCCATAAGCGCGGCGGCCCTGCTTAGTATGTCGTCCAGCAGGCTGTTGATGTCGAGCCGGTTGATGAGTCCCAGGGTGGTCTCGTAGAGGAGGGCTAGCTCGTCGTTGCGGCGGCGCAGGGTTTCTTCGGAGCGCTTGCGCTCCGATATCTCACGGACTATCGCCTGCACGCTGCCGCCGTCTTCGAGCAGCCTGGCGCTGATCTCGCAGGGTATCTTTGTGCCGTCCTTGTACCGCAAAACGCGCTCGGCTAAAACGATCTGCCCGGTCTGGAGTAGCTCCCAGCGGACGGGATTGGCCGCCAGGTCGTCGGGGTCGCACAGATCAAGAATGGTGAGCGTAAGAAGGTCGTCGCGCGTGTGGCCCAGCATCTCACATAGGCGCGAGTTTGCCTCCAAGATTCTGCCCTGGTTATCGTAAACTGCGATGCCGTCAGAAGCCTGCTCCATAAGCAAGCGGTAACGGCTCTCGCTATCGCGGCTAGACGCCGCGTCGGACTCATCCGGAGAAGCCTTCATATCCACAGAGTACCGCATCCAGGAGGCCGCAGGAAAGGCCCCATTGGTCCTAAATCTGCCGTCACAATTGGCTACGCCGGAGTAGGAGGGTGGGTAGTAGGACCATAGGGGAATTTCGAATTTCGAATTGCGAATTTAGAAGGTATCCATCAAATTCGCAATTCGAAATTCCAATTTCCAAATCCGTCTAGTGTTTGAAGTGGCGGCGGCGGGTGAAGACCATTGCCAGGCCGGCTTCGTCGGCGGCTTCGATTACGGCATCGTCGTTGACGGAGCCGCCAGGCTGGATTACGGCTGTTACGCCCGCTTTGGCTGCGGCCTGCACTCCGTCGGGGAAGGGGAAGAAGGCGTCTGAGGCGAGGACGGAGCCGCGCGCCCGGTCGCCTGCTTTGCTTGTAGCGATTTTCACCGAATCGACGCGGCTGGGCTGGCCGCCGCCTATGCCTACCGTTGCCAGCCTGCGGGCGAGCACTATGGCGTTGGACTTGACGTGCTTGACTGCTCTCCAGGCGAAGGTCAGGTCGGCTATCTCCTCGAGCGTGGGGTGCCGCAGCGTGACAGGCTCCATGATAGGCTCGTCTGTAACGGCATCGCGGGTCTGCACCAGAAAGCCGCCGCTGATTTGGCGGAAGGCCAGCCTGGAGGCGAACAGGTCGTCCCGGTGCTCTACGTCGGGATCGGGCACGATGAGGATGCGCAGGTTCTTGCGCCGGGCGAGGAGGTCTATCGCCTCCTCCGAGAAGCCGGGCGCTACCAGCAGGTCGAAGCGCGTCTTGGCGATTATCTCCGCCAGCGCCTGGTTGACGGGCCGGTTCACGCCCACTATACCCCCAAAGACCGACACCGGGTCGGAGGCCAGCGCCCGCTCGAAAACGGTGTCCAGGTCCTCCTCTCCCGCACCGCACGCGATGCCGCATGGCCCCGCGTGCTTGATAATAGCCACGGCGGGCATAGTGTAGTCGCGCACGATGGTGAGGGCGGCATCGGCGTCGAGGAGGTTGTTATAGGAAAGCTCCGGCCCCTTTAGCTGGGTGAGGGAGCCTACCAGGGTCGGGCCGCCCACGGGTAGCTCGTCCTTATAGAGTGCGGCCAACTGGTGGGGGTTTTCGCCGTAGCGGAGCGACTGGGCTTGCCGCAGGTTGAGGGCAATCGTTTCGGGCATGCTCTCCGCGGTGCCCTCACTGGTCCTGTGCTCGCCCACGGTGGACCCCTGCCCGGCATCGCCACCCGCCAGGTACTGCGAGATGCGCGCGTCATACCGCGACGTGTGGGCGAAGGCCTTGGCCGCCAGTCTCTTACGCGTCTCCTGGCTTACCTCGCCGCTGTCGCGCCACTCCGAGATTACCGGCTCGTAGTCCGCCGGGTCTACCAGCACCACCACGCCGCTGAAGTTCTTGGCCGCCGAGCGTATCATGGTGGGGCCGCCCACGTCTATTTGCTCGACCGCTTCTTCCAGGCTGACCCCCTCCCGCTGGATGGTCGTGGCGAATGGGTACAGGTTCACGGCCACGAGGTCTATCGTTTGCAGGCCGTGCTCGGCTAGCTCCGCCAACTGCCCCTCGTCACGACGCGCCAGCACGCCCGCCAGCACGCCAGGGTGCAGGGTCTTGACCCTCCCGCCGAGTATTTCAGGGAAGCCGGTCAGCTCGCTTACCGAACGGGCTTCTACTCCCGCCGCCGCCAGCTTCGATTTAGTGCCCCCGGTGGCGTAGATGCTGGCCTCCATGGCGACTAGAGCTTGCCCCAGGATCTCAAGCCCGGTCGGGTCGGACACGCTCACAACGGCATTGAAGGGACGGGGATGGGGGCTGGTCATGGTGACACTCCTGTTGGCTGAAACGGAGATTCTGAAACGAGAAACGTGAAACGTGATGCGGCTGAGGTAGATTGGTGCGTGCAATTGATGCTGTTATTTTACAGGACCAAAGCGACTCCCTGTCATCCTGAGCGTAGCGAAGGATCAGCAGCGCATTCTTGGTAGTTACTCATACAGCACCCAAAACTCCCTTTTGTCATTCTGAGTGGATCATCTTGCAAATAAGTTTGATTTCACGAGGAGAGCGTAGGAGCAGGTCCCCTGTGCCTGCCCTTGTTGGAAGACGTACCAGGTGCTGATCTCCCCCAGCGCTGGCACACGGACCTGCCCCTACAAACGTGTGCATTACTTGCAACATGCTCCACTCAGCGTAGCGAAGAATCTCGTCCCTCACTCAGGTGTTGCCTTTTTCTCATGCTCAATGGTTGCCCAAAGAAAGGTGGTATTTAGGTGGTTAGGGACGAGATTCTTCGCTACGCTCAGAATGACAAAGGGGAAGATGGTCCTGAATACTGAACATAGTAGTACTCACGTACCCTTCTTAGTGAACCGCATCATGTTTCTCGTTTCTCGTTTCAGATATGCGTTTCAGAAACCGTATATCGCCGGGAACTTGGTCGTTACGTAGTCGCGCCAGGCCTCGGTGCTGACCGGGCGACCTGTGATGCGCTGGGCGAGTTCGTTGGCGTCGAACTTGCGGCCGTGCTGGTAGATGTTGGTTTGCAGCCAGTGGAGCAGGTTGGCGAACTCGCCCCTGGAGATCTGGTCGTCCAGGTCGGGCATATCCCGGTGGGCCTGGGCGAAGAACTGCGCGCCTACTACGTTGCCAATTGTGTAGCCGGGGAACGAGTAGCCCTGGCCCCACGCCCAGTGGATGTCTTGCAACACGCCTTGTACGGGGTCTGAGGGCACGATGCCGAGGTACTCCTGCATCTTGTCGTTCCAGACCTCGTCAAGATTGTCTATATCTACCCGGCCTTCAAGCATGGCGTTCTCAAGCTCGAAGCGCATGAGCACGTGCAGGTTGTAAGTCACTTCGTCGGCTTCCACGCGGATGTATGATGGGTACACCTTGTTGACGGCCCTGTAGAAGCGTTCCACGTCAACGTTGCCAAGCTGCTGCGGGTAGGCCTCTTGTAGACGCGGGAACAAGTAGTCCTGGAACGGCCTGCTACGGCCAACCAGGTTCTCCCACAGGCGCGACTGCGACTCGTGCACGCCCGCCGAGGTGCCGCTGGAGAGGGGCGTGAAGGCCAACTCGGGACTTACCCCCTGCTCGTAGAGAGCGTGCCCAGTCTCGTGCAACACGGCGAAGAGGCATGCGCTGAGGAAGTTGGGCAGCACACGGGTGGTGATGCGCACGTCGTCGCGGCTCATAGACTGGCAGAATGGGTGGGCTGTCAGGTCGAGCCTGCCCCGGTTGGCGTCGTAACCGTACTGCCTGGAGATACCGAGGCTGACGTCAAGCTGTTGCTGTGGCTCGTAGTGCTGGAAAAGGAAGCTGTCGTCCACGGCGTCCTGGCGCTTCACTATCTCGCGCACCAGGGGCACAATCGTCTCCTTCAACTCGGAGAAGATGGTCTCAAGTTGCGTGGTGTTCATGCCCGGCTCGAAGATGTTGACGAAGGCATCGTAGGGCCGTTCTTCGTAGCCCAGGGCGTCGGCAAGCCGGCGGCTGAGTTCGTTATTACGCTTGAGGGCGGGCGCGAAGAGCTTGAAGTCCTTCTCCTGCTTGGCGTGGTGCCAGGCCGTGATGCCCTCGGCGGTGCCCTGCTGTAGCTCCTGCACCAGCGATGAGGGCACCCTTGAGTACTGGTCGTAGTCGCGCCTGGTGACCTTTATGAGGCGGGCGTCGTGGCTGTCGGGGTCGAGGCTGGCGGCTTCGGACGAGAGGTCTTCAAGCAGCCTGCCCACTTCCTCCGAGGTGAATAGCTCGTGCTGCATCTTGGCGATGACCCCTAGCTGCCTGCCCCTCGCCTGCGACCCACCTTCGGGCATGTAGGTCTCGCGGTCCCAGTTGAGCAGCCCCAGCACCTGGTTCAACGCCACCGACTCGGCCAGTATCGCCTTCAGCCGGTCCATCTTCTCACTCATTCTAACGCTCCTCTTAGTAGGGTAGTGACTCCGGCCATTTTACCATTTTGGGCTGCTTGGTACTAGAAGGAAGCCTGAGAGACGGAAACGCAAAGACGCAAAGAACGCAAAGGACGCGCAGAGATTAATGGAATGGGTAATCCACAAAAGGAGCAGGGTACGACATCATGTACCCTGCTCCTTAGTCTATTCTCTAAACCATCATCTTCTTTGCGCGTCCTTTGAGTTCTTTGCGTCTTTGCGTTTCCGTCTTATACGTTCAACTTGACCTGTTCGGCTTCGAGTTCGCGGAGGAGGCCGACGAGGTCGAGGGGTTCGCTGACCATAGCGATTTCTTCGCCGTCGCGGGGCCATTCGGCGGGGTCGCGGTCGCGGTAGATTTCGATACCGTTGCCATCGGGGTCGTGCAGGTATATGGCCTCGCTGACGCCGTGGTCGGACGCGCCGTCTATCTCGACGCTGTGCTGTACCAGGCGGTAGAGGGCGCGGGCAAGCTCAAGGCGATTGGGGTAGAGGATGGCGAAGTGGTACAGGCCGGTGCTGCGGCGGGGTGGGGGAGGAGCGTTGCGGCTCTCCCAGGTGTTGAGGCCGAGGTGGTGGTGGTAGCCGCCCGCCGAGAGGAAGGCCGCGCTGTTGCCGTAGCGCTGCATCACCTCGAAGCCGAACGCCTCCGAGTAGAACTTGACCGACCTGTCGAGGTCCGACACCTTGAGGTGAACGTGTCCGATGTGGGTCTGCGGGTGGATAGGTTGGTTTATGCTGTTGTCCATGCTATTTGCTCCTGTGGAGGTTCCTGTTTGTATTGCCTGGTTCTCTATGATGTGAGTGTGGCTGTTATATCTCAATTATACCACAATTTAGTATATATATAAACTATATTGATGGGGTGGTTGCCCCGGGCTATTATGAAGAAGCATGTTCCCGCAGGAACTCGGTTATAGTTCCTTTGTTCGTGAGTCCTTCTGCTACTGACAAGACCATTGCATAGAGTGTGTCTTCGTCCGCGATAATTTCAATGCCATTGATGTCCAAGAAGCTAAGCGCCGCAGCCAAGCCTATTCGTTTGTTGCCATCTATGAACGCGTGATTTTGTACGAGGTGAAATAGGTAGGCAGAAGCCATAGCGAACAGGTCTTCGTGCAAGTACTGGCCGCTGAACATTGCTCGTGGCATCTCAAGGGCTGATTGTAGCAGACCCGGATCGCGTACACCAAAGCTGCCCCCATATCGTTCGATTCGGGTCGCATGTAGCTCAAGGACCTCCTCCAAGGTAAGGAATTTTGGATCCATATTCTATTCGGCCAAGCGCTTGAATACCGAGCTATATCGCTGGTCCATCTTCTCTATGGAGGCCAGGAATGCAGCACGCCGTGCTTCGTCCTGCTCCCGTGCAAGTATAAGCGTAGAGCCATCCGTAGACGCGTTCAGGGTCATTTCATCTGTTATTTGCATTTCTTCTAGCAGCGATTGGTCAACGAGAATGACCCATTGCTCGCCCTGCCGAACTACTCTTGCAGTTGCAGACTCCATGTATTTCTCCCTTCCAAAAGACTAGGCTTGCCTGCTCGTAGTATGCTCCATTAGTTAAAATCTCACCAACTCCTCCAGCACCTTCTGTATCTTGCTGGTGGTGGGCATGACCTCCTCAAACAGGTTGTGGTGGGTGGGGGAGGGCACGTCCTCGGCGGCCACACGCCTCACCGGGGCGTCCAGGTACATGAACGCTTCCTCGGCAACCTGCGCCGCTATCTCAGCGCCGAAGCCGCAGGTGATGGTGTCTTCGTGCACGACCAGCACCCGGCCAATCTCCTTCACCGCCTCCATGACGGCTTCCTTGTCCCACGGCACTATCGTGCGCAGGTCCAGCACGCGGGTCTCGGCTCCCGTTGCCTGGGCTACCGCGTTGGCAGCCTCTATGGAGCGGTACACGGTGTCGCCCCAGGTGACGATGAGAGCATCACTGCCTTCTCTCGCTACGCGGGCCTTGCCGAACGGCACTTCGTAGTCGGGGCCGGGGTAGGGGGCGTTGGCCTCGCGGTAGCGGTAGAGCAGGCGGTGCTCCAGGAAGACCACCGGGTTGTCGCCGCGCAAGGCCGTCCTGAGCAGGCCCACGGCGTCAGTAGTGGTGGCGGGGTAGGCTATCTGCCAGCCTGGCAGGTGAGCGAACACCGCCTCGCCGCACACCGCGTGCCAGGGGTCGCCGCCCATCACCTGGTACCCCACCGGGATGCGCATCACCATTGGGCCGCCAAACCGCCCGTTGGTGCGCCAGCGGAGGCTGCCCGCGTCGGTTATCTGCTCGTGTGCCGGGTCGGCGTACTTACGGAACTGGATTTCGGGCACGGGGCGCAAGCCGTTCATCGACATGCCCACCGCGCGGCCAATTATGCCTTCCTCGTTGAGGCTGGTGTCGAAGCAGCGGGCCTCGCCGTACTTCGCCTGCAAGCCCTCAGTCACCCGGTGCACGCCGCCGAACGCGCCTACGTCCTCGCCAAATACAAGCACCGAGGAATCGTGCGCCATCTCGTCATCCAGCGTATGCTTGATAGCCTGCTGCATCGTCAGGCGCGGACCCTCGGTGATGGGCGTGGTGCTCGCGGGCGTGCGGGCGGGGGCGAACAGGTGCTTCAAGCCGTCGCCCACCTGCGGGTCGGTGCCCTCTCTCCATGCGGCCTCGGCCTGCTCCCTGGCGAAGAGTTCCGCCTCCTGCCGCATCTCCTCTATCTTACCCTCTGGCACGCCATGTTCCTGCTGCAAGTAGGCAATCAGGCGGGTTACCGGGTCGCGGCGCAGGTCCTGTTCCTTCTCTTCGGCGGCCTTGTAGGCGGCGGGGTCCTGCCAGTTGTGCCCGGTGAGGCGCGGCACCCTGACGTGCACGAGCTGCGCCCCTCCGCCCTGCCTGGCGCTGCCGATGGCCGAGTGGAGCGCGTTGTAGAGCGCCACAATGTCGCCGCCCTCGACCGACTGTATGTTCAGCCCCTGGAAGTTAGCCAGGTTGTCCACGACCGAGGTAGCCGCCGACTGGTAGCGCCAGGGCACCGAGAGGGCGTACTGGTTGTCCTCTATCAGCATGACGTAGGGGAGTTTGCGTGGCCCCGCGATGTTGATGGCGCTCCAGAAGCCGTTGGTGGAAGTAGCTCCGTCGCCAGCGTGCACCAGGGCCACCGCGCCGTCGTACTCCTGCTCCCCCATGACTTCCACCCGGTAGCGCACCGCCTGCGCCCAGCCCACCGCCGGGGTGAACTGCGCGCCCACGTCGCCGGAAGCGGGCAGCACGGTCACGCCGCCGGGCTGCTTGTGGTTGAACACGACACCGATGTCGCGCCCGCCCGACACGCCTTCCAGCTTGTGCATATTGCTGGCGAACGCCTCCCACGGTGACAGTCCAACCCCCAGCATGAGGGGCCGCGACCGGTAGTAGACCGTGGCGGCATCGTGCGGGTGGTTGAGCAGGGCCGCCGATATTAGCTGTGGCACCTCGTGTCCCTTCGCGCCGAACTGGAACTTGAGCTTGCCTTCCAGGGGCTTGTCGGGATTGGGGCGGTATTCCTTGGTGACTTCCAGGTCGTCCATCGCCCGCGAAATGAGGGCGCGCTCCAGGATGGAGAGCCACCAATCAGCGGAGGGATTTGCTGGGTCTGTGGGGGCGGGCACCGGCAGCCAGTCGGCTCCAATGCTCGCGGGTTGCATGCTGAGTGCCATTTCAACTCCTCATCGAGTAGAGATTAAATGCGTGGTGAAGCATCAAGGTGGGCGGGCAGTCGCATATCCAGACGTGCCGGTCCGGACCTTAAACTATATCATACCAGATTATGTGCTTGCCTTCGGGGCCGGAACGCAAAAGCGCAGACCCAGCAACAGGTCTGCGCTTTGCCATTTATTACATGTCGCGGAGGTATCAGGGTTGGCTTGCACTCTCACAGGCGGGGTAAAAAGTGTTAGCCACGATCTTGGATACCTGCCCTCGAGTCGCGTTGGCGTTAGGGCGGAAGTACGACCTGTTGTTGGGCGCAACGCAAGGCTCATCCGGGTTGCTCGCCGAGCAAGGATAGCCTCCCATCACTCCCCTGGACGCAAGCCGCTGCACCCAGTCGTAGAAGGGACTTCCCGGTGCTACATCCTCGAAAATCTGCTGCCCTGGTGGGTTGATAAAGCCGGCAGCGTTAGACACTATCTTAGAGATCTGGCCCCGTGTGGCGTTCGCGCCTGGGCGGAAGTAGGGTCTGTTGCCGGCTAGACAGGGTTCGCCCGTGCCTCCGCACGGGTACCCGCTGATGAACCCCTGGGCCGCCAGCCGCTGAATCCACACGTAGAAAGGACTGTCGGGTGCCACGTCCTCGAACAACTGCCCACCCGGTGGGTCGTTGAGAGCGGCCGAGTTGGCAACGATCTTAGACAATTGCCCGCGAGTAATATTGTTGCCGGGGTGGAAGTTCCCATCGCTCGCACCGCTGACGATCCCACGACAGGCAAGACACTGCACGTAGGGGTAGAATGTGCTGCCGGGGGGAACGTCGCTGAAACTGACATTGCAGGCTGCCGGTGTCGAAGTTGGGGTCTGTGCAGTGGTTGGGGTTCGGGTCGGCGTCGTAACGCACGTCTGCTTCACGGAGTACCGCTCGACCAGGGGCTTGTAGTCCACATAGCTCTGCCCTACCGCCCACATGTCATTAGGCCCTACCGCCGCGATGGCGTTGAAGCTACTACCACCTTGTTTATCTATCGCTTGTGCCCTGCGCCACTCGCTACCGTTCCAATGAAGCACAAGCGTCTTTATGTCCGCGTCGGTGTCACCCGTGATGGTCACATAGTACCCAACCGCCCATACGTCAGTAGCAGAATGGGCCACAACACCTGTGAGATAGTTATCGCTGCCTTCCACATTGGGAGCAGGCACGACGCTCCAGGCAGTGCCGTTCCAGCGCTCGATGAGAGTCCTGGTCTTGAAACCATTGTTGACGGAGTGTCCCACCGCCCAGACGTTGTTCTGGCCGAGCGCAACCACATCCTGGAGAAAATTCCCATTGACTGCGGCGTTGGGGCTGGGCACCTGCGTCCATACGCTGCCGTTCCAGTGGATGATAAACGTCTTCTTATCATAAGGCGAATAATAGTTGTAGATGCGCGGGTAGTAACCGACCGCCCATATATCGTTGGCGGACACCGCCGATATCCCCGAGTAGTAGGGGGAGCCGTCTCCCTCCGGGGACATAGCCTCGCCGCCGGACACATACATGTTGGTCCACTGGCTACCATCCCAGTGGAGGATGCCGTTACCCACTGCCCACACGTTGTTGGAGGCTATTGCTTCGACATCTTCCAGGGTGCCGCCGTTGGGGCAGCATACGTGCTCCCAGGCGCTACCGTTCCAGTGGATGAGTAGCGAGTCGTCGGGCCAATCCTCGGCCGCCGACTCTGTGCGGTCCATCCCCACCGCCCATACATCGTTGCTGGACACTGCCGATACGGCTCTAAGGTCGTTCTCGAATTGGTCGGGGTTGGGACTTGAAACCACGGTCCATTGGGTGCCGTCCCAGTGCTGGGTAAATGTAGAGCTTGCGTTTCTGCCTACGGCCCATACGTCATTGGGCGAAATAACGTCCACGCCGTGCAGCACGCCAGTTCCAGGACTGTCAACCAGGCTCCACACGGGGCCGCAGCTAGGTACCGGGGTAGCTGTAGGCGTGATCGTAGGAGTAGGATAGGCGCAGTCACTACCGGGATAGCGTAAGGTCAGCGTGCGTTGTAATCCAGACTGAGGGTCCGCCGTATAGTCGCCCACTGCCCACATGTCGCCACCCTGTGTGGCGGAAATGGCTCGCAGGTAGTTGTAGGTATTTGGTACGTTGGGGCTGGGATAGACGGTCCAGGAGGCACCGTTCCAGTGCTCTACCAGCGTCTGAGTACCTACTCCCCTGGTGCCTATGACCCACACGTCGTTAGCGGAGTTCGCTACCACACCATACAGTTTGTCTTGGTCCCTTACCGTCCACGACGGCTCAGGTGTGGCCTTTCGGGTCCATTGGGTGCCGTTCCAGTAAAGTACCAGGGCGCGACTCTCTGAATCGTTTACGTTGAGCGACTCGGCTCCAACTGCCCAGACGTTGTTGGAGGCCGAAGCATCTATTTCAAACAGGTAGTATCTACTGCTGGTGCCTGTATAGCTGGCAACCTCAGTCCACTGCGTGCCGTCCCAGCGCACGGTCAGCGTTTGATAGGTGTTGCCGCTGGTGTGCTGGCTGCCCACGGCCCAAATATCGGTGGCGCTAACTGCGCTAATCGATGCGAGGTAATGATTGAGATATGTCTCGCCGGGAGTTGCTTTTACTTTCCACTCGGTGCCGTCCCACTGCATGGCGAGGGTCTGGTCACGCGCATTGCTGTTGACGAAATAGCCAACCGCCCATACATTATTTGAGGCTAACGCTACCACGTCCAGGAGATAGTTCTGGTAGGACCCGAGGTTGGGACTATCTACGATGGTCCAGGCAGTACCGTCCCAGTGCATCGTCAACGTTTCTCTCAGGCTGTAGCCCTGTGGTGCCGGTTTATAGGAGTGCCCTATAGCCCACACATCATTGGCCGACACCGCTGAAACGGCGTAAAGCTCGTTGAAGTCGGCTCCTGCCCTGTTCGGGCTGGGCACCGTGCTCCAACTCTGCCCGTTCCAGTGCTGCACGAGCGTTTGCGTGCTGGTGTTTTCGCTGCGGTAGCCCACCGCCCATACGTCCGTATCAGAGACGGCCTCGACCCCGTTGAGGTAATTCTTCTTGGCTCCGGGATTTGGACTGCTTACTATTTCCCAATTAGGCTCGCAGGCCCCGCTCGCTGCCAGGGGGGATTCAGTTGCCACTTTTGCGCCGGTACGTGCGGCTGCGACTTGCGCCAGTGTCAAGGCTCCTAGGGCCAAGAATATGCCACATACGAGCACGACATACGACGAAAACCTGAGCCTGAAGGATAGGGTGCAGAGCATAATAGGATTTGTCCTTCCGGGTGTGATACAGCGTCAAATCATGGCACAGAAAAAGGCCCCGCAATTAAGCATTGCGGGAATAGCCCCTATCTGTCCATTAGTGCCGGTTACATTACGACAAGCAGAGTATACCAACTCTGACTAATGCAAAGCAAGCCGGGAGCAACATCTACCCGCAGGCAGGACTTTCATGGAGGCGCTTGTGGAGACCTGGAGCGTTTCTATAAGCTCCTGGAGGTGAGGACAAGAACCACACCCACTACCAGGAGCGCCACCATTGCAAGTGTTTTCAAACATATAATTACCCTTCCAAAACTAGCAAGAAAAGTCAAGAAGCGCCTCTGTGTTTCTTGTATAGTCTAAGCCAAGAGGCAGAATGATCTTCAAAACCAATCAAAAATACGAGCAGGCGCTGCTCTCGACCCTTCTTTATATCCAGACTCACCTTGAACAGGACTTAAGCCTGGGTGTGCTGGCAGAACGTGTCGGGTTTTCCGCTTTTCACTTTCACCGCATATTTCGCGAGACCATTGGCGAAGCCGTAAAGGAATATATCCGCCGGCTGCGCATCGAAAGAGGCGCATATCGCCTGAAGATCAGTGAGCAGACGATACTTCAGATTGCGCTGGATGCCGGGTTTAAGACGCATGAATCCTTCACACGCGCATTCAAGAGGCAGTTTGGTATTACGCCGAGTGAGTTCCGCAGTAATTTCCTGCGGATATCGCGGGAACACAAAAAACATGTACAGCCCAAATATATTTCTGATTACAACATGCAGGCTGAATCGGGTTTGCTCCCGAACCGTTCCACCTCCGCGCAAGTCCGCGTGGAACAGGTGCGTTCGATCATCGTCGCTTTCGTCCGGCATGTCGGCCCGTATGACAGGCTGCTGGAAAAAGGCTCGCCCATGTCCCCCCTCTGGGATGAGTTATTCCACTGGGGGAATGAAAATAAATTGATCGACGCCGCTTCGCTGTTAATCGGCCTGCCCCAGGACGACCCGTCGGTCACACCCCCTGGAAAGCAACGCTTCGATGTGTGCGTACAGATCCCCGAATTCCGCAACCCCTCGGGCCACATTGGCTGCCAGACGATCTCGGCGGGGATGTTTGGGGTGGGCAGGCATTATGGTTCTTTCGATAATCTGGCAGAGACGTACATGCACGTGTATGACTCGCTGGTCACCACGGGCAAATACCGGCTCCGAGAACAAATACCTTTCGAAGTGTACAGTTATTCGCATGTCAAGGACGACATCCGCATCCATTTCACGGATGTTTATCTGGCTATCGAGCCGACCAACCCGGAAAAACAAACGAAAGAACGTTAACTTTATCGAGGAGAATAAAATGTCCGGATTTGAAATGAGTGAATGGATCGCTCGCCCGCCGAAGCGTGTTTTCGAGTTTATTACTGATACGAACAACGCCCCCAAGATTGTCCCTTCGGTAAAAAGCTCGGTCAAGCTGACGGAAGGGCCTCCGAAGGTGGGCACCCGCTACCGCGAGACCCGCTTGATGGGCGGCAAAGAACAGCATGCCGAGTTGGAAGTGAGCGAATACGCCGAGCCCAAGCTATACGCCATGCGAAACGTGACTGGTAAGATCGAGACGGTCTACCGGTACAAATTACACCCTGAAAGGGACGGCACGCGCATTGACCTGGTTTGCGAAATCAAAGCCGCGGGGATCAAGAAGCTAATGCTTCCCCTGGTCGCATTCGTTTTGAAAAAGGAGGACGGAGCACATTTGCAAAGGTTGAAGCAGGTCTTGGAAGAACAGACGGTATAAGGAGGCGGGAGAGTTTACTGGTACACCGGGTGCCCCACTCGTGTGGGGCACTTTTCGATACTATTTTGTGTCGTCCTCATCGATGGGCTTTGTTGAGGTCTGATCGTCAGAATCAGGATTGGGGCTGTCGGGAGGGTTATCCTGCTGGGTGTCGGCGGGCATGGGCCTGGGCGCGGGGCTACCGGCGGTGAGGGCGGCCTGCTGTTCTTCAGGGGTGACATGGCCGTCACCCAGCGGCTCGGTCAAGCCCCGACGCTGGCGGCTGCGGTACAGGCCCACGCCCGCTATGGCGATCACAGCCACGCCGATGATAGCCACCGTCTGCTGGTAGCCCAGCGAGTCGGCCATAGCCCCGGCGAAGAAGACGGGCACTATGAGGATAGCGTTCGATACCGTGTAGAAGGCGCTGAACACGCGGGCGCGTATGGCTTCGGGGGCGCGCTCTTGCAGAGCCGTCTGCGCGGGCACCGATATGAAGCTGTTGAAGAGGCCCAGCAGCAGCGTCAGCCCACCCAGCAGCCCCAGCAGCAGCCACTCCCATTCCGAGGGGAAAGCATACTCGGCATGCACCACCCCACTGCCGAACAGCTCGGAGGCCCAACCCATCGTGCTGCTCACCTGCCTGGTGACCTCCGAGGCGGCGGTCACAGTCTCGGGCACCGTAGCAGATGGCCCGAACGCCCCGAACATCCCCAGTACCCAGCGAAGGGTGATGGGCACCAGGGCGAACAGCAATAGCGTACCTCCCGCGAAGAAGAGGTTCCAGTTAATCATCGTCTCGCGGTTGCGCTCGTTCGCCAGCCGTCCCACGAGAAGCACGCCCGCCACCAGGCCGATACCACCGGGCAGCAGGATATAGAAGAGCTTACTCTCGTCCACCCCTAGCACCAGCTTCAGGAAGTTGGGGCCTATCGTGCCGAGCATCATGAACACCGCGATGGCGATGGACCAGTAGAGGATGGCGCTCATTATCACCTGGTCGAGCCGGATGAAGCGCCAACCCTCGACCAGTTCATGGAGCGCCTGCTTGAAGCCGCTCCTGGCGATTTCGCCCGTGCCTGCCGCGACCGACATGGCGCTCACTTTCTCGCCACGAGCCTTGCGCGCGGCCGCCGTTTCCGTCGGCTGGTCGTTGGGCAGCAAGTAAGTCATCCCCGCGGCGGCGATACACAGCAGGAAGCAGACGAAGTAGAGGCCGTTATAGTTGTTGTGAAAGATCGTGTTCAGCAGCAGAGGCCCGAGCACCACGAAGCCGCCAAGCTGCGTGGCCGACAGTGTTAAGTTGAATAGGGCGTTAGCCGTAACCAACTCTTTTTTCTTGACGATCTGTGGGATGAGGGCTGCTTCCGCCGGGTTGAAGAACTGGCTGACAGAGGCGAACAGGAAGGTAGCCGTGTAGAAGATCGGCAGCACGGCGCTTACGCCCCAGCGGGGGTCGGTGAAGAGGAAGGCCAGCACCATCACGCCGCGCAGGATATTGGTCAACACCAGCATCAGCTTCTTGGAGTTGCGTTCCACGAACACGCCCGCGATGGCGGCGAACAGGATGGCCGGCACCGTGAAGGCGATGATGATACCGGAGGTAGCCGTGCTCGACTTGGTAATAGAGGCGACCTGCAATACCAGGGCGAAGTTCACTATCTGCTGGGCCGTCTGCGATAGGACCTGCGCGCCCCACAACTTGGCGAAGTTGCCGTTCTTGATTACGTCCAGCAGCGACGGCGGCTTTTGTGTGGTTGTGGCGGCCGGCTTGGCCGCGTCTTCTCTCAACATGGTCATGGGGTTCTGAAACGTGAAACGTGAAACGTGAAACGTGATGTAGTTAGGGCGATAGTTGCGTTATAGGGTTGGGCTGCCGGATTGATGTTGAATGTGAACTATCAGGGCTTCGTTATACGATAACACATACTGCCGGTGAGAACCAGAAGTTTCACGTTTCGCGTTTCACGTTTCAGCTACGCTCTCCCTTGAAGCAAGCTTCTTCACACGGCGCTCGAACTCGGAGCGGGCCATGAGCACCTTGTGGTCGCACTTGGCGCAGCGTATACCGATGTCGGCTCCTACTCGAACCACGCGCCAGTCGTAGCTGCCGCAAGGGTGTGACTTGCGGAGGGTATACACGTCTCCTATCCTGATGTCCATCGGTTGCATTTAACGTGCCCCGTGCCGAGTTAGGCGTATGTTGCCGCACGGTCGCATATAGCACCGCGTCAGGCTCTACGCACGTGCCATTATAACACACGCTTCAGCCGGAGAATTGTGGGCTAAGAACCAGGTCCTGTGAATGATACTAGAAATCATCTGACAAACAGAAATAAGGAGATGAGCACTCAAATCCCCACCCTGTCATTCTGAGCGTAGCGAAGAATCTCGTCCCTCACCACCCAAATACCACCTTTCTTACAGCATCACAGCACCGTAAGAAAGGGGTAACATCCCGGTGGAGGACGAGATTCTTCGCTACGCTCAGAATGACAAAGGTCAGACTTTGTCGCCAGTACTCAGGGCTGCTATTTATTAGATGGCTTCTAATTACTAGTGTCCAGCCAGGCAAACCCCATAGACCAGGACAGGCAAGGTTGCTATACTATTGGACGTTATGACTGACAAAATAGTTGCGCGTATCTTGCGGGAGATAGGCATCGAGAACTTGCTCGATGCACTTGGCGAGAAATTAGCGCCCACAGACCTGCAATCTCTCTTGCTGGCAGTGTTCCGCCTGCGGGCCGCGCACCAGACGCCACGCCGCCTGCTCGAACAATACGAGCAAAACGCATTTGTGCGTCCTGCCATAGTAGACGTGAGCGCTCTACTGGCGTTGGATAGGCTGGCTCTGAGCCTGGCGATGCCCCGATTTGAGCCGGTAGAGCTTTCTCCACTCGCGCCCCTGGGCACCAGCTCTGCCCTGGCACCTGTGGACCAGAACAAGGTCGTAACCACCATCCGCAACACAGAGGTCCTGTCGGACTCCACGAACGTGCTAGCTTTGGAGTGCGCGCTTCGCCGCAGGGCGCAAAGTCGAGGGGCCACTTACCGCCAGGACGTGGTGAGACTCTGCGCCAGCCACCGCCTGGTGCGCGCCCAACGGTACACCGATCCCAATTCGCGTGCCCACTTCCGCATGTTCACGTTGTGTACCGGCGGCCGGGGTGACATGGAGGGCAAGTTCGAGGCTGCGTCGCTATATGAGCAGATCAACTTCTATCTGCGCTTTCTCGCGTCGGTGGAGGAGCTTGGCTACCACCTGTCCGGCGTGCGCATCGCTTTCACACCGCTGGCAGGCGAGCACGAACATGAGGAGCTTCAGCAGCAGGTCATCTCGCCTTTGGCCGAGCAGTTCCCGGCAGTGCGCCTGGAGTTTGACCCCAATCCGGCAACCACTCCCGGTTACTACGAGTTGGTGCGCTTCCAGATCTATGCGACCGACTTAGGGGGAGTGGAATACATGATAGGCGATGGAGGCTTCACTGACTGGACTCAGAAACTCCTCAGCGACCGGCGCGAGCGGCTACTTACAAGTGGTATTGCAACGGAGCGCATCGCCACTCTGTTTCGACGTGGTGCGGTGGAGTGACACAGGTACCTAGCTCGCCGCAGGGTACGGCCTCCTACGCGCCCCGTGCCTTGTCCACGTTGAAGCGAACGGCTGTGACTTCGCCCCTGGCGGTCTCTACCTCGCCTGAGTAGAGCGCGCACTCGACCAGCGCCTTGCGGGGCTGCAACTGGGTCACCCTGGCGCGCAAGGTCACAGGACGGTCTAGCGCGGTGGGCTTGAGGAAGCGGACGTTGAGGGTGCCCGTCACGTAGCTGATGCTGGGGGCCGAACCGTGCTCTCGGCCTTCCTCCCGGTAAGTCCAGGCGATAGCGGTCCAGATAGAGTGACAGTCGATGAGGGAGGCGACCAGGCCGCCGTACATGACGTTGGGGAAGCCCGCGTTGTACTGGGGCTGAGGCTCGAACCGGCACACGACCTCCGAGCCGTCCTCCGACCAGTGGCTCTTGATGCGCAAGCCCTCCTGGTTGGCCGGGCCGCAGCCGTAGCACGTGGCGTCCGGCCACACGTCCTGCAAACCCTCTCTCCGCTCGACCTGTTCGACTGCCATGCTTGCTCTCCTGCGTCAAGTGGTGATAACAGGCCATTATAGCACGCAGTCGAATGCTCATGCTGTAGCAGAGTCTGTGTTGACAACACCCCGGATCGAGTCTATATTGGCGGCACATCTAATTGTATGTACCAGGGAGCAGTTTGCCATGAGCGAAACTAAGCTATGGGATAGTGCGGACTGTGGGGCCTGGCACCGGGCGCTCGGTAGCTACGAGGATGTGTTGCGGGCGCAGGAAGTGAGCGGCCTTGAGGATCTCGACTGCTGGTACCGAGAAGAGTTGCCAGGAGTACTGGCCTCGCGCACGCCCCCATACGTCACCCGGGAGGAGCTTGTGCAGGTCACGCGCTGGAAGATGAAGCGTGGCGTGTGGCGGCAGCGCAACCTGCTGTTGGTGGAGGCGAACCCGGAGGCAGAGGTGGAAGCGACCTCCAGGGAGGCGTTCGCCGCCGTGCCCGACCCCCGCAAACCGGTGAGCCTGCTGGTGCGCCTGGGCGGGGTAGGGCCTGCCACGGCCTCGGGGGTGCTCGCCGCCCACAGCCCCGAAGTCTACCCCTTCTTCGATGAGCTAGTGGCGGGGCAGATGCCGGGCCTGGGTGAAGTGGCCTTCACCGCGCCCTTCTACTACAGGTATGCTGAGATGCTCCGCACTCGAGCTATGGAACTAAATGAAGCGTGCGAGCACCGTGAGTGGACGGTGAATGATGTGGGGCAGGCGTTGTGGGCGGCTTCGGGTGGGAAGGTGGTATTGGCACCCAAGCGATCATTACTGGGTCGCACTCCTGGGACTTAGAACCTTTTTCGCGTTGCTTCGTTCTATGTTGTGAGAGCGGAGCCTTGTAACCGACGCAAGCAATACCTGCGAAGCTGCCCCGTTCAAGCATAACTAAAGCGCCTTGTTGCTAGAGTAGAAGGGAATAGATAAAGTGAAAAGGTTACGCAAAGCCCTCTCCGTGGTGGCTTTTGGTGCATCTCTGTTATTGGCATATGGTCTGAGCTACTACATTTCAGCCGCAGATAATCAAGTGGTTACGAACTCGCGGTACTTCCCTGAGACCGGACATACAGTGGAGGGGCGTTTTCTTCAGTATTGGGAGCAGAATGGCGGTCTTGCTCAGCAAGGATACCCGATCACCGAGGAGATGCAGGAACTCTCCGAGACCGACGGCAAAACATATTCAGTGCAGTATTTTGAGCGCGCAGTTTTCGAGCGCCACCCTGAAAACCAAGCTCCTTATGACGTGTTGCTTTCGCTACTAGGCGTGTTCGAGTACGGCGAGAGATATCCTGGAGGCGCGCCAGCGCAGCAGCCCAACACCGCAGCAGGCTCGGTGCTGTTCCATGAAACCGGCAAGCGCCTCGGCGGCAAGTTCCTCGAATACTGGCGGGCTCATGGCGGTCTTCCCCAGCAGGGCTACCCCATCTCCGATGAGTTCCAGGAGGTGAGCGTCCTCGATGGCAAGACCTATACTGTGCAATATTTTGAGCGCGCTGTGTTCGAGTTGCACCCTGAGAACGCAGGTACTCCACATGAAGTGTTGCTGAGCCAACTGGGTACGTTCAGGTACAGGGCCAGGTACCAAAGTCTGAACATCCCAGCACCGCCTATGGGCAGGAAACAGGTCATGCCTCGTGGCTCTGAGTCGTTTCTAGTGTGGGTGGAGTCCAATCAACCAACCCGAACTAATGCGGCATACGATATCTTGGGTCTTGATCTTAAGACCAATCAACCCGTTACAGTTACCACTGCTGTGGGGGACCAACTTTTCCCCAGTGTTTCAGGCTCGACGGTTGTGTGGGTGGATACCAGCCACAGTTGCTCCACTTGCGATTACGATATCCTGGGCAAAGACCTGGCGACAGGACGGGAATTCAGCGTAGCGACAGGCCCGAACGACCAGAGCCATCCTGCCTTGGCGGGCAATAAGGTCGCCTGGGTGGAGATGAGTCAAGACGCAATGAAGTTGCTCGTGAAGGATCTCACTTCTAACGAGACATTCGAAGCGCAATCTTTCCCGATACAGAATGGCACGAGTAATGGACCCACTTTCGGCACGACGGCGCTTAGCGAGGAATATCTGGTGTGGTCCGAACTGGCACGCTACACTAGGGAGAGCGGGCAGGTCTTCGAGTTACGGGCGATGAACCTTGAAACTCGTGAGGTGCGCTCAATCACGAATGGCGTAATGGGCATCACCGGCGCGACCGATGAGATATCCGTGTCGGGCCACCACCTAGTATACGGTACCCCGGATGTGCGGCTAATGGACCTCGATACGGGCGAGTCCCGCGTCCTCTTCAAGGGTGGGGCTTCGAGTCCTCAAATTCAGGGGAATACAGTCGTCTGGATCGCGCAGTCGCGGGTTTGGGGTGTCAGGCTCAACGAGCCGGGTGCAACACCTAAACAGTTGGCGACTGAGGCAATAGGCAGAGGAGATTACGGTGTAGGCGTTGTCATAGCCGGTGAATGGATAGTGTGGAACAATTCGGGCGGGCCGAACGCAGGTAAGTTGAGCGCCAAGCGGCTGAATGAGGCTTTCTCGAAATGACCGGAGGTTGTATGGTACGCCCGGAGGGACTCGAACCCCCGCACCTGGCTTCGGAGGCCAGTGCTCTATCCGCCTGAGCTACGGGCGCGTAATTTACCGCAAGCTAAATTATAGCCCATAGAGGCCCCGTTTTCAAGAAGCTCGCGCTCGCGCTGTGGGTATGACCCCACTCGAGGTGCGGCCTAACGGATGTCATGCCGCACCTCTACGTAAAGCTGCCCTGGCCCTTCCTCGGTTATGGTGACCGTCACGTACTCTTTATACCAGCCTGCCGCGATACCGGATCTCCAGTAGGAACCTTCGCGTAGGAAGTTGAGCACCTGCACTCCTTCGCCCGCTTGTTCTACCCACCAGACCTTGAACCCGTAGCGTTTGTGCATCAGGTCCTTGTAGAAGGCGACCACTTCCGCAGGAGAGTCCGTGGTGCGGAAGTCGTAGTTGAGCAGTCCCTCGGCGGTGCTGTTGATGACGGCAGTAGCGGTGGGACCTGCCAGGCCGGGAGGCTTCTGCGTGGGGGTTGCTAAACCAAACGCAGCGGGGAAGACAGCAAGGCTTTCTATTGTGCGGTCCGGGGGAGGGGGCGTTCTGACGATCAAGCCCCACACGAAGCCGGATAATGAGCAAAAGCCAAACAGTGCCACCAGTACGACAATCCTGGACCGATTGTTTGGGTGTGAGTGCGGGGCTACTCCGCGCATAGATTGCCTCCTCATTGTAGTGGTGCCATTATACAGGCCCAGGGTAGGGTCCAGTATGTTAGAACGATGGAAGGCACCCGGACAATACAAAAGGGGACGTGACAATTCACATCCCCTTCGCAATCTGCTGGTTGTGACAGAGGCCTATGCGGCGCTCTACTACTACTAGCCCTTGGCCGCTACACCCGCCTCCGATAGCGTCTGGGCCACGTCCATGTGGATGCCGGGGCCCATCGTGCTTGTCAGGGTGATGGACTTGACGTAGGTGCCTTTGGCCCCGGTCGGCTTGGCGCGCATTACGGCGTCCACCAGCGACAGGAAGTTGTCGCGAATCTGGTCCTCCGAGAACGACACCTTGCCGATGCCTACGTGGAGCAGGCCAGTCTTGTCGTTGCGGAACTCGACCTTGCCGCCCTTGGCCTCCTGGATCACGCGGGGTAGGTCGGCGGCGTTCGCCACGATGGTGCCGCTCTTGGGGTTGGGCATGAGGCCGCGGCGGCCCAGCACCTTGCCCAGACCCGCCTTACCGATCTTACCCATCTGGTCGGCCACCGCGATAGCGATGTCGAAGTCGATCCAGCCGCCGTTGATGCGGTTGATCAGGTCATCGCTACCGGCGTAGTCGGCCCCAGCGTCCATAGCGATGCGCTGGCCCTCACCGTCAGCGAACACCAGCACGCGCACGGCCTTACCGGTGCCGTGGGGCAGGTTGGCGGTGGCGCGCACCTGCTGGTCGGCGTGCCGGGGGTCGATGCCCAGTTTCATGTGCACCTCAATGGTCGAGTCGAAGTTCACATACGCGGTGTTCTTGAGCAAAGTAACAGCCTCAACCGGCACGTATGCCCTATCAGCATCTATCTGCGCCGCAGCTGCCACATATTTCTTGCCATGCTTCTGCATCTTATTCCTCCATTTGGAAATTGGAATTTCGAATTGCGAATTTAGAAGGTATCCATCAAATTCGCAATTCGAAATTCCAAATTCGAAATTAATCTCTAACTGTCAGGCCCATGCTGCGGGCGGAACCTTCGATCATCTTGACGGCGGCGTCCTCGTCGTAGGCGTTGAGGTCCTTCATCTTCATGCGGGCGATCTCAAGCAACTGGTCGCGGGATACGCTGCCGACCTTGTTCTTGTTGGGCGCGCCCGAACCCGTCTGCACGCCGGCTGCTTTCTTCAGCAGGTCGGAGGCGGGGGGCGTCTTGGTGACGAAGGTGAACGAGCGGTCCTCGAACACGGTGATCTCGGCGGGGATCACGTAGCCCACCTGGTCGGCGGTGCGCTCGTTGTACTCCTTCACGAAGGCCATGATGTTAATACCGTGACCACCAAGCGCTGGGCCGACGGGAGGGGCTGGGGTGGCCTTGCCGGCGTTGATCGCCAGCTTCACAATTGCGCGTACTTTCTTTGCCAACTGATTGCTCCTTGTTTTTATGCGGCTATACGGTAGTGCCGCTACATAACAAAAAAGGCTTGAGAGTAATTCCCTCAAACCTTCACGACGCAGCGCAGCCTCACGGCTACAATTGCATACTGCTTAGTTTGAGGTATTAGCGGGTGACTCTGGGTCTCCCTCCCTCTGCTCTTTAGTTGTATCCTGCTTAACAGGCAACCTACTAATTGTACGGTGTTACGCCCGAAAAATCAAGCTTTCTCCTGCAAGATCCGCTGGCGGTAAGTGGTATAGGCCAGAATCAAGAACCCACAGCCACCCACCGCGAACAAGACTGTGTTACCACCCCATCTTGGTTGAATAAGATGATTGAACAACGCCATAACGAGGAACAAGCCACCTGCGAAAAGTAAGTGACGACGGTCTGCCGTACTTCCTATGAATCGCGGAAGAGGCACCTCACCCCACATCATCATGGCAATAAGGTAGAGTACCGGAAGCAGGATCGCTAATGCCCAGTAGAGTAGTGGCAAGCGTTCAAGCGGTGTCGCTGCCAATCCAGTTCCAAGCAGCATGTATGCAAGAACTGCCGCGTCACATAACACTAACGCCAGCCACAACAACCGTCCTAGTTTCGGTAGCTCTTGCATTGTGTCTTCTCCTTGGAAATATTCCTGGAACGTCAGAACATCCTCTAGTGCGCTATTACTTCGGCTGAAGTCTTAAATGTGCTGCTAAACCAGCTTCTCCACCTGGAGGAAGTCAAGTTCCACCGGCGTTTCCCTGCCGAAGAACGACACTCGCACGCGCACCTTGCCTTTTTCCTGGTTGATGTTGTCCACGATGCCCTCGAAGTCCGCGAAGGGGCCGTCCACGATCTTGACTGCCTGGCCGGGCTGCAACGTGACCTTGAACTTGGTGGGGGCTGCGGTCTGCATCTGCTTGAGAATGCCGTCGGCCTCATCCGGGGGGAGGGCGGTCGGTTTGTTGCCCACGCCCACGAAGCCGGTGACGCCGGGGGTGTTGCGCACCACGTACCAGGAGCCTTCGTCCATGACCATCTCAACGAGCACGTAGCCGGGGAAAATCTTGCGCTGCACGGGGTGGCGCTGGCCGCCCTTGATCTCTATCTCCTCGACCGTGGGCACCTCCACGCGGAAGATGCGGTCGCTGATGTCGTGCGAGAGGATGCGGTGCTCCAGGTTCTTCTTGACCTTGTTCTCGTAGCCCGAATAGGTGTGAATGACGTACCACCGCCGGTCATCCTCCACGCCTTCGAGGATGGTACCTTCCAGTCCGGAGCCGCTACCGGTACCGCTACTGGTGCTGGTGCTACTACCAGGCGAGCCTCCGTCGGTAGCGGCCTGGGTTATGACTGTCTCTTCAAATTCGGGCGTGTTCATGGGAGCTTCTTCCTCGAACGGGGTACAACAAACGTCTGCCGGTAAGTGATCGGGGTTGGAGCGGCTTTATGCCCTCCGCTGCCGGCGAAGTCTGTTACAAACGGGCTACGGGTTACGGATTGACGGTCCTGTACAGGAACTGAAGCAGGGCGTCGAGCGCAGCGAGGGCGGAGCCTACTACCGACGTGATACCGATAACCACAATGGTGAGGTTGCGGGTCTCCTCGCGGGTGGGCCAGGTGACCTTGCGTAGCTCGGCCATGATGTCGCGAATGTTGCCTCGCAGCCTACCGAACCTGCCGGTGCTGGTGCCCGTGCCATTTCCGCTACCGCCGGTGGTGGCAGTGACGCGGGGCCTAGTGCGCTCCGGGGTCTGCGTGGTGGCAGGCTGTCTGCGGCCAGTTAACGCCATTGTAAAGATTACTCCTCGTAGTGTTCAGCGGGTTGCGTTGCCAGGTCAAGTAGGACTAGGTGGTAGGTGGGTCAAAGAGGGTGGCACGCGCGGAGAGACTCGAACTCCCAACCGGCCGCTTTGGAGACGGCTGCTCTGCCAATTGAGCTACGCGCGTAAGCTGAGAAAAAAAATCGCCCCCTGCCTAAGCATGCGGACTGACCATCGTCTATGATTATACGGCATGTGTGCGGGGCTGTCAAGGAAAACAGTTATTACTTACGGACCTGTTTACTGTCTTCCGCTCTCAGACTGTGGTAACCCTGCGTCCTCCAGAGCCTGTCCAAGAAGTTCGCTTATTCCGAGCCTCTGCGCCCAAACGTGCATGTAGACAAAATCGAGAGCTCTGGCCTGCACTTTCAACACGCCTAATATATCGGTCCACTGCCTTTCCGAAGTTAGATTTGTATTGCGGTACCATTCGAGCTTCCGCAATACCAGGTCCTCTGGAGATGTGAAGCTAAACTGGTACTCTCCCTTAGACGTTTCGTACTCTTCTGCTCTTGCTCGCCGGAAAATTGATGCCTCGAACTGCTCATCCCTGGGAATAAACAGGTCTATCTTCAGCATAGACTCAAGATAGATAAGGTTGCACGAGGAGCGATGTTGAATCGCGTCATAGAGCATATCGGCGTCGATATAATAAGCATCCTCTAATCGTGCTACAAGCGGGGCTACATGCTCGTGACGCAAGTCCACGACAATATCCACATCGGCAGTAGAACGGTACATGCCGTAGGCTAACGCAGCCACTGATCCGGTTATGACGTAAGAAACACCTAAATCTTGAAGTCCTTCAGCGACCGGTCCCACACCATTTAGCAGTTCCTGCGGGATCATTCTCTACCAGCCCGTCCTTGCAAATAAGCTCGCAGCCGACCGGCAAGTGTTTTGCCGTAAAGCGTTTCCACAAAGATCAAGTCCAGTTCATTCTCAGCAACATCGGGGTTAGCTCGTCTGAGGGCAGCCCAGGTCATCTGCATAACAGCCTTGCTCCACTTATCTCCGAGCTTGAGCCTTTCATGCACTGCCAAGTTCCTAAGGTGTTCTATTTGAACCCTTTCTACCTCTGGATTTGTATCCACTGACTGAGTTCTCACAAATGCGCTCCAGGAAATGAAACGAAGCATAGGAAACGCAACACGCTCCCTATGCTTCATTATATATCACTTTACTCTGCCAAGCTCCTAACTCAGCACTCGGCACTCAGCACCCGGAACTTATTTCGTCTCGCGGTGAACGCGGTGTAGACGGCAGCGCGGGCAGAACTTGTTGAACTCCAACCGCGTCGGGTCGTTGCGCTTGTTCTTCGAGCTGGTATAGTTGCGGTTCTTGCACTCGGTGCAGGCCAGGTAGATTATGATGCGGTCGGCTTTCTTTGCCATTGCTTTGTCCCTCTAACACGTAACGCGTAACTCGTAATGCGGCAGAGCGCATGACATGTTACGCGTTACGTGTTACTCGTACGTCCTAAATTACTCGAGGATCCTGGTCACCACGCCTGCGCCCACGGTGCGGCCACCCTCACGGATTGCGAAGCGGAGACCTTCCGTGATAGCCACGGGCACGATTAGCTCGACGGTCATGGTGATGTTGTCACCAGGCATAACCATCTCGACACCCTCCGGCAGCGCAATCGTGCCGGTCACGTCGGTGGTGCGGATGTAGAACTGAGGGCGATAGCCGGTGAAGAACGGCTTGTGACGGCCACCCTCCTCCTTGCTCAGTACGTACACTTCGCCTTCGACCTTGGTGTGCGGCTTGATCGACTTCGGAGCCGCGAGCACCTGGCCGCGCTCGATGTCGGCGCGCTCGATACCGCGCAGGAGGCAGCCCACGTTGTCGCCGGCCAGGCCCTCGTCGAGGGTCTTCTGGAACATTTCCACGCCGGTCACAACCGTGCTGCGGACCTCGTCCTTCATGCCGATGATCTCGATGGTCTCACCAACGCGGACCTTGCCCTGCTCGATGCGGCCGGTTACCACGGTGCCGCGGCCCTTGATACCGAACACGTCCTCAACAGGCATGAGGAATGGGCGGTCGATAGCGCGCTGCGGGGTCGGGATGTAGTTGTCTACAGCGTCCATCAGCTCGCGAATCGGGGCGTACTCTGGTGCGTTGATGTCCATCGATGTCGACTCGAGGGCCTTGAGGCCGGAGCCACGCACGATAGGTACATCGTCGCCGGGGAACTCGTACTTGTTGAGCAGCTCGCGGATTTCAAGCTCCACAAGCTCAAGCAGCTCAGGGTCGTCCATCATGTCAACCTTGTTGAGGAAGACGACGACGGCGGGCACCTGCACCTGGCGAGCCAGGAGGATGTGCTCCTTGGTCTGCGGCATAGGGCCGTCGGGGGCGGACACGACCAGGATCGCGCCGTCCATCTGGGCGGCACCGGTGATCATGTTCTTGATGTAGTCCGCGTGGCCGGGGCAGTCTACGTGAGCGTAGTGCCGGGCCTCGGTCTGGTATTCTACGTGGCGGATAGCGATTGTGATACCGCGCTCGCGCTCCTCGGGGGCGTTGTCGATCTGGTCGTAGGCCATGAACTGGGCCCGGCCCTGGAGAGCCATCACCTTGGTGATAGCGGCGGTCAGCGTGGTCTTACCGTGGTCTACGTGGCCGATTGTGCCTACGTTGACGTGCGGCTTCGTTCGCTCGAACTTCTGCTTACCCAATTTGGAAATCCTCCTGAACGTTCTAACGACCCCGGCGTGGGGTCGCAGTCTCTAATAATGGTCCTCTAGTAGTTGTGGGGAGTAGCTGGAGCCCACGAGCAGGATCGAACTGCTGACCTCATTCTTACCAAGAATGTGCTCTACCGACTGAGCTACGTGGGCGGGCGCAATACGTATTTGGAAATTGGAATTTCGAATTTCGAATTTGATGGATATCTACTAAATTCGAAATTCGAAATTCCAATTTCCAAATCGGTTATCGGTACGCCGTCGGAGCTTGTGAGAGCAACCGCAGCTGTGGGCAGAGAAGGATTCGAACCTCCGTAGGGCGAAGCCCGACTGGTTTACAGCCAGTTCCGATTGTCCACTCCGGCATCTGCCCAGGGGAGCCGACGGTCAGATTCGAACTGACGGCCAGCTGTTTACAAAACAGCTGCTCTGCCACTGAGCTACGTCGGCATACCGAGTCTTTGCGCTGGTTTTTCAGGTGCTATTCCCTCTATTCAGGCTTACTTTTCAGCACGCCTTTTTTGAGGACCGGAAGCTATTATACAGTATGCGGGGGAGGGTGTCAAGCAAGTTTTAGGCACCCAAGTAGGCGCGGGCACCAAGAGTGAGTATGCTATAGCGGTTGGCAAGGGCCGTTTTCAAGGTGGTTCTACCGGATGGGTAAAATCACAGAATGGATGCGAAGACATGCCACACATTCGAGTAATGACAGCAGCTAGCCTGTTGTGTAAGCCCGGCATACCCGCTAAGGGCAAGGTGTGAACTCGAACTCGGCGGACATCGAGTACACAGGGCCATGGTCCTCCTCCTGGTAAGTTATGCCTGCCGCCAACAGCTTGCCCGAGAACGACTTAGCAGTGTCAAAGGTACCAAGGTTTAGAGACATGGGGGCCGGAACGATACTCCACTGTGCGCCATCCCAATGTAGGGCAAAGGGGTGTGGGCCTCCCCACCAACTTGTGCCGACCGCCCACACATCATTACTGCTGGATGCGGCGAGTGTTCCGAAACCTACGTTGCCGTACTTTTCATAGTTCGGCATCCTGGAGAGTGCCCATTCATGTCCATTCCAGTGCACCGCCTGGTTGCCTCCGATTGCCCAAACGTCGTCATGAGCTATGGCAATAACGTCCCACAGATTGCCTATGGCCGGTTGCTCAGTGCCATCCTCCTTACCACCCCACTCCTTTACGATTTTCCACTCGCTGCCGTCCCAGTGAAGAATTACTGCCGCCCCATACGCCATTCCCGTTATGGTACCTACAGCCCAGATATCGTTGCCGGAAACGGCCGAGATGCCGGTCAGCTCGAAGTCCTTAAGGTGTTCGTCATCGGGCTGTATCTGCGTAATCTCCTTGCCGTTCCAGTGCCAGATACGCCCCGGCGAACCCGCAAACCATGCATCATCTTCACCAATAGCTGCCATCGAGCTTAGCGTGCCGAATTCGCGGAGGCCCGGCACTGTTACTTGTTCGAACCTGTTGCCGTCCCAATGGAACAGTGCATTTGTGTAAGGGCTTGCGTATGCGCCGACCACCCAGACGTCGTTCTCATCCCGTACATCAATCTTCACAACCTGAATATCTTTACCTTCAACCGTCTTGAGCGTTTGTACATGATGCCAGCCCCGGTTATTTCTACGTAGAATCTCTCCCGTACGCGTACCTGCCCATAAGCTGTCCTCAGACGTACCATCTATAGCTTCCATAGAGGCCGACATAGGGCCGAAGACGGGCCATATGGTGGTATCCCATCTACCACACACTGCGCCACTTGCCGGCGTATCCCAGGTTACATTTGATGTTCTCCGCACTTCAACGAGGGTAACCGGCGCATATGTTGATAGCCACCAGTAAGTTGGTACGGCAAACACAATGATTGTAGTTAGAATGGCAAGGAGGCAGCCACGCTCGACGCCTTGTGCGGTCTGACGACGGGGCAACGTCCTGGGCAATCCGGCTTCTGGTCTCGGGTCGTTTGCTATTGATTGTTGATCCCACACCTATTCCCTCCCCATGTTCAGGAACTTTGATAAGATCGCCAATCATATAACTCGTGTGGGAGGGGCAGGTTGCTTCTCAAGTACATACGCTGCCTGTCTGGAGGCGAGACGTCCTGCGTTGAGGTTGTATGCGAAGTGGCGGCGGCTCTTGGCGGCTCTTGTTGTGAATCTACTGCTGTTTGTAATCAGCACGTGCGGTTTCGAGAGCAACTACACTGTCCGCAAGTCCGCCGGGGCGATTACGCAGCAGCCATATATCCTCGTACTCGCGGATGATGTCGCGCATGTCTGCATCGAGTGCCTTGCGCGTTATGCCAGCCTCCGCGCTCTCAGGTTCAAGCATAAGTTGGCCGCGTATGCAAGCATGTCGCAGCAACCTGGCTGTGTTTTCGTATTCCCGCGTTATCAGCGTTGCGTCAGCCCTTTGCATGCGTGCATTCGACAGTGGCTCCATCGCCTGGTCTATGGCTTCCAGCGATGAGGCGAAATCGGGCGCAGGTCCTTCCCGCTTCTGTAGCTCGTCAAATGAGCGTTGGAGCGTCCAGAAGAGCACCGAGCTATTATGAAGGTCCACTGCGGGTGCCTTGTAGACGTTTCCCAGGTCGTACGCCAGGCGGCCCATACTGCCGGTGGGGTCGTGGAAGGCATGCGCGCTCACAACTGCGGCGACGTCCATTTCGCGGTTGGCTTCGAGCGCCCAGGAATAAGCCGCCCCTACCGCGAAACCGAGGTAGCTGACGGGGAGCACCTGCCAGTGCCCGTTATCACCCCAGTCGGTGTTGAGGTAGCCGGTCGCGCCGTGCTTGAGGCCGTTTTCGGCGGCGCTTAGCAGGTTAGCTACAGCGTTGTCAGTGCGCCCGGCGATTGAGTTCCAGGAGGAGGTGCCGGGGCAGACGTAGAACGGGATGCCGGACTGCGCGAACATCGCGCCGTGCTCGTCAAAGGGGTGGTTGGCTTCATAGCCCCATTCGAGCGCGATACTATCTTTGGGTAGTTCGGAGATGAGTTCGGGCCTGTGCACGATGATGTCGCCCCAGAATTGCATCGTGTAGCCACGGTCCGCCACTTCCCGGTGGATGTTGTGCAGGAAGTCGAGGTATACGCGCTCCACTCCGCGCCGCTCGCACTCTTCCCTGCTGCGGCCCTGCCCCAGGTCGAAGGTCTCGTCGCAGCCGACGTTGAATTGCTTGCTGGAGAAATGGGGCAGAAGCTCGTCGTAGAGGCTACGCACAAGCTCAAGGCTGCCGGGGTCGCCCGGACAGAGGCTGAACGGCCCCGACATGGTGCCCCAGGGGACGCTGAACTCACCATGCACTTCGGCCAACGCTGCATAGCGGTCGTGCACCAGCCAGCGCTGCATGTGGCCGAAGGAGTTCTGATTAGGCACCAGCTCTATGTGTCGTTCCCGGCAGAAGCGGTCGAGCGCCAGTATCTCATCGCCGGTGATTGGCGAGGCTTTGGCCCATACGTCGGGATGCCGGCGGTAGGCAAAGGTATGCTCAGTGTACAACTGGACCTGGTTGACCTTCCAACTACCTAGCATCTCTATCAACTCGAAGAGCGTGTCCATCCGCGGCACCTTGTCGCGGCTGATATCGAGCATGACACCGCGCACGGCGAAATCGGGCCAGTCCGCGATGTGCAAGGCGGGCAGCTCGCGGCCTCGTTGCCGGACGATTTGGGCTAACGTATAGACCCCGTAAAGGATGCCCATGGGACTTTGCGCTTCAATGGTGATCTGCTCAGGTGTGATAGTCAGCTCGTAGCCTTGCTCGTGCGCGATCTTACTCGGCGACATGCGGAGCATAATCCCTGTCTCGCGGGTGGGTCCTAGTGCGCTGGCAGAAAGTTCCCAGTCGGTTTGGGCGTAACGAGCGAGCGTTGCTTGCAGATACCTTGCGGGCATTAGCAACTCGCCTGGCGCCGCACCCTGGAGAACGATACGGCGGTTGGCGGCAACGATGTAGTGGCCCGTCGCTAGAGCAAGTGAGCGTGGGGCCGGTAGAAGTGCTAGCTTATCCATGTTTACCCTCCGGTGCGATCCCCTCCAGGCAGCCGATAGGCCTCAACATCCTAGAGGTTTGCACGGCAGTCTAGCACCAAGCGGCATCACTGTCAATCGCATTCCCTTGATGTGTGACAGCGTTCAGGTATGAGACTTGCTTCCCTTCCTTATATGTAGCGATAATGTCGCAAGAGAAATTAATTACATAGCGCGTGCGGGTAAGTTCCCGCACAGCGGCATATAAGAAGGAGATGCAAATTGAAGATTGATGTATACGCCGACATCGCCTGCCCCTGGTGCTACATAGGCGAAAAGCGGCTCGAACAGGCGCTCTCCATGCGCCCCGACCTGAACGCCGAATTGCAGTGGAGGCCCTTCCAACTGAGGCCGGAGATGCCCAAAGAGGGCGTTGCGTGGAGCGACTTTGAAGTACAGAAGTTCGGCGGGCATGAGAAGGCCCAGCAGATCTTCGCTCGCGTAACCTCAACGGGCGCGGAGGACGGTATTGACTTCCGCTTCGACAAGATACCGGTCGCGCCCAACACCCAGGATGCCCATCGTCTGGTGCTATTTGCCAGGGAGCACGGCCGTGAGTGGGAAGCGGTGACGGCGCTGTTCGCCGCGTACTTCACCGAGGGTCGCACTGTGGGTGAGTTAGACACCCTGGTGGCGATAGGGAAAGAGATTGGCCTGGACGCCGGTGCCGTACGCGACTACCTGCTGAGCGACCTCAATGCAGACGCCGTCACCGAAAGCCAGGAGGAAGCTAATAGCGTGGGCGTGGAGGGGGTGCCGTTCTACGTATTCGATGAGCGTTATGCCCTGTCGGGTGCCCAGCCGCTTGAGACGTTCCTATGGGCGCTGGACGAGGTGACTAAGGCGGAGAGCGCAGCCTAGGCTAGCCTATCGTCCCTTCCAACGTTGCGAGAGATACACAGAGATATGCAAAGGGAGAGACGCTGTTCGTTTCAGGCAGTGTCTCTCCCTTTGTGTAAGGTCCGCCCGCACGGGGCGATAGGTGCCTTACTTTCAACAGCCTGGCTCGCCGGGGTGCCCGCAGCACAGGGAGAGGTACACCGCGCGGCTGGTCATGTTGCGCAGCAGCAGCCTGACCTTCTTGTGCAGCGGCATTGGTTGGAGCAAGTTGCGCATGTACTTGCTTGGCGTGCCGCGACGTCTCCGGGGTGAGCACATAGGCTGGGTTTCTCCTGTCGTGTTCCTATTGTATGTAGTGGCTGCTACAAGATACAAGAACGGTGCCATGATAAACAGGCGGCTACCTTCACACCGGCACTACTACTTAATGTGGGCGTTATCGCACCTTGGCAGAGAGCGTGGGCCGTGATATACACACGTGTTGCTTGCGAGCGACTCATGGTGTACAATAACGGCAGGCAGGGGTGTAACGTTAACGGTATCGAGCGGCTATACAAAGCCTATCATTAACACTACACCCCGCGACAGGCCGCACCCATTAGAGGGCTAAGGTACCTATGCCGAATGAAGGCATCGAAGGCATCAGCGACACAGAGGTAGAGCGTCTGCGCCAGAACGTATCTGACGCCATAGACGACACAGTGGCGCGCCTGCGCGGGATAGAGGCTGAAACACAACGCCGCCTGCGCGAAGCGAGCACCGAGCAGCAGCACCTCAACCGCTTCCTCGAAGAGGTGCAGTACCGCCTCAGCACCATCAACTCCAGCGCCGAGCGCCCGGTAACTATCACCGGCCCCCTCACCGACAGCCAATTGCTGGCCCTGGAGAGCCAGCAAGGTGCCATGGCTGCTGAAAAGGCGCGTTTGGAGCGGGTAAACGCCAGCCTCGAACAGCTCTCGAACCGCCTCTCCTGGCTGGTCCACCAGATAGATGGCGCGTGCGCCTGGGTGCTCAACTCCGGCGATGGCACCGATTCGGAGCAGGGCGAGCAGAACGGCGCTTCGGCCTCCTCTCACGGCTTGCAACCCTCGGCAGGCGAGCAGGTAATGTGGGCGCAGATGGTCATGGGCCAGGAGGCCGAGCGTGCGCGGCTGGCGCGGGAGATACACGACGGCCCGGCCCAGGTGCTGGCTAATACGGTAATGCGCCTATCGCTGGTCGAGAAGATGTTCATCCACTCGCCCGGAGAAGTGCAATCGGAGATCGAGCGCGTGCGCGCGGCGTTGCAGGAGAGCGTGCAGGACGTGCGGCGCTTCATATTCAACCTGCGCCCCGCCAGCCTCAGCGAGATCGGCCTGCTGCCCACCCTGGGCCAGTACGCGCGGGAATACAGCGAGCAGTTCGATGTCCCGGTCGAGTTGAACGTACCTGAGAACCTGGACCTGTCCACCAATCAAGAGTTGGTGGTATTTCGTATAATCCAGGAAGCGTTGCAGAACATACACAAGCACGCCGAGGCCACCAGTGTCACGATCAACATTCAGCAGCGGTCCGGCGGGCCACTCACGTTGACCATCAGCGACAACGGCAAAGGCTTCGACCACAAGTCGGTGCGCACCGCCAGCCCTTCGAGTTCGGGACTGGTAGGGATGCGAGAGCGTGCGGCCACGGTGGGTGGCACCCTCAAGGTAGACAGCAGGAGCGGGATTGGCACGACTGTAACTCTTGTGTTGCCCTAAAGTATCGTAAGGAGAGGAAAGTCGCATGGAAAAAGTACGCGTGCTAATAGTGGACGACCACCCGCTGTTCCGGCAGGGTGTGAGGCATACCCTGGAGTCGGCCAAGGACATAGAGGTAGTGGGCGAGGCCCCCGACGGCCAGCGGGCCATCCAGTCGGCTGAGACGCTGGCCCCCGACATTATGCTGGTGGATATCAACCTGCCGGGCCTCAACGGCCTGGAAGTGACGCGCGTGGTGCGCCGCCGCCAGCCGCAGATCGCCGTAATAATTCTCACCGTATACGAGGACGACGAGCAGCTATTCAACGCCACCAAGGTGGGTGCCGCCGCCTACTCGGCCAAGGACATCTCTCCGGACCGCCTCCTTGACATAATCAGAGAAGTGGCCGAAGGGCATTACCCGATCAACGACACGGTGCTCTCGCGCCCGTTCGTGGCCTCCCGCATGCTCAACCAGTTCCGCGAACTTGCGTCGTCGGAGTCGGAAGGCGGGGAGTCGGTGTTCGCGCCCCTGACGACACGCGAGGTGGAGATACTCGACTGCATAGCGCGTGGCAACTCGAACAAAGAAATCGCCCGCATCCTGAACATCTCTGACCAGACGGTGAAGAACCACATCACCTCGATTTTGCGCAAGCTGGCCGTGAACGACCGTACCCAAGCGGTGATTTACGCGCTGAGGCACGGGTGGATTAAGATGTCAGAGGACTAGGTATGTCTTGAGTATTTCGGTGTTTGTGGGAGTTCCAACGTAACTTTGCAACGCACGTACTGGTCCAGAATAACCGGGCAATATCGCAGACTGGGCAGCGTACCGAGGGTTCCTCGCCGTTATGGTCTGCCATTAGGGCGCGAAGAGCATACGGAAGCAGTGGGTACATGTCAAGGATACGGCGCGGGACGCGATGTCCTTCCACATCCACTATTTCATCTA
>DASVVE010000002.1:0-10521 GCA_036386675.1 Chloroflexia bacterium | reverse complement strand
GAATAACCGCCAGAGGAACCGGAGCCGCTTCCACCTCCGGAGGAGCCACTGCCCCCACCGCCGCCGGAGGAGCCACCGCCACCGGAGCCTCCCGAGGAACCTGAGCCGCCGCCTCCGCCACTGCTGCCGGAGCCGCCGCCTCCGCCCGAAGAGCCACCGCCGCCAGAGGAGCCACTGCCCCCACCGCTGCCGCCGGAGCCACTACCGCCGCCGGAGCCTCCCGAGGAACCTCCGCCACCGGAAGAGCCGCCAGAGGAGCCGGAGCCACCGCCGGAAGAGCCGCCAGAGGAGCCACTGCCGCCGGAGCCACTACCGCCGCCGGAGCCACTACCGCCGCCGGAGCCTCCCGAGGAACCTCCGCCACCGGAGGAGCCTGAGCCCCCACCGCCGCCGGAGGAACCACCACCGGACATGCCACCGCCGCCACCGGAGCCGCCCATTGAGCCGCCGCCACCGCTGCCGGAGCCGCCGCCCATCGAGCCACCTCCACCGGAGGAGCCGCCGCCACTCATGCCACCGCCACCGCCACCGCTGCCGGAGCCGCCCATCGAGCCGCTACCGCCGCCCGAGGAACCCATGCCTCCGCCACCGCCGGTGTTACCCATATCGCTATCTGCCATGTTCACACTCCTTTGTGTCGTTCAGGTAAGGCCCTAAAGCCTGTCTGATGAACCGTGTGACAGTTGAGCCGCACCTTGCCCTGTTACCCCTCCCGGCCCGTGGGCTGTAGTGCCGGCTGCCACGCCTCCGGTGCTTGTCGCGCCGGAAGCCTTATGGCCTCGCTGTGGGTTAGCTAATAATTCTGATATTCCACTCCGAACCGCTACCGTGGACCGTATTTCTGAGCATTTGCCGTACCACGGTAAAGTATTTATCTTATTTTCCGGGAGTTATTTACGAACTTATACTTTTTGTGGGGTACGTAACGCCTTCCATCGCCTACTATTTGCCGTCGCGCTTGCTCAACAGCACGGCGCCAATCTCGAAAAGCACGAAAGCAAGCACAGTATTGCGTGCCTTGTCGTTCTTGTCGAAGCCCAAGACCGAGGGACCGGCCAGCCCGGCCACCGCGTTCAAGGAGTCCCCGGCCAGGTGCATGTTGAACGGCAACACCTTTATTAAGCCAAGCTCATAGCGTGTGAAGAGGCTCATCACGAAGGCGCTTCCCGCCAGCACGCGGCAGAAGAGCGTAGCGCGCTTGTCGTTGGAGAAGCCGAATAGCTGCGGGGCGGCAAATAGGCTGACGCTCCAGACATAGTCCAGCACTCCATGCAGGGGCCTGGGTACCAATCCAAGCATCGTTACCTCCTGGTACAGTCTTCTCGTCTGAGGGGTGAGTCCGCAGGGGTTACGCCAGATTGACCGCACAGCCTCAAAAGGGAGAGACTGCAAGCCGGTGGGTACCAGAAACGCGCTGTGACAAAAGGGAACTACGTGGCGATAGTGACCGGGCCTACGTCGCCGTAGACGAACCAGACGATGCTCGAGGCCTTGGGGGGTGTCAGGGGCTTTAGTTCTTCGGTGGGGCCGTTGTAGCCGTCGCGCCGCAACCAGCCACCCGGCTCGGCGGGCACCAGGTAGAGATTACCGTCGGTGCCTTCAGCGACCCAATTCATAATGAAAGGGGTCTCCTCGACATAGTAGATGCGGGGGCACGTACTGGTATCCATGCCGTCTCTCCTTTGAGTAGCACAATCGAACAGCTTCTTTGTGATAGACATAGGCAGGCGGCCATAAAACCTGCCCGTTAGTCATGCATTGTGCTCGACTGCTCCGTTGCAGGCAAGACTGGGTTGCTGTACTGGCAATATTACCTAATTCTAACTACTTTGTGAACGCTGTAATAGTTACAATTTGTCAACGTTTTTCTAGCAAATAGTGTTCTAATGAGACAATAACAACTTTTTGCTACAACAACGATTGAAGGCAACACAATGTCAGGTTGGTGTATCATATAGTGCTCGCCGCGCAACGTCTGATCGCGTGACGCTGGCGAGCAGCCCACAAACTTACATGCAGGAGCGGCGACCCCATGCCCAGGAAAAAACAGGAACGGCAGTCCGAAGACGAAAGCCTCATGCAGGCGCTGGTCTACCACGGCCCCGGCGAGATGAGCACGGAGACGGTGGAGCGCCCCCCGACACCCGCCGCAGGGGAAGTGCTCGTGCGGGTGAAGGCAGTGGGTATCTGCGGCAGCGACGTGCATGGCTACACCGGCACGTCGGGCCGCCGCACACCCGGCATGGTGATGGGGCATGAGCTAGCGGGCATAATAGCCGAGGCCGGGACAGGGGTTGACAGCCTGCGGCCCGGCGACCGCGTGGCCGTCAACCCGCTGCTGTACTGCGACCGTTGCGACTCCTGTAGCAGGGGCCAGGAGCAAATATGCCGCAACCGCCGCACAATCGGGGTGAACATGGGCACGATGGGCGGGTTTGCCGAGTATGTGGTCGCTCCCGCCCGCAACTGCGTGCCCATAGCCGACGATGTAAGCTTTGAAGAGGGTATGATGGCCGAGCCGCTAGCGGTGGGCCTGCATGCAGCTAGGCTAGCCGCACCCGATTCCAGGCAGCCCATGCTCATCCTGGGCGGCGGGTGTATCGGCCTCTGCGTATTGCTCGCGTGTATCGAGATGGATGCGATGCCGGTGTACGTGACCGATATCGTGCCGCATAAGCTGGAGATGATCGCACGAATGGGAGGCAATCCCCTGGATGCGAACAGCGTGAACCTGGCGGCACTGGCGCGGGCGACAACAGGCGGAGCCGGCTTTCCCACCATCATAGACGCGGTGGCCGACTCAACCACCATCAAGCAGGCTGTGCCCGCGCTGGCCCCCGGCGGCACGCTGGTGCTGGTGGGCCTCGCCAAGCCGCAGACGGAGTTCGCGCTGTACGACCTTGTGACCCAGGAGCGTAGCATGAGAGGCTCCTACGCCTTCTCAGCCGATGAGTTCTGGGAGGCGGTCGAGTGGATCAACAGCCGCCGCGTGGACGTGCGACCGCTGCTAGAAGCAAGGTGCACCCTCACCGAAGCCACAAGCATGTTCGACCGCAAGGCAGCGGGTGAAGTCGAGGCCGTAAAGATAGTCGTGGAGTTGTAAGAGGCAACAGTCGGCGCTGCAATGCTAGTTCAACGATCACAAGCCGAACAGCGGGACCATACTCCCCCTGTCATCCTGAGCGTAGCGAAGGATCTCAAGAAGTTGGTGTGTGGAGGCTGTTGAACACCAGGAACATGGTGCTCAAGGTCCGGCATATCAGCAGGGCCAGCATCTGAGATCCTTCGCTACGCTCAGGATGACAGAAGGGGGGCCATATAACGGAAGGGGTAGCATGGTAAAGCTGGCGGCGTTCCCGAAGTGTTACATGGACGAGTTGTGCGTCACCCGCAGCATGACCATCTTCGAGTGGATAGACATAGCCGCGACCCTGCCGATAGACGGCGTGGAGATGTACGACCGCTTCCTCACCGAAACCACGCCTGACTACCTGCGGCGGGTGCGTGCCGCGCTTGACGCCAAGGGGCTGGTGATGCCGATGATGTGCTACTCGCCCGATTTCACGATCCCCGATGCTGAAGCCAGGCGTAAAGAAATCGAGAAGCAGCGGCGAGTCATGGAGGTGACTGCCACGCTTGGCGGTAAGCACTGCCGGGTGCTGTCGGGGCAGCGCAGGCCGGAGGTGAGCCGGGAGCAAGGGCTGACCTGGGTGGTGGCAGCGATAGAGGCCCTCATCCCGCACGCCGAACGGCTAGGTCTGACTCTGACGCTGGAGAACCACTATAAGGACAACTACTGGCAGCACCCGGAGTTCGGCCAATCTAGCGAGGTGTTCCGCGAGATACTGGCGCGCGTGCCCTCCACCACCCTGGTGGTGAACTACGACCCCTCAAACGCGATCTTAGCGGGGGAAGACGCTATCGAGCTGCTACAAAAGGTCAAGCACCGCGTGGTTACCATGCACGCCAGCGACCGCAGCATCAAGCCGGGCTACACCCTGGAAGACCTGCGGGCACAGGAGGACTCCACTGGCTACGCCTCCATTTTGCAGCATGGGGAGATAGGCACAGGGTTGAACGATTTCGATGCCATCTTCTCCATCTTGCGTGAGGCCGGTTTCGACGGCTGGATTTCGATAGAGGACGGCGTCAACGGCCTGGACGAACTGCGACGTTCCGCCGAGTTTCTCAGGAGTAAGATGGCCCGGTACTGGCCTGAGGCTGAGTAAAAGCCGGTCGTTCATAACCAAAGCCCTTTTTATTACCGGAGATGCTCTAATGCGGACGCAGGCAACAAAACAGGCAGGTCAGGCGGGAAGTAGCAGTAGCGAGGTCCTGCCCGTTGGAGAAGTCGTGGAAATTGTGCGCGAGTGGGTGGACCTCCATGCACGCCACCTGCCCGACTTTGCCGGCGCGTATCTATGGGCTGGCATCACGGCGCTACCGGCGGATGCGCCGTTTCCGCTGTACCGGGATGTTGATGTGGTCGTGGTGTTCACCAAAGGCGTACAAGATGACACCCAGGAGGTGCTTTACCGGGGCGTCATGCTGGAAGTCATCGCAAAGAAGCTCGATGCCCACCAGGATGCCGAGACCGTGCTGGCAGACCCCAGCCACGGCCCAAACATGGCTACGACGCAGGTCCTGGCCGACCCTACCGGCATCCTCGTACCACTGCAACAGGCGGTCGCCGCGGAATATGGCCGTCGCCGCTGGGTACGGGCGCGCTGCGGGGCGGAAAAGGTAACGGCAGAACAGCAACTCGCCGCTATGCGCCAGGTGTCCAATCCCACAAACGGCCAGGAGGCTATGTGGCCTGTATGGCTTTTGCTCAACGCGGTCAGCGGCCTCCTTGCCGTCTCTCAACTCAAACGCCCTACTACGCGGCGCACGTTGTCTCTGCTGGGCGAGCTGCTAGACGAACAGGGGCGGCCCGACCTGCACGAAGCAGCACTCACGCTGTGGGGGTCCGCCGGTATGAGCCGGGCTGACGTTCAGGCGATGCTCGACCAGAGCGTGGTCGCCTTTGACCGCTCGGTAGAGGTCTATCGAACACCCACGCCGTACGGTTTTACAATCCGTGACCACTTGCGGCCATATCTGACCGAAGCGACCCAGGAGATGATCGACGAAGGGCATCACCGGGAAGCGACGTTCTGGATCATGGCACTCGCCACCGAATCCTATCTTGTGCTACAGAATGATGCTTCCGATGCAGAAAAACCAATGTTCGAGGCACAATTACAAGCGATGTTTACCACCCTGGGATATACCTCAGCCGAGACGTGGACAGAACGCGTACTCTCTGCCGAGCGTCTGGCGCAAGAGATCTACCGCATCGCCGACACCCTAACCGCGCTTCACCCGGAATAGGGGCAACTGTTCGCCTACCGCACCACGCTGCCTATCAATGTTGGACCTGACAAAGGCCTTTCCGGAGGAATGAACCGGGGGCACGTATCGGCTGTCCTACTTTAAGGTACCCTGCACTTAAACAGCCGGGTGCATTAGTGTGCGCCCCACAGCAGGTGCGCGCGGGTAAGAGAGCTACATGGCGGCAATGTACCACTATCCGATGGCAGATGGAGGATAAAATGCTGGCTAAAGCAGAGAATGAGCAAGGGCAAGACCAGGGAGTAACCTTCACGCGCACGGTGCAGGCCCCGGCATCCGAGGTGTACAGGGCGTTCACTCACCCTGCGGCACTGCGCGACTGGCTGTGCGAGGCGGCTGAGGTGGAGCCGCGCTCCGGTGGCCGCTTCTACCTGGGGTGGGACAACGGCTACTACACGGCGGGTAAGTACACCGAGGCGACACGGGGCGAGCGGGTGGGCTTCACGTGGCGGGGGCCGCGCGACCCCGGTCAGAGCCAGGTGCTGGTTACGCTAGCCCCCGAAGGCGAAGGCACCACCGTAACCGTCACGCACACGGGGACCGGGGTCGATGATGCCTGGACCGAGAGCGTCCAGGGCATAAGGGGCTGGGAGACCGCGCTGGAGAACCTTCAATCCATACTGGAGAGGGGAATCGACCTGCGCCTGGTGCGGAGGCCCATGTTCGGCCTGAATGGGGCTTCCGTGCTGAGCGCCGAAATGGCCGCCGAGCTAGGCGTGCCGGTGCAGGAGGGGCTGCTCCTGACCGGGCTGGCGGAAGGCCTAGCAGCGCACAATGCGGGCTTGCGGCCGAATGACGTGCTGCTGAGCATAGGCGACCGCCCCATACGCGACTATGGCAGCCTGGTGAGCGCGCTTGGTCTGCACCAGGCTGGCGACCGCGTGCCCGCCACGTTCTACCGGGACGGCGAGCAACACACCGTGACGTTGGAGTTGTCGCCCCGCCAGATGCCGGAGGTGCCGGAGACACTACAGGCGCTGGCGGAGGTCCTGCACAGGGACAGCGCGGCCCTCGGCCAGGAGCTTGACAGTCTAATGGAGGGCGTAACCGAGGAAGAGGCCGAGTACCGGCCCGAAAGCGCGGGCTGGAGCGCCAAGGAGGTAATGGCGCACCTGATAGCCGTGGAGTACGACGGCCACACCACCATAGCCAACTTAGTGGCGGACGCCCCGGACGACCCTGCTTACTACGCCAACGACCTGCTCCGCCTGCGGGCTATGATAGCTGCTCATGGCTCCCTTACGGCCCTGGCCCATGAGTTCAAGCGCAGCCAACAGGTTACAGCAGAGATGATTGCGAACCTGGCCGCCCCCGCCTCAGAGCGCAAGCGCAACGTATTCCGTCTCGGCCTCGCCTATGGCACCCTGGCCGACCACACACGCGAGCACTTCAGCGAAATCAAGGCACTGGTGGAAGCCGCTAGAACTACGGGTTAAAACGCCAAGACACCAAGACACCAAGACACCAAGACACCAAGACGCGGAGAACGCGCCAAGAGAATTGAGGTTCGGAGAACTCAAAGAGGAGCAGGATACCCGATGTCGTACCCTGCTCCTCTCTTAGAAACATACAATCCTTAACTTGGTGTGGTCCTCTGCGTCTTGGCGTCTTGGCGTTTCAACTTGTTGGTTCGGCAATCACCGGCAGTACGCGCAGGGTGCGGGCTGGGGAGAAGAAGAGCCATAACGGGGCGAGGCTGATGGCTATGATGGCTATGGCGAGGGTGTATCTAGCGCCTATAAGTTCACCCAGCGCGCCGCCTACCAGTGCGCCTACGGGTCCCAACCCGCCTACCAGGAAGCCCATGCTGGCGTCGGCGCGGCCCAGCAGCCGGTCGGGCACCATCGCCTGGCGGAGGCTCATATCGTTTATCAGGTAGATGGCTATGGCTATGTCTCCTATTAGTTGGGAGGCAAAGAAGACGGCTATGGTGAGGGGGAGCGGCCCGTCCACCAGCACGATGGAGAAACCCACTAGTGCCGACAATGTCAACGAGCCCATGAGGGTAGGCCCTACGCCAAACCGCCGCGTCACAGGCCCCACCAGCACGGCACCCACCAATGCGCCTATGCCTCCGGCCCCGACGAGTATGCCCACTATACCCGGCGGGATGCCCTGGTCCCGCACCGCGTAGAGCACGTAGAGGGAATGGAAGAAGTTGCCGAAGAAGGTGAACGTGCCGGAGCAAGCCGCCAGGGCACGCAGCACCCGGTTGCGCAATACCACCTGCAAGCCTTCCCCTATCTCGCTGCGCACGCTCTTGCGCTCCTCCGGTGGGGCGGGGGGAGGTTCCGACGTGCGTATGGCTCCAAGGAAGAGCGCCGAAACTAGGAAGGAAGCCGCATCGAACAGGATGGCGAAGGGCGCGGTAAGCCACTGCACCAGCACCCCACCCACCGCCGGGCCGCTTATCTCGGCCACCGAGCCTCCCGCGCTGAGCTTGCTGTTGCCGTCCACCAACTGCTCTCGTGGTATCAAGGTGGGCAGGTAGGAGCGGTACGCCACGCTGAAAAAGAGCGACAGCGCCTCCACCAGCATCGCCACCGCGAAAAGCTGCCCCATGCTGAGCACACCCAGGACGGCGGCGACAGGGATGGTTACGAGCAGCGCGGCCCGCCCTACATCCGCCGCTATCAAGATGGGGCGGCGCCGCAGACGGTCGGCCCACACCCCCGCGAAGAGGATGGCCAGCACGGGCAACTGTGAGGCCGCCGCCAGCAGGCCCATGTCGCCCGCCGAGGCCCCCAGCACCAGCAGTGCGGTGAACGGCAGCGCCTGACCCGTGATGCCCGTACCCAGGCTGGATACGGTCTGCGCCACCCACAGCTTCGTGAAGTCCGGGTGCCTCCACAGCCCCTTCAGCCTCAACCCCATAGCAGCAAGTCTCCCCGCGCCACTCTAGCGGCGTGAGTATCATACGTACCCGCGTAATGTGCCACATCGGGCGCGGGGTGTATTTCCGTGCATGCACCCAAGAACCCTCGCCTGGCATTGTGGCTGGATGCTTGGCTGTCCCGCCTGAGGATATAAGGACCAAGCCCCTTCTTTGTCATTCTGAGTGGATCATCTTGCAAATAAGTTTGATTTCACGAGGAGAGCGTAGGAGCAGGTCCGTGTGCCTGCCCTTGTTGGAAGACGTACCAGGTGCTGATCTCCACCAGCGCAGGCACACGGACCTGCCCCTACAAACGTGTACATTACTTGCAACATGCTCCACTCAGCGTAGCGAAGAATCTCGTCCTCTACCAGGATGTTCCCCTTTTCTCGTGGGACGTGGTTGCTAGAAGAAAGGTGAGACTTTGGATGGTGAGGGACGAGATTTCTCACGGAGTTTACCCTGAGCGTAGCTGAAGGGTTCGAAATGACAAGGTGGGGCTGATGTGCTGTAGGAAAGGGGTTATTTAGGTGTTGGAGGACGAGATTCTTCGCTGCGCTCAGAATGACAAGGACGGACTTTGGATGGTGTGATTGCGGGCTAGTAGAATGCCCAGGATTGGATGGGCTACGGCAGGTGCACATGGGCCAGGTGCAGCAATTCCAGGTAGAGCGAAGCGGTCCACGTCATGCGGGGTGCGCCGAGGGGCTGTCCTGTGTAGGGGTGGAAATATTCCCAGAAGGCGGGACCATCTTCTTCGCCGGCGGCTGTCGCACTTCCCTCCGGCTTGACCGCAACCAGCGGCCAACTTGCTGCGGCTATGGCGCTGTCCCACAGCCAACCGTGGGGGTACTGGCGGCGCGAGGGTGTGGTGAACTCCTCTCCCACGCTGTTGGCCTCCATCAACCTCATCGCCTCATCACGTACGCCGCCCGCCTCCGCTCCTTGCTCGATCATGGCTAGCGTGCTCTGCCTCAGGGCTTCCGCCAGCCGTGCATACACACCGCCACGCTCGCGCAGGCCGCGGATTACCAGCCAGTTAGTCACGGGCCATGAGGGGCCGGACCAGTAGCGCACAGGGTCGAAGATGGGGCTGTCAGCGGACGTGGAAGGGATGGGCACCGGCGTTCGGAACTGAGCCGAGGCGGTGAGGCGTTCCACTAGTTGGGCGGCTTGCTCCCCGGAAGCGATACCGGAAAGTAGCGGCACGAACCCTGAGACGGTTAGCGTTGGCAGGAGCCGTCCCTCTCGCATGTCGAAGCTGTAGAAGAAACCGTCCTCAGGGTGCCACAGCTTGCGCCTGATCGCCCCCGACACCCGCTCGTATAGCTCGCACGACTCGTCGGCCCCGGCGATGAGTTCCCCGCTATCTGCCTGCTCACCGCTACCGCCAGACAGCAAATCCGCCATCTCCGTTTGCAACCTGGCATGCGCGAGCAGGGAAGCCGCCAACAGGCTGTTGAAGAGTACGTCTTGCAGGAGGAAGGGGCTTGACTCTATTATGTCACGCTGCTGGTAGTCAAGCCGCTTGAAGAGGGACAGCAGGCCAAAGTAGGCGAAGTAGTCCCTATCGGTGGGGCGCTGCTCCCCCGGAACAAGGGTGGTGTCGGCGCGGCCAAAGAGGTTTACGGACAGGTCGTTCGCCTCTACGTAGCGGCGCGTGGTCTCCACCAGCGGGTCGAAGGCGGGAGAGTTGTCGGTGCCAGTCTCCCAGGGGTGGAGGCAGAGGGCCAGCCCCTCAGCATAGGGGTCGCGCTCGGAGAGCAGTCACGCGTGGTACCGCTGCAACCCACGGCTGAACGCCAGGAAGTCGGGCAGGTAAGCGCGACGTTCGGCCTCGGTAAACTTGAGAAAGATATCGCGGACGCACAGCCCCACAATAGGAGGCTGGGTGATGCCGGAGGTGCGCAGCCGCGTTGGCCCCGAAATACCCGGCGTCACACCCCAATCATTCGCGTCAGGGCGATAACCACCCCCGTCCTCACCACTCACCCCCGGCACAAACCGTATCTGCGGCAACAGCCCGTTCGCCCACTGGCACCCAAAGATCGAGTGCATCTCATTGAGCGCACGCCGCTTGCCGTAATCCAGGCCATTCAAAGGTTTAGCTCCGCGACGATGGACGATGGACGATGGACGATGAAAAAGTGGTTAGTGGTTAGTGGTTAGTGGTTAGTGGTTAGTGGTTAGTGGTTAGTGGTTAGTGGTTAGTGGTTAGTGGTTAGTGGTTAGTGGTTAGTGGTTAGTGGTTA
>DASVVE010000001.1:0-52470 GCA_036386675.1 Chloroflexia bacterium | reverse complement strand
CCTGTCCAGCCCCGCCGACCTGGGCCGGGTGGAGCCTCTGCGTCCCGCGTGCCCTAGCTGCACCCCTATGCTAGCACCTGGCATGCCGCGCACCCTCTCGACAACCGACACCCAGGTATTGTCTTGCGCTTCGTTGTACATGCCTAGGTCCGAGGGGCTGCTACGTCCCTCCGGCGACACCGCGCATACGTCCGTCAGCACCAACCCGGCCCCGCCTTCCGCTGCCCTGGCGAGTTGCGACACATAGCTATCACGGGGCGCTCCGTCTTCGGCACCCTCGGACATTGGCGAGATTACGGCTCTGTTCCGCAAGCACATAGACCTTAGCTGAAATGGTGCGAACAGAGGCGGGGGGGCAACCGTGGTGCGGCCACGCCCATACATCCACCTGTCTACCATGTCCCCGAAGCGGGCATCACGGAAGTGCAGGTCGTCATAGGTGATGCGGCCGCTCCGGGTGAGTAGCTGGAAGGCGAAGGGCACCGGGTCGAGCACCAGGTAACGCTTCAGGGTCTCGAAGTAGGTCTGGCTCTCGTGGGCCGCCCGTTGGAACGTCTCTACCACCGGCTTGCGCTCTAGCTCGTACTCGTTGAGCGCCTTCTCAATGTCGGAATGCTGCTCCAGCGCGTTGGCAAGGGCAATCGCGTCCTCCATCGCTAGCTTGGTCCCCGAGCCGATGGAGAAGTGGGCGGTGTGGGCGGCATCGCCCATGAGGACGGTATTTTGAATTGCGAATTTCGAATTGCGAATTTGGGTGTGCCAGTTCCTGGTTTTTAGGGTGGGGAAGCTGATCCATTTGGAGTTGTTGGAGAGCAGGCGTGTACCGTTGAGGTCGTTGTTGAGCAGGCGCTGGCAGAAGGCGAGGCTTTCTTCCTCGGTGGCCTGGTCCAGCCCGGCGCGCCGCCAGGTGTCTTCGGCGCACTCCACGATGAATGTGCCGGAGGTGCCGCTGTAGGGGTAGGCGTGCACCTGGAACAGACCGTGCTCGGTCTCGTGGAAGATGAAGGTAAAGGCGTCCAGCACCTTGTCGGCTCCCAGCCAGATGTAACACGCCCGGCCCACCTCGATGCTCGGCTTGAAGTCGGCTTCGTAGTGCTTGCGGGCCAGGCTGTGGATGCCGTCGGCTGCCACCAGTAGGTCGTAGTCGCCGTCCAGTTCGGCCAGGTCATGCACCTCGCGTCCGAAGACCATGTTGACGCCCAACTCGGCGCACCGCTCCTGTAAGATGTTGAGCAGCAGCCTGCGCGAGATGGCGGCGATTACGTGCCCCCTGCAACGAATGGTCTCGCCCTGGTAACGTACGTCTATAGCGTCCCAAATGACGAAGTTCTCGGTGATGCGCTCGTAGGTCTTGTAGTCGGCCCGCTGGAAAGAGGCGAGCGTGCGGTCGGAGAAGACCACCCCCCAGCCGTAGGTCACGTCAGCCGCGTTACGCTCGATTACGGTAATGTCGCAGAAAGGGTTGGATTTTTTAGCGAGCATGGCAAAGTACAGCCCGGCAGGCCCCGCGCCAAGGACGGTGATCGATTTTGGACCCTTCGCTTCGCTCAAGGACAAGCTTTGGATTTTGGATTTTGGGTTGGAGGTCACTGGGGAACTTCTTGTTGTTTGGTTCAGGCGTATACACGCAGGTCGGAGAGTACCCCGGCAAGTTGCTCTAGCTGGTTGAGGTCGGGGATTGCGGGGAAGAGCACCATTTCGTCGCAGCCCGCTTCTTCGTAGCCGCGCAGGAAGCCCGCGATTGCCTGTGGCGTGGTGAGTATGCCGGCGGCTATCTTCTCGGCGAAGGGGCCGGTGAAGGCGTAGTAGTCGCGCAGGTAGTCCATGCCTCTTTCCTTCACATGGTCGTCGCCCAGCGCGAAGTAGCCCTGGCCCCATAGTTGGGGCTTGCCGGGCCGCCCGACATCGGACCAGGCGGCGCGGGCCTTGTCGGCGGCTCGTGCGAAGGCCCTGGGTGGGCCGCCACCGTGTATATAGCCGTCGGTGTAGCGCGACATTCGGGAGTAGACCACATCGCTGGTGCCACCCACCAGCACCGGCGGGCCACCCGGACGCGCGGACTTCGGCCCTTCCGCCTCCTCCCAGAGCGTGCGCAGAGTCGCCAGTTGCTCGGCCAGCCGCCTGCCCCTGGTGTGGTAGTCCACGCCCGCCGCTGCATAGTCTTCTTTGCGCGCCCCCACCGCAAGCCCTAGCACGAACCGCCCGCCGGAAAGCGCGTCAATTGAGGCTGCCATCTTGGCGAGGAGGGGAGTGTTGTAGAGGGGGCCGACCGCGATGGTGGTTGCCAGGAGCACGCGGCGGGTGACGGCGGCAGCGGCGGCCAGGGGAGTGAAGGGGTCGTAGCTGTCGTAGGTGAGGCGGTCGAGCACGCCCAGGCTGGAGAATGGCCCCTCGTCGGCCATACGCGCCCATTCGAGGACCAGGCTACCGTCCGCACCCGGCAGGGTAGTGGGCAAACCAACGCCGACTCGCATACGCCGCAACCCCCTTGTTGGTTTTTGATTTGGAATTTGGAATTTCGAATTGCGAATTTAGTACGTTTCCATCAAATTCGCAATTCGCAATTCGAAATTCCAAATGGTCCCGAAGTATGCCACAAAGTGGGTTGGCGCTCAAGGGGTTATACTGGGTGCATGAGCGATATACCGGGCTATTGGGACCAGCATGAGTATAGTGTGCGCTGCGAGTGGGGTTTGGGGGGTGTACGCACGCTCGCGCCTATCAGCGATGTAATTATCATCGTGGACGTGCTGTCGTTCTGTACCTGCGTGGATGTAACGGCGGAAAATGGGGCGTCGATCTACCCCTATCGCTCCCACGACGACTCGGCCCAGGCTTACGCTGATTCGCTGGGGGCGGTGCTCGCCAGCAGCCACCGGAGCACGGAGAGCTATTCGCTTTCCCCCACGTCGCTGGCGGACATCCCGGCGGGCACTCGCCTGGTGTTACCTTCGCCCAACGGCGCGACCCTCACGCTCGCCACCGGCGACGTACCGACCTTTGCCGGGTGTCTGCGCAACGCCAGGGCCGTCGCTGAAGCCGCGCGCAAAGTGGGCAGGCGCATCGGTGTCATCCCGGCGGGCGAGCGTTGGCCCGGCGACACCCTACGCCCCGCGATTGAAGACCTTATGGGTGCGGGCGCGATAGTCCACCATCTCATCAACGAATTCGGGGGCAACCCTTCTCCAGAGGCAGAAGCGGCAGAGGCTGTGTACGCTCACTTCTGGGACCAACTCGAATGGGGCATAGAGACGTGCAGTTCGGGCAGAGAGTTGGTGAGTAAAGGCTTCCCTGACGACATCAGCTATGCGGCGGAGCTTGATGTGAGCAAGTGCGCGCCCAGGCTAGTGGATGGTGCCTACGTGTGTTGGAACCCTTGAGCAATAGACAAAGCAAAGGGCGGCTTAGAGCCACCTCTCGCAATCCTTAATCTTGGCGCGTCCTCAGCGTCTTAGCGTCTTGGCGTTTAGACTGGCAGGGTCATTCCGTGCCCGCGCTGCTCGTCTCGGTCGTAGTGGTCGCAGAACCTCGCCGGGATGCCTTTGCCACCCTGCGCACGCGGGGAGTAGTCCTGCCCTCTTCGCCTGCATCTACACTTACAGCCCCGCCACCTGATGCTACCACCTCGCCATGCGGCAGGTTGGTTGCCGACCACGGCACGTTGCTGTTGGGGCGATGTCGCACCGCTATCATAATCACCGCGAACAGGATGGCCGCAATGGAGAACAGTTGCGGCGCTTTGAATCCGCTCACCATCGCGCTATCGACCCTCAACTCTTCGATTACGTAGCGGCCTACCGAGTAGAAAATGAGGTATATCCAGAAGATATCACCCTCGCGCAGGCGGATGCGCCGCTGCCTGCCCAGCCACAGGAGGATGCCCATGTTGAACAGGTTCCAGATCATCTCATAAGCGAAGGTCGGGTGGAAACGCAGGCTTGAGCTTGGGGTGAAGCCCGCTTCGGGGCCGGCTATTTCAGCCTGGCGGCGCGGGTCAATCTGTATGCCCCAGGGGAGGGTAGTGGGGCTTCCGAACGCCTCCTGGTTGAAGAAGTTGCCCCAGCGGCCTATCGCCTGGCCCAGCGCCAGCCCCGGCGCGATGATATCCACCCACTTGAAGAAAGAGAGCTTGTACCGGCGGCAGTAGAGTACGACCGCCAGCGCGCCACCTATGATCGTACCCTGGATGCTAAGCCCGCCCTGGCGTATGTCTATCAGGCTCATGATATCCGTAAACGGGCGATTGCCCAGCTCCGACACAATCCAGCCGATACGCGCACCCAGGATACCCGCTATGAGCGCCCACGGGAATAGCTGCCATACATGGTCGGTATCTTCCCCGCGTCTGCGGGCCTCGACAAGGGCCACGTAAGAGGCCGCGAGCACCCCCAGCATTATCATAATGCCGTACCAGTACACAGGTATTCCAAAGACCTCAAAAGCCACTCTATCCGGCATAACAGCTCCTTTGGAGAATTCTTAATTCTTAGTGTTTAATTCTTAATTGGATTTGTTGGCGACGGCGGTTTTGAGGATGGAGGTCAATAGACGGATGATCTCCTGGCTTTCCTTCAATTCCTTACTTATATCCAATTGGGTAAGCTCGGAGGCTTGGAGGAGGCGTAGCCAGTAGTTGGCTTCTCTGGCTTCCTTTGAGGCGATTGCCATTTTAGCAATGAAATCATTGCGGCTTTGACCAGCCAACGCCTCCTCTATGTTAGCCCCAATACTCGTCCCGCTACGTAACAGTTGCCGTGAAAGCACATACTCCCGCTCATCTCGCAGCTTGCAGTATAAGGCAATTACATCCAGCGCAAACTGAAAAGCCCTCTGCTGTACAAGATTCTCCCTCACAGCATCCCCCAATTAAGAATTAAACATTAAGAATTAAGAATTAAGAATTCCTTCACTCCTGTCCTGTATCCCTGCTTACTTCGTACACGCCTCGCACGGTGCTGAGGCGGCCCATCACATGATAAAGCTGGTCCACGCCTGTCACATCGAGCGTCATTATTAGAGTGCTGGTGGCGACGCTGGGGGTCTTGTTGGTATGGATGCTAATCAGGTTTACCTTCTCGTCGGCCAGCACGGTAGTTACGTCGCGGAGAAGGCCCACGCGGTCAAGTGCCTCGATGCGGACGCCCGCCGGGTACTTGGTGAGGCCCTTGGCACCCCACGATACGCGCACCAATCGCCCGGTATCCTGCACCGTTTGCAGGTTGGGGCAGTCGGCGCGGTGTACGGTGATGCCGCGGCCCTTGGTGGTGTAGCCTATTATCTCGTCGCCAGGCATCGGCTTGCAGCAGCGGCCCAGCGTGGTAAGTATGCCCCCGATGTCGCTTACCGACATAGTGGTGGGCATGCTGGGTAGGGCTACGCTCGTCGGCACGTTCACGGATAGCGCGTCGGTGCTCTGTAGCAATTCTTCCTGGCGGAACTCACCCAGCTTCGAGGTGATGTTCTGGGGTGTTATGTCGGTGTTGCCGATGGCCTCCAGGAAGTCTTCCAGGCTGTTGTACCGGGGGAAGTAGGTCAGCACGTCCGCGTGCGAGACGTGCAACAGCCCCAGGTGCTTGAGGGTCTGGTCCAAGATGCCCCGGCCCTGCATGACGTTCTCGTCGCGGCGCTGCCTGCGGAAGTACTGGCGCACCTTCTGGCGGGCGTTCGCGGTCTTGAGGTAGCGGTCCGATTGCAGCCAGTCGCGCGACGGCCCCACCCGGTTCTTGTCCTTGATGATGCTTATCACCGCGCCGTTCTCGAGGGGCGTGTCGAGCGGCACCAGTTTGTTGTTCATCCTGGCCCCGGCGCAGTGGTAGCCCAGGCTCGAGTGGATGCGGAAGGCGAAGTCTATGGGCGTCGCGCCCCTGGGCAGCTCGAATATGTCACCCTGGGGCGTGAAGACGTAGATATGCTCCTGGAAGACGTCGCTCTTGAGCGTGTCAACGAAGTCCTGCGCGCTCGCCACGTCTTCCGGCAGCGACATCAGACGCCGCAGCCAGGCTATCTTCTCCTCGTATTGCAGGTCGCGCTTGCCGCTCTTGCCTTCCTTGTAGCGCCAGTGGGCCGCGATGCCGAACTCGGCCATTTCGTGCATCTCGTGGGTGCGAATCTGGATTTCGAGCGGCTTGTTGTCGAGCGAGCGCACGGCGGTATGCAGCGACTGGTATGTCGACTCCTTGGGCCGCGCTATATAGTCATCGAACTCGCCGGGGAGGGGGGGCCAGAGCGAATGGATAATGCCCAGCGCCGCGTAGCAGTCCTGTTTGGTGTCCACGACGATGCGCACGGCTAACAGGTCGTAGATATCCGCTGCGGGTAGGCGCTTGCGCTCCATCTTCTGCCAGAGTGAGTAAACGTGCTTTACCCGCCCCTTGATCTCAGCCTTGATACCTACCTCTTGCAGGTTGTGATCCAGGGTGGCGATCACGCGCTTGACGTAGCGGTCGCGGGCCTGCTTGGTCTCCCTGAGCATCTTGACCAGGCTGTTGTAATCGGAGGGGTTGAGGTACTCGAACGTGAGGTCCTCAAGCTCGCCCTTCATCTGCCACATACCGAGGCGGTTAGCAAGAGGCGCGTATATCTCCAGCGTTTCGGTGGCGATACGCTGCTGCTTCTCCGGGGCCACTCCCTTGAGAGTGCGCATGTTATGTAGGCGATCGGCCAATTTGATGAGCACCACGCGCGGGTCATCGAACATGGCGAGGAACATTTTGCGCAGGTTTTCGGCTTGCTGTGCCTCGCGCTGGGCCTTTTCTCCCCTCTCGCTCTTGGGCGCGTTCTCGGCGGCGTCCTGCGGGCGGCGCAACTTGGGTATGGAGCCGAGCTTGGTCACGCCCTCTACGAGGTGGGCCACGGTAGGTCCGAACTGCGACTTAATGTCATCGTAAGTGACGGGGGTGTCTTCTATAACGTCGTGCAGGAGGGCCGCTTCCAGCGTTTCGGTGTCGAGGCGCATCTCGCCAAGTATGATAGCGACGCTCAGGGGGTGGGTGATGTACGGCTCTCCGGTGCCTCGGAACTGCCCGTCGTGTGCCAGTTCGGCCAGTGCATAAGCCTTGGTCAGGGCAGCTAAATCGGCACGGGGGTTGTAGCTTCTGACCGTCTTGAGCAGGGTGTCGAGTGTAGGTGTGATGATGGCGGACTTGTCGCGGGGGGAAGGTTGTTGGTGGCTATCGTGTTTACCGTCTCCCCTGCCATCTTGTTTGCCGTCCTGGCGACCGTCGAGCATCTGGAGTTGAGGGCGCGTAGGCTCCTGACCATCGTGGTGGCCGTCGGCTTGGGTTGCTTCGCTTGCCTCGGGAGCAACCTCCTGGGCCGGTATGTTGAGGTCCGCCGCGCTCATGCGTGCTCTGCCTTCAAGCGTGTATGCGTGGTTTGCGAATCTACGAGGGACTGAGTGTCAGGGGGTAGGAAACGGCACGCCATGCGTATAATGCACAGACAGCGTGCCTACTTAACTATACTACCATACCGGCAGAGGGTCAAGTGAAGTGGTTCGGTTCCGTGTAGCTTAGAGTAGATGCATTGTCGCAACGAGACGCCCGGCGATTGAAATCGCGGGCTACAGATACAAAGTCTGCCCTGCGGCAGACTAGTTCATCTTATAGAATCTAATTTGACCCAATAAGATGTAGAAGTCCCCGTCGGGGACTTTGCCTTGTGTAGCCCGCGATTTCAATCGCCGGGCGTCGGCTTTGCACCCTCTGACAGTGATAAATAAGATGCTACAACCACTTTGTAATGAGAAAGCTAAAAGATAGCTCGCACTAGTGCTCTATTGATCATGGTTCACAGACGCATCTGTAATATCCGAGTCTATGGGGTTCTTGCCTATATCGAAAATACGGCCATGCGCACTGGCAGGCTCGATGATAATCATGCCATACTGCCTGCGGATTTCGACTTCATCCAGACCCTCTAACATCTCGCGAGGGATGATTATACCTTGTTCGGTAACTCTTGTTTTCACTCCTTACTCCAGTTCCCAGTATGAGTCCTTATTCCCCATTATACCAGTGACCTTGTAACAGGCTGCTCATGCGCCGAGTACGCTCAGTTCCCCGGCCCAGGGCTTGTGTACGAGAACGGGATATAATCCGAGCGGGCCAATTCTACCTCTTTGTCGTCGTAGATCACCACGTGCAACTGTATGTCGAACGTGCCGGCTATGAAGTCCATCTCAATCTCTTCGTAGGGCATGAAGATTACGAAGTCGTCGTACTTAGCGGCATCGTACCCTGGTAGGGCGTCCAGGCGCACCGCCACCTGGGTGTCCGGCGCTTGATACGTGCCGTCCACGCTTATGATCTTCGTGCCATCGGGCAAGGAGAAGTAGGCGTTCACCGACAGCGGCACGTCTTTCAGGTTATTGGCCGTAAACTCGACGTGAATCTCCATGCCCTTCACGTCGTCGCTGTTGTAGATGTTGTGCGTCAGGTATACCTTCTCGATAGTGACGCTACGTATAGCGTAAGCCTGGGCGGTAGCAGTGCTCTGAGCGTCTTCCTCCAGTATGATGGCGTACGCGGTAGAAGTAGCGTCCGCGTTTGCGACTGCTTCGGCGGTGCCGGTGGCATTGGCGTTGGCTCTCGCGGTGGCGGTGCGCCGCCTGGTGACAGCGGTGCTGGTTGCCTTTGAGTTAGCCGCCTGCACCTCGGCGGTAGCAGTGGCCTGGGCCGCCCTCTCTGCCGCCTGCTGTGCCGAGACTATGGCAAAAGCTGCCGCCCCAAATACCGCCAGCAACACCAGCACGAGGATCGGTATCACCCACGTCATCCTGCGCTTGGGTGCCGGTGCGGGTACGGGTATGGGAGCCGGGACCGGCCCTTCATACGCGCCACGCCCGCCACCTGCGCCTCCGCCTCCCGCACCTTGCGTCTGCGGACCCTGCCCCTGTGCGGGAGCTCCCGCATGACCCCACTGGTTTGCGGGATTGTGGCCCTGCGGGGTAGCGATACCTTGCACACCCGCTTGTTGCACGGTTTGCGGCGGACCAGCGTAAGGAGCCGTACCGCGAGTGTCTATGACAGGCATGCCATGTACGGGGGTGTGGGGTGCGACCTGTGCCGCGTGCGGTGGTTGCGTGTGACCCTGGGTCGCCTGTATCCTCTGCCGGACGTCACCGATGAGGGCGCTTACATCTCTGTAATCAGCATCGATAGCCTGCGCCATACTCAGCGCGCCGAGGGCTTCATGCCAGCGTCCTGCCTCTAAGTGCGCGCGCCCCTCTGCGTACAGCCTGCCCAGTTCCTGTTGCTTACCTACTTGCTCCAGCCCGGCGGTGGCGTGTACGTGGCCGGGGTCTATCGCAAGGATAGCCTGCCAGTTGGTCCGGGCCGCGTTCCAGTCTTCCGCCGACATAGCCACAGTGGCCGCGTGATAAAGCTCGCTGATGCGGGCCTGCTTCCGGGCCGCGTCCTCCTGCTGCACGTTGAACACGCGCCCGTCAACCGAGCGCATGTAGAGCACGGGGGTGCCCCATTCGAGGCCGTGGTCCTCCGAGAAGATGGTCAGGCGGGTCTCAGTGAGCGCGGCTTCCACGGGCTGTCCGAGCGCGAGGGAGCTGTAGAAACCATATGCGAAGGTCTTGGCCGCGTCGTCGGTGATCTCGAACTGCATGGCGATAACGGCGGGAATGCCCTGCTGCACCAGGCTCTGCCCCGTGCCCGCGAAAGCATCGGCCTTGTCGGCGCGCGCCCCCTCACAGGCGTTCAGGATGGCGAGCGACAGGGTGTGGTGGTTGTGCAGCAGCCAGCCCAACTGCTGCCCGCTCACGAAACGGCCCCTACCTGCCTCGTCACGCAACACCAGCACGCCTTCTTCAGTCTGCCTGTCGAAGCCACCATGCCCGATGAAGTGGAAGATGTGGTATTGCTCCTTCTGCAACTGCTTGCGCAGGGCCGAGAGCGTGGCGTCCTCGATCAAATCAAGCCGCACGATGCCGTTGCGCTTGAGGTCGGCCAACGCCTCGTTGAGACTCTCCCACTCTTGCTGCACGTCCAGCGGATCGTAGTCGTTGGGCGCGGAGATCATCACCAGCACGCGCAGGGGCAGGGTCACGGTGACGGGACGCACCCGCTCCGGCACGTCCAGGTAGCGCACTATCGCCGTGTCGTCGTCCAGGGCGAAGAAGCGGTTGAGGGAGGGATTGTAGAGGTACTCCCACGGGATACCGGCCAGTTCGGGCACGTCGGTGAGGCGCAGGCGCAATCGCAGCTTGGCGTTGCGGTTCCAGGCTTCGTCCAGGCTGCTCCGCAAGACCGCGCTTACGTCTCCGGTAAAGACCGAGTTGTAGAGCCTCTCACCGAACCTCTTGGCCGCGGCGACCTCCGGGGCGTCTATCCTGCGCGTGCTACGCTTGCCGGGGGCGGCACTCAACATGAAGTGCTCTACCTCGATCTGCGAGAAGGGGTTGGTGAAATGGCTGGTGGCCTCCCCGGCAGGCGACTGCACCTGCGCCCGGTAGCCCTCGCCCGACTTCTGGATAACAACGTCAAAGTTCAGATAGTTGACTTCCGGCATCGCGACCCCACTTTACCTAAATGAAAACCCAAAAACGCGAACAAGAGCAGGCTCTTCGCGCGTGAAGCCGCTCTGGAATATGCTAACTATACTAGCATCATAAACCTGAAATGCGCTCGCTGTCAATAGCTGCCGATAGACCTACAATGCTTACGTGCAGGGCCATTCACTCGCAATACGCACCTCTGATATAGCTCCACACAATCACTCATTACCTGTGAGGTCATTAGTAGCCATCTCACAAATAGGGATGAGGAGATGAGCACCTGGCCCCACATTGTCATTTCGAACATGTGGGACTTTGTCGCCAGTACTCGGGGCTGCTATTTATGACATGGCTTCTAGTAACCATAGAACCAGTTGCTCCGCACGAATTCTACTCCCCGTTCGAGGACGAGGTCAATAGCGCCGTCGTAGGTACGCACGTGGAGAGCGTGCTGTTCGTCGGTGTAGATGAACATGTTTGGGCCGGGAGCCCATGATTGGGGAACATAACGGCTCTCAGCTGATTGTGTGCGCTCTAATACTTCCGTAAGCGCGGGCTCTTTCTTGCCGAGGTCGGCCAACGGAACGCTGTAAAAGATAGTAGTGAACTCATTCCGGTTGTAGGAGTATGCTGCATAGAAGAGCCTATCTCCAACCACCATGAAGCTCGTGAAGTCACGTGTATTGTCCGGCTTGCGCTCCGGGGAGAGAATGGCCTGCTCGTAGGTCGTTACTCGCACGGGAACATACGTCCATTGGGCGAGGGCTATATCATACTGGGCTATGGCTAGGGTGCCGGTAATCGGTTTCCCGGTGACAGATCCATCCATAGCTGATTTTGGTGCGGTGTATATCACCAGCGAATTGCCGTCCGGGTGCTCGTAAGGCTGCATAGAGACAGGCGTGTAGACATTGCCTTTATTGTGTGCCACTGCTAGCGTTCTGCTCCAGTCCGGGTGCTCAGGATCGATCAACTTAACCTCGCTTCCCGAATCTCGATTGTTGATGGTAACGAGCACCTTGTTGGCGAAGTGGCCCCGGCGCAGGAAAATGGCACGCATGCCGGACGACTGGTCCCAGATCACACGGGTGCCATTAATCCTGACAGTTACGGCAGCCTCAACCAGGGTGCGCGGTTCCGCCTCACCCATTACATCCAACAGCACCGCGACCATTTTGCCGTTGACGCCCTCTATATGCTCCAATGAAGTGATGAGCACGTATTGCCCGTCCGGGCTGAGGCGGGCGGTCCTGATGCTGTTTGTAGTCGTGTAGATCAGCCGTGGCTGGCTGCCATCTGGCCCTGCCATGAAGAGTTCCAGGCCCCCCGTAGTGGGTGCTTCGGGGTCGAATCGTGCAAGTAGGAGCTGCTCGGATTGCGCTGCAAAGTCTACAATTGCCATGTTGGGCGCAATGCCGATAGTGGAGGTAAGTCCGCTGCCATAAGCTTCGTATGCCACCTCATATCCCGCAAGCGCACCCTCAATAGGTAACCCTGGATACCTGGGCGAGCTTTCCGAATAGTGTATTGCCCACACACCCTGCTTGCCTGTGATGTAGAAGTTGTACTGGGCCGGATCGAGGCTCAACCTCTCCATGCGGGGGCCGGAATCGTCCTGGAACGAGGCAGCCATGAGTTGGCGACCAGCTAGCCGCGGCGACCCCGATTCCATTTGGAAGGGCTGGCCTTCCACACTTACGCTGGTGGGGGTAGGTTGCGGCACCCAGCCGGGGCCTGGCACATCGTAGAGGAACGTTTCCTGCCCTCCGTAGCCTAGTACATCGCTCCACCGGTCGCTGTTCTCCAGGCGCACCCAGCTATCCACGCTGCGATAATAGAGGCCGGGGTCGTCCAGCAGCCGCCGGGCGACTGTGCCATGCAACGCCTCGAAGTAGACGCGCTTTTCGGCTTCGGTCGTTAGCGCGTCGAGGTCTTTATAATGGGGCTGTATGGCTGCGGCTGCCTGGGCCGCTTTCAAGGCTACAACCCATTCCCCGGCTTCGGCGTGGACGGCGGCAATCTCGTATTGCTTGTCGCGTTCCTCTATCTTCTTCTCGGCATCTTCGGCGCGTGTGGTGGCGTCTTTATAGCCGCTGGCGGATCCGAAGTAAGACCGGGCCTCGTCCCACTGCTGCGCGATAACCGCTTGCCGCCCGCGCTCGTAGCTATTGCGCTGGGTCTCGCCATGCCACCACTGCCACCCCGCCCAACCCAGCACCCCCAGGAGCAGCAGCACTCCAAGCGCCACCTCGCGGGCGCGCACCGACCTGGCCCTGCCGGAAGGCTCCGGGTCCAGGTCCTCCATTACCGATAGCTCGTGATCGTGCGCGGACTGCGTCATAGCTCTACCCCATTATACTCGTGTGACTGTACTAACGTTCCCCACACGCGCACATTACAGAGTGAGGGTAGCACTTACTCTGCTTAGTGGTTAGCCGCCCCTGTTGAATGTACAGGAGCAAGCCCCGCCTTTGTCATTCTGAACGCAGTGAAGAATCTCGTCCTCCCTGCAGGTACGGCCCTTTTCTTATGAGCCGGTGCTGGTCCTCAGACGTGTACCCTACGAAAGGTGATATTTAGGTGGCGAGGGACGAGATTCTTCACTGCGTTCAGAATGACAAAAAAGAGCTTGGTCGCCACAGTTCTACAGCATCCATGACCACCTTCCTAAGATCCTGAACGCAGTGAAGGATGACAGGTGGAGAGTTGGTCCCGCAATTGCCATTGAGTTGTATTCACGTACGGGGCAACACCAGCCGCATCACGTTTCACGTTTCACGTTTTAGAACCGTTTGCCCGCCCTACCCCTTTGTGCTATATTTGGACTGTCTTCCATCACCGGGCGTACATCCCTTGCCCGCATGCGCGAAACCCCTAAAAGGCCTCATCCATCATGTCTACAGATCCCACCCCAACCCCGCCCAACGACACAGAGCGTCAGCAGGCCGAGACCGCGAACGGCTCTGATGCCGTCGCTCAAGCTACACCTGGACTCGACGCTGGCGTTTCATCCGAGCCTGTGGCTGCATCTTCGTCCCCGCATGGGCCTAGCACTACGCCGCTGGCCGTAGTCGAGGTCCCGGCTAGCACCAGCACTACGCCACTGCCCGGCCTCGGTGGGCCTCCTAGCCCTCCCCTGGAACTGGGTACGATGCTCGGCGGGCGCTACGAAGTGGTGCTGTTCATGCACAACCTGGGCAACACGAACATCTACCGGGTGCTCGACCAGCAGGGCTTCCGCCGGTGCTGGGCCTGCGGCTCCACCAACTCGGCCCCCGGCGACATGTACTGTGTGGAGTGCGGCGCGCAACTCTCGGGCCGCTATTACCGCGCGCAGGAGTTCAGCGTCGCACCGGGAGAGGTGGCCGACGACCCCACGCAGACGACCGAAGAACTAGACCCCAATCCGCAACCCGAAGTCCTGAATCCCGATGCCAACCTGACTATTCCCGTCCCTGAAGCGATACTTGCTAACAGGGTGCTGGGCGTGGTGCAGGCCTCAGACGCGATTGCGGCCCCTGAGCTTGGGCGGGTGTACGTGGTGTGGGAGGAGGCTTACGGGCGCACCCTCTCTTCGTGGCTGCCTGACGCGGGGGCCGACATCTTCTCGCAGATACAGTCGGGGCAGTCGGGCCAGCTTTCGATTGAGGAACCGAGCGAGGAGCAGTCCCTTGCCTGGATGGCTCAGTCGGCTGAAATCCTCGCCAACCTGCACGCGGAGGGCATACTCGGCTGCAATATGGGGCTGAACAACCTGCTCGTGCAGGTCGGTGACCGCGTGCTGCTGCTTGACCCCTCCGGGTGCCGACAGGCTGACGCGAACGACACAGCAGCCGCCCAGGCCTCCGACGTGCGCGCCCTGGCAGGGGAGCTTGAGCACTGGTACATGTCCGTGCGCAAGGACACGGGCGCGCTCACCATGTCGTCGGAGGAGCCGCCCGCCACGGCAGGTGGGAACGGCAAGATGATGGTAGCGAGCGAGTTCACGGGGCCGCTAGCCAACATGCTCAACCCCGCCGTGGCCCTCGCCAAGGCGCGGGAAGGTTCGTTGCCCACGGCGGCGGCTTTCTCCAAGGTGCTGCGCGAGATCTACGAAGCCAGCAGGCCCCTGCGCAACCTGCAACTGTTGAGCGGCCGGGCCACAGACGTTGGCCGGGTGCGGCAGGTCAACGAGGACAGCGTGCTCACCTTTGAGGCCACGGTGCTTGAGCACGAGGGCGGGCTGCCGGTGGGCCTGTACGTGGTGGCCGACGGCATGGGCGGGCACCAGAGCGGGGAGGTGGCTTCGTCTATCGCGGTGCGCACGATAGTGGCTGTGGTCAATTCTTCGCTGATTGGCCCCATGCTGGCGGGCGACCCGGTGGCGTGCGACCCCAATACGTGCATGAGTCTGCTGCGGCAGGCGATCATGGAGGCCAACCGGCGCATTTCGGACCTGGCCCGCGAGCGGCATTCCGACCTGGGCACGACGGCGGTGGCGGCGATCCTGGTGGGCAACCAGTTGTGCGTGGCGAACGTGGGTGACAGCCGCGCCTACTTCTGGCAGGAGGGCCAACTGACCCCCATCACGCGGGACCACTCGCTGGTGGCGCAACTGGTGGCGGCCGGGCAGATCAAGCCCGACGATATTTACACCCACCCGCGCCGCAACGAGATTTACCGCGCCCTGGGCGAGTCTCGCCTAGTCGATACCGACGTGGACGTGTTCACCCGCCGCCTGCAACCGGGTGACGGCCTGCTGGTCTGCTCCGACGGCCTGTGGGACTTCGTGCGCGACCCCAACATCGCCGCTACCATCAATACGGGGGCGGAGCCTCAGTCGATTTGCCATACGCTGATAGACCTGGCGAACCAGGGTGGCGGCGAGGACAACATCAGCGCCATCTATGTGCGCGTCGTCTCCGCGAAACGCTCCCAGGAGTAGATGCGTAGTGAGTGATGAGGACTGAGTTAAGAGACGGAAACGCCAAGACGCCAAGACGCAGAGGACGCGCCAAGAGTATCAATGGTTTGGATAACTAACTCATAACACGTAACACGTAACTCGTAACTCGTAATTAGCATACAGGGTAGTGGTTACGCGTTACGTGTTACGTGTTACGTGTTACGTGTCACTCATCACTCGTCACGAATGCCATTTTGAGGGGTAACACACGTAATGACCGCATTATCTCTGAAAGCTACCTGGAACTACGATCCACTCCCCGCGCTGGACCAGACCAGCCTCGCCTACGTTCTCGTTGACATAAATGAGGAGCAAGCGGCTGGCGGCGCGCAGCCCAACTCAGCACTCAGTCCTCAGTCCTCATCACTGAATCTCAGCCTTGTGCTGGATACGTCCGGCTCGATGGGTGGGGCCAAGCTGCAAAACCTCAAGCAGGCGGTCAACTGGCTGGTAGACCACCTGAGCGAGGGCGATACGCTTGCCATCACCCTGTTCGATGACGAGGTACACCCCCTTGTTGGCAGCACCACCTTGCAGGACCGTGCCGCCCTCCATGCGCAGATAGATGGTATCCACGAGGCGGGCGGTACCGCCATGAGCAAAGGGCTGCTCGTGGGGCTAGACGAGGCGATTAAAGGCCGTAAGGAAGGCGTGGTGTCGCGCATCGTGGTGCTCACCGACGGGCAGACCTGGGGCGACGCCGAGCGTTGCGAGCAGCTTGCGCGGCAGGCGGGCGCGGCGGGCATTCCTATCACGGCGTTGGGCATCGGTGCCGAGGAGGACTGGAGCATAGAGTTGCTCGACAGCCTGGCGACCGAGAGCGGCGGCGACTCCGGCTATATCGCCAAGCCGGAGGAGATCGCGGGCGCGTTCGAGGAGACGTTGAGCGCCATGCAGGCCACCACCTACCAGCACCTGCGTCTCACCTTCAACCCGGCGGGCGGGGTGCAGCCACGCGCCATCTACCGGGTGGCTCCTATCATCTCCCGCCTGTGGCCCGCCCAAGGAGCCGCACAGGACGGTGAGGGTGCGAGCGCCACGCCCCAGACCGACGGTGCGGCCACCGCCATCACCCTGCCCCTGGGCGATTTGCAGCCGGGCGCGGGGCAGACGCTGCTCTACGAGTTGGTGCTGCCCGCCCGCAAGCCGGGGCAATACCGCCTCGCGCACCTGCTGCTTGAGTACGAGCAGGCGGGCGGCGCGACAGGCAGGCAGGACACGGCGCTGGACCTGGTGGTATCCTTCGTAAGTGGAGCGGCCAAGGGGCCGGGCGACCCACGCGTGATGAACCACGTCGAGCGCGCCACCACCTTCAAGTTGCAGACTCGCGCCTTGCAAGCCAGCATGGTAGGCGACGTGGCAGGAGCCACCCGCAACCTCCAAGCCGTAGCCACTCGTCTGCTCAACATGGGCGAGACCGAGCTGGCCGAGCAAGCCCAGCGCGAAGCCGTCCGCGTCGAACAGCAGGGCAGCATGAGCGCCGCCGGCACCAAGAAGCTCGCCTACGACACTCGCAAGCTGTCGGTGAACGAAACGATGATCTTACGCGATTCTGAAACGTGAAACGTGAAACGTGATGGTACGAAAAGTGACATAATGGCGTGTATAGAACCTTGCTCCTAAAGCCGCGTCACGTTTCACGCTTCACGTTTCAGAACCCAGGACTCAACGACGAGGACCTGACCTATGACCAATACGCTACACAGAGAACCCGCGCTTCCGGCGGACGTTCCTCGCAGCTTTGGCATTGCACCCGGAACGGTGCTGGTGCCGATGCTGAACCTCGGCATCGCCGGAGATATGCTGCAACTGGCGGCTATACTGGCCTCCGGGCATAAATCGCACCTCTCCGCGGCTTCCCTGGACGAAATTCCCCCTACCCGACCCGGCCTTGCGCCTCGCATCGTGGTGCTGGGCGTAGTGGAGGTGCCCGCAGACCAGCCGCTTACGATGGGCATGGACATGGCCCGCTCCTACCGCGCGCTGTTCGACTTCCTCCCCTCGGAGGTGGATGCGGGTGGCAGGCACGTCCGTGTTGAACGCCTCGTGAAGGTGGCCCGCGACGTGCCCACGGCGGTGCGGCAGGCGGTGGAGGAGGAGCACGCGGGCCTTGTGCTGGCCCACTGGAAAGGTCACCCGCGCAACCCCAAGCGCCACGTGTACGGGCACATCCTGGACGACCTGCTACGCGACCCCCCTTGTGACATAATGCTGACCCGGCCCGACGGCTGGCGCGATTGCGCGCGAGTGCTGCTGCCGGTGCGGGGCGGCCCCTCAGCCGAACAGGCGCTCGACGTGGCCTTGCTGCTGGCCGAGTACAGCGGCATGCACCTGGCCGTAATGCACAACGTGCCCGCTTCCCGCATGGGTACCGGACCTCTGAAAGAGGGTATGCTCAAGAAGACACCCACCGACCCACTCAGTGAGGCGCAGATGGCAGCAGACGCGATGGAGACCGGCCCCTACGTCGACTTCAACGAGTACCTTGATTCTGTTGCCGAGTCATCTTTGGTGCGGATTGAGCGTATCGTCACCGTGAGCGAGAGCGCCGCCGCCGCCGTGCTTGGCGAGGTGCAGGCAGAGGACCTTGTTATCATGGGAGTGGGGGCCTTCTCCGAGGGCGGCGGTAGAAGTGACCAGTCTGGTGCTTCCCCTCTGCCCGCTACAGTGGCCGCTAGCACCAGGGCACCCATCCTGTTGCTCCGTACTCACGAGACGTTGGACCTGGCGAAGTACGCACGCAAGGGCAATGTGAGGCAGGTACGCAATGCCTGGATGGATATGCCCTTCGAGTACTGGTTTGTCGAGAACACCTACCACGGCGACGAGTTCCGCGACCCGGAGGAGTTCCTCAAGCTGAAGCAGGCGACCGGTCTCAGCATCAGCGTGGGCCTGCTCACCTCCAACGACGCTCGGCACCTGCACTCGATGATCACCGGCCTGCGCAAGGTGCTGGTGGAGATGCACCCACTGGCCGACCAGATAGCAGTGGTAGACGCCGGTTCGGGCGACGAAACGCTGGAGATAGCGCGCTCGCTGGGGGTGGAGGCCTACAGCGTGCCTGAGATATTGCCGGACGAGGGCAGTCTGCACGGTCGGGGCGAAAGCTGGTGGAAGAGCCTGGCGGTGCTGCGAGGCGACATCGTGGTGTGGCTCGACCCGCGTGCTACCCGTTTCCACCCTAGCGCGGCGCTTGCCCTGGCAGGGCCACTTCTGCGCAACGGGAACCTGCAACTGGTCAAGGCGTTCTCGCTTACTCATCACGACACGCACGGCGCTGCCATACCGAAGGAGCAGGAAGGCCGCCGGGGTGAGGGTACCGCTTCCGTGGACGTGAGCTGGGGAGGCTTCGTGGTGCCCAAGCGAGACGGGACGTGGCCCTTCGCCAAGCGCATCCGCGTGCAGGCTCTCAAGCCCTCGGACCTGGCTGCGCTCACCCCGGCGCAATTCGCCGCGCTGCCCCCACGCACGATCTTGCAGGTGCTGTCGTCCTCGCTGGCGGGGGTAGCGGAGCCTTTTGGACGCGACTACGCAGCCCGGCGCGAGGCGATGCTGTCAATCCCGGTGTTCAGCGGGCCTAACCTGGAACTCGGCATGCTGCTGTCGGTGGCGTCACGCTGGGGCAGCCGTGCGCTCGCCCAGGTGGAGCTTCGCCACGCGCAGCCCGGCCCGCCGCCCCAGCCTGGCCTTCGCATAGCCATCGACGTGTTGCAGGTGCTGGCCCACCGCCTCGAAGACGACCAGCTTGCCGGCATAGCCTCCGAAATCGCGGCCCGTCTCCAAACCGAGCTACAAGGCCCCGCCGGACCCGACACCGGCATCGAGGTACGAGCCCTCAACCCCGTCGAGCGGCCACCTATGTCAACGGTGTTAGGTACTCCCTGAGACGGAACTGCAAACAGACGGATAATTCACCGCAGAGACGCAGAGGGCGCAGAGATTACGCAGAGATTGTGGTTGTTTAGGTAGAGGTACGTGCTGCATCCTACTGTACGATGCTCCCCTTCCACAGAGCACCCTCTATTTTTCTCCGCGTAATCTCCGCGCTCTCTGCGTCTCTGCGGTGAACAAACAGAAACCGGACATGTCTGCTATTCTATTCCCGCAACATTCAGTGTATCATGCTTGTGGCATGGCACCGGGGCCTTGCTTACGTTCTACATTCGTAGAGTAGATGGAGGGTTGGATAAGATGAGGAAGAACACAAGGTTGTGGCTCGTTTTGTTCATGGTGTTAGGCATGGCGCTCAGCCTGGGAGGCGTAGCGAGCGCGCAGACAGACCCGTTCCCCGCCACCAAGCAACCGACTTCTGGACGGTTTGACATATCGGGTTCCTACAAGATTAGCGCCTCAGGCGGTAGTTTGGGTGAGAACGTCGATATCAACGCCACCATAAGCGGCGGTGGGGCTTTCTCCGGCCAGAACATGCAGATGGATATGACCATAAATATGGATATTCCGCAGTCGGCGGGTAGCCCGTCCGGTGCAGGCGTTCCAAGCTCAACTACCATATCCATGATAATCGTGGACGGCAAGCTCTACATGAAGCTGCCTGGCCTCTCCGGGGAGGACCGCTGGGTCGTCACCGATGCGGGCGAGATGGGCGCACCGATGGGTGGTATGACAGGTGGAGTAGCCGGTATGACGGGCCTGGACCCCCGCTACGCCGAAGCGTTCACCGTCACGCAAGAGGGTAAGGAGACCCTCAACGGCGCTCCTACCACCCGGTACCGCATCGATGTAGACTATGAAAAGCTGGCTGCGGCGATGGGTTCCGAAATGGGCGCCACCATGCCGGAGGATACTTCTTCCCAAATGACCTACGTCATGCACGTCTGGATTGGCGATAACGACATGTACCTCCACAAGATGCACATGTTGATGGACAGCACCACTACCATATCCGACATGACCATGCGCATGACGTTCGATCTCACCTTCGCCTTCCGCGATTTCGACCAGCCGATTACGATCACCGCCCCGCCGAACGCCGAGGAGATTGACCTGTCCTCGCTCGGCCTCAACCCGAACGCCCTCCCGGTCGGAGCCGTGCCGGGTATGCCTGGGACGGTGGCGGGCGGCGTGGGGATGGGCATGCCCGCTATTGGCACCGGGATGGCCGGTATGCCTCGAACGGGCGTACCCTCCGGCACGTTCCCTATCGAGATCGTGGCGCTGGCAGCCCTGGGCTTGCTCTGCCTGGTGCTCGGTGGTGTGGCCCGGCGGGTCAGCGTCCGTAATTGATCAGGAAAGACGGAAACGCCAAGACGCAAAGACGCCAAGGACCACGCCAAGATTAAGCATCTGTTCTGAGCAGGAAGGGGCCGGGTACTATACATGTACCTGGCCCCTTCTCGTACTCTCCTAACCTTAATATCTTGGCGCGTCCTTGGTGTCTTGGCGTCTTGGCGTTTCCGTCTCTAAATAGTCACGGCATCGTACTCTGCTGTGTTTCAAGGCGGCTGGCGTCGAGCCATTCCAGGTCCTGTCCGAAGAGCATGTGGGCCGCCAATCGTTCCGCCGTGGCGAGGCCGAAGCCCAGGCCGTGCCCGGTGAACCCTACCGCGAAATAGACGTCAGGCATGTCGGGCAGCGCGCCTACCAGCGGTATGCCATCCAGGCTGAAGCCCATTGTGCCCGACCAGCGATGTGTCACCCGCAGGTTAGCCGCCTCCGGGAAGTACTTGAGGAGGAAGCCCTCTAGCCCGCCCTGGATGTCGGCGGTCACGCGGTCCTCATAGCCCACCTCGACTTCGCGGAAGTGGTGCCGCCAGCCGCCCAGCAGGATGCTGGTATCGGGTAGCTGCCGGAAGTATTCGTAGCCGTAGTCGCAGTAGCACATCTGGCCGAACAGCATTGCGCCCAGCGGCTCGGTGCGCAACACCTGCCCCCGCGTCGGCACCACCTTGCTCTCGAAGTACGGGTGCAGCAGGGGGGCGTAAGCGTTGGTGCAAAGCGCCGCCATACCACACCTCACCGTCACCCGCCGCGACCTCAACTCGACCCCGCCGCCTGGCAACGGCTCAATCGCGTGTACCTCCGACTGCTCGAAAAGCTGCGCGCCCATCGACCTCGACATAGCTTCGCAAAACTTCACGGGGTGGATGCCTGCGTCACCCGGCTGCTCGACCACGGCGGTGAAGCCCCTCTTTAGTGGGTCTTTATAGGTGATTTTGCACTGGATGTCGTCGTCGCACATGGCGTCGTAGGCGCGGGTGAGGTCCTCGGCTTCGGTGTCGTCCATGGCCAGCAGCAGCGAGCCGTTCTCGATCCAGAGCGTGCCGAACTCCTGCGACAGGCCCTTGACGATGTCTCGGTTGTGCAGGCTCAACCGCCATAGCTGGTGGGCAAGCTCCCGCCCGTAAGTAGCCACGGCCTGGTGGTAGTAGTAGGCGCTGCCGGTGAGCACCATGCCGGCGTTGCGCCCGGTGGCCCCCGCCGCTACGTGCCGCGCCTCCAGCACCACTACGCTCCGCCCCTGCCCCGCGATAAGCCTCGCCAGGTACAGCCCCACTACCCCCGCGCCCACCACGCACACATCGCACTCGATTGTCCGGTCGCTGCTGGCGTCCTGCCAGTAGGATACTGTCATGTGTTTGTCACTCCTGGGTCTGAAACGTGAAACGTGAAACGTGATGCGGTTTGCTCAATAGGGTTCGTGAATGTTGTGATGCCTGTCTTACAGGACCATCTTCCCCCTGTCATCCTGAGCGCAGCGAAGGATCTCAGATGCTCCACCCATCACTGTACTGAACCCGCAGCACCTTTGGTCGCTGGTGTCCAACAGCCTCCCTACTCACCTTCTTGAGATCCTTCGCTGCGCTCAGGATGACAGGGGGAAGCTTGGTCCCGCAAGCTGGATACGTCGTATTCACGAACCCTGTTTAGCAAACCGCATCACGTTTCACGTTTCACGTTTCAGCACCCGTTTCAGCGATGGAAACAATCCCACCCACCACCGCCACCCTGTACGTCTTGAGCGGCACTTTCGCGGGGCCGGAGACTACTTCGCCGGTGCGGACGTTGAACTCCGAGCCGTGCCAGGGGCACTGCACTATGTCGCCCCACAGGCCGCCTTCGCACAGGGGACCGCCTGCGTGGGTGCACCTGTTCTGTGTAGCGTAGAACTGGCCGTCTACGTTGAAGATGGCTACTTCTTCGCTGCCGACTCTGCTCAGCATACAGCTTCCGGGAGGTATGTCCGCCGCCTTGATGCCGCTGCCCGCTTTGTTCCGGTACATGGCTCGACCTCATCGGTCCCTGCCCGCCTGTGCTGTGCTAACGCAACTTAGGACGCACAGTAAGCGCGGCAATTGGGACTCTAGCTGCATTATAGCGCAGATTTGTGAAGTGTCGGGCGAGCCGTGTGACATAACCCCTGGTGTTATAATGCCCCGTTGGACTACGACTATGAGGAGGCTTCGATATGACTACAAGCCCAAGCGGCATGGGGGAAGCGGACGACCATTTGTTTGACGAGTGGGTGAGAGGGTACATCCACCTCGGCTTGCTTATGGACCGCCTGGAGCCGGGCACCGTCGATAGCTACTTTGGCCCCGCTTCCTGGCGCACCGGCGTAGAGAACGAGTCGCTGCCCACTCCCCAGGCGTTGCAGAAAGAGGCGGAAGGGCTGTTGAGCACGCTGCCCGGCATGGGCTACCCCGCCGACCGACGTGGCTTCCTGGAGCGGCAGGTGAGGGCGCTACATACCCAGGCGCGCGTGCTGGGAGGCGAGCAGATACCCCTCACCGAGCAGGCGCAACTCATCTTCGACATCAACCCGGAGCGCGTGCCGGAAGATGTTTTTGCCGATGCTCATGCTAAACTAGACGCCGCGCTGCCGGGCCAGGGTTCTCTCTACGAGCGGCGCAACCTGTGGCGCAAGCAGTTCGAGGTGCCCATTGAGAAGCTCTTACCGCTGCTGAACAAGATTGCCGGTGAAGTGAGGTCGCGCACTATCCAAGAGGTGCCCCTGCCGGAAGGCGAGGCGATAGAGTTGAGCCTGGTCAGCGACAAGCCCTGGGGTGGGTATAACTGGTATCTGGGCAGCATGCGCTCGCTCATAGAGATCAATACCGACCTGCCGGTGAGCAGCCTCAGCCTGGTGGACTACCTGGCCCACGAAGGCTACCCCGGTCACCATACCGAGCACGCGCTGCGGGAGGCGGTGCAGTATCGCGAGCGAGGCCAGGGCGAATATGCCATCACGATCCTCAACTCGCCCGAAAGCCTCATTGCCGAAGCTATAGCCACCACGGCTCGCGGGCTGATATTCGAGGGCAACAGCGACCTAGAATGGGCAGCCGAGCACATCTTCTTGGAGCTTGGCATAGAGCCGGATATAGAGCAGATTAGTCAGGTACGCGAGGCCCAGCGCGATCTAGCCGCCGTGAGCGGCAACGCCTCTTTCTTGCTCAACACAGATGGTCGTTCCCCGGACGAGGTGGCGCAGTACCTCGTGCGATGGGGTCTGCGCCGCCAGGAGGAAGCTCAGCACAGCCTCGGCTTCCTCTCCTCACCCCTTTTCCGCGTCTATGTGTTCACCTATTACTACGGTCAGCTCCTGCTGGAACCGCTGCTCGCCGGACCGGACCGCTTCAAGGTCTACCACGAGATCGCCACAGGTTCGGTGTATCCATCGCTGCTTGAAGAGAGGCGGAGGTCGCTAGAGGGAGCTTAGGAAAGCGCTGGCATTCATCCTGCCTCATCCGTCCTCCATCTAATGTGATACACACCCAGGAGGACTGACGATGGCGATTAAATTTGGCGTGCTGGTGCCGCAGGGCTGGCGCATGGACCTGGTAGATATACAGGACCCGGTCGAGAAGTATGAGGCTATGACGCGGGTAGCCAAGGAAGCCGAACAGTTAGGCTTCGATTCCGTGTGGCTGTACGACCACTTCCACACCGTGCCCAGCCCGGAGCTTGAGGCCACTTTCGAGTGCTGGATCAGCACCGCCGCTCTCGCCCGCGATACTTCCAACATCAGGATCGGGCAGATGGTGTCATGCAACAGCTACCGCAACCCCGCGCTGCTGGCGAAAATGGCCTCTACGGTGGACGTGCTGAGCCACGGCAGGCTCGACTTCGGCATAGGCGCGGGCTGGTACGAGCACGAGTACCTGGCGTACGGCTACCCCTACCCTGATGGACCCGAACGCCTCAGGATGCTGGGCGAGGCCCTGCAAATCTTCCACGCGATGTGGAAGGACGACTATGCAACGTTCGAAGGCAAGCACTACCAGATCAAGGGCGCTATCAACGAGCCTAAAGGCGTGCAGCAGCCTCACATACCCATCTGGGTGGGTGGTGGCGGCGAGAAGGTCACCCTCAAGCTGGTGGCCCGCTACGCCGATGCCTGCAACGTCGGCGGTATCAACCCCGACAACTACCGGCACAAGTTCGAGGTGCTGCGCCAGCACTGCGAGAACGAGGGCCGCGACTACAACAGCATCATCAAGTCGGCTGAGATTACGTTGAACATACTGTCGCCGGGCGAGGACCCCCAAGAGGCTACCCGCGTTCTCCGCGAGCGCAGCGGCAAGGCTTCCAACCGCGAAATCACCCTCGAAGAGTACAGCCGGGGCAACTTCGTCGGCTCCCCGCAGGAATGCATTGACATGCTGGGCACCCTGGTGGACGCAGGCGTAGAGTACATCATCGCCTACGTGCCCAACATAGTGCACCTCGAACCGCTGCACAGGCTGGCCGAGGGAGTGCTCCCGGCCTTCAGAGGACGATAGACGACGGACGATGGACGATGGACGATGGACGATGGACGATGGACTGCAAGTGCGGCTGTGTTATTGCGGGAGATTGGAACCAAGCACTCCTCTGTCATCCTGAGCGCAGCGAAGGATCTCAAGAAGCTGAGTAGGGACGCTGCCGGACGTGTGGTAGATGGTGCTGAAGGTTTAGCATAAGGGCAAAGCCAGCATCTGAGATCCTTCGCTACGCTCAGGATGACAGAAGGGGCTTGGTTCTGCCGTTCAACAGTGACCCAGCCGTAACCGTCACCAAACCTGTCATTGTCTATAGTCCGCCACAAATTCGCAATTCGAACTTCCAATTTCCAAATCGGAGAACCCAATGCCTTCAAAATTCGGTGTACTGGTGCCGCAGGGCTGGCGGCTCGACCTCGTTGATATACCCGACCCGGTGGAGAAGTACGAGCATATGACGCGTTTCGGGCAGGAAGCCGAGCGACTGGGCTACGACTCCATCTGGGTGTACGACCACTTCCATACGGTGCCCACCCAGGAGCTTGAAACTAACTTCGAGTGCTGGATCAGCACCGCCGGGCTGGCCCGCAACACCTCGACCATACGCATCGGCCAGATGGTCACCTGCAACAACTATCGCAACCCCGCGCTGTTGGCGAAAATGGCCTCTACGGTGGACGTGCTGAGCCACGGCAGGCTCGACTTCGGCATAGGCGCGGGCTGGTACGTGGAAGAATATAACGCCTACGGCTATCCCTTTCCTGACGGCCCGGAACGCCTGCGCATGCTCGGTGAAGCCCTGCAAATCTTCCATGCCATGTGGAAGGAGGACTACGCCACCTTCGAGGGCAAGTACTACCATGTCAAGGGCGCTATCAACGAGCCGAAGGGCGTGCAGAAACCGCATATGCCCATCTGGGTGGGTGGCAGCGGCGAGAAGGTCACCCTCAAGCTGGTAGCTAAGTATGGCGATGCCTGTAACATTACCGCCATGACCCCGGAAGACTACCGTCGCAAGTTCGACATCCTCAGAGGGCACTGCGACAACGTAGGCCGCGATTATGACAGCATCATCAAGTCGGCCCACGTCTTCATGACCCTGCTGGAACCTGGGCAGGACCCCGAAGCAGCCACAGAACGCTGGCGGCGAGGCGCTTCCCTGGAGGAGTATAAGACCCGCAACTTCGTTGGCACGCCGCAGGAGACGGTAGAGTACTTCCGCAGCATCGAAGAAGCAGGCGTAGAGTACTTCGTCATCTACTTCCGCAACGACCTCACCCGCTTCGACACCATTCAGACGTTCGCTGAAGAGGTGATGAGGCAGTTCAGGTAGGATGAGGCTAGGAACGGAGACGGCATGAACAAGCGTCTTGAGGAACTGCTGGCTGAACTACAGCAACTCTCTCCAATGCCCGATGACGATGTAGTTATCCAGGAGCAACTGGATGCTTACAACAGGGTAATCCACGGGTTGTATGAGGTTCTACAGCAAGACAAAGATCCACGAGCTATTCAACCACTTATCGCCTCGTTTGGCTACATTGACGGCTTTGATCTTTACCAGACGACAGGCACCACACTGCGGCTGTTCGATGTTGAGCAGCTTATGCCGCACCTCTTGGATGCCGTTCAGCATGGTGAACGTGGACAGCGGGCCTGGGCAGCAGAATTGCTTGGCGACATTGGAGATAGAGCTGCTGTTCCCCACCTGCTCCCGCTCCTTAGTGACCCTGCGGAGTATGTCAGGGCACGTGCAGCATTTGCCCTGGGCATGATCGGTGACCCTGCTACACGTGAGGCTATTGAGCAACTTCAAAATTATCCCTCTGAGGAGGTTAGGGACGCAGTTGAGATTGCCCTTGAGAACTTTGGTAATGCTGGAGCTTACAGGAACATCATAGATATAGAGCACTACTTTATGAGCAACAACTTCATGGAAAGCTTGGTGCTGGAGTATGTCTATGATCCATCAGCAGAGATGGTTACTGTGACTTGTGATTATGCATATGATGCGGTATTAGCCGTGCTTCAAAGGGAAAAGCCGCCACTGATGCAAGGTAACAAGGGCTATCATAGAGAATTTCGAAGACTCATTTTCTTGGGAATCCATGGTTACGAACGTAAGGTGGGCACTAGCAAATCCCTCAGACTTCATCAAGACAACTATTCTGCCAAGCTGCATGAAAGGAGCGTTACCATACAAGGCCTGATCGTCAGAAGAAACCTTAGAGGCGATGCGCTTAAGGCGCAAATCGACTTGGGCGATTTTGGCAGTTGTACCCTTAGCTTTACAAGTCTTCAAGTTGATCGTAAGTTTGCCCGCAGCACTGGTAAAAGACCTGACTCCGAAGAATGGGACTATACCGATATCGATACATTGGAACCTATAGACTTCTATAGCCCGTTCGCTAAGTCGTAGTTACCGTCTCGGACGGGGTAACCATACACTATTTATACACTGCGTACCCCGATCTGAAAACCATGTATTTAGACAGTGAAGACTGGTAAGCAGCGGACCTTGACTGAGACCTAGAAAGCCGCGTCAAGGCTATATAACAAGGGTGAAGAAGTGCATATGCTTACAGGCAAGCCAGACTTCTATTTAGGGTCGACTGATGTCTATCCCGATAGCGATTTCGCCAGGCCACGCAAGTGTTGGCGGATCAAGCGTCTGAAAGGTGATGTCAGAGACGATTATCTGCTTATCAGAATTGATCCTCCCATCATAGGTCAGCCGTTTGGACTAGGAGGGGAAGACATTCACATGGTCGTAGTTGCGACGAAAGACCGAACAGCCTCATTGTTTCCGATACGGAGATGGCCTGTGTATGTGTTTGTAATACGGCTTCTCGTTGACGAGCCTGAGAGTCGGGACGTAGTTCATGACGAGGAGTTGGAGTTGGTGGTATGGGGAGAACTTTATGGAACTGAAGAAGATGTACGAAAAGCAGCTACATAGCATAGTTTCATTGGCACCTTGATATTTCTGATAAGCAGCCTTAAAGATATCTTCCCGGCCAACATATGTCTCGTATCTGGCTATTAGTTACAGAGGTCTAGAGAGTATGAAGGAAGTTGCTACTATCTCGTTCACAGATGTGGGATCAAAGCAGGAAGCCTGGGCGATCATCCATGTGACAGTAGAAATGGTAGGCTTGTGCTTATCGCTGGAAGATGATGGGGATATCGAGGTTTTCCTTTCCATCAAGGACTGTCGCACTTTGGCGCAAGCCCTAGAGCAAGCGGTCTCATTGGCTGAGAACCAGCAATCGTGAAGCGCCTAGTTTACGATCTTTATGCTCTTACTGCCTTTGTGGTTTCACCTGTTGCCCTGCCTCCAAATGGCAAAACAGCCCCGAATCTGGTATAATTAGGCATATGAGCGTACAGCGGGCGGACCGCAAGAAGGGTGGAGCGCCGGTCATCGAGAACCGCCGGGCCAGGCACGACTATCTTATTGAGGAGACTATCGAGGCGGGCATCGTCCTGGTAGGCTCGGAGATAAAGAGCGTGCGGGCGGGGCGGGTGAACCTGACGGAGAGCTTCGTCAGGGTCGAGCGCGGAGAGGCATGGTGGCTAAACGCCCACATCTCGCCGTGGCCCCAGGCCGGTACCCACTTCAACCACGAGCCGCTGCGGCCCCGAAAGCTCCTCTTGCACGACAATGAGCTCATGTATCTCAGGGGCAAGGTCGAGCAGAAAGGGTTCACGCTGGTTCCGCTGAAACTCTACTTCGCTCACGGACTCGCCAAGCTGGAGATTGCCCTCGCAAAGGGTAAGAAACTGTACGACAAGCGCGACTCGCTGGCCGAGCGCGACGCCGAACGCGAGATCGAGCGGGCGATGAAGAGCCGAGGCAGAGGCGGTGGAGACGACTACTGAGCCGCTCGTATGAAACAACTCTGGGGGTGTAATGGATTCGCTCGCTGGGGAAGTTTAGGGATTGCAAGCCGAGGTGCCTTACCTCGTAAAACAGGGGCAACGCCATAACTGGCAACAAGAATTACGCTCTCGCCGCCGCTTAGGTAGCGACGCCTGACCTGCCTAACCCCGGGTGGTAGAGTCGGGCGACACTAAACCGGGGTGCTGCCGCCCTAGCGCCTGGGAAGGGCGGCCTAAGACCAACAGGCTGGCTCACAATCACTTCGTCCGTGGAGGGAGAGTGAGCGAGATCTAAACCGCGGAATAAGCTTGTAGTACATTTCTGGCGGAACCGGTGATACAGGGGTTCGACTCCCCTCACCTCCACCATAAGAGAAGCCTCCTGTATGTGCGAGGCTTCTTTTTATTGCAGCGGCCTTTACTCTTCCCAATCTTTGTGGAAAGCATAGCCGCTCTTGGCAGCTAGCGAACGGGCACCGCATTCATCTTGAGACTTGCATATCAGTACCTATTTGTATAATGCATTGCAAACTATTCAATACCTATCATAGACCCTCCCAGCATCAATGTCTATTACGGTTTTATACCAAGAGATTCCAAGCTACTATCTGGGGCCATAGCTTGAGGAACTCAAGTAGGGTCTTGCGCCAATCTGTTGCTACACCGGGAGAGTGCCATGCCAACTAAAGTCAGTAGGGGAGTTTCTGAAGTCTTCGGTTTTCCACCTGAACTAGCTACAGAGGAGGCCTTGGAAGCGCGGACAAATTACCGTTGCCCATTCATTGGGTCCCGCTGCTTGAAACAGAGTCAGCACCGGGACCATGACTCCAGTATTCCATTTGGCGCATGTAGCGTATGGCACAAGGGCGAAGCAGATGCTGAGCTAAAACCCTATGTGATCTGTCCAACACGGTTCACTGAGCAGCAGCGTGTGTTCTCCGACGTCTTGAAGCTCTTTCCTGACACACCAGGCACAGTCATAGAAATGGTGAAGGAAGTAAGCCTAAAGGGCATTGGACGAATAGACCAAACGCTAGTGCAGATTGACGACGATGACGGGTCGCCAATCGAGTTCAACATCTTAGAGATAATGGCTTGCAGCACCACTAGCACAGGGTACGTAATCAAGTCGTTCAACAAGGCTTTGCGTGGGGAACCGATTACTGAGCGGCTAAACTACGGCATCAACTATCGTCAGGTGCTCAGCAGAATGGCAGTTCAAGCACTGTCGAAGATTGAGGCTTGCGACCAATGGGGCGCGCACATGGTATGGGCTATCCAAGACACTCTCTACAACTACATGCATAACACTACGATGCTAGACTTGCCATTGGTTCCCCTAACTGCACTTGATCAGCCTGATGCGTACACTTTGCCTGCACTCCTGCTGTTTATCTACAGCATGGAACGCGACCCTAATGGCAAGTTCACCCTCGTACTAAGCGAAATTCGCTGTGGAACAGGAGAGCAATTTGCACAGATAATGCGACCTAGACGCACGCCGCCACGAGATAGCATAATTGACCAACTAAGTGCCAAAATAGCCGACGGCAAATCCGTCCCACTGACTAGGGAAGGCATAGTCGAGATAGCCGCAGAAATAATGGAGGATGCTCCCGAAGCCCGAGACGAATAGAGGCTAGGCTTTCCGTAAAATGACTTCGGATTCCCGCAAGTCGAAAGTGTGTGATGATGATCTGCGACTGCGAAGCGTATTTATAGCCTCACAGACGTAGGAGGATCGTTCGCCTAATTCACCTAGAAGTTCGGGCACTGGAACCCGGATACCGCTGTGTGCTGATTCGCCTACGACCATCACGAAGCGGCCCCCCGGTCGAAGCAGGGAGTGAATTGATCGAATAACTCGTATCATGCCTCCGAAATATTGGCTTGTCATGTACGAGTAGTCCCAGCCCCAGTTTTTGTCTTGATGGACTTCCTTGAGGCTAGCTACAATCTGCTGAATGCTCGCCACATCTGCGACTTCCATTGAGTCCTTAACATCCTTGTACATGGCCTTGGCGTCGCACGTCACCATAGCTTTGCGAAGTTGCCGTAGCTCGGCCATGTTGTTGACAAACCGAAGGAAGAATAGCTCCATGCGCGTCTGCATCGTGTAGTCAAGGTTGTTGAGATACGGTGGCGACGTGAAGGCTAGTGTTGCGGGCAATAGATCTGATTGGCCAGAGTGAAAGGCCCGAGCGTCTGCATGGAAAACTGTAGTCTTGCCGAAATCCCTGTCTAGTGATTGCAAGTACTTCAAGTCTTGGTACATCTTCTCTAGCTTCTGGGTGTAGAGTTCGAAGACTGGTGAATCTTCCTTTCTCGTGTTGGACCCAAAGGCATGAGCGGTCAGCTTCATGTTGGAAGCCGGTCTCAGGATTGCAGCTAGCGCAAGCAGAAAATGTGGTTGGAGACGCTCAGAAACACGTTGGCGGATAACGTGGTCGAGCAGTAGAATTTTCTGCACAACCACCTCAGTCATCCACTTATACAATCTGGGCATATCAGGCTCAGTCAACCCAGACAGAACTTCCCGTGCGTGCTTCTCCACACTCGGGTGGATTGAGATGCTAAAGAGGTCATGACTAGCCGAGATGCTTTCAAGTAAGGGCTGCGCTTCTGCCAGCACTTGCTCTCGAGACTGGTCAAACTGCCCAAGATCCACTTGCCAATCTAGTTTCACCCGGGATGCGAATGCTAGGAACGGATTAACCTCTAGCCCAACACCATTGACACCACGCAAAGCCGCTGTTACAACCGTAGTACCCGTTCCAGAAAATGGATCGAGAATAGTGTCGTCCTTACCTAGGGCGTACTTCTCTAGGGCCTCTACAATCAAAGGCTCGGAGTATGACTCCGGCATGAGGTACCAGTCGTGTACTGGCAAGCCTTGGTTTAGCGTCGCTGTGACGCTCAATGGTGATAACGGGGTAGGCTGGTTCTCAAGACCCGCACGTTGAAACATCTATGACTATTCCTTTCGATCTATCCTTCCATTGTATCACGCAAGGATACATGAAGGACTATTGTCCACAGTTGATATAGACTGGTACCGCTTTCACAGTGCCATTCCTTCAATGTCCTACCATCCTCGGCGATAGACTCCCATCTCTGCGGCGCTACATATGGATATTCGAGCCTCAGCTTCTGCGCTCAGCGCCTTCAGTCTCAACTGTGGCCATGACTTCTCGAAGTCGTCCTCTGCACCCTAAGCGGGCACCTCGTCAGCTGCCTCCACCTGCCCGGTGATGCTGTTCACGTCCAGGTACATGCGCTCGCCCATGATCTCGCCGTCGCGGAAGGGGAAGTAGATCACCAGGTCGAACTCGATGTAGCGGCCGCTGGGTGGGATACCGAAGAGGGGTCCGGTATGGGTGCCGTGGACGTGCGACTCCTCGACCACGTAGTGCTCATCGGCCACGCGGGAGCGCAGGTCCAGCTTCACGTCGGGCATAGCGGTCCAGAGCATGTGGTAGAACTCGCGTATCTCTTCCTTGCCGCGCCAGAACTTCTTCAGCGGCACGATCTCGTAGACCGCGTCCTCGGCCAGTGTGTCTATCAGCCGCTCGAGGTCGCGCCGGTTCTCCGCCAGCACGTGCTCCATCCACTTGCGCAGGTTCTTCTCGGTGCTGCTCCTAGTCATAACCCCTCCTGGGGATTTTAGATTTTAGGTTTTGGATTTTGGATTGTTTAGAGTTCTTCTGAATCCAAAATCCAAAACCTAAAATCTAAAATCATTATACTGCGGCGAAGGCGTTTACCTGCGCGAGGAAATTCGACAGCAGGGCCTTGCCGGACTGCGTTAGCATCGACTCGGGGTGGAACTGCACGCCTTCTATGGGTAATTGCTTGTGCCGCAGGCCCATGATGAGGCCGTCGCCGGTCCAGGCGGTGACTTCAAGCTCGCGCGGGCACGTGGCGGCGTCTACGATGAGCGAGTGGTAGCGGGTGGCTACGAAGGGCGAGGGTAGGCCGGTGAAGACGCCCTTGCCGGTATGGTAGATCTGCGAGGTCTTGCCATGCCGGAGTTCGGGGGCGCGTACGATCTTGCCGCCGTATAGCTGCCCGATGCTCTGATGCCCCAGGCACACGCCCAGGATTGGCCCCTTGCCCGCGAACGCCTCTATGGCCTGCAACGATACTCCCGCGCTGTCGGGAGCACCGGGGCCGGGGGAGATTACCACGCCGTCGGGACGCATTAGCTCAAGCTCGGCCACGCTCAATGCGTCGTTGCGCACCACCTCCACGCGGCTGCCTAGCTCGCCCAGGAACTGGTACAGGTTGTAGGTGAACGAGTCGTAGTTGTCGATGAGAAGTATCATTTGCTTGCTCCTTCCGGTTCCAGTTCGTCCTCGGTCGCGTATTCCAGCGCCGTGTGCTCGCTCTCCATTTCCTCCGCGAGGTCAATCGCCGCCATGAGCACCTTGGCCTTGGCTAGCGTCTCGCGGTACTCCATCTCCGGCACGCTGTCGGCCACGATACCCGCGCCCGCCTGCAAGTGGGCCATGCCATCCCTGACGACAATGGTGCGGATGATGATGGCCGTGTCCATGTTGCCGCTATAGCTGATGTAGCCCGCCGCGCCGCCATATGGCCCCCGGCGGTCGCGTTCTAGCTCCGAGATTATCTGCATGGCTCTCACTTTGGGCGCGCCCGACAGCGTACCGGCGGGCAGACAGGCACGAAGCGCGTCCACGGCCCCTAGCTCGGGCCGCAGGTCGCCTGTTACCTCCGACACGAGGTGCATGACGTGGGAGTATTGCTCCACCTCCATGAAGCGCGGCACCTTCACCGAGCCGATGCGGGAGATGCGGCCGATATCGTTGCGCCCCAGGTCCACCAGCATGACGTGCTCGGCGCGCTCCTTCTCGTCGGAGGCAAGCTCTTTCTCCAGCCGCGCGTCCTCCTTCGCATCCTGGCCCCTGGGGCGAGTGCCCGCGATGGGGTGCATGGCTACCTTACCATCCTGCGCCTGCACCAGCATCTCAGGCGAGGCCCCGACCAGGCACGTGTCACCGAATTGCAGGAAGAACATATAAGGGGATGGGTTCACCATGCGAAGCGCCCGGTAGATGCTGAACGGGTCGGCGCTAGTGGGCCGGTCGAAACGCTGCGACACCACCACCTGTATAATGTCGCCCGCCGCGATGTGCTCCCGCGCCTGCCCCACGATACCCTCGTACTCCTCCTGGGTGAAGTTGTTCCTGGTGGGGGAGTTGCTTGCTATGTGTCCGTTCCGGTTGTGCCCGTTGCTTAGGGGCAGCGGCTTGCGCAGATCTCGGACGACCTGCTCTATCCTCTCGACCGCTTGCGTGTACTCAGCGTCCGCGTCTCCGGCGAGTGATGCAAGGCTGTAGACCCTGGCGCTACGCTGCGCGTGGTCGAACACCAGAAATGTGTCGTAGAAGGCGAACACTATGTCAGGCAGGCCAAGCACATCGTTGGCGGCGGGGCGCACCGGCTCAAGGGTGCATGCGGTCTCGTACCCTGCGTAACCGACCGCGCCACCCGCGAACCTGGGCGCGGGCGCTCCCTCGGGCAAGACCAGCCGCCTTGAAGCCAGCAGCGCATCTAGCTCGCCCAGCGGGTCGGTGCTCGCAGCCGCAGGGCCTTGCCCCTCTGGGGACTCGATTCGCGACAGGCCGTCCTTCACCGTGAAGATGGACCTCGGCCCCGTGCCCAGGAACGAGTAGCGCCCCACCTGGCTGCCGCGCTCCACGCTCTCCAGCAGGAAGCAGTGCTCTCCGCGCCGTATCTTGAGCAGGGCCGAGACGGGCGTCTCCAGGTCGGCGGGTATCTGCCTGCTGACGAGCGTGTACGGCTCTGCGCCCGCCTCGTTGTTTGCTCGGTGTTCCTGCGCCAGGGTCCTGAACGCCTCCCGGTTTGGCGTGTATGCTTGCGCCACTGTTAGTCCCCTTTCTCCGTCGCTTGCACGCGCACCGTGCCTAGTGCATGATGCTCAATTCCAAGAATCAAAAAAGCCCAACGTCCGCAAGGGACGAAGGACTAAGCTTCGTGGTGCCACCCTTTTTCCGCCGGTTGTCCGGCGCTCCGCAGATACCTAGTCAGGACGCGTGCGCGCCATGTCTGCCGATATCCCGCTCCCTGGTAACGGTGGAGTCGCCGGCACAGTCTACTTTCCTGAGTGTTGAGTTTTGAGTGCTTAGTTTTGAGTTAGAGAAGAATAACCCAAAACTCACAATTCACAATTCAAAACTCCCAAAGGATTTCGGTGTGCAACTCACAGCTCCATTCACACGTCGCGCCGCTGTTGGACTTCCACCGCCGCCAACTCTCTGGTGCTCGCCTGACCTGTTACTCGTGCTGGTCGTAGTTGTTCTGCCTATTCGATTATTGAGTAGTCTACAGGCAAACAGGGGCGCTGTCAAGAGGTAGAGAGGCAACAATCAGGACTGTGACAAAGTAGGAGAGCAGCAACCAAGCCCTCATTTGTCATTCTGAACGCAGTGAAGAATCTCGTCCCTTACCAGGATGTTTCCTCGTTCTTACGGGAGAGTGCCGCATGAGAAAGGTGAGACTTGGGTGCTAAGGGACGAGATTCTTCACTGCGTTCAGAATGACAAACTCCAACTTTGGCCTCTAACTTCAACTTTGACACAGCCGACAGGCGGCACAAGGATTCCGCCTGCTAACCGATATGTCTATGGGGCGAATGCGCTACACTAAGACTAACCCGCTACGTACTGCCGAACTCTCTGCTATATGGTCTGCTCGTTGCCTATGCCCTCCACCGATTTGCTCCCTTATATCTTCCCCAATACGCGGCTCCCGCTGGCGGTGCAATTCGCCCGCTGGGTACAGGCGTCGTCCCGCTTCCGCGCATTTGCTGAAACTTACCGCGCCAAAATCCGCAAAAAGGTGCGCGGAATCACGGAAGCTGAGGGCTATGGCGATCTACTAGCCGAGCTGGCGACGGCCTATTTCCTGGTGCAAGAACGGCGGTTTGAGGTCGAATATGAGAAGTACGGCGTGGGCAAGCAGCGAGGGCCGGACTTCTCCATCACATACAAGACCCATACCCGCTTCGATGTCGAAGTCACGCGGCTGCGAGGGGGCCGGTCAGGGGCGGGGGAGGCAGGGACAGCACCGGAGCCGGGCAAGCTGGCGAACACGCTTTGCGCCAAGTTGCAGCAACTCCCACCGAGTATGGTCAATGTCATCGTGCTGGTCGCGGACGATGCGCAGTACAGTGAGGACGATCTCACAAGCGGATTGCGTTTGCTACAGGAGCGGGTCGAGCGCAAAGACGACGAGTTCTTTACCCGGCGGGGCTTCCTCGGCGCACGTGACTTTATCAGGCATTACAGCCGCCTCAGTGCCATTCGGATGGTCACGACCGACGCACCATCCGTCCTCCGGCTCCAGCCCCAGGCCCGGCACCCGCTGCCGCCGGACCTCGCAACCATCCTGCGCCGGTAGCTCGCCGTGGCACGCTCTATGTTCATGTTAGCCACTTCATTCGCCAGCACGCGGGGAGCTATTGCAGGAATGGCCGTCGTGTAAGTCAATTGTGAGAGGGTGTTCACTTGAGCGCACCGGAGATGTTGGCAGCCACACCGCCAATAGGCTGGAACTCGTGGAACCTGTTCGGCAGCAAGGTCAATAAGAAGGCCGTACGAGGCACCGCCGATTTAGGGGCGGAACTGGCGCAACATGTTCAGCCGCACCAGACGGCCCTGCTAAAGGTCTCGGGCTAATAGCTGGAGACCACATAAGGCCAGGAACAAACCGCTTTAGAGCCGGTCGTGTAACGAAACCGCACGGAGGTTTGCATGGAACCAACGCTACTACTGTCCGCCGATACCCGGAGCACCGCCGGGGTGATTCTACTCACTATCGTCGCCATCGAGTACGGTGGGGTGTTCATGCTGCGCATCGTGCGGGGCCAACACCCTGTTACACCGTTCCAGGCGACGTTCGCCCGCGCCGGGCACGCACACGCCGGGGTGCTGGTCACGCTCGCCCTGGTGTGCCAGATTCTCGCTGATGCGGCTGTCATGAGTGGTCCGATGGCACTGCTGGCACGCAACGGCATCCCCCTGGCCGCCATACTCATGCCCGCCGGGTTCTTCTTTTCATCTATGGGCCGGGGCGTCACCCAGCCTAACAGGTTGATTGTGCTGCTATACGCCGGTGCCGTCTCGCTGGCGGTAGGTGTCGTTTCACTCGGTATTGCCCTGCTGAGTACATAGTGCCGCTTGTTGCCCGGTCTGTTTAGTGCCTTCGGCAATCGAAGGCGTGTGAACGCAATCATCCAGGTGCGTACAACCGCACTGTAGGGTTGCTTCCAGTAACTGCTTACGGACATACAACTGCGCAATCAAGTCATCTATTGTATTTAACTTGGGACCCGACATGACCTGCCAGCGTTCCGAAGCTGGCGTGTCTGCCGCGAAGCCGTTGAGCAGCGTTTTGATTTCAGCGATACTGAAACCGGCTTGCTGGGCAAGGCGCACAATTGCCAGCGTGCTCAACACGGCTTTGTCATAGCGACGGCGGCCATTGGTCCTCCTGGGCTGGGGCAAGACACCGATGCTCTCATAGTAGCGTATCGCAGAGGCACGAATACCAGCCCGGCTAGCTACTTCCCCTATCGTCAATTCCTCCACCAGATTTGTCCTCCCTCTTGACTTAAAGCGCACTTCAAGTGCTAGCATAAAGCTATGACCATAACACAGGCAAGGAGGTAGCGCAGTTGAGTGAGCATGCAACAACCAGGGCAGAGGAGTTGGCGATAGCCTGCAAGCTATCTGAGGCGGAACAGGCAAGCAGAGAAGAGGAGTTGGCGAGAGAGATATTCGGCAACTGTCAGGAAGTAGCTGAACTGGCTGATGGCTACGCCTTCCGATTTCCGGGCGATAGTGACTGGGCCACAAAACTCGTAGAGTTCATCGCTTTCGAGCGCAAATGCTGCCTATTCTTCACGTTTGAGCTTGTATTTGAGCCTCAAGAAGGCCCAATGTGGCTGCATTTGAAGGGACCGGAAGGGGTAAAGTCGTTTGTCGAGCAGAACTTTGTGGCAACCGGCGTGCAGGCGGATTCAGTCTAATTTTACGTCTATCCTGCAAAAAGGCTTGAATTCCAGGCATAACTGTGTTAGACTTGGCAACACAGTCGAATAGCGGCTATGCCGCAGGCCCGCGATGAGGGGAATTAGTAGCCGACAAGGACGCTTGCAGCGAATCGGGAGATGGTGGAAGCCCGAGAAGCCCCAACGGTGAACCGGTCCGTGAGCGGCCCGCCGAAGAAAGCCACAATGTGGTGAGCAAGTAGGATGGGGTGGTTGGTGACCACGCAGCAAATAACCAAGAGCGGTCACAGGCCACAAATGTGACAAGAAGGGTGGTACCGCGGGAGCTATGCTCTCGTCCCTTGTTTGGGACGGGAGTTTTTTGTTTGCCTGGAAAATGACGAGTGACGAGTGACCAGTGACGAGTGGCACGTAACCTGTAATTCGTAATTCATAATTCGTAATTCGTAATTGCTGAGTCCCGAAGGGGGAGTAAGATGCAGATAACGCTGGACAAGATAGCTTCGGTCACGGGCCGGTTGAACCTTGGGCACGAGGTGGAAGTAGCCGAGTACGTGCCCGCCGAGCGCGGTACCGTGCTTGTGGTCGAGGCCCTGGAAGAGAAGTTGGTCTACGGCGAGCTTGAATTGAGGGGCGGCAGGATGGCCCGCATCATCAAGGGCGACCTCATCGCCGGGGTGCTGGGCGAGCGGCAGGCCCTCAAGGGCTTCGTAGGTTCCATACCGGCGCACATCGAGCCGGGCGACACCCTGCACATCCTAAACATGGGCGGCGTGATAGGCATTTGCAGCTCGGCCAACTCCGACTTCGGCACGCCGCTACAGGTGCGCGTCATCGGCTCGGTGATGCACGACGGGCAGCCCGCCAACATCATGGACAATGCAGTGCCCTGGCAGAAATCTCTCCGCGAGTCCGCTCCCATTATCCTGGTGTCCGGTACCTGCATGAACGCGGGCAAGACCACCGCCGCGTGCGAGATAGTCCGCGAGTTGACGAGCCGGGGCTACCGGGTGGCCGCCGCCAAGCTGGCAGGAGTGGCTACCCAGCGCGACCTGCTCAACATGCAGGACCACGGGGCGGTGTGCGCCCTGTCGTTCAGTGACGCGGGGCTGCCCTCCACCACCCGTACCGATAGCTGCCTGGTGCCCGCCGCGAAAGGTGTGCTCTCGGCCCTCAGCGCCTGCAACCCCGACGCTATTGTCGTGGAGTTCGGCGACGGTATCATGGGCCATTATGGCGTGGACATCCTGCTGCGCGACCGCGAATTGATGGGCCACGTGAGGGCGCATGTCCTGTGTGCCAACGATCTGGTAGCCGCGTGGGGCGGCCTGCGTTACCTGGAGGAGATGGGCGTGAGCGTGGATTGCGTGTCCGGCCCCGCCACCGACAACAGCGCCGGGGTGGACTACATCACCGGGCACTTCAACATAGACGCCGCGAACGGCCGCACCGAGGCTGCACGCTTGGCGGGCATGGTGGAGCAGTTGGTGTTCGCTGAGAGCCGAGTGCTGACAGAGGTGGTGGCCTGATGTGGGGAGTGCAGACCGGAGGCAACCCCGTGCGGGTAGCGATCATGGGCGCTTCGGGCTACATCGGCGGTGAGGCGCTGCGCCTCTTGTTGGGCCACCCCTGCGTGGAAGTAGCAGCCGCCACGTCACCATCGCACGCGGGCAAGCCTATCACCGAGGTACTGCCGCACCTCAGCAAGTTGACCGACCTCAAGTTCACCGCCGACATCTCCACCGAGGACGCCGCGGGGTATGACGCGATTTTCATGGCGCTCCCACACGGTGCCGCCATGCAGCGCGTGCCGGAGATACTGGCCGCCGGGGGCAAGGGAGGCCCGCATGGCAGCGGCCCCATCCTGCTCGACATGAGCGGCGACTTCCGCATCAAGGACGCGGCTCAATTCGCCAGGTTCTACGGCCTGGAGCACACAGCGAACGAGCTAGCTACGTCTGCGGCATACGGGCTGACCGAGTGGAACCGGGAGGCGATACAGGGGGCGCGGTTGGTGGCCTGTCCCGGCTGCTTTCCCACAGGCTCGCTGCTGGCGCTGACGCCACTTGCCAGGGCGGGGCTGCTTGAGGGGCCTGTGGTGATCGATTCCAAGACCGGCTCGTCAGGTTCGGGCAAGGAGCCGGGCGAAGGCACCCACCACCCCGTACGCTCGCAAGACTTCCGCGCCTACAACCTCCTCAGGCACCGTCACCAGCCGGAGATAGCCCAGGAACTCGCCAAGTGGCAGGGCGAGGGGGAGAGCAGCATGCGGGTGGTGTTTACACCCCACTCAGCGCCCATGATAAGGGGAATCTTCACCACCGCTTACGCCTTCCCCTCCCGCTCGGTCAGCAAGAGCGAGTTGCAGGACCTTTACAGGGAGGCATACGAGAAGGAGCATTTCGTCCGCCTGGTGGACAACCCCAGGGTGGCGGTGGTCACCCATTCTAACTTCTGCGACATATCGGCAACTACCGACGGCGAGGGCACCATCATAGTTACCAGTGCCATAGACAACCTGGTGAAAGGCGGCGCGGGTCAGGCAGTGCAGAACCTCAACGTGGCCTACGGCTGGCCGGAGAAGCTGGGGCTGACCTTCCCAGGCACGATGCCATAGATAGACACACTGCCGTAGCTGTCCCGATGTCCAGGACCGACTCCCTATTTGTCATTCTGAACGCAGTGAAGAATCTCGTCCCTCACCACCCAAGGTCCGCCTTTGTCATTTCGAACGCAGTGAGAAGTCTCGTCCCTTATGACCCAGATAGCACCTTTCTTCTTGAAACCAAGACCGAATACATGGTGCTCTTGACTGGATAGAGAAAAGGTAGCACAGGGGTGGAGGACGAGATTTCTCACTGCGTTCGAAATGACAAGGGCTGGGCCTGGTCGCCTCAGTTCAACAGCATCCCTACTCACCTGATTCTTCGCTGCGCTGAGAATGACAAGGGGGAGGCTTGGTTCTAGATATCGAGAGCAGGGGGCAAAGGCAGGTTGTCACACGACGCAACTTTCTAATTCCCTAACAGGACAGAAAACAGGAGCAATCATGCTAACTACACAGGACGTACAGGTAGACCGCCAGACCGTGATAGACGACGAGACGAGCGCCCAGCTAGGCACCTACGCCAAGCTGCCCATCGTGGCGGTGCGGGGTGAGGGCATCATGCTGTACGACGCCTCCGGCAAGGCTTACCACGACTTCTACTGCGGCCACGCGGTGACGCTGACGGGACACTGCCACCCGAAGGTCGTGCGGGCCATACAGGAGCAGGCCGAGACGCTGATCTTCTACTCCAACATCGTCTACAGCGAGGTGCGGGCGAAGTACGCGAGCATGCTGGTGGGTGTGGCCCCTGCGGGGTACGGGCAGGTCTTCTTCTGCAATTCGGGCGCTGAGGCCAACGAGACCGCGCTTAAGCTAGCCCGCAAGTTCACCGGGCGACCTACTATTGTAGCGATGGAAGGCGGCTTCCACGGGCGCACGATGGGTGCCCTCGCCATGACCGCCAACCCGAAGTACAAGAAGGGCTTCGAGCCGCTGCTGCCGGGGGTGGAGTTCGCTCCGTTTGGCGACCTGGCTGCTATCGATAGGCTCATGGGGGAGCAGGAAGTAGCAGCCGTCATAATTGAACCCATACAGAGCATCGCGGGCGTGCGCATGGTCGAGGCTGACTATTACCGGGGCCTGCGCGAGTTGTGCGACAGGAACGGCTCGGTGCTCATCTTCGACGAGATACAGACGGGTTTGGGACGCACGGGCACCCTGTGGGCGGGCGAGCACTGGGGCATCACGCCGGACATCATCACCCTGGCTAAGGGAATAGCTTCTGGCGTGTCTATGGGCGCGACCCTCATCTCCACCCGCATAGCCGAAACGGTGCACCTGGACGAACATGGCTCCACTTTCGGGGGCAGCCCCATCGCCTGCGCCGCCGCCACCGCCACCCTGGCCGTCATCCTAGAAGACGGCATGCTGGCCCACGCCGCCGCGATGGGCGACCTGATGAAGTCCCGCCTCTCGGAACTACCTCACGTGGTGGAGGTACGCGGTCTCGGCTTGCTCCTCGGTCTGCGCCTCGACGTGCCGGCGAAGGACGTGCAGGCGGCCGCACTTGAGCAGGGAATCATCCTGGGCACCTCCGGCGACCCCAACGTGCTGAGGGTCATGCCCCCCATGGTGGTTACTATAGAGGACGTGGAGCGCCTGGTATCGGTGCTGGGTAGCGTGCTTGGCGGCCTCTAGCGTGGTACCGCCTCAGGGGACCGCTGGCGGGGAGTTGGAAGGTTACAGGGGCAAGCGCTTCGTCATCAAGCTGGGCGGCGAGGTCATGCAGAACGGGGCGGGCCTCCGTGCCATGTCCGCCGACATAGCCCAGTTGTCGTCGCGGGGCATAAGCGTGGTTGTGGTGCATGGTGGCGGGCCGCAGGCGGACGCGCTGACCCAACAACTGGGACACACCGTGCGCAAGGTACAGGGGCGGCGTGTCACGGACGATGCGGCCCTGGAAGTCATCAAGATGGTGTACGGTGGCAGCATCAACATTGAGATGCTGGCGGCGTTACAGGCGAGCGGGGCCAGGGGAGTGGGGCTGTCGGGCGTGGACGCGGGCCTCATCACCGTCACCCGCCGCCCGCCTACCCTGGTGCGCGACCCGCAGACAGGCAGCGAAGAGATAGTCGATTACGGGCACGTAGGCGACCTGGCCTCGGTAGATGTGGCCGTGCTGGACCTGCTGCTGGGCGCGGGGTACGTGCCTGTGGTGGCTTCCCTGGCCGCCGACGTCGAGGGCAACATCTACAACATCAACGCCGACACGGTCGCCACCATATTAGCCAAGGCCTTGGACGCCGAAGGCCTCTATCTGGTGACCAACGTACCCGGCATCCTCCGAGACCCCTCGGACCGCTCCTCCCTGATACCTGTTTGCACCGCTTCCGAAACCAGGGCTTTGATAGACGGCGGCATAGTGTCGGGCGGTATGCTGCCCAAGGTGCAGAACTGCCTCAGCGCCCTGAGAGGTGGTGTCAAGCAGGTGCGCATCCTAGACGGCTCAAAAGAGGAGTCGCTGCTGCTCCAAAGCCTTACCACGTCCGGTGTCGGCACGGTGCTCGTGAACGATAGGTGATAGAATAGACCCAACCAACAGTGCCATGTCTACCACCGACGAACACCCAATCCAAAGCTTGCCCTTGAGCGAAGCGAAGGGTCCAAAACCTAAAATCGAAAATCGTGCAGAGCCAATAGACCGTCTGCGCGATTACGTGCGCGTGCTTGGCGAGTTGGTGGGTGACGTATTGCGCGAACAGGGTGGGGAGGAGCTGCTGGATGCGGTGGAGCACCTGCGCACTTCCGCTATCGCCTTGCGTTCCCAGTCGGGCGAGCACGAGACGCGGGAGCAGGACCTGCTCGACTGGGTGCACAGCCAGTCCACACAACGCTTGCAACAACTGGTGCGGGCCTTCAGCGTCTACTTCCACCTAATCAACCTGGCCGAGCAGCACCACCGCGTGCGCACCCTCATGGAGCGCGAGCAGACCGAGCAACCCCTGCGCGAGTCTATTGCAGATGCTATCGCCACCTTGCGCTTGCATGGGCTGGACGCGAATGAGGTGCTGGAGAGCATCGCCCGGCTGGACTTGCACCCCGTCTTCACCGCGCACCCCTCGGAGGCCCGCCGACGCACGCTGTTGCAGCACCTGGAGCGCACGACCGCCGATATCGCACGGCTAAACAACCCCCAGGTGCCGGGCGGGGAGGCCGCTACCCTGGACGACCTGCGCACGCGCATCACCCTTCTTTGGCAGACGGCGGAGACCCGCATCGAGCGCCCCAGTGTGCTAGACGAGGTGCGTAGCGTGCTCTACTTCGCAGCCGGGACTGCCTACAACGTGGCCCCGCAGGTGCAGAGGGCGCTGGAGAGTGCGGTGGCCGGGGCTTACGAGGACGCAATTCCCCAGGCCGGTGCTCTGAAGCCTATTTTGAGGTTGGGCACCTGGGTGGGCGGCGACCGGGATGGCAACCCGGCGGTCACCCCGGAGATTACGCGGGCGGCGGCGCGGATGTCCAGGGCGGCTATCTTGAGGCGCTACCGCAACGAGGTTGGCACTCTGGGCAGGGAATTGAGCGTATCGGCACGGCTGAGTGGCGTTTCGGGTGAGCTAGCGAGGTCAATCGAGCGCGACCGGGAACGGCTCGGTTTGCAGCCGGTGAGCCAGTGGGCCGACGAGCCTTACAGGCGCAAGCTGGGGCTAATAGGGGAGAGGCTGCGGCGCACCGAGGAGGGCGGGCCGGGCGAGTACGAATCGCCCGGCGATTTGCTGGCGGACCTGCGAGAGATAGAGCGCAGCCTCCGGGAGCACGGCGGCGGGCGGGTGGCGGACGGCCCCCTTCTCGATCTCATCCGCCGGGTGGAGATATTCGGCTTCCACCTGGCAGAGCTTGAGATTCGCCAACACGCCGAGAAGCACACCGCTGCCGTGGCTGAACTGCTGGGCCTTACGGGACTCTCCGGCTACGAGAATTTACCGTATGACCAACGACAGGCGGTGCTTGAGGAAAGGCTGGCGGGACAAGCTATATCGCCGCTCCCCGATGCTTTGTCCGCCCCCACCCGCGAGGTGCTCGACACCTTCAGGGCGATGTCCAACATTCAACGGATGGGCGGACCTGAAGCCTGCCAGACCTGCATAATCTCGATGACCCGGCATGCGAGCGACGTTCTGGCGGTGCTATTTCTGGCGCGAGAGGCAGGGCTGTTCCTGTGGCCGGGGGGCAGACACGCGGCCACTTCGAGGTTGGATGTGGTGCCACTGTTCGAGCAGATACGCGAACTGGAGACCTGTGGCGAAATCATGCGGAGCCTCTACGGGAGCCGCCCCTACAAGGCCCACCTCCGGGCGCGCAAGAAAGGGCAGCAGGTCATGCTCGGCTACTCGGACAGCAACAAGGACGGCGGCTACCTCTCGGCCAACTGGCAGATCTACGGGGCGCAGGCGGCCCTTGCACGTAGCGCCTCGGAAGCCGGAGTCGCCCTGGTAGTGTTCCACGGTAGAGGCGGCGCGGTGGGGCGTGGAGGGGGGCCGACCGGACGCGCTATCATGGCCCGCCCACCAGAAGCCCACCTTCCCAACCTCAAAGTGACCGAGCAAGGGGAGGTAATCTTCGCCCGCTACAGCCACCCTGCCATCACCATGCGCCACTTCGAGCAGGTGGTACACGCCCTGCTGGTGTCGTCGGCCGGCGGGGAGGGGGACGCTGCTACGCCCGCTACTCCCGCCGAGTGGGTAGAGGCGATGGAGCGCATGGCTGCGGCGTCAATGTCGCGCTACGAGGGGCTGGTAAAAGATTCTCCCAAGTGTCTCGAATTCTTCCGGCAGGCCACGCCCTTCCCGGAGCTTGGCACCCTCAATCTAGCCTCTCGCCCTGTGAGCCGCGTCGGTGCCAAAGCGGACCGCGTGCAGCTTGAAGACCTGCGGGCCATCCCCTGGGTATTTAGCTGGACGCAAATACGGGCTAACCTGGCCGGTTGGTTCGGGCTGGGTACCGCGCTTCAATCAGAGATAGAGGCGGGCGGCCTGGAGACGTTGCAGGCGATGTACCGGGGCTGGCGCTTCTTCGCTATGTGCCTCGACAACGCCCAGATCAGCCTCGGCACGGCCGACATGCCCACGGTGAAGCGCTACTCTACCCTGGCTGAGAACGGGGAGGAGGTATTCGGGCAGATAGAGGGCGAATTCGATAAGACGGTTGCGGCGGTACTGCAAATCACCGGGCAAAAGGAGCTACTGGAGAAGTCGTCCATACTCTCCCGCTCCATCAAGCTACGCAACCCCTACGTTGATGCGCTACACCTGGCCCAGATAGCTCTCCTGCGCCGCTACCGCTCCCTCCCCGAACACGCCCCGCAGGAGGAGCGCGATTCCCTACTCGATGCGGTGCACCACAGCATCAACGGCATCGCCGCCGGTCTGCAAACCACAGGGTAATTCAAGGAACATGGTACACAATACCCTGATAGGTAGCCCCTATCTTACGAGAAGCTATCTCCTAAATAGCAGCCCCGAGTACTGGTGGCATAGCCCCGACCTTGTCATTTCGAACTCCGTGAGAAATCGCGTCCTTCACCGGGATGTTACCTCTTTCCTGCGGTGTTGCGGTGCTGCGATGCTGAAAGAAAAGTGAGACTTGGGTGATGAGGGACGAGATTTCTCACTCCGTTCGAAATGACAAAGGTGAGACTTTGGGGGCGCATCTCCACTTTCTTATTTTTCAGATGGGTTCTATTCGAAGATCCATATTTCCCCTGTCATCCTGAACGCAGTGAAGGATCTCAAAACCGTGAGTAGGGTTTGATGTTGGATTTTGTACGAAATCACACATGGTGGCGAGGGTTCAACATAGCGGTCAAACTAGCATCTGAGATCCTTCACTGCGTTCAGGATGACACGGGGCGGCAGTGTGCCACAAGAAACGCACCCTCACATTCACGAACCAACAATAGTAAGCCTCATCACGTTTCACGTTTCACGTTTCAGCTTATAATGTCGCTATGCGTATCGCTCTTATCGCGCCGTTTGGGATGCAGCCGAAAGGCACGGTCTCGGCCCGTATGATGCCGCTGGCCCGTGCGTTGGCCGAGCGCGGGCATGGCGTCCACGTAGTTGTGCCACCCTGGGACGACCTTGACGCGAGGCCCGGTGCCTGGTTCGAGCCTGTAACAGGCGGTAAGGGTGGCTGGTTGTGCGTGGAAACTCTTGTGCTGCCGAGGGGCGGGCCGAGAAGTTTGCGTCTCACATGGCGCATAGTACGAGCCGCGCTCAACAAGCCCCGTCCGCTGGCGAACGTCGAAGGAGGGCGTACGCGCGTGCGCGCAGGCGGGCCGGACGTGGTACACGTTTTCAAGCCGGTGGGCTACAGCGGCCTGGCGGGGTTCGCACTATCGGGCCTGCGGGTGCCGTGGGTGCTGGACGTGGACGACTGGGAGGGGCCGGGCGGCTGGGCCGACGTGAACCCCTACTCCCCCGCGCAGAAGCTGTCGCTCGCCCTGATGGAAGCCCTATTGCCGCGACTTGCCGGGGCCGTGACCGCCGCCAGCCGTACCCTCGAAGCCCGCACCTGGGACATGGGCCTGCCGCGCCGTCGCGTGTTCTACCTGCCGAACGGCGTGTCGCACAGCAAGTACGCCAACTGGCACCCCGTACCCAAAGCCCATCTCTATCCACATGAAAGCATTGACGAGCACCGGCCCACCCTGCTGCTTTACTCGCGGCTGGCCGAGTTCCCCTGGCGATGGCCGTTGGAGGTGCTGGCGCGCGTGAGGAGGGGCCACCCCGACGCGCGGTTGCTGGTCGTGGGCGGCGGCTTCTTCGGGGAGGAGATGAAGTTGCAGGACGAGGCCGCAGCTATGGGGATGGGGGAGAGCGTCACGGTGCTTGGGCGCGTGCCTGAGGACCAATTGCCGGCCGTGCTGTCGGCGGGTGACGTGGCCCTCTACCCGATGGAGGACACCCTGCTCAACCGCGCCAAAAGCCCGGTCAAGCTGCTGGAGGTTATGCTCATGGGGTTGCCCGTCGTGGCGCATCATGTGGGGCAGACGCCCGAGTTCCTGGGCAATGCGGGCGTGCTGGTGGAGGCCGGGAATGTGGAGGCCATGTCGGACGCGGCAGCTGCCCTGCTGTCGGACGCGGAGAGGCGCGGGAGGCTGGGTGAGAAGGCGCGCGTGAGGGTGTGGGCCGAGTTCAACTGGGAGAGGTTGAGTGAGGTGGTGGAGCGGGCTTATAGGGCTGTGCTGAGATAGAGGGCTGCGCGGGAGCTTGGATGATGCGGGCGACTACTACCCCGAGGAGGACGCTCGCTACGGCGGGTATTATGAGCGGATACCCCAGCATCTTAGCGGCATCGCTACCACTTGGCAGCGGATCGGAGGTACCTGAAATAGGCCAGATGTTTTCCACCAGGAAGACAGCCATCTGCCCCGCGCCCCATGCTAGCGCGCTGGCGGGTATCCACCAGACCGCAAGAGTGCTTGCCTTCCGCAAGGCGAGCCACTGACTCGCTCCAAGAAGCGCACCTCCGGCTCCTGCTAGAAGTGCGGCCACTACTGCGTTGCCGCGTGGATTTTCACCGAAGAAGTAGGGCAGGTTCGCTACGAGTATGCCCACACCCGAGCCTAGCGTGGAGAGAGACACCCAGTGACTGTCAGGCACGCGTACCTGGGTCTCCAAAAATATGGCCTGGCCTATAGCCATGCACAGCCCCGTGAGGACTCCCAGGACCAGCAAGAAAACGGGCAGGAACCAACGGCTCCCGCTTCCTGGTCCCACCACCCCTGTGTTTGCACTCACCGCTACAAGGCCGCATGAGGCACATACCCCAAGCATAAAGCCGACTGAGCTACCCGCAGTGCTTGATAACAGCCACGATAGCCACAGACGCCATAGGGGCGTGTTGCTTCCAGGTCTGCTACTCATGCCGCAAAGCAGTCAGAGGGTCCAGCCTGGCCGCGCGGAAGGCGGGGTAGAGACCGGCCACTATGCCCACGAGGGCGGCAAAGGCCAGGGCACCGCCCACAAGCTCCCACGTTACCATGAAGAAGGGGGCGTCTATCGGGATCTGCTCGCGCCTCATATAGTCGAGGATGACCTGGTTGAGCGCCAAACCGAGCAGCCAGCCGCCAATCACGCCCACAATGCCGCCCAGCAGCCCGATCAACCCCGCCTCCACCATGAAGATGCGCAGCACGTCGCCATTGGACGAGCCTATCGCCTTCAGCGTGCCTATCTCCCGCGTGCGCTCGTAGATGCTCATTATCATGGTGTTCGCGATGCCCACGCTGGCGACCGCGAGGGCCAGCAGGCCCACAGAGGAGAGCATTACCTGTAAGATGGTGAATATGCGGTTCACCTGGTCCAGGAACGCCTGCAAGGTGTTGGTGTCGAGGCCGAATGCTTCCACCTGCCCCGCTACCCTGGGCGCGTCGTTCAGGGAGCTTGTGTGTATCACTCCCGAGGCGTAACCCTCTGCCTCCAGGATGTTCGGGTCGTCGTACCACCACTCCTTGATCTCCAGCTTGTCGGCGTTCCCCAGTTCCGCCGCCATGGGAGCCCGGTTGCCCATGATGCCCCGCACGGGCGTTTCCAGCTTGAAGCTATCTCCTCTTGGTGAGGTCACGGTGATACTGGCTTGCTGCCCTACGAGCGAGGGATAGTCTTCAGGTCTGAAGCCCGAGCGGCGTAGCAAGCGGTCGCTGAGCACCAGCCCACGCTCATCGGGTGTGTTCTCCAGTGTTGCGCCTTCCAGCAGCAGTTCCTGGCCGCTGAAGATACGGTCCATCGGCTCTTGCTCCTGTAACGTCACAGGGAAGCCTCTGCCCGCTACGGACACCGTCATCTCCGGCGCGGTGGGCACCGAAACTATCACCTCTACCGAAGTTACCCCGTCTATACTTTTGATGCGCTCGATAGCCGCAGGGTTGAGGGGCACGGTTGGCCGAGTACGCACGTTCGGGTTGTCCCCGCCCACCGGTCGCGTGACCTGCGGGTAGACGAATACCGTGTCCAGCCCCAGCTCCGATATGGTGTCGGTGATTTGCCGCTGTATGCCGATGCCCAGCGACACCATAGTCACAATCGTGATGATGCCCACGAACACGCCCACCGAGGTGAGCACCGTCCGCACTTTTCGTCGCCCGAGATTCTGTACCGCTGTCAGTAGTGTGTCGCTAATTCTCATGCTTTGTTTTCCAAACTTCCTTAGCTCGTGGGTTTCTCTGCTTCCAAAGCGATTATAGATTGTGGGCAATAGGAACTACAAGCACTCAAGACGTGCTGGCAAGCCAGGTGCACGGTCGCAAACGAGTAGGATGTTGGTTCTTGTCATTCTGAGTACCGCGCTAACGAAGGAAAGACAGCATAGGCTATCCTGGAATAGTCGGATATGAGCACGTGACCCCCTTTGTCATTTCGAACGTGGTGAGAAATCTCGTCCTTCACCACCCAAGTCTCACCTTTCTAATGGGGATACGCCCGCATAAGAAAAGGGTAACACCTTCGTGAAGGACGAGATTCTGAACGCAGTGAAGAATGACAGAGGGGGGCTTGGATGCTCGTCTCCGGCTTGGCAGCCGCTCTAGACTTACCGCATGTTGGTTGTTGCTTTGTACCTTCCCCCTCTTTTTACATGCCGCGTACGCTTGGTTATAATGGGTGGACCTTCAGACTTTTCGCAAAGGGGAGCAAATGACCGAACTTTCAATCATGATCGAGGGGCAGGACGGCGTAAATTGGACGATCTGGAAGAGCCTGGTCGAAGAGGTCGAGGCGTTGGGCTTCGCGGGCATGTTCCGCTCCGACCACTATACCAACGCGCGCGCTCCTGAGAAGGACTCGCTGGAGATGGTGGTCTCGCTGGCTTACCTGGCCGAGCACACCAGGCGCATCCACTTCGGCCCGCTGGTCGCCCCGGTGTCGTTCCGCGAGCCGACCATGCTCGCCCGGCAAGCGGCGGCCCTGGACGATCTTAGCGGCGGTCGCATGCTGCTGGGCCTCGGCGCGGGGTGGCAGGACCGTGAGCACGAGATGTTCGGGCACAACCTCGGCTCGATGAAGGAGCGAATGGACCGCTTCGAGGAAGGGGTAGAAGTAGCCAGCAAGCTGCTGACCAGTGACGAGCCTGTCACCTTCGAGGGCCGCTACTTCCGCCTGCGCGAGGCCATCCTGCTGCCCAGGCCCGAACGTGCGGGTGGACCACCCATCCTCATAGGCGGGAGTGGCCGCAAGCGCACATTGCCCCTGGTGGCGCGGTACGCCGGGCAGTGGAACTCCGTCAACCCTACCGTGGAGGACTTTCGGGAAATGTCGTCTCACCTGGACGACCTGCTGCGTCAGGAGGGCCGCCAACCGGGTGATGTCAAGCGGTCGATCATGACGATCGTCATCTTCGGGCGTACTCGCGAGGACTTGCAGAAACGCCTTGAGCAGCCGCCCTTCAACAGCCCCTCGCTGGCAGATAAGTCGCTTGACGAGAAGATTGCCGCCTGGCGCGACGACCGCCACGTCCTGGTCGGCAACGGAGAAGAAATCGCGGAGCAGATAGCGGCATTGAGGGAGGCCGGGGTGCGGGAGATAATGACGCAGTGGTTCCAGTTGGACGACATCGAGGGCCTGCGCCAGTACGCCGAAGACGTGCTGCCCAGGCTAGGTTGAGTCCAGGCGACAACCAGCGCCTGGTGACACTATAAGAATCATCGTCCCGATGTTGCGAACAGGCTTGACGTAGGTAAGCCTGTTCGCAACTTATGCTAGGGGTGAAACGTACTTGTAGCAGCGAGGAAGAATTATAGTTCCGCTCGTGGTACAATAGGGGCAACAGCCGAATAATCTCGGGCGAAATCTACCTGTTTCTATAAGGAGGTTGATTAGTCGTATGTTCAACACTCTATCTCGAAGCTGGTCTCTTGTGAAGGCCAGCTACAACGTCTTGCGCTCGGACCCGGAGCTGATGGTGCTTCCATTCGTCTCGATGTTGGGTGTGGTCCTGGTCAGTATCGTCTTCTTCGTGCCTGCGTATTTCACAGGCCTGCTAGATGGTATAGGGCGGAATGGCGAAGGTCTTACCTCGCAAGACATACTCGCTTTGGTGGTGCTGTTCCTGTACTACCTCGTCATGTACACGGTTATCATCTTCTCGAACGTGGCTTTAGTAGGGGCTGCCATGATGAGGTTGCGGGGCGAGGACCCCACCGTAAGAGATGGTATTCGCATCGCTATGCAGCACCTGCCGCAGATCGTCGGCTACGCTGCCATCTCAGCCACCGTGGGGCTGATCCTCAAGGTGCTGCGCGACCAGGATAACATCGTAGGGAAGATAGTCGCGGCGCTTGTCAACGTCGCGTGGAACGTGGTTACGTTCCTGGTGATCCCCGTCCTGGTAGTCGAGAACGTAGGTCCCGTAGAGGGCATCAAGCGTTCTACGGCACTGCTGCGCAAGACCTGGGGCGAGCAACTCGTGGGCAACGGTGGGGTAGGGCTTGTGCTGGGCCTCATTACATTCGCAGTTATACTCGTACTGGGCGTGCCGCTCTTTTTCCTGGCCGTCTCCAGCAACTCAACTGCCCTGATGCTCCTGGTAGTGGCAGTTATCGTGTTCCTCGTTATGGCAATCAGCCTTTTCGGGGCGGCTCTCAACGGAGTGTTCCAGGCGGCCCTGTACAACTACGCCAGCACTGGCACGGCGGGCCAGGGCTTCGAGGAGCATCTGGTGAGAGATGCGTTCAGGTCAAAGCAAAAGTAGCTCCTGAGACTGCTTTATCTGCATAGCAAAAGAGAAGTGTAGCGGGAGTGCTCCCGCTACACATGT